>NZ_LFEL01000099.1:0-5876 GCF_001037965.1 Bacillus sp. LL01 | reverse complement strand
GACCCAGCTGCTCAGTTAGCAGTAGACTTKATCGGTCCTAATGATCAAGGGTTTATCACTTCGGAATTTGTTCAGTATGTGTATGCTGAATCGAGAAATATTGACCTTCCACGCTTTGCACGAGATCAACGTTTAATGGGAATAGAGATTGAACGTGATGATTTAGTTGCTGGTGATGTGCTCTTTTTTCAAGGAAGCTCGTTAATGTCAGGTATTTATATTGAAAATGGTCGCTTTGTCGTTGTGACAAGCACAGGGATAGCGCAAGTGAATCTGAACAGCAGTAGTTATTGGTCTGGTATTTATATCGGAGCTAATCGATATATGAAAGACTCCATTACAATAGAGGAGCCTGTAGCGAAACTATCGTTAGACATGATTGGTGTCAATGAACAAGATTTTATAACCTCAGAGTTTGTCCAATATGTTTTTAATGAAGCAAAAGGGTTCGCGCTTCCAAGAGCAGCTAGTGATCAATGGCTTCTTGGAGAAGAGGTGAATCAAGATCTGTTACAGCCTGGTGATGTGGTCTTTTTTCAAGGGACATACTTAATGTCAGGTATCTATATAGAAAATGGTCGCTTTGTGATTGTAACAAGTGAGGGATTAACAGAACGAAATTTAATCATGAGTGAGTACTGGTCTAAGGCGTTTGTTGGTGCCAAACGCTATACCGAAGAAAATCTCACTCCGCCTTCTTCGTCAAATGAAATTGTAAAGAAAGCTCGTTCTTTAATTGGGACTCCTTATAACAGAAGGGGAGATAATCCAGAAGATGGCTTTAATACAGGGTCATTTGCTTATTATGTTTATCGGGAAGTAACCGGGAGCTGGCTCTCAAAGCTATCATTCCCGCAATATGAAGCTGGTCTTCAAATTGCGCGTGATGAACTTCAAGAAGGAGATCTTGTTTTCTTTTTAAATAATGAGGAGTGGCTGACCGGTATCTATACGGGGGATGATCAGTTCATAACCGCTACTTCAGAAGGGGTGCAGGAACGTCATCTAGAGTTTCATACCTATTATGCAGATCGTTATGTAGGGGCAGTACGCTACACCGAAGAAATTCTAAAAAAATCCAACCCTGAAACGTATGTAGGTCATGAAAATCCAGTCATCCAAGAGGCAATGAATTATATGGGGACTCCCTACCTTATGACTGGGAGCACACTAGATGCATTTGATTGTTCTTTCTTAATTCAAACGTCCTTTAAAGAAGCAAAAGGAATATACCTCCCAAGAATCAGCTATAAACAATGGGAAGTAGGAGAAACGATTCTATCAAAAGGCACAAATATAGAAGATGTTTCCCTTGATAACCATATCAGACCTGGTGATGCTCTTTATTTTTCAGGCACATGGCAAGAAGAAATCTCGCATGTCGCCATTTATTTAGGGGACGATTATATGATTCATGCAACTGGTGAAGAAGGGATGACTACGATTTYCTATATGAATTCGTACTGGCGCGAACATTTTACAGGGGTTAAACGTTTTGATAGTCTTTCAGTCCGCCTCGATAATCCAGCTATTTATGAGGCTTATCAACTACTTGGAAGCCCTTATCAATTAGGCGGAGCTGATCCGGATCAAGGGTTTGATACAGGAGGACTTGTCCAATRCATCTATAAACAGGCATATCAACTTGAGCTTCCTCGCTATGGTAGCCAGCAATGGCAAGAAGGCAGCGAGATCTCGCTTGAAGATGCGGAGGTTGGAGATCTATTATTCTTTGAAGGGTCCTCATTAATTCCAGCTGTCTATATAGGAAATAATCAAATGGTGGTCGCAACTCAGGCAAGCGGAGTGACTATTGTTGATCTGACTGTGAGTACGTATTGGCCTCCGAGGTTTTATGGGGCAAGGACATATGAAAAAACGAAGGGAGATCTCGAAGCCGTGGCAACCCTAACGGAAAGATTTATCGGGGAATCATTTACTGGATCTTCTATTGAATTTGTTCAAAGTGTTTATCAAGAAGCCGCGAACATTGAATTATCAGGCAACCTGCATACTCTTCGTTCGAGCGGAGAGTGGATTCATATCGAAGAACTAGAAAGAGGCGATGTGATGTTCTTCAGCGAAGAGTCAGATGGAAGTAGGGCGGATTTTGTCGCCATTTATTTAGGAGAAGGAGTATTTGCAACAGTGATGGATGATGTAGTAGTCACATATGAAATGAATGATGAGATTGCATGGATTAATCTTCTAATTGAAGCTAGAAGATATTAAAAAGTATTAACAAAGGAGTTGCCTATGGCAGCTCCTTGTTTTCATTTTAAAAAGGATATTAGGGTAAGTAAATCGAATGTATAAAAGAAGACTATACATCCTGGGAGGACAAGTATGGATATTAATCAACTTTCAAAACGATTTATTATGGTGCTTTTTTAGGAGGGATTTTACGAGAGGATGTTGAAGTGAGTAATTAGTTTGAAATTTTAGATAAAGGGGCATTGAGATGCATAAAGAGAGAAGAAAAGCTTATTGGCAAGTGTTAGCTTGGGCTTTGATTGTTTTTGCCCTTATAAATATATGGTGGTTCTTTCGATGAATGCCTATTGTAAAAGTGCGCTTCATCAAATTCAGATTGCGATCAATTCGATCATTGGCATCATGCATGAGCTTAATAGCGATGATTTACATAGTCGCCCAACAGACATGAAATACTCGATTGGTGAACTACTTGAGCACATCTCCCTCCTCCCTAAAGCAGACTATAAGATTAGTAATGGGGCAACAGAAGAGGAGATGTCAGCGTTTTACAGTGAACATTCTTTTCATACGATCAAAGAAATAGAAGGGGCGCTTATTAATCACTATCAATTTTTAGAAAAGAGGTATCTGACGTATACAGATAGAGAGTTGCAAGAGAAGATGGTTTCGTATTGGGGAGCAACTTATTCAAGATATGAATGGCTTCTTCAGATCGTCGCTCATCTGTACCACCATCGAGGCCAACTTCATGCGATGCTCGTTCATTGCTGCCGGAAAGACCCTCAAATCTCCCTTTTTGAATAAGAGTACGTTGATAATTATCATACATATTGGAAAGAATAAGGCTATAAATCATTCAAAATAAGTAGGCTAGCCAACCAACTAGATGGAGGGCATACAATGAAAAAAGAAATTGAAATGAAGATGAAAGGTGAGCTTTCTAGGCTAACCAATCGTACTTTTAAATTTGATAAACGAATCAAAGAAGGATGGTATTCAGCTGTCTATTTTTTGAAAACAAAAGAAATCGCCAAGAAGTACAAGCCTGATAAAGTAGTAACGATGCAGTTTTTTCAAAAAGAGGAAGCCATTCTATGTGGGATTGATGAGTCAATTGCTCTTTTACATACGTTTGCTGAAGATCCAGATGAGTTAGAAATTTATGCTCTACAAGATGGTGATCAGATTAAGCCATTTGAAACCGTCTTAACCATTCGAGGTTCGTATCATAAATTTGGCTACCTAGAAGGGATCATTGACGGTATTTTAGCTAGACGAACAAGTGTCGCAACTAATGTTTATCGAGTCGTATCAGCAGCCAAGCATAAGCGTGTTATTTTTATGGGCGACCGTGATGATCATTTTAGCAATCAAGCTGGAGATGGATATGCTGCCTTTACGGGGGGAATGTCTGCTCAAGCGACACATGCGATGAATGAGTGGTGGGGCGAAAAAGGTCTTGGAACGATGCCTCATGCTTTAATTCAATTGTTTAATGGAGATGTCGTTGAAGCTTCGAAGGCTTATCATGCCACGTATCTACAAGATGATCTAATTGCCCTTGTGGATTATAATAATGATGTAATTACAGATTCCTTAAAGGTCGCTCGTGAATTTGGTGAGAAACTAAAAGGTGTACGGATTGATACATCAAGAACGATGATTGATCAATACTTCATTCGTAATCAGCATATTTTAGGTAGTTTTGACCCACGAGGTGTAAATATCTCACTCGTTAAAGCATTAAGAGAAGCATTAAATGAAGAAGGCTTTCATCACGTGCAAATTGTCGTTAGTGGCGGTTTCTCTGCTGACCGCATTAAAGAATTCGAAAAAAATGATACGCCCGTAGATGTGTACGGTGTTGGCGGGAGCCTCTTAAAGCTCACGATTGGCTTTACAGGGGATAATGTGATGCTAGATGATGAACCAGAAGCGAAAGCAGGCAGACGTTATAACCCGAATCCACGAATGAAGAAAGTAGACATTCATTCATGGTAAAGATACGWATAAGAAAGCTTGGCCCCGAGGGGCCAAGTTTTTTCAYGCTATTGTTGAATCGCATCTAATGACTGTACTAATCCATTACCATATTGTGTAGAGGATCCTAGATTGATAGCTGTTTCATTTAACAGATTACGAAGTGCCACATTTGATAAATGTGGCTTAGCTTGCCAAACTTGTGCTGCAACTCCTGCCACAYGCGGAGAAGCCATTGATGTTCCGTTAAAAGATGCATAATTGTTATTTGGAGTCGTGCTAAGAATTCCTACTCCAGGAGCTGAGATCTCAACTGCTGGACCTGTGCTTGAGAATGTTGCACGTTGGTTATTTTGATCTGTAGCAGCTACTGCGATTACTGAGTCATATTTAGCAGGGTAGCCGACTGTGTCATTTCTGCCGCTGCGTGTTCCACTGTTTCCAGCTGCAGCAACAACAAGTACTCCCTCAGCATATGCTAGATCACTAAACTCTTTTAAAATAGCAGAACTTTGTGAGCCACCAAGGCTCATATTAATGATGTCAATATCATTATTGATTGCCCACTCAATGCCCTCGGCAATACCAGCATATGAACCACTACCCGCGTTGTTCAAAACTTTTACCGCGTAGAGAGAAGCTTCGCTTGCAACACCAATAACACCAATATCATTATTCACAGCTGCTACAGTACCAGCGACATGAGTGCCATGGCCATCACCATCAAAAAATGGATCAGAGTTGGCTGAATCAGTGAAAACAGAATGTCCACCTTTTACGTTGGCTGATAGATCAGGATGATTGCGGTCGATTCCCGTGTCAAGAATCGCTACCTTTACACCATTTCCTGTGAAGCCTGCATCTTGTGCAGCAGTCCCTTGTACACGAGGAATGCCCCACGGAGTCGTTTGAGCTAATTTAGTTACCTCAGCATTTTCTTCAACCATTTGAACATGAGGATGATTTTGCAGGCCGCGAGCTTGATTTTCTGTTAAATTCAAATGCATGACCGGAAGGAGGTCATATTCATGAATAATATCTTTATTATCAATACCAAAAGCTTGTACTAACCCTTTCTGTGCTGCACCATCAAATTGAACTAAATAATCTTTTACCTCTGCGTTCGCATTTCCTGCTAATACAGCTTGTCCAGGTACTGCCATCAAGATTACAAGTAATAGAGCTAAAAATAATCGTCTCAAATAGGTAGCCTCCAATAGTAATAGATTTTGTTTGTTACATACTATTCACTAAGTACAAAGCCTCCTTTCAGAAATCGAATAGTTTGCTTTAGTGAAGCTTGGTGTGCAATCAAAGAGGTCAGGTATATCGAAAGAAAATTCTTTCTATTTAATTTAAGAATAAGTTTAACATTGGCAATATTCAATAAATTTTTATATAAACATACTAATAGGAAGTAATTTGGAAGTGGGTGAGAGAGCTCTATTATTTAGAAATATATGGTATAATTGAGAGGTTATATGTTGTAGATGAATCAGTAGGATGTGGGTCATATGTCAGTAAAATGGATTGGCTGGGTCGGGATTTTTCATGTTTTGTTTATTGTGGGGTGGATCGTTTACAATTAATCTCATCACTTGATCTATCCAACTCCTCTATTAGGAGAAGGTCAGTCATTAGCAGAACTAGGAATTCTTTATTATAGTGAGCATAGAGGT
>NZ_LFEL01000098.1:0-5880 GCF_001037965.1 Bacillus sp. LL01 | reverse complement strand
CAGCAATCAGAAAATCAAGGATACGGTAAGCAGCAAGCCTTTAATCAAGTACAACAGACTCAAATGCAACAACCACAACAGCAACAAATGATGCAGCAACCACAAGGACAATTTTTCTCCGCACAGAGTTACCAAGTACCAGGTTTCGTACAGCAGCAATTCGGTGGTGAAGGAATGTTACCGCTTGAGCAGTCATTTATTGAAAACATCCTTCGTTTAAACCGCGGCAAGATCGGAACGTTTTATTTCACCTATGAAAACAATGCTGAATGGAATGCTAAAATCTTTATAGGACGGGTAGAGGAAGCAGGTCGAGATCATATAATTATCAGTGATCCCGAAACCGGGATGTACTATTTACTTCTAATGGTTAACCTTGACTATGTAACATTTGACGAGCCGATTGAATATGAATATCCGTTTAACAGCGGGACTGCTGCTCAACTAGCACAATATTCTCCAAGACCGGAATAGTATTAAAGCCTCCTACTGAAAAGGAGGCTTTTTTGTATATTATGCACTAAAAAGAGACTGGGACAAAAGTATTTTAACTTATGGAAAATCGAACATTACTGATGCGGTCTCTATATACCGCTCCTGAAATATACTTCGCTTTCCGCGGGAAGCGAAGTATATTTCATCCGCTCATTTAGCGCTTCGTTCKTATCCTGAGTTAAACCTCTGAGATATGTCCAAGCCTTTTCTTTTCTTTTATTATAGACCTCTAACCGCAGCTAACCCAAGCAGTACCCAACCAACGATAAATGCCAGCCCACCAATTGGAGTAATTGCTCCAAGCTTTGTTACACCGGTTAATGCCATCRCATATAAACTTCCAGAGAAAAGAATAATGCCAATCAAAAAGCTCCACCCTGCTCCATTTAACATGCTTGAAGATGTTAATTTCAAAGCAACTAATCCTACAATAATGAGGCCAACCCCATGAATCATATGATATTGAACGCCAGTCTGATAATTTTTCATCATCCGTTCAGGTAAACGAGATTCTAACCCGTGCGCACCAAAAGCACCAATTGCAACAGACAACGCCATGACAATACTTCCCATAAAAATAAATAATTTAGCCATATTTCCACTCCTAGACCAATATGTAATCATAAACTAAGAATAGCACAGTGTTTCCATCTAGACAAAATTGCTAATTACTTATAAAAGACCGACCTTGTTGCAGGATCAATCCTTTGTACTAGTTACCTCTCACTGTATCGCTATCGCCTTATGATAAGTCCCTTTATGTTAAAGGGTTTTTCAATTGTAATAGAATTTGAATAAAACGTCATGTTAGGAGTTGTTCCCCGTGAAACATTTTAAAAATTTAGATAAACTAACAGTAATAACAATTTGAGGAGGCGAACAATGAGCAACTTAATCATTCGTCCTTATACACTTGATGATTACGAAGGGTTACTTGGTGTACAAAAAGAAGCCTTTCCTCCCCCATTTCCTGAAGAACTGTGGTGGAGCAGAGAACATATCCGATCTCACGTTGAGACGTTCCCCGAAGGGTGCCTGTTAGCTGAAATAGATGGCATCATTGTTGGCTCAGCAACATCCTTAATTCTTCAATATACAGGTGAGGACCATACTTGGGAAGAAGTCAGTGATCATGGTTACATCAAAGGGAGTCACCAAGAACACGGAGATAGTTTATATGGAATCGATGTCTGCGTCAGACCTAGTTACCGAGGGCAAGGAATTGCAGGCGCATTATATGAAGCTAGAAAAGAAACTGTCAGAGAGCTTGGGTTAGCCCGCTTTTTAGCAGGATGCCGAATTCCAAATTACCATCAATACGCCAAAGAGCTTAACGTATCCACTTATATTGATAAGGTGAACAACGGGGAAATCCATGACTTAGTTTTATCTTTCATGATCAAGCAAGGACTTTCCCCCATACAACCACTACCTAATTACTTAGAAGACAAGGAGTCTCTTGATTATGCGGTTTTAGTAGAGTGGAAACTAAAAGATGGATCATAAACTAGGAAAAACAAAGAAGGTGCCCATGAATACAAGTGCCGTCCATATGAGCGACCAATGAATAGAGCTTTCGACATGCCGAGTCTGAAAACGCCTTTTATGTATGAGTGAAAAAACAAATAAGAATGTAACCAATAAAAAGAACACACCTAATATATAAAGTAAAAATCGGTATTGCACAACCCAGTTAAATAAAGGACCCATTGTTGCCATCAAAATAAAAATACTAGCTGCAATGAGTGCAATTAATAAAGTGAGCTGAGGCATTTTCAACCATGCTCTATGGCGAAACAACGCTCGATTCTTCTTCGCCTCAAACAAAAACAATAAATAAAGTCCAAGTAAGATGATGGTATACACAAGTAAGGTAGAAAAACTTGTGTTCACAGCTCCCCCACCTGCTGTTGGCGGTTGAAATGTGTGTGAGCTCACCATTCTCTCTAGCATAAACATAAACAAGATCATATTTGCGACGATCAGAACTTGAAAGGTAGACCATTTAGCCATTTGCCATCTCGACCCCTTTCTATTTATAAGGCTTATACTACTTAGACGTATAAGCCTATCGTTTGGTTTCACAATTTTCTAATCTTATGTCTATTTTTTCCTTACTATAAAAATAACCTGCCCCGTAGACTAGGAGCAGGTTCACTTAGAAATCAAGTAAATTGGGTTCTTTTACTGGAGCTGGTTGACTTTCTACAKGGGCAGAAGAAACGATATGCGTTTGCTTGGGGGCAGTTYGTGCCATCATCTGATTAGGGTAAACTGGACGAGCATGCTCACTCGCTCTAGATTTTGTTCCACTCTTTAATAATTGGCAATGAGATTCAATCACCGCTGTATATTCACGAATAGTAGCTTGATCACCTTGTTCAATCGCTTTTCTTAAGCGGCTAAGTTGCTGTTCCATTTGATCGATAATCATCGTCCCGGAAATATTCATATCTAACACCTCTCTTTTCTCACCCCCATATTATCATATTCACAGCATAAAAAGACAACCAACATGCCGGCTCATGACTCCCGCACATTGGTTGCCAATATTGTTTTAATCCCTGCGACATTTATCCCTCGCTCAATATAAGACTTTATTAAGCGAAATCGTTCAATATCTTCTAAAGAAAACATGCGTTGATTTCCGTCATTCCGAGCTGGTTTAATCAACCCTTGTTCTTCGTAGTAACGAATTTGTCTTGCCGTTAAGTTCGTCATCTCCATTACAACACGAATTGGTAAGCAGGCTTGTTTTTTAGAAACAGTGGGATMCACTCCCTCCCCTCCTTCTCTAATGTCTAGGATTCCTCTCTCCACTCCATTATTTTTTTAATGTAGCTAAATAAATATAAATATCTCTCAGTGTAGAAAATCCTTTTTCCTGCGCCAGCATCAAGCACTCCTGCCAAAGCTTTGCGGTCATTTCGGCATCATGCAAGGCATGATGCCTAGTCGTAATCGGGATATTGTAATATGCACAGCATTCATCAAGGGTCACAAGTGGCTCATCACTAGCTACAACTCTCGTTAAAAAAGTTGTATCAATGATCCTATGAGCAAATGGCATTCTCATTAACTTCCAGGTCATATGAGACATAAAGCGTTTTTCATGTGTGGCATGATGAGCAACAAGAGTACCACCGCCAACAAAATCATAAAAATCGTGTAATACGTCCTTTAAAGGGTTTGAGGAAGCTAATTCTTTTAGTGTAAGACCTGTTAATGACAAAACATCACCTGAAGGTTCCCTTTTACATTGTACGGTTGAATAAAATGTCTTTTCCTCAAAAATCTTTACCCCATTCATTTTTACTGCACCTATAGAAAGAATTTCATCTCCTTTATCCGGAAAAAAACCACTTGTTTCTAAGTCAAACACGATAAACGGTACGGAATGAAGGGGTTGATCAAGAGCATCATCATTTTTTAGTTCTCGCTGAATTTGCCTTAGCCTAGCAAGCCCCTCTGCCTCGGATTGCTGCATCGTCGATGAATACATACTTGGACTTAATTTCGTTGATAACTGTTTAACAAACTGCACCATATGGTTCATTACCATTAGGATCAACCCTTCATTAATGCATTTTCAATATAATGATAAAGCTCATGACCTTCACGAACCCATTCTTTTAACCGATTCTTCTCTGCTGAAGATAGTCGGTCAATGTTTATAAAGTGAATACCTTCATACTCATTATGACCATATTGAAAGCGGAGGCGATGCGTGAGTAACTCTTGAAATGAAAGCTGATGGCTTTTTACATGTCCATAAGCAGCAGGTAATTTCTTCATGCGCTCCAGAGTGGAAGAAGCCATTATTCCCTCTTTTAAGGCGAGTAGTCGTAGCCCGTTTACGTATGGAAAAAGAACCGTCTGTTTCAGATCGAATTTCCCTTGATGGAGTCCCTTTGATTCTGTGAGTAGTTGCCCAAAAAAACCAATCCCTTTTTTAACTCTACCCGTATTTTCAGTTAGACGTTTTATGAGTTTAGGGTTTATTTTCAAATGTTTATGAATCATTTGTTTGATTTCCTCTACATAAGACTCTTCCCCTATGAAAATCCTTGCATCAGCTACCGTTAAAACATAACGAAGTGACTCCCACGTATCTTCTTCAATCCATTGATCAATCTGAAGTTGCCAAGCTTTTCTTGACTTACACCAACGGTTAGAAGAAGCCATCACCTTCCCGTCACACTCTGCATACCCAGCGTCTTCAAGTGCACTTGATATTTCACTTCCTAATTTAAGGAAATACTCCTCATATTCAAGATGATCTTCCTCATAAAGAATCGCGTGATCTTGGTCGCTAAAGTAGGATTGTTCACATCGACCAGCACTACCCATTACAAAGAAAGCAAAGTGAGTAGGAGGACTCCCCCACTCACTTTCTATCTTTCTCAACGCTTTATTTACAGCATATTCCATTCGCTTATTGTGAATTTCTTGCAGTTTACTTGGCCTTTGTTCCTTTAAAACTATCTCACGTAACTCTGCTTCACTTTCTTCAAATGGCACATCTTGTTCTTTTGGTGTCGACATCTTAAGCTCCTGGCTTTTCGTGTTTTTCTGGCATGCTTTCAGGATATCCGTAGCTACCATGCTCACTTAGATCTAGGCCAAGAATTTCTTCTTCTTCTGATACTCGTAGTCCACCTACAATTGCTTTTGTAACAAGAAGTAATACATAAGATGCGATGAATGCAAAAGCACCACATGCGACGACACTTAATGTTTGAACGCCTAGTTGTGCGAAGCCACCACCATAAAATAGACCAGCGCTTCCGCCATTTAATTCAGCAAGTTGAGGTGTTGCGAAGAACCCGGTAGAAATCGTACCCCATACACCAGCTACACCATGTACAGATAAGGCAAAGATCGGATCGTCAATTTTCGCTTTATCGAATAATTTCATACTGAAGAATACGATTAGTCCACCAATGATACCAATAATAACCGCGGCCCAAGGTGCTACAAACGCACATGAAGCAGTAATGGCAACTAGAYCTGCTAGAGCACCATTTAACATTGTTGGAACATCAGATTTCCCAAGCATTGCCCAGGCAATAAATAGAGCTGCGACTGCACCAGCTGCTGCAGCAAGCTGTGTGTTCAATGCTACGTATCCAAAGAATACTCCCTCTACACCTAACGTACTCCCTGCGTTAAAACCAAACCAACCTACCCATAAAATTAAAACCCCTAATGCTGTATACACTTGATTGTGACCAGCAAGATCATTTGCAGAACCGTCTTTATTGAATTTCCCAAGACGAGGCTTCAATAAAATCGTGGCTGCTAATGCTGCCATTGCACCCGTTAAATGAACTACTGTCGAACCAGCAAAGTCTTGCTTCCCTAGTTCAGCTAACCAACCATCAC
>NZ_LFEL01000097.1:0-5891 GCF_001037965.1 Bacillus sp. LL01 | reverse complement strand
GGGGCAATTTTAACAGAGACAATTTTTAGTTGGCCAGGCATAGGCCGTTATATTTTTGAGGCGATTAATTACCGTGATTATCCGGTTATTCAATCAGGTATTCTAATCGTCGCCACCATTTTTGTGATGATTAACTTGTTTGTCGATTTGCTTTATTCCTATATTGACCCGCGGATCAAATACTAAGGAGGGACTCGGATGAAAACAGAACATGCAAAACCAATGATGACACCAAGCCCCAAGTCACCCCCTCCAGAGGATCAATATGTAGCGGTCTCTCCTTGGAGGGAAGCATTTAGACAGCTGAGGAAAAATAAGCTTGCGATAGTCGGGTTATTTATTATCATTAGTTTTATTCTAATTGCGATTTTCGCACCGCTCTTAACAAGTAGCACGTATTCGGAGACCAATCCTACTAATCGTCTTCAATCTCCTTCGATGGAGCATTGGTTTGGTACAGATGATTTTGGACGAGATATTTTTACACGTATCGTATACGGGGCGAGACTTTCCTTGCAAGTGGGATTCTTTGCGGTGACTGGGGCGTTAATCTTCGGGACGACTCTCGGTTTGATTGCAGGCTATTACGGACGTTGGATTGATATGTTAATTTCTCGTATTTTTGATATTATGCTCGCTTTTCCGAGTATTCTCTTAGCGATTGCGATTGTGGCGATTCTAGGACCGTCTTTGCAGAATGCCTTGATTGCGATTGCGATCGTAAATATCCCGATCTTCGGACGGCTCGTACGCTCGAAAGTCATCAGCTTGCGTGAAGAAGAATTCATTATGGCAGCGAAGGCACAGGGGATGAAAAATGGCCGTATCATCCTGCATCACATCCTTCCAAATAGTATTGCGCCGATTATAGTGCAGGCGACTTTAGGCTTTGGTACAGCGATTCTTGAGGCTGCAGCACTCGGTTTTCTCGGGCTTGGAGCTCAAGCACCGATGCCGGAGTGGGGGAAAATGTTGTCTGATTCTAGACAATTTATTCAATCGGCACCGTGGACAGTATTATTTCCCGGCTTCTCGATTATGTTAGTCGTACTTGGGTTTAATATGATTGGAGACGGGTTGCGTGATGCACTCGATCCGAAGATGAAGAGTTAAATAAAGTGGCTCCTCCGATGYGGAGGGGCTTTTTAGTATGGTGACGCGTTTATATATAGAAGAAACTCGGAATTTTTTTGGTGGAAGGAGACAAATATGTAACTGAATAAAGCAATTTTGGCTTAATGAGATATTGTGGATAGAAAAAATGATGAATATAGCAGAGGTATGAGTCGAAATGTAAACGCTTACCATTATATTTATATAATAATAAGCTGAATTAACCACTTTTGGGGACGATAAGCTCATTTATAAATTCGTAATGAATTGCTTTTTATTTTACACAATTCGAATCGGAACACGAATAAAACGTGTAAGGACAATGTTTAATTAAATTTAGGTTAAATAAATTGTAAGAATTTATCACAAAGAAAAACTATTTTAAAAAGATTGAATATTGCATTCTTTAAGATCCTGACATATAATGACGTTAGTCCAATTTACTAAATTTGCAGAAAACTATGAGAAAACTTGAGAATCCCAACTAAGACAATGGCATAGAAGCGATTGTTAATATTTTGCGATGGATTGAATGGCTATTCATTCGGTATTAATAGTCTGAATTTTCAAATGCTTACCTGGGAAATAAAATCATTCTCTTTCTCGTCAATTCATAATTGGAAAGAAGTCTTCTATGGATAAAGAGGTGTAGATGTCATGGTGGAAAACAAGCCATTGCTAGAGGTTAAAAATCTAAAAACCTATTTCTTTAAAAAGGGAAAAGAGCTTCCTGTTGTAGATGATGTGTCCTTTGAAGTGAAACAAGGGGAAACATTAGCCATTGTAGGAGAGTCAGGTTCCGGTAAGAGTATGACAACATTATCTCTTATGCGACTTGTGCCATCTCCTGGTGGTAAAACGGTTGGTGGGGAAATCCTACTAAACGGTGAGGATCTTCTCAAACAAGGTGAAGACAAGATGTATAAGGTTCGTGGTAATGATATCGGAATGATCTTCCAAGAGCCAATGACCTCATTGAATCCGGTTTTTACAATCGGAGATCAGATTACGGAAACGCTCATCTACCACAAGAAGCTCTCAAAGAAACAAGCCTATGAAAGAGCTCGTGAAATGCTTGAGTTAGTAGGTTTCTCTCGAGTAGATGAAATTCTTCGTGACTATCCGCATCGCCTATCAGGTGGGATGAGACAGCGTGTCATGATTGCAATGGCCATGAGCTGTGATCCGAAACTATTGATCGCCGATGAGCCAACAACGGCACTTGATGTAACCGTACAAGCACAAATTCTTGATTTGATGCGCGGGCTGAGTGAGAAGTTTAACTCATCGATCATTTTAATCACTCATGACCTAGGCGTTGTAGCAGAACTTGCTGATCGCGTAGTCGTCATGTATGCCGGTCAAATTGTAGAAGAAGCAAATGTCGTTCCGCTATTTGATAAGCCGCTACATCCTTATACAAATGGATTAATGGAATCCGTACCACATGTTGATGATGAAAAAGACCGTCTAACATCGATTGCAGGAAATGTTCCGACACCAGATAATTTCCCATCAGGTTGTCGTTTTGTCACACGATGTCCGCATGCGATGGCACGCTGYGTTAGTGAGCAGCCTGAGCTACTTCAAGTTGAGCCTGGACGTAAAGTGAGATGTTTCTTGTTTGAGGAAGGAGTAAACAACAATGAGCACACAACTAACTGATCGTAAGGAAGTTGGAGCAACAAAGGACAATGATATTTTACTTGAAGTCAATGGTCTGAAAAAGCATTTCCCGATTAAAAAAGGGATGTTTCAACGAACAGTTGGTCAAGTGAAAGCCGTTGATGATATTAGCTTCTTCGTTCGAAAAGGAGAAACATTCGGTCTTGTAGGTGAATCAGGCTGCGGAAAGTCGACAACAGGTCGTACGTTAATGCGCTTGTATGAACCAACAGATGGTCAAATCATTTTTGACGGCAAAGATATTTCGACTATGAAAGAGCGAGAGTTGCATCCGTTTCGCAAGGACATCCAAATGGTGTTCCAAGATCCGTTCTCTTCTTTAAATCCACGTAAGACGGTACAAACAATCTTAAGTGAACCACTAAGTGTTCACGGGATGTATAAAGGAAAAGCAAGACAGGAATACATTGAAGATTTGATGCAGAAGGTTGGATTGAACCCAGATTATGCCAATCGTTACCCGCATGAATTCTCAGGGGGACAACGTCAGCGTATCGGAATTGCCAGAGCTCTTACATTAAATCCGAAGCTAATCATTGGGGATGAGCCAGTATCTGCCCTTGATGTATCGGTCCAATCACAAGTATTGAACTTATTTAAAGATTTACAAGAGGAGTTTGGGTTGACTTACTTATTTATTGCCCATGATCTAGGGGTCGTTAAACATATTTCTGATCGAATCGGGGTTATGTACCTTGGAAAGATGATGGAGGTTGCAGGTAAGAAGGATCTTTATGCCGATCCATTGCATCCTTACACACAAGCTCTATTATCTGCTGTACCGCGTTCACATCCAACAGAAGTAAAGCGCGAGCGAGTCATTTTAACAGGTGAAATACCGAGTCCATCAAACCCACCAACAGGCTGTGTGTTCCATACCCGTTGTCCGATGGCGATGGATGAGTGTAAACAAGTGGCACCTGAGTATAAAGAAGTAAAGAAAGATCACTTCGTTGCTTGTCATTTGTATAAGTAATTACGGGGAGGTTCTTCTCTCTAAGGTTATTTCAGAATTTTCATTTTTAAGGGAGGTGTTGCCTACATACTAAGGCTAAATATAGGGCAGTAGGATGTTAGCAAGACTGCAAGACAAAATAATTTAAAAAGGTTTAGGGGGAAACACGATGACAAAGAAAAGTTTATTAGTGCTTCTAGGTATGGTTATGGCGCTTATGCTTGTTCTTGCTGCTTGTGGCGGTTCAGATGAGCCTGCATCAACAGAAGAAGATCCAGACGTTGAAGATCCAGCTGAAGGTGAAGAAGAAGCTGAAGGTGAAGAAGCTGCAACAGGTGAGCCACAACAAGGTGGTAAAATTGTTTTAAGTACTTCTGGTGAGCCGGTTACATTTAACCCACTTTACTCACAAGACTCAGCAAGTGCTGATGTTATTGATTTAATTCATGCAAGTCTTCTTCAAACAGATCAGGAATTAAACCTAATTCCTTATGTAGCAACTGATCTTCCTGAAATCTCTGAAGACGGTTTAGAGTATACATACACTCTAAACGAAGGCGTTCTTTTCCATGATGGTGAAGAGCTAACTGCTGAAGATGTAAAGTTTACACATGACATCTTCATCAATCCTGATTACACAGGCCCTCGTGCTGGTGACTTTGATACGCTTGAAAGTGTTGAAGTAGTAGATGATTATACTGTTAAATTCATTCTTTCTGAAGTAGATGCAAGTTTTGATACTCGTTCTGGCTACGGAATTCTTCCAAAGCACATTCTTGAAGATGTTCCTGTAGCTGACCTTGAAGAGCATATGGAATACAACCGTAACGCTCCAATTGGTGCTGGTCCATTTGAATTCGTTGATTATGTTGATGGGCAATACCTAGAAGTTGTTGCACATGAAGAGTACTTCGAAGGTCGTCCGAACCTTGATAAAGTAACATTCCGTGTAGCATCTGATTCGAATGCTGAACTATTAATGTTTGAAACTGGTGACACAGATTACATGATTCTTCCTGCAACTGAGTACGCTACTGCTGAAACATATGACCACGGTCGTATTTCTTCAACTCTAGCATTACGTTATGACTACATTGGTTGGAACAACGAACGTCCGTTATTCCAAGATCCTAAAGTACGTCAAGCTTTAACAATGGCTATCGATCGCCAACTTATCGTTGATGAGATCATGGATGGTAAAGGTCAAGTAGCACACGTTCCTGCATCTCCACTTAGCTGGGCATACCCTGAGTCTGCTCCTGAGTTCAACTATGATCCAGAAGCAGCTAAAGAGCTTTTAGCTGAAGCTGGTTGGGAGCCTGGTGCTGATGGCGTCCTAGAAAAAGATGGAGAGCGTTTCTCTTTTGAAATCCTTTCTAACGATGGTAACGTTGTTCGTCGTGACATTGGAGTAATTGTTCAACAAATGCTTGCTGACGTTGGTGTAGAAGTTGAAGCTCGTCAAATGGAGTGGGGTGCGTTCTTAGATCAAATCAACCCTCCAAACTAYGACTTTGACGCTGTAGTACTTGCTTGGGGTCTTGCAACTGATCCAGATCCAACTGCAATCTGGCATTCTCGTGAAATCGAAGCTGGATTAAACAACATTTCTTACAAAAATGACCGTGTTGATGAGCTTTCTGATCAAAACAAGAAGATCATTGACCAAGATGAGCGTGCTGCTGTAATCGCTGAAATCTATGAAGAGATTGCTAATGACCAGCCTTACACGTTCTTATACTACCCAGAGCAACATGTTCTTCTAAGCAACCGTGTGGAAGGCTTCACACATCACCCACGTGTTAACATGTACAAAGTTAACGAGTGGTACGTAACAGAGTAAGCCTTCAAGTAGTCGGGGGAAGGGGATTTTCCCTCCCCTTCCTACTCTATAAAACTACCTTGAGGGATTGTGAGGAATGAAATTATGACTAGTTACATCATTAGACGACTGATCATGATGATCCCAATTTTGATTGGAATCTCCATCATATCATTTGCAATCATGTATGCAGCACCAGGTAAACCAGCCATTATGAATCTTGATCCAGAAATTTCACCAGAAGTACGAGAGGCTCAAATTGAACGACTAGGGTTAAATGATCCGATTCCTGTGCAATATGTACGTTGGATAGGA
>NZ_LFEL01000096.1:0-5941 GCF_001037965.1 Bacillus sp. LL01 | reverse complement strand
CCCGTTATTGTTGGCGGCACACCTAGTGATTCATTTCGTAATACCGTTGACCTTGCCCAACATGCTGAGAAATTAGGTTTTGAACGTTACTGGCTGGCTGAACACCATAATATGCCCGGTATTGCGAGTTCTGCTACCTCAGTGGTAATTGGCCATGTAGCAGCTAATACCTCCACTATCCGTGTAGGCTCTGGTGGAATTATGTTACCTAATCATGCTCCACTAGTTATTGCTGAGCAATTCGGCACTTTAGAGTCTTTGTTTCCTGGAAGAATCGACCTTGGGTTAGGACGAGCTCCTGGGACTGATCAAGTAACAGCTTATGCCCTTAGACGTGACCGTAGAAGCAATGGCCAAGACTTTCCAGAACAGCTTGCTGAACTACGTGAATTCTTGCAACCGACTGAAGAGCTGAGAGTAAGGGCTGTTCCTGGTGAGGGATTAAATATTCCGATCTGGCTCCTTGGTTCTAGTGGGTTCAGTGCACAATTGGCAGGATCTCTTGGTCTTCCATTTGCCTTTGCAAGTCATTTTTCACCAGATAACACTCTACCAGCGCTTAAAGTCTATCGTGATCACTTCAAGCCATCTGAGGTCCTTAGCGAACCGTATGCAATGGTAGGCGTTAATGTCATTGCTGCTGAAATAAATGAAGAAGCACAACGACTATCGACGTCTATGCAGCAACAGTTCCTAAATCTTGTTCGTAACCAACCTACTCAGCTGCAACCGCCAGTTGAGAGCATGGATAAGTTATGGACACCTTTTGAAAAACAAACACTGCAACAACAACTCGGGTCCTCCGTTGTCGGTGATAAAGAGACCGTAAAAGAAAAGCTTCAAGCCTTTTTAGATGAAACAGGAGCAGACGAAATGATGGTCAATGCTCAAATCTATGACCACAAGGCACGTTTACGTTCATTTGAAATTGTTTCTGAAGTTGTGCGTTAACACATGAGAGGTACAAACCTGTGCAGTTTGTACCTCTTTGGTTATTCTCTAATCATATGATAAAGATGAGCCATATCTCTTTTATATAATATTTTCGGTACGGGGTATAATGGGTTTGCTTCCTTTAAGGCTCTCTCAACCATTTGTGGGATATCACTCTCAACGATACGATCAATTTTTCTAGGGAGGCTCATTCTTTCATTTAATAATTTTATCGCTTCAATAAACTTCTTTGCCTTTTGTTCWTTTGTGTYTGTTGTTTCACCTATGCCTGCAGTATCAGCTAGTTCAGCTAAAGGCTTGTGCACAGCGGAACCATAATATTCTAGAATATAAGGTAGAATAATAGCATTAGCTAGTCCATGAGGAACGGAATAAAACCCTCCAAGAGTATGAGCAATAGCATGAACATATCCAACATAAGCACGAGTAAATGCAACTCCAGCCAAATATGATGCACGTTGCATATTTTTTCGTGCAGAAACATTCTCTCCATTAGAATATGCTTCATAAATATTATCAAATATCAATTTAACAGCTTCTTTACTACATTTCTTTGTTTCCTCTGTATTCCCTCTACCAATATACGCTTCAACCGCATGAGTTAAGGCATCCATTCCAGTAGCAGCTGTAATCGATGGTGGAAGCTTTATCGTTAATAACGGGTCAAGGACTGCAAAATCTGGGATTAAGACCGGATCACTTATCGCATATTTTTCATGAGTCTCACTATTTGTGATGACCGCTGCTAGCGTCGCTTCACTTCCTGTGCCTGAAGTTGTGGGCACGACAAAAAGGGGAGGAGTGTCTTTTTTAACCTTTAACACTCCCTTCATTTGTTCAATATCCTTCTCAGGTCTTGCTAGACGTGCCCCTACACCTTTTGCACAATCTATAGATGACCCGCCACCAAAAGCCACGATTCCTTGACAATGATTGGATTTATATAAGTTCATTGCCTCTTCAATATTTTCAATCGTTGGATTCTGTACTGTCTTGTCATAGAGTACAAACTTCACATTCATATTTTCTAAACTTGCTAGAAGTCCATCTAGCAACCCAATCGAAGTAATCCCTCTATCACTAACGATTAAAAGATGATCAATCTCTTGTTCTTTAATGAGCGGAGGCAGTTCTTTTATACTACCTTCTCCCTCTRGCAATACTGGTTTTCGCCAAGGTAAGTATTGAGAGATCATTTTAAAAGCAAACTGATAAGTCCTATAATACACTGCACGCATACGATTACCTCGCTTCCTCTTAGYGAAGGCTTCACCGTTCATACTGCTTCATGTTGCACCGTTCTTTTCTAGGTATATATGTACTATATACCTTAAATATCCAAATAATCAAAATATTTTTCTTATATGGATATACCAGCAAGTAGAAGGTTGTTCATTAAAAAGCGCGAGAAAGAACGCAAAGGGCCACTGACACCTTTACGTTCTTTTACCTTATATTAGCGATTTATGGATCCAGATGGCTGCTTGCAAACCTTCCCCCATTGCAATAGCAGCCTGCTCTGAGTGTGCTACCACATCACCAGCTGCCCAAACATGCTTTACTGTAGTCATTTTTGAGCGTGGATCAACAACAACATGCTTATTTTCAAGCCGCTCTGCACCAAGCTGATCTGCTAAGCTAGAGCGTACTTCATTTCCTCCAAAAGCAAGAAACCCTTTTTCTACACTTATTTTTTCTTTGTTTATAAGATTGATTTCCTCTAATAATCCATTTGGAGCACTTAGTGAATGAATTTCTTTTTCTATGTATTTAATGTTGTGATCTTCTAATTTCTGAAGAACTTCTTTATCGACCGGTTGTTTTTCATGATTAATATAAAGAATATTCTTGGTCCAATAAGTGAGAGTAAGCGCCATATTTGCTCCTACATTTCCACTCCCTATTACTGCTGTCTTCTTCCCATTTATTTCATAGCCATCACAATCTGGGCATATATAGACACTCAGTCCTAAACAGGGAATTAACCCCTCTAATTTAGGAAACCGGTCCATTACTCCTGTAGCTAGCAAGATACGTTTCCCGCTAATTTCTTTACCTTTGTCTGTTTGGAGCGTGAAATGTTCTTCTGTTTTCTCAACTGTTTCTACTTTACCATTTTCAAATAACACATCAAGACCTTCTGCATGTTCCCTACCTTTTTGTCTTAAATACTCTCCACTTACCCCGTCTGGATAGCCTAATATATTATGGTAGCTCCTGCATAAACGAGACCTTCCGCCTTCATYATCAATTACTAATACATCGTGTTGATACCTGCCTAATTGGATAGCAGCTTGCAACCCAGCAATCCCACCTCCAACAATTACGCAATCATACATATTTCTCACCTCCACTTTACTATACCCAGAGAAAAAATAAAAAAACAGCTTACCCCTGATTGGCACCAGAAGAAAGCTGCGATTTTATTTATTCATTTTTGCAAGAAAATCCCCAAGTAAATCATCTGCATCTTCTTCCTCTTCCTCAATCTCAGCTTCCTCTGTAGCAGCTTGCTCAAGTCTCGCCTGATTCCAATTGAAGTTCATTAAATCATCGTCTGAGAGAGGGCTACTACCAACTCCCTCTTCTTCCGTAACCTCTGGTACAGATGGGTCCTTTTGTTGCTCCCTACTAGTGGACAAAATATCTTGTTCTTGTAAGTAAAGAGCCTCATCTATATCAAGCGAAGAGCTATTTAAAGCCGCTAAAACGGAGGTAGCTCTAAGAGGATCAGCTAATAACTGATATACAATACTTCCTAATAAGGCTTCTGAATGTGAATGTTTAAGCCAATTACGCTGTTCTTTACTTAATTGTTTTGGTAGAGGGATCGTAACCGTCTCTCTTTCTTTTGCAAGTGAGTTACCCACACCCTCTAATACATATTCAGCCATTTTACTTGAGAAGTTCCGTCTTTCAGTTTCCTTAAGTGTCTGAAGTTGCCTGAGAATATGATCAGGTGTATCAGAAGGAAGGCGAAAGGTAATCGCCTGCCCTCTTTCAATACCTGTTGACCCCGTTTTTTTCATAGCGGCACCCTATTATTTCTTATTCGCTTTTTTATCTGAAATAGGTTCTTTAGTAGCTGCTACTTGGTTCGTTTTACGATCGTAAGCTGCAATTAATTTATAATAAGCATTTGCCATCATCCAAATGCTTTCCTTTTCATCTTCAAAGAATGCAATGTTATAGCCATCTAAATTGTTATTTAACGTCTTAAGATACTCTTTTAGAACCATCGCACCTCCACCAACGAAATAACAAATTTCCGTTTGAGAGTTCTTTTGCCATACATTACGTAAATGACGGTATTGCTTTTTCGCTAATTCGAACAAAATACGATCTGTGATGTCATGAACGCTTGTGCGACTTCCTTTTACCATAATATGATTGCGATCTTGTTTCTTCGTAATCACTTCAACGACATCACGACGACTATCTAACTCTACTCCATGCTTTGTTCTAATTTCTTCTCGAATCGCCTCTAATGATTCAGAAACCCCTAAATTAAAGCCTTGTGCTTTATCATCGTCTACGTTTCGGTTTTTAATTACAGCAATATCAGTTGAAAGACCACCAATATCTTGAATAAGAATTCTCTTATCAACGAGGTCACGATTAATAATATTTAAGTCTTTATCCATTACCAGATTAATATAAGCTRCAAAGCCCTCTGGATAGATCTTTACCTGATCAAAACGGATATTTACTTTTAACCCTTGATATTTTGGTGTTACYAAGAACTCTACTTGGTGAACAGAGCTTAATAGTTGAGAGCGATATCCAACATCTTTTCCTTCTTTGACTTCACGAAGGGTTAGACCAGTTCCAAGTGTATAATTGGCGTCTACAACTTGATTATTCTTCTTAAATAGATCGCTATTTTCCTCTCGAACAGCATCAAGAGCCAATGTTGCAAATAACATAACCAACGTTTGATCCTCTTCGGATTTACTACTTCCTGGATCAAGCTCAGTAGCATTATCACTCTTTGTTGCTAAGCTCCCTACACGATAAATAGCATTATTATCATTTAATGCTGGGGAGTGTACACGAATATGTATTCCATCTAATGGATCTTTCTCATTTAATTCTTCAATCCCAATAACCGGACGGTCCTCGGTATCTCTAGCGGTTACATTAGGAATATTAAGTTCAAAATCCGCTTTGCCAAACAATGCTTTAACAGAATCATTACCTACGTCAATTGCAGCAATTCTACTTCTTGTCATAAAACAATCAAACCTTTCAAATAGAATAATGGCTCTTTAACTATCATTTACCATTTAACTCAAGAGTATCTTAGCAGCCTCAATTCGTCAATCATCCATAAGTTACATTCACCATGTAAACATTTTTGTAAACATGTATACATTCTCGTGTACAAAACACACAAATTGTACACATCCCTTCAAATCAACATGTATTCACTTTTGTAAACATATATACATTTTTGTATACATTAAGTTACAATTTGTTTACTTGTATACATTAATGCAAACATCTAAACACTTCCAAATAAATGTCATTATTTCAGTCGAATATACTACTAGTAATGTCGCTTCAACCCTCCCCTACTTTCTTAATACGGTGAAAAGAAGCTCTAAGAACATAGATTTAGACTTATAATTATACTTTTTATACCAATATACAAGAGATCCAATAGATCATCTTCTATCTCAATAACCTTAAAGAAGCATAAAAAAAGGGCTGGGACATATYTAAGAGGTTTAACTCWGGATACGAACGAAGCGCTAAATGAGCGGATGAAATATACGWAGACCTCCTACGGGATGAAAAGCAGAGGTGAGAMCCCACAGTGCGTAGCACGAGGAGGCTCACCAGCTTCCCGTGGAAAGCGAAGTATATTTCAGGAGCGGTATACATAGACCGCATCAGTAATGTTCGATTTTCCATAAGTTAAAATACTTTTGTCCCAGTCTCATACTATAGAACTCCCTGTAAGCTTTAAGCTGTCAGTTACCTA
>NZ_LFEL01000095.1:0-6041 GCF_001037965.1 Bacillus sp. LL01 | reverse complement strand
CAATTGGCCACTCCTTTTATGCTTCGTATTCAGTAATTTTACTTACACGACGCTCGTGACGTCCACCTTCATATTCTGTTTCAAGCCAAATTTTCGCTATTTCCCGGGCAAGACCCGCTCCGATTACACGCTCCCCCATCGCAAGAACGTTACTGTTATTATGTTCACGCGTAGCCTTTGCACTGAATGTATCATGTACAAGAGCACAACGAATCCCTTTTACTTTATTTGCTGCAATCGACATTCCAATTCCCGTTCCACATACTAAAATTCCACGGTCAACCTCACCTTTTGCTACTTTTTCAGCAACTGGAATCGCATAATCCGGGTAATCGACAGATGTATCGCATTCGCAACCTACATCCTCAAACTCAATTCCCATTTCTTCCATTTGTTGTTTAATCTCTTCTTTAATATTTACTCCACCGTGATCAGAACCAATTGCTACTTTCATTTTGCATAGCCTCCTAAATGGTTTTAAGAAAAGCTCAAGCACCTCCTCTTTATAAATCGAGTAGGCACTGGAGCTTTCTAATTTTATTCCGTATGTGTCATCTTATCTTTTAAATTGTAAACCTTTCGATCGTTGCTTTCAATTGGTTTGCATGAGTTGATAAAATTTGCGCTGTCTTTGACATGTTTTGAATCGTTTCAGACTGTTGTTCTGCCATAGCTGTGACTTCCTGGGATTGTTGAGAAGTAGCTTGAATTGATTCCATTTGTTGTTTCGTCATGTTCGAAATGTCGGTTATAACCGTAGCCACATCATGCACTGATTTCTCCATAGTCCAAGAGCCCGGAGTTCATCATCAGACTTTGAAACAGAAACATCTTGATGGATATCTCCTGCTGCTGCCACAATCTTGCTGACACTTCTAACTCATTTAAAGGCTTAGTAATTAAAGGCGCCGCAATATAGCCTAACACCGCACTCCAGAATACTCCTTTTATGAGCGTGAGGATAATAATCGTTTCACGGTTGAGTCCTAATAACCCCTCGAAAAAACCCCCTAAAATAAAGATAAAAATAGCACTAAATCCGAACGTTACAACCGCTAGTCCACTAATTCCAATTACGAGCTTTTTACGAATACTAGCACGGTATTTTTTCGCTCCCCCACCTCAATGCGCCACCTCTCATGATTCCTTCAGTTGTTTCTCTAAAGCATCAAGACACTCTTCAATTTCATCGGCTGTTCTGACATATTCTTCATACGATCCACCAAACGGGTCACTAATGTCAGCTCTTTGTGATGGACTATTGACATATTCTTTTAATGTATGTACTTTATCTTGATATTCACTGAATTGGCTTGATACGAGCTGCTTATGACCTGATGTCATCGTTAAAATGACGTCTGCCCATTCAAGTAAGTCATTTGTCACAGGTTGGGACTGGTGGGAATGCCGGATCCCTTTATCTTCTAACACCGACTTTGTACCTTCTGAAGCCGGGCTTCCTGGAAATGCATGTACCCCTGCAGACTTAACCTCTATTTCTGTTCCCATACGGTGACGCAAAAGCGCCTCAGCAAGTGGACTTCTACAAGTATTTCCTGTACAAATAAATAAGATATTATTAATACTCATCTTAACTCCTCCTTCCATTTAAACTTCTCCATTTTTTATGCACATCATCTATATTGTCTCTATTCTCTTCCATCTTATCACAGTCATTTTAAAAACTGTATCGCTGTTCATGGCAAATATATGAATCGTTGGACCTATGCCTAATCACCCGCTTTCACATTGGAATTATTAGTTTCAATCCAAATCCAATTAAAATGCACCCACCAATCAATTCACCAAATGATCCAATGTATTGTCCGAATTTTCTGCCCATTAACAAGCCAATCCAGGATAGAATCATGCTCATGGCCCCAATTACTCCAACTGTGAGTAACGTTTTTGCACCTAACATCCCAAGACCAAGACCAGCAGAGAAACTATCTAAACTGACACTGACGGCAAATAAAAACAATCCCCACCCCATCGGCTTTACAAGTAAGGCATCATCCGACTTATATGCAGCAACCATCATTTGGATGCCAATCACAAGTAATAATCCACCTCCAATATACGTAGCAATCATCCCAAAATAGGATGACAGTACTTTTCCTGTAACAATCCCAAGTAAAGGCATAATGACATGGAAAGCCCCGATCGTCACTCCAATTCTAAAGATTTGTTTTAGGCGCAACCCCAGCATACCCATCCCTAGTGCAACTGAAAAAGCRTCCATTCCTAGCGCCCCAGCCATAATGACTAACGTAACCACCTCATGCATACACTTCACTCCCCACACATGCTACTAAAATGTATGCAAGTCCAAAGAAGAATAGACACGAGAAAAGCAGAGGGGAGGGGCTGATCTGCCTGCTCCCAACACAAAAAGCTCTTATGTGCGAAATCCTTACACATAAGAGCGAAAATTTCATTTTATGAGCGAGTTCGATCCTTTTATGAGCGCAATACCGTAGATATGTGCGCCACTTTGAGTTTATGTGCGAACTCGCCTCAACCAGCCTTTATATGAGCGCAATCCGCTAAGTCCTCGAAATCCCTAATCCCTCAAACTCACTCCCCGCCTAATGCTCAGACCACTCTTCCGCCAGCTGCTTTTTCAAGTCGGTTCATAATCGCCACGCCTACTCCTACATTTGGAAACGTTTCGGAGAAAATGACATCAATTTCTTCTTGATCGAATTGTCTTAATGTATCATAAAGCTTTGTAGCGACACTCGCTAAATCCTCTCGCTCGCCACAAGCAATTACAGCATCGGCATCGTAATGGTTAGCTCGCTCTGTGGTAGTCAAGACGCCGACTCTCTTCCCCTGGCCTCGAGCTTCGTTTAAGAGTGCTTGAATGTTTGATGCGTCCTTCACTAACGTCAGACTCCCTTTAGGTGCATAGTGCGTGTATTTCATACCTGGAGAGCGTGGGGTGTCTTCTGTATCTATAAGCGAGGGGTCGACTGCGATTTCGCCAATCACTTTTTCAATCTGTTCTACAGTAACTCCGCCTGGACGATAGAGCATCGGTACGTCTACTGAGCAATCTAGTACTGTTGATTCAAGTCCAACACCTGTACTACCGCCATCGACAACAGCAGCAATTCGCCCTTGTAGGTCATGATAGACGTGTTGCGCTGTAGTGGGGCTTGGTTTACCCGATAAATTCGCGCTCGGTGCCGCAACAGGTACTCCAGCAGCTTCAATTAATTCCAGAGCCGTGGGATGACCCGGCATGCGGATCGCTACCGTTTCAAGTCCAGCCGTCACATTTTTCGCGATCGTTCCTTTTTTCTTAAAAATTAATGTTAACGGTCCTGGCCAAAATGCATCCATTAATTTTTCAGCAGCGCGAGAAACCTCAGTAACAAGCTCGTCCAACTGCTCTTTTTTTGAAATGTGGACAATGAGTGGATTATCACTCGGTCTACCTTTCGCTTTAAATATTTTTGCAATCGCTTCCTCGCTTAAGGCATTAGCTCCAAGTCCGTACACAGTTTCTGTGGGAAATGCTACGACTTCTCCACTTTTTATCCACAAGCCAGCAATCCTTATATATTCATGTTTTTTATCGTCACCAATTACGTTATCCACATTGAACACTTTCGTCTGTTTATAACTCATGTTTCACCGCCCCTATATTCTTTATTTTGCAAGGGTTGTCGCCCCTTGTCAAACCAAGCGACAATAATCGACTAAAACCTAGTAATAATAAGGGTTTCAGTGGGATTTACGCGAACCCTCTCTAAGGATTCGACAATCATTTTCGCGCAAATCAAAAAACAAGTTATCCACTGCTGTGGACAACCTGTGTATAAGTGGCGTATTTTACCTGTTTAAATGTCAGTTATTCACATGTTAATCGTTTAATTCACATGCCCATACTCTCACCGATTTATCCACCGTTTGTTTATAATGCGTGGATTGTTGAATAGCTTTTGGCACTCGGTCTTTTTGAATCTCTTTAAAATCTAATTGGTAAAATAAAGGCGAGGCCGATTTTGCACACATATACACATGTTGGACATCATGGTCTTTTGCATAAGCTAGAGCCACTTGTAAAAATTCCAGTGTCAAAACTCCCGTCCAAATCGGTGAATCTAGCACAAGTGAACGTAACAGCGCTACATCATCATACTGTTCGATTCCTACCGCTCCAATAACTTGCTCGTCCTCATCTTCCACAATAAGAAATTGGCTTATTGAGTGCTCAATTCCAGTAGAATGAAGTCCTGCTCTTGCTACTAACCTTTGAATAGGTAATATATCTTTTGTTGCCGCTTTTCTAACAACAATACTCATACTAATCCACTCCTTGAACGATTCGAGTCGTACACCTGCTAGTAGCTTGTCTATTAGGTGTAGCTCTTTACTCGATATCTATGCAAGGAGAAAAGTTTTATGCCTGATCGTTACCAAAAAGACTTTCAATAATAGAAGAGAAAATTTCTACAACAAAGAATGTCACTTCAACTTCTTCTGTTTTCTCATCGGCTGATTCATCACTCGATGTTTCAACCGCTTCGCCATTTGCCATATCTAAAAAGCATAGTGGAGGAAATAAAACGCACCACCAGTTTTCACCTTTTCCTTCGCCTAGCGTAATTAAAACCGCATCATACATTCCTGCTGGATAAACTAAGTTTCCATAAAGCTTCGTTGGAAATTGAACTTCATCAAATGAAACGGTAAATTGTTGGCCCAATCCTTGCTTTTCTAATTCACGTGCTACAATCGCTTCGATTTCAGGAAGATTGTTTGTGATTTCATTTTTGGCATCTTCTAAATCAATTAATCCTGTAACCCACTCTGTAATCGCAGCGTTCACTTCATCACGAATTTCACGCTTTAAAATTTGGTCACTTACCGCATCACTATTTGCAAGGATACGAAGACGAATCGCTTCATCTTGACTAACTGTTTCATGATGATTCGCTACGGCAACGGCTTGTTGGGATTCGTAGCTTACTAGTAAAACGAATAAAGAGAATAATAGATAAATGATAACTTTTGGATTCATGGTTTTGCACCGCCCTTTCATCACACAGTATGATCAGGGCCGTGCGCGATTAAACATGAAAGTGTTCGACAAATTTAGTCTATTATTCTGCCATCATCGTTCCGTAGGCAAATACCATTCGATCTTTCCCACTGATATCAAGTTTCACTTCAGTCGTTGCCCGAGGGAGGGCTTCTTGCAATAATTGACGCACGGTTTCCCCTTGCCCTGCTCCAACCTCTAAAGCGACAAGTCCAGTTTTCTTGACGACACCTGGTAGTTCCTTTATTAATCGACGGTATAGCTCGTACCCATCCTGACCTCCAAATAGGGCAAGATGAGGCTCATGGTCGCGCACATGCACAGCTAACTCGTCATGCTCACCTAAAGCAATATAAGGTGGGTTTGAAACAACGATGTCATACTTTTTATTCTTTTTTAATGGTGTTTGAAGGAGATCACTCTCAAAAAAATCGACCTTCGCATCAAGCTCTGCAGCATTTGACTGAGCTACATTCAGAGCTTCTAGGGAAATATCGACCGCATCTACTTTTTGAGAGGCGTCCTCTTTTGAAAGCGTGATAGCAATCGCTCCACTTCCACAACCAACATCGAGTACCTCTACCGATTGATCATGGAATAACTCCGTTTTAAAATGGAGGACATGTTGAACGAGCTCTTCGGTTTCTGGGCGTGGAATCAAGACATGTTGATTAACATGAAAACGACGTCCGTAAAATTCCTGATACCCCATTAAGTGCTGGACGGGAACCCCTTCGGCATGAATAAGAATATCTTTTCTAAACGCATCCCAAACATCCTGTTTAATGGGATCCTGAAACATCATAAAAAGCTTAGTCCGGTTCACATCAAGGTGGTGAAGCAACAGCCATTCAGCTGCCGTAGCCTCTCCCCCAAGGTCCACTAAGAAAGAAGAAGCCCAACGGAGGGCTTCGTGTATCGTCTTTGGCGTCAGATTACTCTTCAGCATTTTGCATCATTTCTGCTTGTTCTTCCACAATAAGAGCAT
>NZ_LFEL01000094.1:0-6072 GCF_001037965.1 Bacillus sp. LL01 | reverse complement strand
ATGGTGAGAGAATATGAGTATTAGTAAAACAAGTTCCAGTATAAAGGATGTTGCTAAAAGAGCGAGTGTTTCTACAGCAACGGTATCTCATGTAATTAATGAAACGAGATATGTGTCAGAAGAAACAAAGAAAAAAGTTCATCAAGCAATGAAGGAGCTTAATTATCAGCCTAACCAAATGGCACAAGGCTTAAGAAGCCGGAAATCAAAAACAGTGGGTTTGATCGTTCCAATGCTCTATACAGATACATCGAATTTTTTCTTTATGTCCATTGCAAATGGGATTGAAACGATCTTGCAAGATAGAGGCTATCATTTAATTTTAAGTAATTCGCATGAAGAATTAAAAAGAGAAATGGAACATATTAAAGTGTTTAATTCAAAGTTAATTGACGGTCTGATTATTGCTCCAACAGCGGAAGACTTTTCACAATATGAAGATGTCCTTTCGTCAGATTATCCTGTTGTTTTTATCGACCGGAAGCCAAGAGGTTTTTGTAAAGACGGGGTATTTGTAGATAGTGAAAAAGGTACATATGAGGCTATTAATACTTTAATTGAAAAAGGGCATAAGAGAATTGCTTTTTTAACCGGTTCATTAGGCATAACGACTAGTGACGATCGATTAATGGGGTACAAAAGGGCATTTAAAGACCATAACTTAAAAATAAATCTTAATTTAATTGCTGAAGGTGAAGCAAGCTTTCAAGCAGGATACAAACTCGCGAAAGAATTAGTGGAGGAAGAAAAGGTGACTGCTCTGTTTGTGGCGAATAACGTTATGACAATGGGAGCTTTGGGTTATTTAAATGAACAAAAAATTAAAGTCCCAGAAGAAGTTGCGATTATTGGATTTGATGATTATGACTGGATGAAGATCACTACACCACCGTTAGCGGTTGTAAAACAGCCATCATTTGAGATTGGTGAACAAGCAGTGAATTTACTCTTAAAAAGAATTGAAGAACAGAATCAAGGGGAACCTGAGCAAATTCTTTTAAGTACTGAATTTGTCATACGAGAGTCAATATAAAGGGGGAGCTTCGATATCACCTTTATATTGATCATGTAACTCTTACGTAATCGTTTACGTAAACGATTACAAAATATATACAAGTTGGTTCTAATTGAAGGAGGTGAGAAAGTAATACATCGTATTGCTTACTGAATCAAATTTTAATTAAAAAAAGGGGCGTTGACCAATGAAGAAATTATTACTTATGTTCATGATGTTGATTCTAAGTGTTTTGATAGTTGTAGGGTGTAGTTCTTCTAATGAAGAGACTGGAACTAGTGAGTCTAATCAAGATGATTCAACGGATACAAGTGCGGCTGAATCAAGTGATGGAGAACCCGTTACCTTAGAATTATGGATCCACCAAACAAATGAAAAAGAAACACAATATTACTTAGATCGAGCAGCAGAATTTAATGAAGCGCATGAAGGAGAAATTTATGTTGAAGTAGCACCTCCTATTATTGACGAAGGCAGCTCTTATAACGATGCAATTAATACAGCTTTAGTAGCAGGTAATTTACCAGATTTAATTAAGTTGGATGGACCTTTCGTTTCAAGTTACGCAGCATCTGGAGTGATCATGCCAATCGATGAATATGTTCCTGAAGATGAACTCACTGATTACGTAGATTCCATTGTTCAACAAGGTAGTTATGATGGTAAGCTTTATTCTTTAGGAGCTATGGAATCATCTGTCATATTGTATTACAATAAAGAAATTTTTGAAGCAGCTGGAATTGAAGCGCCAACATCAGTTGAAGAAGCTTGGACTTGGGACGAATTCCTTGCAGTTGCYAAAGATTTGACGACAGAAGATCATAAGGGATTAAATTTATTTATGAACTACGGAGTAGGCGAATGGTTAACGTATATGGGACTTCCTTTCGTATGGTCAAATGAAGGACAATTATTGTCTGATGACGGAACAACGGCTGAGGGTTACTTTAACGGACCGGAGACAGTTGAAGCTCTAGAGTTTGTGAAGACATTATTTGCTGAAGGCGTTGTTGATATTTCACCTTCTGAAATGCAATTTGAAGAAGGAAAAGCAGCTATGGCTTTAGGTGGTCCATGGATCGCTGTTTCTGCTGAAGAGGCAGGGTTAGATTATGGAATGATGCCTTACCCATACAGCAAGGTTCCTAAATCTCCATCTGGAAGTATGGCTTATGCTGTTACGACGAAGACGGAGCACCCAGAAGAAGCAGCTAAGTTTATGCTATTTATGACCGACCAAGAATCAACGATTGGTTTGTCACAAGTAACAGGTATGCCGCCGGCACGTGAATCAGCATTTAACGAAATGTCTCGTTATGAGGAATTGCCACTTAGTGTCATGAAAGATCAAGTTATTAATACAGCTCAAGCGCGTCCACAAACACCTGCATACCCTACCCTAACACAATTGTTTGCTGAGGCGTTCCAAGCAGCAGCATTAGGGGAAGACCCACAAGTGATATTAGATCAGTTTGTTCCGAGAATTGATAAAGAGTTAGCTAGATTTAACGATTAATTCTACATTGCACATTGATGGGCCGAGTATTCTTACTTGGTCCATCAAAATTAGTGACACTAGGGGTGACGAAAGTAATGGTAAAAAGCATAAAGGCAACTTTATCTAAGCAAAAATGGAGAGAAGCTATCAGTGGTTACCTCTTCTTTTTACCGGCACTYATCTTATTATCTTTGTTTTTACTTTATCCAATGGGCATGGCTTTCTATTATAGTTTTACAGATTTTTACTTGTTGACACCAGGTCAAAAGAATTTTGTCGGCTTTGATAACTTTATTTATGCTTTTCAAGATTCTGAGTTTCGTCTCGCTTTTAAAAATACGCTTTATTTTGTGATTGTGATTGTTCCGATTCAAACAGCTGTAGGGCTCGGATTAGCGATCCTCGTCAATAAAAAATTACGAATGACTACCTTTTTTAGAACCGCTTATTTCAGTCCAGTGGTTATGTCACTCGTTGTTGTATCCATCTTATGGACATTTCTTTATAACCCGAATGAAGGTTTATTTAATCAAATATTAGTATCTTTAGGGTTTTCTCCTCAACCATTTTTAACTAGTGCTGATCAAGCAATGAATTCCATTATTGCGATGTCTGTTTGGCAAGGGGCTGGTTTTCAGATGCTGATCTTTTTAGCGGGCCTTCAGACGATTCCGGCTGCGTTATATGAAGCGGCTTCCATTGACGGAGCAAACAGTTGGAAAAAATTTCTAAATATTACGTTACCAGGTTTGAAAAATGTATCGATTTTTATCGTGATTACTATTACGATTGCTGCATTCAAGTTGCTTATTCAACCAATGATTATGACGCAAGGTGGTCCTTTAGGATCGACAAAGTCGTTGGTTCATTATACGTATCAAGTAGGATTTGCTTATCGAGATGTGGGCTATGCTTCCGCACTTGCAGTTCTCTTTACTGTAATCGTCTTAGGGATATCTCTGACTCAACGAAAATTGTTAACTGAGGATAGGGGGTAAGGGATTTGGAAACCAAGACAAACATGAAACAAACAGCTGCAGTGAACAAAGTGCCCAAGTATTCGATGAAAAGTCGTCGAGTCTTCAAAAATATAGGCTTGTATCTACTTATGGGAATGTTAGCGTTTATTTTTCTTTTCCCCCTCATATGGATGTTAGTGTCCTCACTCAAGAGTGATGTTCAAATTTTTAAAGATATGAAAACGGTACACGTTTTTATACCTCCAGTGTATGACAGTTTATCAGCATATTTTGCCAACTATACACAAGCATTAGAAYGTGTGGACTTACTCAAGTACACAGGCAATAGTTTGATCTATACAATCGGCATTATTTTATTTGGATTAATTGTAAACTCAATGGCAGGCTATGCATTGGCCCGTATGAATTTTCCGTTTAAAAACTTCTGGATGGCGATCATCATTGCCACGATTATTATTCCGGCAGAGAGTATTTTCTTGCCCCTTTATKTATTAGTTCATAACTTTGGCTGGGTCAATACGTATACAGGGTTAATTGTCCCATTTATTGCCAACGCCTTTATGATCTTTTTATTCCGTCAATTTTTCATTGGATTTCCAAAGGAATTGGAGGAGGCAGCAAGGATTGATGGCTGTACACCAATTGGAATTTTCTTTCGGATTATCATTCCTCTTTCCAAGCCGGTATTTGCAACASTCGCCATTTTTACATTCGTGAATCATTGGAATGATTTTTTATGGCCATTAGTCGTAGCCAATGATGAAAAAATGAGAACGATTCAAATTGGACTGCAATATTTCTTTGCTCAGCAACCCGTACAATGGGGGCAAGTCATGGCTGCTTTAACGATTGCAACTATTCCCATGCTTCTTATATTCGGATTTTTGCAAAGGTATTATGTGGAAGGTCTGACTCATACGGGATCTAAAAATTAGGGCAGAGGGTGTGTAAAATATTGATGGTTAGATGAGGTACAATCCTATTCATAAAAAAATAAGGATGGAGAGAGAGGGCACTGAAAAAGTACTTTTGAGCAAATTCGAGGAAGCGGCAATGGCTCAACACGTTGCGCACTTGCTATGAGAAAACCACTCATAGCAGGCTTAAGATAAAGCAACGGTTCTGCTCATTGCTTAAAGTTCACTGATAAAAGGTAAAAACCATACCTTTTTCAGTAGACTCTTGAGAGACCTTATTCGATTTCAGAAAGATCTATCTTATGTTGGGAGTGGTGATTTTGACATTTACAAAAGGACAAAATAAAGAAAAAACAACTTACTATAGCGAGACGTATCGACCGGAATTTCATTTTACGCCGGAAGCTAATTGGATGAATGATCCTAATGGAATGGTGTATTATGCAGGTGAATATCACTTGTTTTACCAATATCATCCACACGGAGATACGTGGGGACCGATGCATTGGGGACATGCGGTCAGTAAAGATATGGTTCACTGGGAGCACCTTCCCATTGCTCTTGAACCAGATGAATTAGGCATGATTTTCTCTGGTAGTGTGGTTGTGGATTGGAATGATACTACAGGCTTTTTCAACGGGAAAGACGGATTAGTGGCGATGTTTACTCATGCGAATGATGAGCTACAACGTCAAAGTATCGCCTACAGTAAGGATAAGGGGCGTACATGGGAGAAGTACCGATGGAATCCAGTGGTTGAAAATCCTGGAATCAAAGATTTTAGAGATCCAAAAGTCCTATGGCATGAGGAAACCAATAAGTGGGTTATGGTTTTAGCCGCAGGCCAAAAGGTGATGTTTTATTCTTCTCCTAACTTAAAGGAGTGGGATTTCTTAAGTGAATTCGGATTAGAACATGGTGCACATAGTGGTGTATGGGAATGTCCAGATTTATTTCAATTGCCTGTTGATGGAAATAAAGACAATAAGAAATGGGTATTGCAAGTAGATTTAGGAGACGGTTCCATTGCTGGTGGCTCTGGTGGTCAATATTTTATTGGAGAATTTGATGGAACAACGTTTACCAATGAGAATGATCCGAGTGAGGTTTTATGGATTGACTATGGAAAAGATTTCTATGCCGCTCAATCGTTTTCGGATATTCCTGAAGAAGATGGTAGAAGGATTTGGCTAGCTTGGATGAGTAATTGGAAATATGCTAATGAAGTCCCGACAAACCCGTGGCGTAGTGCGATGTCGATTCCTCGTCAGGTTGAATTAACCGAAACTAAAAAGGGTCAAATCAAACTCATTCAAAAGCCTGTTGTTGAACTAGAAGGTTTACGCTTGAAGGTGAAAGAAATTAAAAATGAAGTGGCCCGCTCTGAAAGTAATCTTCTATCTGACGTGCAGGCAGATGTATTTGAACTTGTGGCTGAATTGGAAGATGTAACAGCAATAGAATTTGGTTTGAAAGTGAGAAAATCAAAGCAAGGTCAAGAAACGACCATTGGGTACGAGGTCAAAAGTGAAACATTATTTGTTGATCGTACTCGCTCAGGGGAATCTGATTTCAGTGAAGCGTTTAGCGGGAGACACTCTGTACAGATCGCAAAAAAGGATGGAAAGCTACAACTAAGAATGTTCGTCGATCGTTCGTCAG
>NZ_LFEL01000093.1:0-6100 GCF_001037965.1 Bacillus sp. LL01 | reverse complement strand
TAAGGACGTAGAGTAGTTACTGAACCTACTCCTTGATAATTTCCAAGTAGTAATTCCGTATCTTCTTTTACTTCAATAGTTGCCAGGTCGACTTCTGCATCTGTTGCAAACAAATTCACAACGACTAAGATTTTCTCATCGTTTAACGTTCGCGTATAAGCATAGACTTCTTTATGTTCAGATAATAATAAGTCATAATTTCCATACATCAACACATCAGACGACTTACGAAGCTTAATCATTTTTTTATAGTACTGTAAAATCGAATCCGCTTGTGTCTCTTGTGCTTCAACGTTAATCTCTGTATAGTTTGGATTCAACCCAAACCAAGTAGAATCACTACTAGAGAACCCGCCATTAGCACTATTATTCCATTGCATTGGCGTTCTTGAGTTGTCACGACCTTGCTCCCAGATGATCTCCATAATTTCTTGATGAGAACGACCTTTAGCCGTTTCAATTCGGTAGAAGTTTTTCATTGAAACATCATCATATTCCTCAATTGTATCGAATTGAACATTGGTCATCCCAATTTCCTGACCTTGATAAATAAATGGCGTTCCTTGCATAAAGAAGAACATAGTAGCTAGTGCTTTTGCACTCTTAGACCAATATTCTCCGTCATTTCCCCAGGTGGAAACACTACGAGGTTGGTCATGATTTTCCAGGAATAGAGCATTCCAACCACGGCCTTCTAGACCCTTTTGCCATTTTGTTAATGTTTCTTTTAGGGAGATTAAATCGAGCTCTCCACCCGTCTCTTTCCCCCAAAGACCAAGGTGCTCAAATTGAAAAATCATGTTAAATGCTCCGTTTTTTTCTCCAACCCAACCATCAGCCTGATCAAGTTTTACCCCATTCGCTTCACCGACGGTCATTACGTCATATTTAGCAAGTGTTTCATCCTTCATCTCTTGTAAGAATTTATGGATACCCGGGCGGTTCATATGTCCCTCAAATGAAGGTACATAATCGAGTCCTTCTGGATTAGGAAGATCAGGTAGGCCATCAATTTTTTTAATATGAGAAATAGCATCTACACGGAAACCATCAATCCCTTTGTCCATCCACCAGTTCATCATGTCATATAGAGCATGTCGGACATCTTGATTTTCCCAATTTAAATCAGGCTGCTTTGTTGAAAAGATGTGCATATAATACTGCTCTGTTCTCTCATCAAATTCCCAAGCTGGTCCGTTAAAGATCGATTCCCAGTTGTTTGGCTCTCTCCCATCAGCACTCGCATCGCGCCAGATATACCAGTCACGCTTTGGATTATCAAGTGATGAACGCGATTCAAGAAACCAAGGATGCTCATCAGAAGTATGATTGATCACTAGGTCAATAATGAGCTTCATTCCACGACTGTGGACTTCTTCTAATAATTGATCAAAGTCGGCCATTGTACCAAAGTCAGACATAATATCTTGATAATCACTAATATCGTATCCATTATCATCATTAGGAGAACGGTACATCGGACAAATCCAAATCACATCAATGCCGAGACCCTTAATATAATCCAGCTTTTGAATAATCCCTTGTAGATCACCAATTCCGTCACCATTTGAATCCATAAAACTTCGAGGATACACTTGGTAAGCGACTGCCTCTTTCCACCACTGTCTTTTCATTTAAACCCCTCCAATTCTTTATACAGTCAAAATAAAACGTTTACATTATTAAGTATCTATAAGATCTTCAGTACCTCATCTTACTTTAATTATCATACGAGACAAACGTTTGCACGTACTATTTGCTCATTTATTATAAAACGGAATGCTAAAAGTTACAATGCTTTCTCTAAATTCATCTTCTAGATGTAAACATTTACAAATAGTCTACTCTGTTTCATTTGTATATTACGTTTCCTAAAAAAGATAATTACCTCTAAAAACGCTTATCTTCAATGATTAGTGGTTTTTTTAAACATGTTTTAACTAGTGAAATTTCAAAAAACACTTGCAACCTAAAAAAAGTTTTACTAAAATTATTCACGTGCAAACGTTTGCTCATTAATGGACGAACTTGTTTATGAAAACGGATTCTGAAAACGATTTATTTTTTTCTGTACAACATAAAAAGATTACTACTGGAGGAGGAACAAAGATGAAACAACTAATTTCATTTGATTTTTGGCAAAAGCTTGGAAAAGCATTGATGGTCGTCGTAGCTGTTATGCCAGCTGCTGGTATTATGATCTCTCTTGGTAAGCTCATCGCGATGACTGGTGGAGACATGATGGTTATCCAAACTCTCGCACGAGTAATGGAGGATATTGGATGGGCCATTATTACAAACTTACACATTTTATTCGCTGTCGCCATAGGTGGATCGTGGGCGAAAGAAAGAGCAGGAGGAGCGTTTGCTGCTTTGATCGCCTTCATATTAATTAACCGGATTACCGGTGCACTTTTTGGTGTAAATGGTGAGATGCTGCAAGATCCCGATGCAACAATATCCTTCTTTGGTCGTGAGTTAATTGTTAGCGATTACTTTACATCCGTACTTGGTGCGCCTGCCCTTAATATGGGAGTCTTTGTCGGCATTATCGCTGGTTTTGTAGGGGCCGTGTTATTTAATAAATTTTATAACTTTAATAAATTACCAGAATCTCTGTCATTCTTTAACGGAAAACGCTTTGTACCGTTTGTCGTAATTCTTGGATCTACCATAACAGCACTTGTACTATCATCATTCTGGCCATTTGTGCAAACGCTATTAAATGACTTCGGTCAATGGATTGCAACATCGCGTAACACTGCACCTGTAGTGGCGCCATTCATTTTTGGTACATTAGAACGCCTACTGTTACCCTTTGGTCTACACCATATGTTAACAGTTCCAATTAACTATACAGAGCTCGGCGGAACATACGTTATTCAGACTGGTGAGAATATTGGCCGTGTCGTTGCCGGACAAGATCCCTTATGGCTTGCGTGGGTGACTGATTTAACGAATATGCTTCGTGCTGGTGATGTAGCTGGGTACAACCAATTACTAGAAGATGTTACACCTGCTCGTTTTAAAATTGGACAAATGATCCTATCGTCTGCTGCTTTAATTGGTGCCGCACTTGCGATGTACTTAAACGTTGATAAAGAAAAGCGTCATAAGTATAAGCCTATGTACATGTCAGCTGGACTTGCTGTTTTCTTAACAGGGGTAACGGAGCCAATTGAATTTATGTTCATGTTTGCAGCTCCTGTTCTCTATGTTGTGTATGCTATATTAACTGGCTTTGCTTTTGCTGCAGCTGATGTGATTAACCTTCGTATTCACTCATTTGGATTTATTGAATTACTGACGAGAACACCGATGTCTATTTATGCAGGACTTGCTCGTGACCTAATTAACTTTGTTGTGGTATGTCTTGTATTCTTTGGCTTAAACTTTGTAGTCTTTAACTTCTTAATCAAGAAAATGAACTTACCTACGCCAGGTCGTAACGGAAACTATCTTGAAAATGAAGAAGAAGATAATCGTTCAAAAGATAAAGAAACCGGAAGCAAAGATGAGCTTGCAGGTAAAATCATCGCTTTACTTGGTGGGGAGGATAACATTGAAGATGTAGATGCTTGTATGACTCGCCTTCGTGTAACGGTGAAAGATACTGAAAAAGTAGCGACTGAAGCTGATTGGAAAGAAACTGGTGCACTTGGCTTAATCGTTAAGAGCCGAGGAGTTCAAGTTATTTATGGTCCAAAAGCTGATGTCATTAAATCTGATGTACAAGATCGATTAGGAGCGTAGATACTGTTGAAGCTTTTAACTTTAAATGTTCATGCCTGGCAAGAAAATCAACAAGACGAAAAAATCAATGAACTTGCACAGGCCATTTACGAAGAACAATACGATGTAATTGCCCTTCAAGAAGTGAGCCAACACCGAGATGCAGAATTGATTGATGGCAATGTTAAAGTTGATAATTACGGTTACGTCTTGCTAGAAAAACTTAAATCTCTTGGTGGAGACCATTACAAAATGGTTTGGGCTCCCTCCCATTATGGTTACGAGGTATATGAGGAGGGGCTTGCTCTCCTCACTCGTCATCCAATTGTTGACTCCTCTCATTTTTACGTAACAAAAAGTAAGGAGATGACAAACTGGAAGGCTCGCACAATCGTTCATGCCAAAATTAACGTGAACGGATTCATTTCTCATTTCTATTCTTGTCATATAGGCTGGTGGGAGGATACAGAAGAACCTGCACGAGAACAAATGGAAAAACTTCTAAGGCATCTTCCCTCTAATGAGCGTGTGTATTTAATGGGAGATTTCAACAACCACGCAGACCGCCGCGCTGAGGGTTACGATTYTCTTTCGCAAAACGGATTTTTAGACACGTACCAACTTGCACAGGAGAAGGATTCTGGAGTAACAGTTGAAGGAAAAATTGCCGGATGGGACCAAAACAAACAAGACCTTCGAATTGATCTCATTTTGACCAATCAACCTACAGTTGTTTCTACATCGAACGTYGTGTTTAATGGAAAGAATCGTTCTATTGTATCTGACCATTATGGTGTTGAAGTTACGGTTACACCGAAAAGTGAGTGACCAATCCGGTTACTCACTTTTTTACGTTTAAAGTTAAGCCTTCTCTTCACTTTGCTGAGCCGCACTGAACCCTTTCATGAAGTAAGCAGCCGGAAGTAATAAGCCGATACTTGCTTGAATGATAGAGAAGAATCTAGCCACTCCAATTGGCACAAGGTCTCCGTAACCAATTGACAACATCGTAACCCCACTAAAGTAAAGAAAATTTGCAAAGGTCTGCTCTGCTGGTTCTCCAGTTGGATCATTAATAATCAGAACCGGCTCCTGTATAGAAAGTAGATAATAAAGACATGCAAATCCTACTGTAGTTGCAACCAACACGTAGAACAATTTATAAAAAAGCACAGGGCAAAAATAGCTTTTTTTATAAGATTTATTGGTAAAAAAATAATAAAGGTTGGCCATCAAAAATAAAATAGTGATGGCAATTAATATCATCGAAGCCACACTCATCCCTCCTTTCATACCTATTCACCTTTTCAGAGTAAGCAAACCTCTATTTCTATTTAACAAGAGTGATAACAAAACGAAATGAACGATACCAAGCAATCCATCGCTTGGTATCGTTCATTATTCAAACCGTTCAGACCTACCCTCTAGCCATTCACTTAAAAATTCTGGTATTTCTCCTTTAAGCGCTAGACTTATATGTCCTCCACTTACTCGCTTGTACGTTTTGTCTGTACTTGCCACTATGTTCATTAATGGTTTAGTCATCTCCTCAGGAACAATCAAATCTTCTGTTGTGGAAACGACTAAAAGATTTGTTGTAAGCTTTCGGAGATCCACCTTTTGTCCATTTATTTTAAGTTTGTTTTTTATCAGTTTATTTTCTTTACCAAGGTCATTCATTAATTGTTTAAGTGCAGCACCAGCAAAAGGGATATGACCATTTACCCATTCACCCACTAATTGTTTTTTTAGCGAATAAACGTCATCTTCTTGGGGGCTAATTCGCGATAATAGTTTATCAAATGTAAATGGGGAAGTAGCCGTACGCATCCCAAACTCTACTATTTTTGCCGGGATCACTCTATATTCATCGATTAAAGCATCCAAACTTATTTCTTCTTTTTTTAATGCTTCTGCCCATTTTGATAGAAAAGGAAGCTCACTAAAATCAAGCGGTGGAGCAAATAATATGAGGTTTTTAATAGATTCTCTAGCAAGAGCTGCATATATTAAAGCAAGTGTTCCACCAAGACAATATCCTATTACAGTTAGATTCTCGGTTCTAGAATGGTGTAACGCTCGTTCTACTCCTTTTTTTATATACTTTAAGATGTAATCATCTAGCGAAGTGTCTCCATCCTCATATCCTGGTTTTCCAAAGTCGAGCAAATACACATCATATCCGCTTTTAGTAAAAGCTTCGATCATACTCATCCCAGRGGCTAAATCAAGAATATATGATTGATTTAATAGTGAATACACCAAAAATAATGGTGTATTGAACTTTTTCCGCTTTGCTGGGTAATACCAAAGTGTTGCTTTGTTTTTCTTCCAAACTGCTTTACGGGGTGTTTGTCCTATTTCACCA
>NZ_LFEL01000092.1:0-6230 GCF_001037965.1 Bacillus sp. LL01 | reverse complement strand
TAACACCAAAACTGCCAGCCCTTCAATGTGTAACATAACTTTATTCAACTCTGTTTCCCCTCTCGTTTCAATCTTATGCTATTTATATTTCATTACAAAAAGTACATTACCTTTGTAAAAGATAACTGCCCTTGAGTTTAACATTAATTTCCTTTTATAGGACTACATTGTTTATTGTATTCTTTGAAACAAAAACGTCAATAATTCCTGTAAAGACTTATACAGGAGGGGTAAAGATGCTCTTATCACAAGCGTGGAAAACCTATGAATCTGATAAACGAATTGAAGGTTTCTCTTCTCAAACGTTAAAAGCTTACCGACTTCAATCATGCCTTCTTATCCACTATTTTACTGATGTGGCGATTGAATCATTGTCTACAAATCAATTAAAGGAGTATTTAGCGGAATCAAGCGAACATTTAAAACCGTCTAGCTTAGCCCATCGAATTCGGTTCATGCGATCCTTGTTTCGGTGGTCACATGAAGAGGGACACATTCCCTCAAACCCAGCTTCTAAGATTAAGGAGCCAAAGGTCGGGAAACGAATCCCCAAGTTCCTTACAGAAAGAGAGATTGAACATCTTAGGGAAGCATTAAAAATCCAATGGAGAAAGCGTTGTTTGAGTTTATGTTTTCTACTGGCTGCCGTATTGGTGAAATTGTATCTCTGGACAAGAATTGTATTAACTGGTCGAATCGTTCCGCTATTGTTAGAGGAAAAGGCGATAAAGAACGTGAGGTGTACTTTAACATCAAATGTGACATCTGGTTAATACGGTACATCAACATCCGTCAAGATAGTGATCCCGCKATCTTTGTTACAGATCAATCACCTCATCGAATGAGCATCGCTCAAATGAGGTATATCATAAAACGTATTTCAAGCCGTACAGGCATTAATAAAACTATACACCCCCATCAGCTTAGACACAGTTTGCCACTCATTTATTAAACAATGGAGCCCCTATTGATGTCATACAGAGTTTACTCGGCCATGAAAAAACGGAGACGACACGTATCTAYGCCCAACTGAGCGGACGACTTAGACAAGACTTATATAGAAAATACTTTTAAGCATGATAATAGAGCAGCACTTGGGAAGTGTTGCTCTATTAAATTCTCGCACCCGTTAGTTGAATAATCTTTCGTTACTTATACTAATCCAAAAAAATCAGTCATGTATAAGGTAAAGAACAATATTATCGAAAATAATAATTGACTAATTGTAAATTTATRATCATTAGGATTTGTTGCATACTTTCGTTCCATAACTGCTCTTACCACTTCATAAATAACAATAGAAATAAGTAGTATAAACCACGGTTGTAAAAACCAAATCATTTCCAAATGTCCTCTTATCCTTACCATGTTTATAACATATCCGATAAAGAGAACGACTATGGTAATAACTCTTATAATCCAATCAATTTTTTTATGTTGCTCATTAACATAGTTATATGAAAAAAATTTCCTTCTCTTAACTTTTAGCCACTTTCTCATGATTGTATTAAAGSAAGCAAGCAATAGTATTACAATAGCTAAAATCAATATTAAATTCAGCAAAAAGGTTGGCTCTATACCATACATATAATTATACCCCTAAACTTCATTATTTAAATAATTCACTTATCTTCTAACCTGCCTCGTTTGTTCAATAAGACCTTTAAAGGGGCTTAATTCTTCTAGACCAACGCACCCATTTTTATATAATTGATTGTTCTATTCGTCATTGTTACTTATTAAGCGACTTATCAATCTTGGTATAAACATTAAAATGTTCCAAACGACTTCACCAATTAATTCAATTAGAATTAGGGTATCTTTAATAGGGCCGTATCTATTTCTTTTTTTATTTTTCATCTTCCCGCTCCCTGTTAATCAATCTTTAATGAACTATTCTCATTTGGAACAACAAAATTACTTCCTTTAAATACTACCTATTTATTCAATTTCTTCCGATCAACCTGCCCCTTTAGTTTAACATTAATTCCCTTTTTATTGACAAAGAAAAAAGCATCCCTTGTTAAAGGAATGCCACCCGTTAGCTTAAGTACAATACTCCACAATCTTTTAAGTTAATTACTTTAAAAAGAAGAACCCAAAAAAGTAGGGTACTTCTAATTCATACTATTTTAAGGCTTTAATTTTTGTCACTTCTTCTTCAATACCCCTCATTATATCAAATGCTCCATCCGACTTATTAGAACAAACAACTACATTAATGGATAAGTCAGGATAATGAGCAGAATGAAAGCTAACTCCTGGATCATAACCCATTACATGATATTTAAGGATATTGTTATCTATATTTTTCTCTATCCAAATACCATAACCATAAAAGCCACTCTCATTGTCTTGTGTGTGTGTTGTTAAAAGCTTGTTTGTGTAAGTTTCATTTAAAAGTTGATCATTTATAAGTGCTTTCCACAGCTTAGCCATATCATGAGCAGTTACAAATGCACCACCGTCTGATCCACCTTTTACAGGTAATGAATAGATGTTTGTTTTCCAAGTTCYATCAGGTTTATCGATATAGCCTAATGCTGTATTTGGCGGTAGCGAATCAAATGAAAAATACCCAGTRTTCGTCATATTAGCCTTATTGAAGATGTGAGCTTGAACGTAGTCAGAGAACTCAAGTCCACTTGTCTGTTCAACAATTAATCCTAATAAAATGTAACCAGCATTGTTATAGTGAAACGATTCTCCTACTTGGGTTTTCATAAGTTCATTTCGAAATAATGGTAAGAAATCTTTTAACTTTCTTATGTGATACATAGGATTTGTAACCCAAAGTTCCTCAAAGTCATCCATTACATCCTCATCAAAATAATCTGGTATTCCCGAAGTATGTGTCAGTAAATGATGTACGGTCACTTTATCATCCAAGTGTTTAAATTCAATATCAAGACAATCGGTCAATTTAGAATCGAAAGAAATTTTCCCCTTTTCAACAAGTTGACAAACTGCAATTGCAGTAAACAGTTTACAACCWGATGCTATTCCAAATCGGGTCGCAGAGTTATTTTCTATTTGATCAGAACGATTTGCATAACCAAAATTTTTTTCAACTAACACCTTATCTTTTCCTTCAACAAATACTGAACCTGAAAAATCAACTTTATTTTGAATATCCGTAATCTTCTCATGTAAATTTAGTTTCATAGCTATTCCTCCAGATAATTATCTATTTTTCATTTATTGGTTTCGTAAAAGAAATAGGAATTTGATCTGAATCTATTTTTATTTATTCCATTTTCAACTCTACTGCGTTGTTCGTTTAATATGGGGGCGCTAAAGGTGAAATAGTAAAAGTATTGGTTTTTGAGATGGATATTTTCAATTCACATTGGAAATATAGCCTTTCATCATTCCAGAAAATTTTCATTTACTCCATTTATTCTTAAACAAACCTACCCCGATAGCGCCATAACAGACGCTACGGTTCTTTAACTAATGCTCCCGTTAGTTCTATAAATTATTTCATTGACCTTGCAACACTTTAACTCTTGATAATGCTTTAAAAACTTCTGTTAGAGATTACTGGTGTATCCAAAATAACGGCTGGTCTATTGATTTTGCTACTTAAATTTTTAATAAGGAATGGTTATCTGATGACGAGTTTTTTGTCACCGAATCTGAAATTTAAGGGAATAATAAACTATATCATCAATTGAAAAAAGAACTTCGAATAAGAAAAACATAGGGAGATTTTAGTCTTCCTATGTTTTCATTCATATTATTTATCTGTTTGTTTTTGCTTCTTTTTCAAATACTCCGCACGTATTTTTTCAAGTTGCTGCTTTTTATCAGGTTTTGCAGACGTCTGTTTTTCATGAAACTTTGTCACAGCTACCTGACTTTTGGCATCCAATTGATATTTTCCCACTTTGTTCACCTACTTTTCTTGTCTTTAAAGAGAATCTATTCAACAAATATAATATACCTTATTTTACTGAAGAAAACCTTATTACTTTATTAGTGAACTGCTAATTTTGCATATATCAGGAAAAATAATAAAAGCTARACCAATAAAGTTTTTATTAAGCAATCGCATCCGTTAGAGATATAGCTACCATACTGAGGGAGTTTAGCAAAATAATTAGAAAGCTATTCACCCGCTTCTTCCCTATATTTATTTACACACTTTTTACATATACAATGCTTTCCTCTACTTTCTGAAGGAACTAACTTAAAAGTTCCATTAGGAAATTCTCCTTCTCGATCGCACCAGCAGTTACCGTGTTCTACGGTGCCTGCCCTACACTTGTTTTCCTCTCCACATAGAGGACAATATTTATTAGCCATTTACAACCCCTCCTCGCTCCCTCACACTATTAGTTATAGCATGACATAAAAAGAGATTAGATTTCTTTCTGCAAAGAAAAATTACCTGTAAACGCCTGCGTTATAAACAAAGCCAACCAAATAAGTCCAATAAATCATTAATTTTTTTAACATTCTAACTCCCCTAAAAACAGATACCATTCAAAACATTTTTCCTTCAATAAGAACGGGCAGCTCTTTTTCGCTAACGCACCATTTACTTCAATTGCAGTATTTTACAATATTCTATGTTAAGTGAAATTTATATATATTTCTCTGATACTTCCTGTTGCAAGAAATACATCAACCTGAACGAAATCCCTTCATATCAAGTACATCCAGATCAAAATGAATAATAATTTTAGAGGGTTTATTACCATACCCTGTATCTATTTTACCAGTTTACCTAAAGGATTTCAGAACTAAGCATTTGGAAACAACCTTCTTAGAATTTCTAATATACCGAGAGAATACTGTGCTGTTGTTACATTATTATGTAAAATCTTTGCTTCACTAGTAGCATTACCTAAAAGATAACCATGCTCGACTGTTTTCAACATTTCTATATCATTTCCACTATCACCAAAAGCAATTRTATTTGTTAAAGGAACTTGATAATATCTAGTCATAAACTTTACTATTTCTCTTTTTCCAGTATTTAAAGGGACAAAATCAACATCAAATGCGTCCATAGGGTCTCCAGCTTTTGGGTTACATCGGTTAATATTTATTCCTAAACTGTTCGATTTGGCTATATGCCTAATGATTCTCAAATCATACTGACTTTTTGCTAGGGAACTTTCAAAATAATAGTAGTTCCACTTATAACCTTTTTGACCTAACTGAGTCTGCTCAACGAGCTTAATGTTATAGACATTGTATAGTTCACTTACAACATCTTTTACTGTCTCAGTTGAAAAACCAGCTATCTTTAATCTGTTTTCCCATTCCTTATTGAGAATTATATCTTTGTCATTAACGTGATATAATTCTGTACCTAAGTTACTTGCTATGAAATGAGGATTATAAGATATTTTGGCTCGTTCTACTTTGTGAGCAATCTGATGTAAGTCACTTCCAGTTACCCAACCAACCTTTACGAAATGTTCATTAACTAAAAAATACAGATACTCTTCCAATTCCGTTAAATTTTTTAACAATTCATTTGTACAAGCATGTGGAAAATATGTTTCATCAAAATCAAAAAAAATAATATAATTTGCCTTATAAGCATTCGAAAAAGACTTATTAAATTTAAAGTTCATTTAGACCACCCCTTTGATTTTTTTAAAATATAACTGCTGGGATTGGTCCCATGTCAATATTTTTCTAAGAGGTGAAAGATGGTTACAATATATGATATTGCACGAATAAGTGGCGTTTCAAAATCAACAGTATCACGAGTAGTTTCTAATCATCCCCATGTATCAACTGAAACAAGAAACAAAGTACTAAAAGTTATGCAAGAGTATAATTATGTTCCCAACTCTCTAGCTAGACAATTTCGTCAAAAACATACTAAATGTATRGCCATTATAATACCTAATATAGACCACCCTTATTTTTGTCAGCTTGTTCGTTACATATCTGCTGCTTGTCATAAAAAGGGGTTTAAAACAGTAGTACATCAAACTTTTTTAAACAAAAATACTGAAAAAGGTGTATACACTCAACTGCAAAGGAATGAATATGATGCTATCATTTTAGCGTCTTCTTTATTACCAGAAGTAGAGATTGCTAGCTGTACAAAAAATAAATTAATCGTTGCTTGTAATGAGGTTTTCTCTGGTGWATATTTTGACGTTTTTTTCGTAGATGAGGAAGAAATAACTATGAAAGCAACCACATTCCTCCTAAATAAAGGACTTTTCACATTAGCCTTCTGTGCAGACAATATTACCTCT
>NZ_LFEL01000091.1:0-6322 GCF_001037965.1 Bacillus sp. LL01 | reverse complement strand
TGTTTTTTAAACAAAATCATCTGGTACACCATTTTTCCAATTATACTCATTATTTCTTTTGACTTGTTTATTACTTGGTTTCATTGACCTAAACTTCCACATCTTAAATCTTGTATCGTGAATACCAGTTCGTTCTTGAAAGAAAAAAACAGGTCTTCCATCAAGAATTAAAATTAACGTACTTACTATTAAAAATAAAGGGGATAACAATATCAATGCTATGGAGCTGACTATTATATCAAATATGCGTTTAAGTACTTTGTATGATGTAGTCCCGGACTTTCGCCAAACTTTCCCGTTCTTCTTCTCTAAGCTCTGTTCCATCTTTTACACCTCCTATACCATTTGCCACCCCAATTAGTTGAGTAGGCTTATTGATTTGGTCTAAAATAACATCTCCCTCTCTTCCTATGATTCCACCTGCTACTGTCATTGTACCGTTAATTTCTCTTCTGCCATGAACTTTTTCAAAAAAAGCATTAATTTCATTACTTTCTGATAAAAGAGTGTATTCAAAACCCACTCTAACATCCAACCTAAGTATAGTAGCTTCTTTTTCATGTGCTTTTGAGATGAATTCTTTAGAAAAATTATTAATTCCGCCATCAATAACAAGGGTGTCCTGCTTGAATAGAGAGCAAAATTCTTTATTTATTACTCGTTCTCCAGATACTAAAGAAATAACAGAATCAAATTCTTCTTCTTGAGAAACTATCGAACTACTTAGTAACTTAATCGGGTATGTATTATATTTTGGTAAAATAAAATTTAATACTTCTATTATCTTTTTAACTTTCTCTTTATTACGACCGAAGACAAAGACTTCTGCATTCATTTCAGCAAAACGCAGTGCTACTTTAGTAGCGAGGTTACCCGATCCAATTATTAGTATTTTTTTGTTATATACCTCTTGCTTAAATTTCTCTCGAACTAGTTGATCAAGCGCTTCTACAGTAACATCATTAGGTTTGTAAAGTATAACTTTAGATTTCCTGATGGTCTCTTGTGCAATTTTCCATAAATCACAATCTTGCTTTTTTTCAACATCAATATAAATAGTAGGTACTTTGCCATCTAACACATTTAAGACTTTCCTAGCTACTTCGTTAGTAGATGTAAGAAAGTTTATAAAGGAAATGTCCCTTACCTTTCTTCTAGGTRAAACCACAAAAGCATTTGATGATCTAGCAGTACAACTAAGCGCTGCCATTGTTTTTTTTGAAGCACCAATACTTTCAAGTTCTCTCAAAACCTTAGTTTCTATTTCTCCCACTTGATCACCTCAAATCCGTACACAGGTTATTTAACTTTCTGTCTAGGATCAATTTTTTCACTCATATTTAATATTATTTTTTTAGCGAAATTAGGGATTATTCCAAGAAATATAGGAATCGATGCAGAAGTAAGTCTTGTTATAGGACCACATCCTATTTTCTTAGTTCCTTCCCACCGAATTTTAGCGTCAATCATCCTATAGCTAATTTTTCTCTTCTCAACATGAGTAGAACTAACTCGATATTTAATTAATGCTTCTGGAATGTTCTCAATCTTTTTTGAATTAGCTAAAGCTTTAAACCATAAATCATAATCTTGAGCAAATCGGTATTTTTCATTGTAACCACCGATCTCCATAATATCATCTCTTCGAAACATAACAGATGGGTGGATTACAGGGTTTACTTTAATAATCAACTTTTTAATATCAGAGTATTGAGTAGGAACCCTTCTTAATTTTCCTATCTCCCCAAATTCGTTTATTTCTTCTGCCCATGAACCAACTATAGAGACACTCTTATTTTCTTCTAAATACATTACCTGCTTTGCTAATCTAGTTGATTCCATAATATCATCAGCATCCATTCTAGCAATATAAGATGAATTGGTAGATCTTAGTAACTCATTTAAAGTAATTGTGAGCCCCTTGTTGCTATCGTTGATGTCAATTAAGTTAAATCTATTATCTTTTTCACACCATTCTTGTAGTATAGTCTGAGTGTCATCTTTGGAATGATCATCAATTATATTAACTTTGAAATTTTCATATGTTTGTTCAGATATACTTAGTAAACATTCCTCTAAATGCATTTCTGCATTATAGGTGGCAAGTACAATCGTTACTTCTGGATCTATTTTAATCACCTACTTAGATAATTTACTATTTCGCAACGTTAGGTTAATAATCTCCATTTCCTTAAAATTATTTTATTAATGAATGGTGGCATTAAATAAAACCCTGCTCTTAAGTTTGGATAAGTAATTATACTCTTAATTGCCCATGGAATTGCTTGGAAATAATTTCTTTTATACGCTGATTTAGTTATACGTAATAAATGTGCAGATTTTATTTTTTTATAAGCAAGGTACCCTTCGGTAGAAATCTCTTGAGCATACTTTTCCATAATATAAGAAACTGCTTCTAGGTGGTTATTGCTTCGTCCACTTATTTGATTTGAAGGATTATTAAAGACTGTATACCTTACACTACATTGAGAATCGTGTGCAATTTTAGTTACCTTACAACATCTTATCCACAAATCATAGTCTTGTAGGGCAGGCAGGTTTATATCAAACCCACCTACATCGACAAAAATCTCTCTTTTAACCGCCACAGACGATGTTGTCCCAATTAAATTCGTGTATAAGATTTCAGGATAAAGATCACCATTGGCAGAAGGCTTGATGGTTCTTATTACATTATTTCTATCCAAATCACTTACCACTAATTTCCCTGAATACACCAAGCCAATATCTTTATTATTATTAAGAATATTAATCTGATTTTCTATTTTATTTGGTTCCCAGGTGTCATCATCATCCAAAAACATAAGTACTTCCCCAGTGGCAAGTTCTGCCCCTTTATTTCGTGCAGTACAAGCTCCCACAGAACTATCAAATCTATGAATAATTATATTAATTAGCCTATCTGATTTAAAAATATCTTTATCAAATTTAGTATCGGAATTGTCATCAACAATAATTATCTCTTTGGGTCGTACTGATTGAGTCACAACACTTCTCACAGCCTCTTTCAAGTGAGATATTCTATTATGAGTAGGAATTATTACTGAAACTCCCAAGGATTTCACCTCTTTAAAAGTTATTCAAATTTACATTTCAGTTGAGTTTATCTTTTAAATCACATTTAATTTTCCAGGTTGAAATTAAAGCTACTATAACCCAAAATTCATGTACTATAAACATATCATTTGACAATGAAAACACCAAAAAGCCAATTAAAATAAAAAAGAATGGAGAATTAACTTTTAAGTTCTTTACATTTATAGTTTTTAAGATTAGTACGACCAGAAAAATAATTAGAAACATAAAGCCTATCATACCACTTTCAATCAGTGCTTTAAGGTAGTTATTGTGTAGGTTGTGTTCATGCATTGCTATAAAATTATTACCCCCCACACCAAATAAGATATAACTATTACTGCTATAAAATAAATTTAGAGCGTCTTCCCATATGATGTACCTACTTGCTCCACTACCTTCTAAAGCATCTTCTACTCTAAATGCAAAATTATTATATATCCTTTCGAATAAATTTGTTTTCATTACTTTTAATAAAACATATATAATAAATGGCATAATTAAGAGTGACTTTATTATCCAACCTTTTTTTATTCTTGGTCTCAAATAAATTAAAAAGTATACTACAACCATAATGAACAGAGCTAGAATTGCTCCACGAGAAAAGGTTAGCATTAAATCAATTATGACTAAGGTATTAGCTAAATAATAAAATTTACTTTTAACCTGACTTGTATAAAAGAGAGAAAGTATAAATCCGATGCAAACTAATAACGTAACCGCATAATAATTTGGGTTCCCTATAAACCCAGAGGTACGTGCGAGATCCCAACTGTTAATAATAAATAGCATCCCTGAATCATATCCTGTATAAAAATGTCTTAAATAACTTATTAAACTTAGACACGAGACCACTGTTACGGATATAATATAAACTTTTTGAAAAAAATAAAGCCCCTCTCCATATTTAAAAATGTTCACAATTAAAATTAACAGTATAATAGAATATATGTGTGTATTAATAAAAGCGAGAACACCATGAAAATCTACAGCGTACATCAGGGTTAAGAGACTGATAACTATCATTAATAATAAGTAATATAAGATGTAAAGATTATCTTTATAAATATATACTCGTCCATAGGGTAACTTAATTAAGCAATAGATTATGAAGTAAAATATCACAAGATACCTTGTAGAGAAGCCAATAAATTCAGGAACAACCAATGAAAAAGTTAACAATATGGAAAAAAGTACGATTGAGTAATTTAATTTCATTTCCGTCTCCAGTATTTGAAAAATAATTACATTAATTTTTGTATAATTTTAAGTAACCATTCGATATTTTTTGTACACTATATTTATTTTTTGCCATCATGAGTGAGGATTTTCCAAGATTTTTTCTGTAATTCTCATTATTTATTAACTCTATAAGTGATAAGGTCAATTCGTGTACGTTACCCACCTCATACAATAACCCATTCTCACCATTTTGAACTATATCAACGTTTCCACCTATATTAGACGCTAATAATGGCAAGCCTGACATACCAGCTTCTAATAATACATTAGGTAATCCTTCTGAATAAGAAGGTAATATCATAATATCCGCAAGTTGCATGAATACAGACGTATTACTTACTTCACCTTTATAAATTATATTAATGTTATTATTACCATTTAGCTCATCTAATTGTTTGTAGAATTCTTTTTCTTTTTCATACATTGGTCCACACAATAAAAAAGTAACTTTATTCAAATCATTCTTTATCAACTCAATACTATTTAGTAAATCAAATATTCCTTTTCTTACACAGATTGATCCTGCAAACATTACAACAATGTTAGCTTCATCAATATCATATTCTTTTCTCAATTTCTTTTTCTGATCAACCGTCACAGGAAAAAAAATTCTTTCATCTACGCCATTAGGGATTTTTTTTATCTGCGACTCCTTGATTCCAACGCCTTTTAACCTACTTTCAATCTCCGTACTTATTGCTATAAAGTTATCAGCGTGCTTTATAATTGTTCTTCTTAAAATCCGAGGTATTCGCCTAATAATGTTACTTCGTTCAATTTCTTTAGTTCCTAATTCATCTTGTGCGATTTTTATAATAACTTTTTTTTTGTATAGTTTCCCCACAATAGTAGACACCATAGCCTCGGGACCTGCTTTTACACAGTGAATTACATCATATCTATTTCTGTTGAATATTAACCATAAGAATACCTTTATAACATAAACATAAAAATTTCTAGCTTGATTTTGTTCTTTTTTGTTTTCTCTTAGCAAATTAATAAGATTCATTCTTGTTATAGTGCTAGAAGTGTCCGGAGCAGCTGTCAATACGTTAAATTCAATGTCATTATTATTCTTTAGTATATTCTCTGAGATAGTTTTTAATTGCTTTCCATAACCCGAATACAAAGGGGGGAATTTATAACAAACAAGTGCAATTTTCATAATTCCTCCCCTTAATCACCATTAGAAATAAATTTATTGATAATCGTTTTATTTTTCAATGCACTATTCTTTAAATCTTCTCGTAATTGCAAATCCTGCTTGCTCATATTTTTATACCTTGGTTCACTTGTTAAGAAAGATCTGATTTTCTTAACAAACTCTTCCTCATCAAATGAACTTAATTCGAAACAATTCATTTTTTGGTTGCTTTGCTGATAAAAACGTTTTGTTTTTTGGTGAGCCGCTAAGCCAAAAGGTTCAACTCCCATGCTATAAGCCACAATTCCTACGTGAAGTTTTGTAGTAAAAACTTTATCTAACTCCGAAATAATTGCAGTGGTTAGCCATACATTAGTATGTTTATAGATTTCATATTTATTTACTAATTTGGAAGAGATATATTCAATCATTTGATTTTGTTCTTTAGAATTTCTTTTATCCGCAATTAAAATAGGCTTTATTTCCTTATTCTCATTAAAATAATTTATTAAATAGTCAGCTACTTTTTTAATGTGTGTACCGGAATAGTTCTTATTATCAAATGACAATCCAAAATGAACTCCTACTAGCGTATTGTTATTCTTATTTAAAATTCTCCTAGCTTCTGTAATATACTCAGGAGGTAAACTGTCTTTAGTTAAACTTAAAACTACATCTGCAGTTACTTGAACTTCTTCAGTGTTTACCCCATTTCTGACTAAAAAGTCTCTTGATTCATTATCTCTTACCGCAATAAGTGAAGACTCTCGGCAAATATTTACTATTTTTTTCTTTGWAGGGTAAAAAGACACAGGTCCAGCACCTGTTCCAACAATAATA
>NZ_LFEL01000090.1:0-6424 GCF_001037965.1 Bacillus sp. LL01 | reverse complement strand
TTATACGAAGCGCAACAATTCAGTAAAATCTTACTCGAACATCAAATATCACCTGAGGAACTTGTGAGTATTCATCGCTCTATCTTAGAAGAGTTGTTTCCTAGTGTATCAAATGAAGTGCAAGATTCATTTGAACTCTTACTCGAAGTCATGATGGGCTATGGCTTAGCATATCGTGAACATCAGAGCTTGAGAGATCGCCAAAGAGAACTGGAGTCTGAAATTGACGTTGCGGCTAACATGCAGCAAACTTTACTGCCGAAAGAAATACCGGCAGATGGGGTGTTAGATATTGGTGTTATCAGTGTGCCTGCAACAAAAATGAGCGGCGATTATTATCATTTTGTAAGAGATGAAAATGGCAATGTTGGCGTAGCTATTGCTGATATTATCGGTAAAGGCGTACCTGCAGCATTGTGTATGTCTATGATCAAATATGCTATGGATAGTTTGCCCGAACAARGGTTAAGGCCAGGAGCATTACTTGAGAATTTAAATCGTGTAGTTGAACAAAATGTAGATGATAGCATGTTTATTACAATGATGTACGGGGCATATGATACTGGTACACATGAATTTCACTACTCTGGTGCTGGACATGAGCCAGGTTTTTATTACTCATCTTCAACAGATCAATTTGAAGAATTATACGCAAAAGGTTTGGTGCTGGGTGTGTCCCGCCACACGAAATTCCGTGAATATCACAAGAAGGTAGAGAAAGGTGACTTTATCGTTTTCCTTTCAGATGGTGTGACGGAATGTCGAGTGGATGATGAATTTATTGAACGCGAAGAGATTGTCAAAATGATTCGGAAGTACATGCATCTAAGCGCTCAAGAGATTGTCAAAAATGTTTATCAGGATCTCGTGAAATTACAAGATTTTACTTTGCGTGATGATTTCACATTAATGATTTTGCGCCGAGAAGTTTAAAATTGAATGATTTGTGGTATTTATAAACTATTGTCATATGGGATACCAGGAGGAGATATAGATGAACTTAGATATTCGTCATGAACAGTCAGAGGATGCAGAACTTATTTATCTAACAGGGGAAATTGATGCGTATACCGCACCGAAATTACGTGGTGCACTAACGCCACTTGCCGAAACAAGCACTAAACAAATCGTAGTCGATTTGAAAAATGTTCAATATATAGATAGTACGGGATTGGGAATTTTTGTTGGTATATTGAAATTAACAGATGCCAATGAAAGTTCGTTAAAGTTGAGAGGAATGTCTGATCGAGTCCGTCGTTTATTTACAATTACTGGCCTAGATGAAGTCATTCAGATTGAGCATAATAAAGARGAGGAAGCGAAATGAACCATCAGCAAGTTGATCACATCGAGATGAGTGTTCCTGCTAAGCCTGAGTTCGTAGGAGTCGTACGTTTGACTGTTTCTGGAATTGCCAATCGTTTAGGGTTTACGTACGATGACATTGAAGATATAAAGATTGCTGTTGCAGAAGCATGTACGAACGTAGTGAATCACGCTTATGAAGGTGAAGGATTAATCTCTGCTTCTTTTGTACTCCATGAAGATCGAATGGAAATCGTCATTGCCGATCGTGGCCAAAGTTTTGATATGAACGGGTTACGTGAACGCTTAGGACCGGTTGATTCAAGTAAGCCTGTTGGCGATCTTAAAGAAGGGGGGCTTGGCCTCTTTTTAATCAACACTTTGATGGATAAAGTGGAGATCAACGACGAATCAGGGGTTATCTTAATGATGACAAAGTTCATTCACGGAGATGAGGTGGAGTCAAATGTCGACGGAGTCCCTTCCACACAAACAAAACAAAGATGAGGTATATGATTGGATTCGCCTTTATCAAGAGACAGGCGATGAAGAGACCCAAGTAAAGCTTGTTAAGCATTATGAGGCTCTTGTCCGTTCATTAGCTCGGAAATTTTCTAAGGGTCGGGAATACGATGAAGATCTCTACCAAGTTGGAATGGTAGGATTGTTGGCTGCTTTGACTCGATTCGATAGTGAATTTGGTCGTAGCTTTGAATCTTTTGCTGTGCCGACTATCGTAGGGGAGATCAAACGGTTCATTCGTGATAAAACATGGAGTGTACATGTTCCTAGACGTATTAAAGAGTTAGGTCCTAAAATAAAAAAAGCAGTAGAAGCATTAACTGTTGAATATAACCGATCGCCACTTGTTCATGAAATTGCTGCGTATTTAGAGGTCTCTGAAGAAGAAGTTCTAGAAACGATGGAGATGAGTAAGAGTTACCAGGCTTTATCAGTGGATCGTTCGCTTGAAGCAGATCAAGAAGGTGGAGAGGTAACCTTACTTGATCTTGTAGGGAATGTAGATGGTGGATTTGAAAAGACTGATCAAAAAATGTTACTAGAAAAAGCTTTTCAAGTTCTCAACGAAAGAGAGAAACAAATTTTATTGTTAACTTATTATGAGAATTTGAGTCAAAAAGAGACTGGTGAAAAGCTTGGTATTTCTCAGATGCATGTTTCCCGTCTTCAGCGCAGAGCTTTACAAAAACTACGTGATTCAATAAAAGTCGAGCCATCGGAGATTTTGTAATGATTAATTTTTATGAGCATAAAAACCTAGAAATCGCCGCTGTTCAGCAGGCTAAGCCGGGCAATATACATTGTGGTGATGCTCATGTAGTGGTCGAAGAAAAGGATTTTACAATTTGCGCTGTAGTAGACGGGCTTGGTAGTGGCGAGGGGGCTTCTGAATCAGCTGTTGCTGCGATTAAAATAATAAAAGATAATCGTTTTCTGGATGTTGAGGAGATTGTTAAGACCTGTAACGAGGCTATGGTTAACAAGCGAGGTGCAGTTTTAACCTTAGTGAAAGTTGATTTCGTAAAAAAAGAACTAAACTACTGTAACTTTGGCAACATCGGTTTTGTCATGTATTATCCTGATGGTACAACAATTCAACCTATTCCCTTGAGAGGGTATTTATCAGGAAGAAAAGCCGTAATTAAGAGTAAAAGCTTCTCTTACAAAGAAGGTAGCATATTTATGTTGTATTCTGATGGTGTCAAAATCCCTTTTTCAAAAAAGAACCTTTTAACTATTGATTCTTTAAAAAAGGAATTTACTGATTTACTAACGTTAGACCGATTTGCAATTGATGATGTTACATTGTTGGTGGGCAAGCTAGCATAAACGAAACCTCCTCTTTAAAGGAGGTTTTTTTGTGTAGTAAAAATGATAAATGGGAGGAAATATGATGCTGAAGTGGAAGTTAGTTGTTCATTCTTTTACCTATGATATGATTAGTTAGGCAGGCTACTAACAAAGGAGCTGGAAAAGTTGAGTGATTTTAATCAAACCTTAATTAAAACGATCGAACAAGAGATGTCTGTTCAGGAGAAGTACATACGTAATTTAATCGAGCTAGTAGAAGAAGGGAATACGGTCCCTTTTATTGCGAGATATCGAAAAGAGTTAACAGGCTCATTAGATGAAGTGCAAATTCGTACAATTGTTGAGAAATGGGAATATGCGAATCAGTTGCAAAACAGAAAAGAAGAGGTCAAACGCTTAATTAGGGATCAAGACAAATTAACGGATGAACTCTCTAAAAAGATAGATCAAGCATTGAAACTTCAAGAAATCGAGGATCTATATAGACCGTATAAGCAAAAAAGGCGCACTAAAGCAACTGTTGCAAAGGAAAAAGGATTAGAACCTTTAGCGAAATGGATGTTTTCCTTTCCGAAAAATGTCGATGTGTTAGCAGAAGCAAGAAAATACGTTAATGAAGAGCAAGGCGTAGCGAACGAGGAAGAAGCTCTTGAGGGCGCTGGAGATATTATAGCTGAATGGGTATCTGATGATGCTGATTTACGAAAGCTTATTCGTTTACGTTCTTTTAAAGAAGGTAAGGTTCAAACATCCGCGAAAAATAAGGAAGCTGATGAAAAATCTACTTACGAAATGTATTATGAGTATTCAGAAGCAATTCGATCGATTGTTCCTCATAGAATTCTAGCGATTAATCGGGGGGAAAAAGAAGGGGTTCTTAAAGTGTCTCTTGAGTTTCAGGCGGACCGAATGGTAGAGGAGATCGAAAGGCGTTTGATGCGTCAATCAGGATCTTCACCGACAGCAGAATATATTAAGGTTGCTATACAGGACGGATATAAGCGATTAATTGAGCCGTCCATTGAAAGAGAGATAAGAAATGAACTGACGAATAAAGCAGAGGAACAAGCGATTCATATTTTCTCTGAAAACTTGCGTAACTTACTATTACAACCACCCATTAAAGATAAGGTTGTGTTAGGGGTAGATCCAGCTTATCGTACAGGTTGTAAGTTGGCTGTAGTAGATGGAACTGGCAAAATGCTTGATATAGGTGTGGTATATCCCACGCCTCCTCGAAATGAAGTAGAAAAAGCAGCTGCTAAAATTAAAGACCTTATCAAGAAGCATAATGTTGAAATGATTGCCATAGGTAACGGGACCGCTTCAAGGGAAACAGAGCAGTTTATTGCCGATTTGATTAATGATTTGCCTGGTTCTGTTTACTATCTAATTGTAAATGAAGCAGGTGCAAGTGTGTATTCTGCATCTGACTTAGGAAGAGAAGAATTTCCGGAATTTCAAGTAGAGGAGAGAAGTGCAGTCTCTATTGCTAGGAGGTTGCAAGATCCTCTAGCGGAGCTTGTTAAAATTGATCCTAAATCAGTTGGGGTGGGTCAATATCAACATGATGTAACTCAAAAGCGTTTATCTGAATCGTTAAGCTTTGTTGTGGAAACTGTTGTTAACCAAGTAGGTGTAAATGTGAATACTGCTTCGGTTTCCTTATTGCAATATGTAGCTGGGTTATCGAAATCCGTTGCTACAAATATAGTGAAGCGCCGAGAAGAAGAAGGGCGCTTTACAACTCGTACTCAATTAAAGAAAGTACCGAGATTAGGCGCAAAAACATATGAACAATGTATTGGTTTCTTACGTATTCAAGATGGAAAAAACCCATTGGATGCAACGGCTATCCACCCTGAAACATATAAAGAAACGGAAGCTCTGCTGGAAAAAGTTGGAGCGACACGTTCAGATGTGGGGAATAAAGAGCTCAGTGAGAAGCTATCAGGGATTGATGAACAGCATATAGCGCAAGAGCTTGATCTAGGATTACCAACGGTTAATGATATTATCACTACCTTAATTAGACCAACTAGAGATCCTCGTGATGAAGTCGCGAAACCTCTGTTGAAACAAGGAGTGCTTCAATTAGAAGATCTAAATCGAGGGATGGAATTGCAAGGAACCGTTCGGAATGTAGTCGATTTTGGGGCCTTTATTGATATTGGAGTCAAGCAAGATGGGCTAGTGCATATTTCGAAACTTACGAAGAGATTTGTTAAGCATCCCCTTGAAGTTGTTGCTGTAGGAGAGATTGTGACAGTGTGGGTGGAGGATGTAAATGTAAAAAAAGGAAGAGTAGCTTTAACTATGCTCGAACCTGCAATCCAACCAGTTTAAAAAATAGACCATGCACTCRCATGGTCTATTTTCATAGTAATATTTAAATGACTTGAAGAAGAATGGTTTAACCTAGGTGTTTGTTCATCTGTTCCTTACGTTGATAATAGAACCAACATTGGTTTAAAATCTTTATTTGATGGCGGTTTTGCTCTTTGAAAGCACGTTGTAACTGGGTGCATAACCATGTGGGCATCTCTCCCAACTCCTTAATGAATATGGTAGTATATTCATTATATGAGTGAGAGTTTGTCAATGTTGAGTGTATTTTATTGTTACAGGAGTGATTGTGTGGATCAAAGTGAGGTACAAAGACTAGTTGAAAACATATCATTAAAAAGCTTCAATAAGCCTTTTTTGCATGAGGCTAGATTCAACCCCAGGCTACGGACCACTGGTGGAAGGTATTTATTAAGGTCACATGATATTGAATTGAATCCAAAGCAGTTTCAAGCTCACGGACTTGAGGAATTGGTTGCGATTATTAAACATGAGCTGTGCCATTATCATTTACATCTTGAAGGCAGAGGGTATATGCATCGAGATCAAGAATTTAAAGAGTTATTACATCGTGTAGGGGGATCTCGTTATTGCAGGGAAATTCCTGGGATGAGGAGGCAGGAGGGATTCAATCATGTATATGAGTGCAAAGAGTGCAATCTTATTTATAAGAGAAAAAGAAGAATTAATACTGTTAAATATGTGTGTGGGAAATGCAAAGGGAAATTAAGAAAAAAATTATAAAAAAGTATTGATTAACTTAAATAAGCTGTGATATATTATAGAAGTCGCTAAGCGGCACAAATAATTTAGTCAACACTTCAATGAAAAATGTTGACAAGCTACATGACTTTCATTATAATACATAAAGTGGCAGTAACATTATTCCACAGTAGCTCAGTGGTAGAGCAATCGGCTGTTAACCGATCGGTCGTAGGTT
>NZ_LFEL01000009.1:0-68446 GCF_001037965.1 Bacillus sp. LL01 | reverse complement strand
TCCTTCAAAACTAGATAATGTGTTCATATCAAGGTATTCCTATCGTTCAAATGTTTTGGGTTAAGTCCTCGATCGATTAGTATTCGTCAGCTGCACGTGTCGCCACGCTTCCACCTCGAACCTATCTACCTGATCATCTTTCAGGGATCTTACTTGCCGAAGCAAAAGGAAATCTCATCTTGAGGGGGGCTTCATGCTTAGATGCTTTCAGCACTTATCCCGTCCGCACGTAGCTACCCAGCTATGCCTTTGGCAAGACAACTGGTACACCAGCGGTGCGTCCATCCCGGTCCTCTCGTACTAAGGACAGCTCCTCTCAAATTTCCTGCGCCCACGACGGATAGGGACCGAACTGTCTCACGACGTTCTGAACCCAGCTCGCGTACCGCTTTAATGGGCGAACAGCCCAACCCTTGGGACCGACTACAGCCCCAGGATGCGATGAGCCGACATCGAGGTGCCAAACCTCCCCGTCGATGTGGACTCTTGGGGGAGATAAGCCTGTTATCCCCGGGGTAGCTTTTATCCGTTGAGCGATGGCCCTTCCATGCGGAACCACCGGATCACTAAGCCCGACTTTCGTCCCTGCTCGACTTGTAGGTCTCGCAGTCAAGCTCCCTTGTGCCTTTACACTCTGCGAATGATTTCCAACCATTCTGAGGGAACCTTTGGGCGCCTCCGTTACTCTTTAGGAGGCGACCGCCCCAGTCAAACTGCCCACCTGACACTGTCTCCCAGCCCGATAAGGGCTGCGGGTTAGAATTTCAATACAGCCAGGGTAGTATCCCACCGACGCCTCCACCGAAGCTAGCGCTCCGGCTTCTCAGGCTCCTACCTATCCTGTACAAGCTGTACCAAAATTCAATATCAGGCTACAGTAAAGCTCCACGGGGTCTTTCCGTCCTGTCGCGGGTAACCTGCATCTTCACAGGTACTATAATTTCACCGAGTCTCTGGTTGAGACAGTGCCCAGATCGTTACGCCTTTCGTGCGGGTCGGAACTTACCCGACAAGGAATTTCGCTACCTTAGGACCGTTATAGTTACGGCCGCCGTTTACTGGGGCTTCGGTTCAAAGCTTCGCTTGCGCTAACCTCTCCCCTTAACCTTCCAGCACCGGGCAGGCGTCAGCCCCTATACTTCGCCTTACGGCTTCGCAGAGACCTGTGTTTTTGCTAAACAGTCGCCTGGGCCTATTCACTGCGGCTCTCTCAGGCTTTAACACCCTAACAGAGCACCCCTTCTCCCGAAGTTACGGGGTCATTTTGCCGAGTTCCTTAACCAGAGTTCTCTCGCTCACCTTAGGATTCTCTCCTCGCCTACCTGTGTCGGTTTGCGGTACGGGCACCATTCTCCTCGCTAGAGGCTTTTCTTGGCAGTGTGAAATCAGGAACTTCGGTACTATATTTCCCTCGCTATCACAGCTCAGCCTTATCGAGAAGCGGATTTGCCTACTTCTCAGCCTTACTGCTTAGACGCGCATATCCAACAGCGCGCTTACCCTATCCTTCTGCGTCCCCCCATTGCTCAAACGGAGTGGAGGTGGTACAGGAATATCAACCTGTTATCCATCGCCTACGCCTTTCGGCCTCGGCTTAGGTCCCGACTAACCCTGAGCGGACGAGCCTTCCTCAGGAAACCTTAGGCATTCGGTGGAAGGGATTCTCACCCTTCTTTCGCTACTCATACCGGCATTCTCACTTCTAAGCGCTCCACCAGTCCTTACGGTCTAGCTTCAACGCCCTTAGAACGCTCTCCTACCACTGTTCGTAAGAACAGTCCGCAGCTTCGGTGATACGTTTAGCCCCGGTACATTTTCGGCGCAGAGTCACTCGACCAGTGAGCTATTACGCACTCTTTAAATGGTGGCTGCTTCTAAGCCAACATCCTGGTTGTCTAAGCAACTCCACATCCTTTTCCACTTAACGTATACTTGGGGACCTTAGCTGGCGGTCTGGGCTGTTTCCCTCTTGACTACGGATCTTATCACTCGCAGTCTGACTCCCATGGATAAGTCTTTGGCATTCGGAGTTTGACTGAATTCGGTAATCCGATGAGGACCCCTAGTCCAATCAGTGCTCTACCTCCAAGACTCTAACACATGAGGCTAGCCCTAAAGCTATTTCGGAGAGAACCAGCTATCTCCAGGTTCGATTGGCATTTCACCCCTACCCACACCTCATCCGCTCACTTTTCAACGTGAGTCGGTTCGGGCCTCCATTCAGTGTTACCTGAACTTCACCCTGGACATGGGTAGATCACCTGGTTTCGGGTCTACGACCACGTACTCATTCGCCCTATTCAGACTCGCTTTCGCTACGGCTCCGTCTCATCGACTTAACCTTGCACGGGATCGTAACTCGCCGGTTCATTCTACAAAAGGCACGCTATCACCCGGCATATTTCCCGAAGGAAATATGCACAGGGCTCTAACTACTTGTAGGCACACGGTTTCAGGATCTATTTCACTCCCCTTCCGGGGTGCTTTTCACCTTTCCCTCACGGTACTGGTTCACTATCGGTCACTAGGGAGTATTTAGCCTTGGGAGATGGTCCTCCCTGCTTCCGACGGGATTTCTCGTGTCCCGCCGTACTCAGGATCCACTCAGGAGGGAACGAAGTTTCAACTACAGGGTTTTTACCTTCTATGACGGACCTTTCCAGATCGCTTCATTTACCCCGTTCCTTTGTAACTCCATGTTGAGTGTCCTACAACCCCAAGAGGCAAGCCTCTTGGTTTGGGCTAATTCCGTTTCGCTCGCCGCTACTCAGGAAATCGCGTTTGCTTTCTCTTCCTCCGGGTACTAAGATGTTTCAGTTCCCCGGGTCTGCCTTCAGTACCCTATGTATTCAGGTAAAGATACTGCTCCATTACGAGCAGTGGGTTTCCCCATTCGGAAATCTCCGGATCAAAGCTTACTTACAGCTCCCCGAAGCATATCGGTGTTAGTCCCGTCCTTCATCGGCTCCTAGTGCCAAGGCATCCACCGTGCGCCCTTAATAACTTAACCGTTGACCAATTTGGTCATGTGTTGTTTTGCAGCTAACAGCGATGTTATCTACAAAACAGGTATAGAAAATTACTAAGATGAACGATATTCTGTGAATATCTTGATATTAGTTACATTATCTAGTTTTCAAGGAACAACAAGGATAAATCGGATGATTTATCTTATGTGACAAATCGAAGATTTGTCTTATTGAGAGAATGCTCTCTCAAAACTAAACAAAACAACAAGCGTACATTCCTTAGAAAGGAGGTGATCCAGCCGCACCTTCCGATACGGCTACCTTGTTACGACTTCACCCCAATCATCTGTCCCACCTTAGGCGGCTGGCTCCAAAAGGTTACCCCACCGACTTCGGGTGTTACAAACTCTCGTGGTGTGACGGGCGGTGTGTACAAGGCCCGGGAACGTATTCACCGCGGCATGCTGATCCGCGATTACTAGCGATTCCGGCTTCATGCAGGCGAGTTGCAGCCTGCAATCCGAACTGAGAACGGTTTTATGGGATTGGCTCGACCTCGCGGTTTTGCTGCCCTTTGTACCGTCCATTGTAGCACGTGTGTAGCCCAGGTCATAAGGGGCATGATGATTTGACGTCATCCCCACCTTCCTCCGGTTTGTCACCGGCAGTCACCTTAGAGTGCCCAACTGAATGCTGGCAACTAAGATCAAGGGTTGCGCTCGTTGCGGGACTTAACCCAACATCTCACGACACGAGCTGACGACAACCATGCACCACCTGTCACTCTGTCCCCCGAAGGGGAACGTCCTATCTCTAGGAGTGTCAGAGGATGTCAAGACCTGGTAAGGTTCTTCGCGTTGCTTCGAATTAAACCACATGCTCCACCGCTTGTGCGGGCCCCCGTCAATTCCTTTGAGTTTCAGTCTTGCGACCGTACTCCCCAGGCGGAGTGCTTAATGCGTTAGCTGCAGCACTAAAGGGCGGAAACCCTCTAACACTTAGCACTCATCGTTTACGGCGTGGACTACCAGGGTATCTAATCCTGTTTGCTCCCCACGCTTTCGCGCCTCAGTGTCAGTTACAGACCAGAAAGTCGCCTTCGCCACTGGTGTTCCTCCAAATCTCTACGCATTTCACCGCTACACTTGGAATTCCACTTTCCTCTTCTGCACTCAAGTCCCCCAGTTTCCAATGACCCTCCACGGTTGAGCCGTGGGCTTTCACATCAGACTTAAAGGACCACCTGCGCGCGCTTTACGCCCAATAATTCCGGACAACGCTTGCCACCTACGTATTACCGCGGCTGCTGGCACGTAGTTAGCCGTGGCTTTCTGGTTAGGTACCGTCAAGGTGCGAGCAGTTACTCTCGCACTTGTTCTTCCCTAACAACAGAGCTTTACGACCCGAAGGCCTTCATCGCTCACGCGGCGTTGCTCCATCAGACTTTCGTCCATTGTGGAAGATTCCCTACTGCTGCCTCCCGTAGGAGTCTGGGCCGTGTCTCAGTCCCAGTGTGGCCGATCACCCTCTCAGGTCGGCTACGCATCGTTGCCTTGGTGAGCCATTACCTCACCAACTAGCTAATGCGCCGCGGGCCCATCTGCAAGTGATAGCCGAAACCATCTTTCAATAAAGAACCAGGAGGTTCCTTATATTATCCGGTATTAGCTCCGGTTTCCCGAAGTTATCCCAGTCTCACAGGCAGGTTGCCCACGTGTTACTCACCCGTCCGCCGCTGACTWCTTAAAAGCAAGCTTTTAAGWAGTCCGCTCGACTTGCATGTATTAGGCACGCCGCCAGCGTTCGTCCTGAGCCAGGATCAAACTCTCCAATAAAGAGTTTGAGCTTTTGCTCAAAATTTGCTAGCTTGTCTTACTTTTCGTTCATTTGTTAATCCCGTAGGATCAACGTTTGACGCTGTTGTTTTGTTTAGTTTTCAAAGATCATTTCAATCACCTTGTCGCTCAGAGGCGACTTTTCTAATATAACACATCGAGCAAGTTGATGTCAATATGTTTTTTATTTTTTGTCGTGCAATCTGTTTTGCATCTCGCAGCGACGAATAATAATATACCATGTATTTTCTTTTTGCGTCAACTGTTTTTCTCATATATTTTTAAATTGTTTCTCAGCGCCCTTTTTTCTATACTTTTCTACGAGTAAGCTTCCCGGCTCTATAAGTTTCAACACGCGGCTTTAGCTTGGAAAGTTCAAACAAAAAACCGCAGTGGCTGCGGCAATATGTCAAAGCTATAAAGATTCTCTTTCCCTAAAGACGGATTTTGATCGTATATATTTCATGCACTCTGTTGGCGGAGCGATACGGGTGAACATTTTATAGAGTATTTGATAGCGTTCTTCCATGGCGTGCTTTACCACTCTATCGATACGATTATCCTCGAAGTCATGTAAAAGCTCTTCAAGTTCACGTTTGAGCAGATATTCCATTTCTTTAACTTCTTTATTGTTAAATAGCATCCCTAACATCTCTTCACCTCTAAAAATTACTTTATAGTTATTTTTTCCACCAAAACGGTTTTTATGAAACATTTTCCTAGATTTTTTTGCATAAGATTTGTCCTACTGAATATTTATGAGAGTAGATACTGTGGACAAGGGGGCAGAGCATGAATATTTTTTATGTGATTAACGGAAGAAAGCTCAAGCAATTATCCATCATCATTTTGGCGGCATTCTTCACTGCAGGGATTTTATATATAGAGAATTTTTCTAATCAGCCTGTATTTTCAACAAAGGATGGTCCAAGGGCCATTTATAAGGGCGAGGGCAAGAATAAGGAAGTTGCATTGTCCTTTGATATCAGCTGGGGCGATGAGAAGGCCCTGCCTATCCTTAATTTATTGAAACAGAATGGAGTGACCGGGGTGACGTTTTTCCTATCTGCTTCCTGGGCGGAGAGACATCCCGAGATAGTGAAGAGAATTATGGATGATGGGCATGAAATAGGTAGTATGGGATATGCCTATGAAAATTACCGCGACCTTGAAGATCTAAAGGTAAAACGGGATATTTTAAAGGCGTTGGATGTTTTCGAGAAACTTGGCGTAAAAAAAGTAAATCTGTTGCGTCCCCCTAAAGGCGCATTTGATAAAAGAGTACTTGAGATAGCCAACTCCCTTGGCTTTACTGTGGTACATTGGAGTGTGGATTCCCACGATCTAATCAACCCTGGCAAGGAAATCATCGTGGATAACGTGACGAAGAATCTCAGCAATGGGGATATTGTTCTGTTACATGCGTCGGACTCTGCCAAGCAAACAGAAGAGGCTTTGCCGGAAATCATCCAGTATATCAAGAGCGCAGGCTATGAAATAAGCAGTGTGACGGAACTGATAAACAACACGAAGGCCAATAGCAAAGAAGTACAATAATATAAAACCGAGGCAAAAAGTACGATCCTGTGATGTTTGCAATACACCAGTTGATTGAAGTGGAAGGCGCGAAGACTCCAGTGGGAAGAAGGAACAAGGGAGACCCCGCAGGCTTGCGCGGCCACTGAAAAAGTACTGAATTTTAGTTCTTGGGTAAACACCGCTGTTGATTTCCGCAAATAGCAAAGAAATGGCGCTTCTCCAAATTCGGAGAGGCGCCATTCTTTTATTTTGCAGAAGCTTTATTCAGTCTGTGAAGCAATAGCAGCTGGTAGGAGTTGCATGCCAATAATGGAAACAGCATAAACAACAGCCACCCTGGTTCATTCTCCCTTAAAGCAGGAAACCATTCAATTGTTGTCACGACCACCATGAAAAATACAGCAGGAATAAACGCATGTTTATTGGTCTGCGCACTTTTCACATATGCTACAAGCAAGCCATACACGAGTAGAAAAATCGGAAAGGCAAGATATGGGAGCAAAGAATCTCCATCATTTGCAAAAGCTATGTAACGGAAATACACCAAATCAAACAAAACAAATATGATCAATACCATCTGTACGGCGCTCCAAAGGGACTTGAATATTCCCAGGCCGAATCGATGAATGGTCAGATAGGCGAAGAAACCCATCTGGCTAATGATACTGAAAATAAGTCCCACTCCGATGTACCAGGCGATGACGGAAAGGAATTGAAGATATTCACCACTGGCAAATTGTGCTGTATGTTGATCCCAACGAACTATGAACGCAACAATAACTGTAGTTGCCGCTCCGACTAGTAACGTGGAAAGAAATAATCGAACCCAATTACGACTGTTCACTTTCTTTTCCTCCATTTAAAACAGATTAAAGACACTATTTATCATTTTACCAATCTAACCAGTAAAAATCCATCATCCCCCTCTTGCAAATTTGTATATTTGATTAACTTTGTCACATATTAAACGTATGAAATACATGGTGGAAGGAGTTTTCTTCATGAAAAGCTACCTTTTGCCGCCTCTCCTTCTATTCCTGCTGCTTACTGGGTGTGCAGAGGGTGAAAAAGGCGGCCAAATGGATTATGACGAAACCAAAAAGATGGTTGTAGATATATTAAAGACTGACGATGGCAAAAAAGCGATTGAAGAAATCATGGCGGATGACAAAATGAAGGCAAACTTCGTCCTTGATCAAGAAGTCGTAACAAAATCGATTGAGCAGACGCTGGACAGTGAAAAAGGGGCAGAATTCTGGAAAAAGGCCTTTGAAGATCCGAAGTTTGCAGAGACTTTTGCTAAGAGCATGCAAAAAGAGCACGAAAAACTTATAAAGGATCTGATGAAGGATCCCGAATATCAAGCAATGATGGTCCAAATATTGCAAGATCCAGAAATGGAAAAACAGATGATTACCGTGATGAGCGGACAGGAATACAAAAAGCACCTGCAGCAAGTTATCACCGAGACCTTTGAGAGTCCCTTATTCAAAGCCAAATTACAAGATCTTTTGTTAAAAGCGGCATCTGAAATGCAAGGTGGACAAGAACAACAAGGATCCGGTGGAGGGCAAGAAGGACAGAGCGGCTCGGAAGGCGGACAGGAATCTTCCGGTGATGAAAGTGGTTAAAAAAGTATAAGAAAAAGCAGGCCGGGGTTACATTCCGGTCTGCTTTTTTTCTTATGTCAGTTCCACCACTTTGGATGCAATGTTCAAATAGATTTTTCCAAGGTCATGGTCTTCATGATAAATGGATGGAGCGAAATCATCGTCGTTCCAGTCCGGCTGCTGAAGTGGTAGTTGCCCTAGTAGTGGCGCCTGCAATTCCTCTGACAGCTTATCTCCGCCACCTTTTCCAAATACATATTCCTTCTCGCCTGTCTTCTTGCTTTGGAAGTATGCCATGTTCTCGATGACGCCAATTACTTCATGGTCCGTCTTGATGGCCATTGCACCCGCTCTGGCTGCAACAAAAGCGGCTGTCGGATGCGGAGTCGTTACGATAAGCTCTTTACAGGACGGAAGCATGGAGTGTACATCAAGTGCCACATCTCCTGTACCAGGTGGCAGATCCAGTAGCAGATAGTCCAGATCGCCCCACTCCACTTCATTGAAGAAGCTATTCAGCATTTTTCCAAGCATCGGTCCTCTCCAGATGACTGGGGAGTTGTCCTCCACGAAGAAGCCCATGGAAATCACCTGCACACCGAAACGCTCAACCGGTATGATTTTCTCTCCGCGCACTACCGGGCGTTTTGTGATTCCCATCATATCAGGCACACTGAATCCGTAAATATCAGCATCAATCAATCCAACCTTTTTCCCTAGACGCGCCAAGGATACTGCCAAGTTAACGGATACTGTTGATTTCCCCACTCCGCCTTTTCCGGAAGCGATCGCAAGGAACGTGGTTTTGTTGCTTTTAAGAAGTGTCTCTTCTTCTTTAGGCGCAGCGGCACCGAAGCGTTCTACCACTTCCTGAGGAAGTTCCATGAATCGCAGGCCAACAGTTGCCGCTCCCGCTTCTTTCAAAAGATTGACAATGGTACCTTGCAGTTGCATCTGTTCTGGTGTCCCTGTTTTCGCCAGCGCCACTTTCACACTGACATGGTTCTTTTCCTCTTTGATTGAGATTTCTTGAATTGCATTTGTTTCTTCGAATGTTCTATGTAAAAACGGATCTTGTAGATCTTTCAATAACTGTACAACTTTAGCTTCTGTTAACAACATGACCCCACCCTTATGTGATAATAGTCTATTTTCAGAATTGAATTCGTTTACAATACCAGTATAACATAAGGCTTATTTCTTATGGTATTGATTCAGTTTTGAGACTGCATTATAAATGTTGATCTCCGTTGCAGGAGCTCCTCTACAAAAAACATGGTTATTGCATATAAAAATCCCCCTTTTCGTCATTGAGGGGGATCTGGCAATTCCTTTTCATCGGTATAGTGGCGCATAATTCCGTTATAAATGGATGCAGCAAGTGACTTCTGATATTCTTCTGTATTAAGTAACGCCCGTTCAGATGGATTGGAGAGGAATCCTACTTCAACAAGCGCACCTGGAATTTCGGCATTTTTTAATATAAATAGGGTGTTCATGGATTTCGCATATCTATCCGTATTTTCAAGATTAACCCTAAATTCCTCCTGTATGAACTTTGCCAGCCGTTCATTGCCTTCGTGTTTGGTTCCATGGTAGAAAGTTTGGGCGCCTCTCCACCTCGGGGAAGGAATGGCATTCAAGTGGATGCTGATAAACAAATCGCCATCCGACTCATTAATCATCTCGATCCGTTTCCGCAAATCTTCAACTTTTCTGCGACTATAGCCCTTTGTCGCAGGATCAGCTAAATCCACGTCCTCTTCACGGGTCATCAGCACCAAGGCTCCCTGCTCCTGGAGATAGTCTTTCACATAATGGGATACTTGCAAGGCTACATCCTTTTCTAGAATCTCACCACCAACAGCACCTCCATCAGGACCGCCATGGCCCGGATCTAGGATGATGATCTTTCCGCTCAACGGCAAATTCCACTGCTCCCACGTATCCTCTGAAAACAACTGATATTGAAAAACGGCTGTCACCGTTAAGGCTGCTGTTAGAAATGCCCAAAATTTCCACCTTCGCATATGTATCCCTCCCGCATGTCCATTCTATAAACTATATGGGACAAGGGGGAAGTTTATGATAATTAGTGTAGCCTCATGCGATACCTTTTTTCACCTTTATGGAAGCCTTCCTGCCACCAATAGTCGACGAATGCATCGCACGTCATATAAAAGGATTCATGAACCATATCATTATCGCCGATCGAACCCCAATACAGGAAATAATCATACATCGTATCAATCAGATATTTCTCTTCCACATGGCAGCGCGTTTTCACTTTCTCCGCACTTTCACCGTAAAAACCAAACTTGCTATATGATGCACCTAGAAGATACGCCTCAATTGCCACATCGAGACAGCCCTCTTCAATGGCAGTAACCTGCTTTTTGTTTTTTAAGTATGGCGAAAAAAAATCTTTCACCTTTGTCCGTAAAACCTCGAGTGATATTTCACGCAGCATTTTGCGCTCGTATTTCATCTGCTTTTCCCTGCGTTTTTCCTTAAAGGTTGTTACTACAGTCATCTCTTTCACACCCTTTCCCGATTAGTTTCCTAATGGGCGAGGGCTTTCATGCGCACAAAGAATGAGTACGTTTTTCCAAGTCAGAAATTGGGTTCATTCATTCCTTTTTCTCCATTGCTTCCTGCCGCGCCTCTGCAAGCTTCAGGTATGTTTCTTCCATAATCCGCTCGACTTCTAACATGAATTGCTCTTGTTGCCCTTCTATGTCAAACTCGACCGAGCGAATCAGCTCCTCTGTATAACTCCTGAGTTCCGCCTTACGCTTTTCTGCCTCTTGGGAAGAAAAGTCTGCAAGCTCTTTATCAGCATTACTTAATTTCACCGCTATCTCTTGTTTCAAGATGGCCATTTGCACTTCCTTCTCATTCACAATTACCTCTTCCAGGGAATTGATTGATTCCTGTTTCTGCCCTTCAAACCAATTGGTCAGCAATGCTTGAATATTGGAGCTGGCAAAAGTGGTTTTCAGTTCTGCTGTAAAAAGAAGTGCCATGATCATGAAGGCAACAAAGAACAGTCTCCTATATGACGTCATTCTTTTCACCCACTTCACCTCTTCTCTAAATCGAGCACACTATTAGTCATTGATGCTTTCCATTACCTCATCAAGGCTTGCTTTCGCTTCCTCTTCCAATTCCAACGCTTTAGCTGTGATGATATTTTGCTGCTCCCTGACTAGTCCATTAATTATAGTCGTCAATGCCTCTCGCAAATCGCTCAACTTAAAGGTGATCTGCTGCTCGAGATTATACCTGCTCACTTGCTCTTCCATCGCAAGCTGTGCAGACAATTCTGCTTTGGCCTGTTCAATAGCATCCTCCAGTTCTGAAACGGCGGATTCTTTTGCAGAAGTCAATTCCTGTGTCATTTCATTTACAGCAGTCTGTCCAGTTTCACTGGTAAAGTCCTGAAAGCTTTGCTGCACAGTCCCTAAAGCTGCATCCCCTTGATTTTGGATGGCAACATACCCTTCCAGGAAGATATGCTGGTACACTTGATAGTTCATGTTTTCAAGCAAAGCCAATTTCTCAGCATCCAACGAGGCAAGATGCTCCTCTTTTACACTCATGATTTCCGTTCCTGCCCTTGTAAGCTCCGTTGCCATTGTTTCATTGATTTTCAACCCTGCACCGACTTTAAGCTGTTCCGTATTTGCTGCCCAATTTTCAAATGCTTCATTAGCAGCTGTTTGGTTATCAGCCAAAATGGATTGCTGGGTATTACCGAAAATCCCGTTGTACCACTGTCTCAAAGGGGAACCTTCACTTGCACTCGCAAAGGTCAAACCAACGCCTGAAACCAAACCAACGGCTACTGTACCTGCTACCAATTTCTTTTTCCATGACATATAAATCGCTCCTTTTTATGAGTTATTGTTTTTCATCCAATAATTCTGCGAGATATTGCTCCAATTCCTGGGTAAGTTCTGCGTCCAAGTCCACTCTTCGCTCTTCGTAGTAGCTGCCCAGCGGATTTTGGTTCAGTTGCACTTTTGCGTCTGTTAGTTGTTGAATATATTCATTTTGATGGAGTTCGATGTTTCTCTTTGTTGAGGTTGTGGTGGACGTGAGGAACTCTTCTAATTCTTGGGAGTAGTGGGAGTTGTCAATCTCTTGAGGCTGATCTGAAAAAATTTCATTTGGAATCTGGCCTTGATTGGAATAACCTTTCCATTGTTCATTCATCCAATCTTTAAAGCTGCCCCAACTATTTGCTTGGACTTGGCTTCCTGCAAAGAAAAAACAAGCCAGAGCCAGGCACGTTATGGTTATTCTACTCTTTATGGCTACTCATCCCCCTTCCAAATTATTTTCATTATTAAGAACAAATTATAAAGCATGTCTTAAATTTAATTAAGTTGCATAATGCCTATTTAATTCACTATATAGAACAAGGGGAAACGGTCAATTTCACCTAATTTTTACATAATTACCAATTGCACATGTGAAATACTACTTAGGTAGTTAGGCGTACTGGTTGTTTTTAAAGTACGCTTCGAATGGAATACCTATCTCCAAAGGGTTAGGGAGCTTTGGGGGGAATACATCATGATGTGGGGGGATTATTCATGCTTCTGGGGGAAATCCTGCACGTTTGGGGGGGAATCACTCCTTTTGCGGTTGAATTAAATTTCCAGTGGGGGGGTTTTCGCAAGTTACGGGGGGATTCCACCCGGTTAGTGGAGAGAACCGCTGTCTAACATATAGAGAATATCCGTTTCTGCGGTGGGATTAAACTAAAAATCGATCATCCTACAGGAATCCAATGAAAAATGGTGCCACACTACTGGTATAAAATGCACATCAGCAAGAATAAAGATGACAACCATAGCCATAAACAACCAACAAAAACCAACAAAAAATCCCCGACCACAAAGGCCAGGGGTTTTTCATATAAAATTCGAAGATTAACGTTTTGAGAACTGAGGTGCTTTACGAGCGCCTTTAAGTCCGTATTTTTTACGCTCTTTCATACGCGCGTCACGAGTTAGGAACCCTGCACGCTTTAAAGTAGCACGGAACTCAGGATCAGCTTGCAATAATGCACGAGCGATTCCGTGACGGATCGCACCAGCTTGACCAGTGTATCCTCCACCGTCAACGTTTACTAATACATCGTAGTTACCTTCTGTTTCAGTAACTGCCAATGGTTGTTTAACAACGTTACGTAGAGCTTCGAATGGGATGTAGTTTTCGATATCACGATCGTTGATCACGATTTGTCCGTTACCAGGAACTAGACGTACACGTGCAACGGAGCTTTTACGACGACCTGTGCCGTAGTATTGTACTTGTGCCAAAGTTATACCCTCCTTATTAATTAACCGCGAAGTTCGTAAACTTCAGGTTGTTGTGCTTGGTGTGGATGCTCGCTTCCAGCATACACGTTCAATTTTTTAGCTTGTTGGCGGCCAAGACTTCCTTTTGGAAGCATGCCTTTAATTGCTAGTTCTAACATCTTTGTAGGATAGTTAGTACGCATTTCCAAAGCCGTTCTTTGTTTTAATCCACCTGGGTGCATTGTGTGACGGTAGTAGATCTTACCGTTCAACTTGTTACCAGTTAAGTGGATTTTTTCTGCATTGATAATGATTACATGATCTCCAGTGTCTACGTTTGGAGTAAAAGTTGGTTTATGTTTACCACGTAAAATGGATGCAACTTCACTTGCAAGACGACCTAAAGTTTGACCTTCAGCGTCAACCACGTACCATTTACGATTAATTTCGCTAGCTTTCGCCATAAACGTTGTACGCATTAAATTTCCCTCCTAAAAAAAATAAAGCTTTTATTTTTCATTTCTTAATATATTTTATTCATCACGATGAAACTCTTCCGGGGCTTGATCGTGGGGTTAAAATACATACCATGTGATATCTTATCTCTTTTTTGCGAAATTGTCAAGAAAATGTTACACCAGGATTAGTTGTCATCATAATCCACGGTCCATAAGTATAAACCGTGTGCAGGTGCCGTTTTTCCTGCCGCACCCCGATTCTTAGCCTCGAGTATCTGAAAAATATCTCCTGGTAATTTTTTACCTTGTCCAACTTCCAGTAAGGTCCCGACGATAATGCGGACCATATTGTATAAAAATCCGTTCCCTACAATACGGAATTCCAGCTCCTCGCCTTCCATCACGGCTTCTAGTGAATAAATTTTTCTTACCTTGTCCTCCACTTCCGTCTTGGCAGAACAGAAGCTTGTAAAATCATGCTCACCCAGAAAATACTTGCAGGCCTCACGTAAAGGCACCATATCCAAAGAAAAAGGATAATGGAACACATGGTCACGGTTAAACACATTAAAGTCCTTCGCCAAGCTCACCTTGTAGCGATATTCCTTCTTCACCACATCAAAGCGCGCATGAAAGGCACTGTCTACCGCTTCCACCTTATTCACCCAGATATCCTTCGGCAGATGAGCATTCATCGCCCTTTGCCAGGCAGCCTCAGGAATGCTGAGTGGGGAATCAAAGTGCAACACCTGCCCGACAGCATGTACACCTGCATCGGTACGGCCGGATGCGGAAACTCTCATCTCCGCTCCCTTATGAATGCGTGACAGCGCCCTCTGTAATTCCAGTTGTACGGTACGCTTTTCCTTTTGGATCTGATAGCCTTCAAATTGTGCCCCATCATAAGAGAGGGTACATTTTAATCTGTTCATCATATCTAACTCCAATATGTTCGGATAAGAACCAATATAAACGTAAGGATAGCCAGGACCACCATCAGTATAGTATCCTTCGTCTGCCATTTTAGCAGACGGAATTTCGTTCTTCCTTCCCCGCCATTATAGCCGCGTGCCTCCATTGCTGTAGCAAGCTCCTCCGCGCGTTTGAATGCACTGATAAACAATGGGACAAGCAAAGGCACCAACGCCTTCACGCGCTCCTTCAGTGGCCCCACAGTGAAGTCTGCACCTCTTGCGCTCTGTGCCTTCATGATCTTGTCCGTCTCCTGCATCAATGTCGGGATGAATCGCAGAGAGATTGACATCATAAGGGCCAGCTCGTGCACAGGGACTCCGACCTTCTTGAATGGACCAAACAAGGTCTCCATCCCATCTGTGACCTCGATCGGCGTGGTGGTCAATGTAAGGATGGTCGTAATGGTAATCAGGAATAAAAATCGTAATGATATAAAAATTGCTTGTATAATGCCTTCTTCGTACACCTGAATAAAGCCTGCTTCAAACAACAGTGTCCCTTCTTTTGTTAAAAACACATGAAAGATCATAGTGAAAATAATTATCCAAATGATCGGTTTCAACCCTTTTAAAATAAAGGGTATTGAAATTCTGGTGAGCAATACGAAGGTCAACGTAAAGGCTCCAAGGAGTAAATAGCCCCATAGATTATTGGCGAGGAATACTACCATTACAAAAATGAAAACGAGCAACAGTTTTGCCCTTGGATCCATTCGATGAACGATGGATGTGCCAGGAACATAACGACCGATGATCAGATTATTCATCATGCCCCCTCCCCCCTTTCACTCGGGAGGCAATGGCATGTGCCACTTCATCAACGGTTAAGCAAACCTCGCCAAATTCACGGTCTAATCGGAGTCCCAGGTCTTTCATGAAAAGAACCGTCTCAGGGACATCCAAGCCAAGCCTGTGTAGCTCATCAGCCTGTCCGAAAATCTCCCTTGGTGTTCCTTTTAACCCTACCGTTCCCTTATTCATGACCATAATGGTATCTGCATACCTAGCTGCATCTTCCATACTGTGCGTGACAAGAATCGTCGTAAGCTTCTGCTCCTTGTACAACTTGTAAAATAAATCCATGATTTCTTTACGACCGCGGGGATCCAGACCTGCTGTCGGTTCATCCAATACAAGGACCTCAGGCTGCATGGCAAGCACCCCGGCAATGGCCACCCTTCGCATCTGCCCTCCACTTAAGTCAAACGGGGAAGATTCCAGGTACTTATCGGGTAACCCAACCAGCTTTAACGCCTCTCTAGCACGCCTTTTCGCTTCCTCTTCAGGAACACCAAAATTGATTGGACCGAAGCATACATCCTTTTCCACCGTCTCATCAAACAACTGGTGCTCCGGAAACTGAAAGACGATACCTACCTTTTTGCGAAGAGACTTGATTTTCTTTTCCTTTTTATTGGCATGCAAGGTGATATCCCCCACCTGGATGCTGCCTTTTGTAGGCCTAAGTAGTCCATTAAGGTGTTGCAACAACGTCGACTTGCCGGAGCCGGTATGCCCAATGATGGCTGTATAAGAGTTATCCGGTATCATCATGTCGACATCAAACAGGGCAACCCTCTCAAAAGGGGTATTCACCTGATAGCGATGTTCTAAATCTTTGATTGTAATTTGCATAACTCATCCATCAGCCTTTCCCTATTGGTCGGATCTGTCTCGAACTCTATACCCAACTGCTTCAGTTTATTTACCAATATGATCGGAAAAGGCAAATCAAGACCTATTTCCACAAGCTTATCGCCATTTCGGAAAACCTCATCCGGAGTACCCTCCCCGAATATTTCCCCACCATTCATAACAATGATACGGTCTGCTCTGGCTGCTTCTTCAAGGTCATGGGTAATCGATATCACCGTGACACCCATTTCCTGTCTTAGCTCCTCTATCGTGTCGATCACTTCTTTCCGTCCGATAGGATCCAGCATACTCGTTGCTTCATCCAAAATGATGATGGATGGTCGTAGCGCAATCAAACCCGCAATGGCCACACGCTGCTTTTGGCCACCTGAGAGTTGATGTGGCTCTTGGGTTAAAAAAGATCCCATCCCTACTTTTTCAATCCCCTCTGCTACGCGGGAAAGCATTTCTTCGCGGGGGACGCCAATATTTTCTAAACCAAACGCAACATCATCCTCCACAGTCGATCCTACAAATTGGTTATCAGGATTTTGAAAGACCATGCCTACCTGTCTTCTGATATCCCAGATGGATTCCTCCGTCGATCTAACTCCCTGAACCGTCACAGTCCCATCTGTCGGAAGCTGCAAGCCGTTCAGAATTCTTGCCAATGTTGACTTACCGGAGCCGTTATGACCAACAATTGCAGTCCATTCTCCCTGATTCACTTCTAGATTGATATTCTTTAACGTATCTTCTTCTTGGTTTGCATAGCGGAAGAACAAGTCCTTCACTTCTAAGATGGCCATGAAAAAATACAACTCCTCTCTTCTCAGCTGATCTATTCTCTCTATTATAGCCTTTCAACTCGAAAGAACTCTACTTACTACACCGCTGGTGATTTCCGCACTGGTAATACGCCCTTACTCCCTTGTTGCTTTGCGTTCCAGGTGTTCGCTTTCCGCGGGACGGTGTTTGAGCCTCCTCACTTCGTTGCGGGGTCTCAACCAACCGTTACTCCCCCGCAGGAGTCTCACACCTTGCACTCCAAGCAACAGGGGGTTACTGCTTTCCTCTACATCACCCATGGCTGGTATTTCAAGCACAATCACCCATGAAGTGAATTGAAAGTCTCTAAACCTATATCAATGAGATTTATAGCTGTGGATTGGAGCAAATGGTGTAGACTCCAGCGGGGGAGCAGCGACAATCTTGAGACCCCGCAGGGCGTAGCCTGAGGAGGCTCAAGGTCGCCCCGCGGAAAGCGAAGCCATTTGCGGAAAGCAACAGCGGTGTAAAATACTACTCTCTGAAATAAAAAGGCAAAAAAATAAAGGGCTTAGATCAGTCATTACAACTGTCCGCCCTTATTTATGACTGACTATAGCGACTTTAAAGAATCGTTTCCTATCTTTAAACCACTATCATCTATTATATATTATACAAGTTCAATGATTACCATTGGAGCTCCGTCTCCACGACGAGGACCAATTTTCATGATACGAGTGTATCCACCTTGACGCTCTTCGTAACGTGGAGCGATATCAGCGAATAACTTTTGAACTGCATCTTGACCAGTTTCAGCGTTCGCTACTTCATGACGAACGTAAGAAGCTGCTTGACGACGAGCATGCAAGTCACCACGCTTACCAAGAGTGATCATTTTGTCTACTAAAGAACGTAATTCTTTCGCACGTGCTTCAGTAGTTTCAATGCGCTCACTGATGATCAAGTCAGTAGTTAAGTCACGTAACATTGCTTTACGCTGTGCGCTAGTACGACCTAATTTTCTGTATCCCATGTTGATGTTCCCTCCTTCTGTAGAAAGTAATGAAACGTTCAAATACATAAAGATGCCTAGTTTTCCAAGTAAAAACTAGTCATCTTTACGCAGGCCAAGACCAAGCTCTTCTAATTTGTGCTTGACTTCTTCTAAAGACTTACGGCCTAAGTTACGAACTTTCATCATATCTTCTTCTGTCTTATTTGCAAGCTCCTGAACAGTGTTGATACCAGCACGCTTCAGGCAGTTGTAAGAACGAACGGATAGATCCAATTCTTCGATAGTCATCTCTAGAACTTTCTCTTTCTGATCTTCTTCTTTTTCTACCATGATTTCTGCGTTTTGTGCTTCATCTGTCAGACCTACAAAAATGTTTAAGTGCTCAGTTAAAATCTTTGCCCCAAGTGCTACTGCTTCTTGTGGACCGTTACTACCATCTGTCCATACATCGAGTGTAAGCTTGTCGTAGTTTGACACTTGGCCTACTCGAGTGTTTTCAACATAATAAGAAACGCGGGAAACTGGCGTGAAAATAGAGTCAATTGGAATAACACCGATTGGTTGGTCTTCACGTTTGTTTCCGTTCGCTGTTACATATCCACGACCGCGCTTGGCAGTGAAACGGATACGCAAGTGAGCGTCCTTTGCTAACGTAGCGATAGGAAGGTCAGGGTTAAGGATCTCAACATCGCTGTCATGGGTAATGTCAGCAGCTGTTACAGCTCCTTCGCCTTGCACATCAATCTCTAACGTCTTCTCATCATCAGAATAGATTTTTAATGCTAGCTTTTTAACGTTCAAAATAACTGTTGTAACATCTTCAACGACGCCTTCAATTGTTGAGAACTCATGCAGTACACCATCTATTTGGATAGATGTTACAGCGGCACCAGGAAGTGAGGATAAAAGAATACGACGTAAGGAGTTACCCAAAGTTGTTCCATATCCACGCTCAAGTGGCTCGACGACGAATTTACCATAGTTGGCGTCATCGCTGATTTCAACCGTTTCGATTTTTGGTTTTTCGATTTCTAACATTCATAACCCTCCTTCAAAACGTCGAAACCCCGGAAAGACAAGAGATGTCTAACCGAAATTCCCCATAGGTATGTCCCGATTGTGCACAACAACAACATTTAATTTTCTCTGTATATTTAGACTGTATCATCAGCCATTATTGACATGTATACAAAATCTATACAGACAAATTAAACACGGCGACGTTTTGGTGGACGGCAACCGTTATGAGGTACTGGGGTTACGTCTCTGATAGCAGTTACATCAAGACCAGCTGCTTGTAAAGCACGGATTGCTGCTTCACGACCAGCACCAGGGCCTTTAACTGTAACTTCAAGAGTTTTTAAACCGTGCTCCATGCATGCTTTCGCTGCAGTTTCAGCTGCCATTTGAGCTGCGAATGGAGTAGATTTACGAGAACCTCTGAAGCCAAGAGCACCTGCACTAGACCACCCAATTGCGTTTCCGTGAGAGTCAGTAATCGTAACGATTGTGTTATTGAATGTAGAACGGATATGCGCGATACCCTGTTCAATATTCTTTTTCACACGGCGTTTACGTGTATTAGTTTTGCGTGCCATATTTAACTTACCTCCTTACTTAATTGAAATTATTTCTTTTTGTTTGCTACAGTACGACGAGGTCCTTTACGTGTACGAGCATTGTTTTTAGTGTTTTGACCGCGAACCGGTAAACCACGACGGTGACGAAGACCACGGTAGCAACCGATCTCGATTAGACGTTTAATGTTTAGAGATACTTCACGACGAAGGTCACCCTCAACTTTAATTTTATCTACAACATCACGAATCTTTCCTAATTCTTCTTCAGTTAAGTCGCGAACGCGAGTGTCTTCAGAAACACCAGCTTCAGCCAATACTTTCTCAGCTGTGGAACGACCGATACCGAAAACGTAAGTTAATGAAATTACAACGCGCTTGTCGCGAGGAACATCAACACCAGCAATACGTGCCATATATGCGCACCTCCCTCAAGTTATCCTTGTTTTTGTTTATGTTTCGGGTTTTCACAAATAACCATGACTTTACCTTTTCTACGAATAACTTTACATTTTTCGCAGATTGGCTTAACAGATGGTCTCACTTTCATCTTATATTACCTCCCTGATAGTACGGAGTGCTAAAATAGGTTTATTTAAAACGATACGTAATTCTACCGCGTGTTAAATCGTATGGAGAAAGCTCCACCGTTACTTTATCTCCTGGTAGGATTCGAATAAAGTGCATACGTATTTTCCCAGATACATGAGCCAACACAGTATGACCATTTTCCAATTCTACTTTAAACATAGCATTTGGTAAAGTCTCCATGACCGTACCTTCTACTTCAATTACATCGTCTTTCGCCATTAATTAAGTTCTCCCTTCTTCAAATCAGTAACAAGCTCATTTACAAATTTGGTCAGTGCAAAACGCAGCTTACCATTTGTCACACGGCCTGTTTCCTTCATACTGTTCTGAACTTCTGGAGACACGTAATCAAAAAAATCAAGATGATGAATGTTCTTTTTCTTTGGGCGGTCAAACTTCCGTTTGTCTCCATCCGCTAGGACGACAAAACGCTCATCAAGAATTTTAATAATTACGGCATACTGTCCGGCATCTCTGCCTTGAGTAATCGAAACAATTTGGCCTACTTGCAGAGTCGAATCGGATTCGATCAAGCGATATCACCTCTTAGGCTTTTGTTAAGATCTCGTAGCCTGTTTCTGTAATAGCGACCGTATGTTCAAAATGAGCACACATTTTACCGTCAACAGTAACAACAGTCCAGTCATCTGCTAACGTTTTTACGTAGCGAGTGCCTGCATTGACCATTGGTTCAATTGCAAGAACCATACCAGGTTTTAACCGTGGACCTTTATTAGGAGGCCCATAATGAGGAATTTGTGGGTCTTCATGTAAGTCTTGACCAATTCCATGCCCTACATACTCTCTCACAATTGAAAAATCGTGTCCTTCCGCATACATTTGGATCGCATGGGAAACATCAGAGAGACGAGCGCCCGGTTTAACTTCCTTGATGCCTTCATACAATGATTGTTCCGTGACTTCAAGTAATCGCTTTGTTTCATCGGATATGTTACCAACAGCATACGTCCAAGCGGAGTCTCCGTGGTAACCATTATACTTAGCACCAATATCTATGCTAATGATATCTCCGTCTTTCAGTACTCTATCGCCGGGAATACCATGAACAAGTTCTTCATTGACAGAAGCGCAGATGCTTCCGCGAAAACCATTATACCCCTTAAACGAAGGAATTGCATCATGTTTGACGATGAATTTCTCAGCAATATCATCCAATTGCTTCGTTGTTACACCAGGTACAATATGCTTTTTTAATTCTTGATGAGTCAAGGCGACAATTCTACCTGCTTCTCTCATGATGTCTAGTTCACGAGGAGTTTTACAGATAATCATTACGCACGACCTCCAAGAAGTTCTTCTATATCAGCGAATACTTTATCAATCGCTTGTTGGCCATCGATGTTGCGAAGATAGCCTTTAGACTTGTAAAAGTCCAGTAATGGCTTAGATTGTTTCACGTTCACTTCAAGGCGGTTACCTACAGTTTCTTCGTTGTCATCTGCACGTTGATACAGCTCGCCGCCACACTTGTCACAAACACCATCTTTAGTAGGTGGGTTGAATACCAAGTGGTAAGTGGCTCCACAATCTTTACAAATACGACGTCCTGTCAAACGCTCCATCAGAATGCTTTGGTCGACATTGACATTGATGACAAAGTCAATCTTGCGACCTAGTTCTTCCAGCATCTGCTCAAGAGCATCAGCTTGAGGAACCGTTCTTGGGAAACCATCTAATAGAAAGCCGTCCTTGCAATCTTCTTTTTCTAATCTTTCACGAACGATACCGATCGTCACTTCATCCGGAACAAGCTGACCTTGATCCATGAAAGATTTCGCCTTCATGCCCAGTTCAGTTTCTTCCTTCATAGCAGCACGAAACATATCTCCAGTAGAGATATGAGGGATATTGTACTTCTCGACAATTCGTTCTGCTTGAGTACCTTTACCGGCACCCGGAAGTCCCATTAGAACTAAATTCATCTTTTTGCCCCCTCAGTATCTTGTGAAGTATATTGGGATAATGTTATCCCAATTACTTCATTACTTGATAAACCCTTTATAATGACGCTTCACTAACTGGCTCTCTAGCTGCTTCATCGTCTCAAGTGCAACACCCACGACGATCAGTAGACTAGTACCGCCAATCTGCACTGCTGCAGGAAGACCGGCAAAGCTCATAAAGATGATAGGTAGGATAGAAATAGCTGCTAAGAATAATGCGCCAACAAAAGTTAGTCGGTAGATAATCTTTGTCAAGTATTCCTGTGTATTTACACCAGGACGAATTCCTGGAATATATCCACCTTGTTTCTTTAAGTTTTCTGCCATCTGCTCAGGATTGGACTGAACAAATGTGTAGAAATAAGTGAAGGCAATTATAAGAGCAACATATACAACCATACCGATTGGATTCGTATAATCAAAAGAACTGATGATCCATCTTGTCACAGCATTCTCATTAAAGAATGATGCAATTGTCGGTGGTGTAATGATAAAGGATACTGCAAAGATAACTGGAATTACCCCTGCTGCATTAACCTTCAATGGTAAGTGTGTAGTATGCCCTCCACCAGTAGGAGCGCGCCCCGCCATCTTCTTCGCATACTGAATCGGAATCTTACGTAACGCTTGCTGGATAAAGATGACACCTACGATAACAGCCAAGATAGCAAGTATGATTAAAGCGACAATAACAAGATTCAAGAACAACTGATCTCCAGCATCCTGGATCAAAGAAGCATAAATCTGGTTTGCGCCTGTCGGGATTGCAGATACGATACCAGCGAAGATCAGAATGGAGATTCCGTTACCGACGCCATGTGCCGTGATTTGCTCACCAAGCCACATCAAAAATGCTGTTCCTGCCGTTAACACTACCGCTATAAGCAGATAAGTAGTGATTGTCGGATTCGAAATCAATTGACCATTGGCCATAGTGTTGAATCCAATTGACATACCGATTGCCTGGATAAAACCAAGTACAATGGTAAAATACCTAGTGAATTGAGCTAGTTTGCGACGTCCAGCTTCTCCTTGTTTTGACCACTCCGTAAACTTCGGAACAACATCCATTTGTAAAAGTTGTACAATGATGGACGCTGTGATGTATGGCATTACACCCATGGCAAGAATAGAGAAGTTCTGAAGAGCTCCACCACCAAAAGTATTCAGGATACCAAATACACTAAGTTCATCCTGGAATTTCAAAATGTCAGCGTTCACCCCTGGTACTGGGATAAACGTACCGATACGGAAAATTACTAACATTAATAGGGTGAAGACTATTTTCTTTCTTATATCACCCACGCGCATAAAATTGGAGAATGTCTGGAACATTAAATCACCTCAACTGAACCGCCAGCTGCTTCGATCGCTTCCTTAGCTGCTGAGGAGAATTTATGAGCACGAACTGTAAGCTTCTTCTCGACAGAACCGTTACCCAACACTTTAAGACCAGCGTTTAATTTGCTAACTAAACCTGTTTCTACTAGTAATTCTGGAGTAACTTCAGTTCCTTCGTCAAAGCGGTTAAGTGCATCAAGGTTGATAATTGCATACTCTTTACGATGAATGTTCGTGAATCCGCGCTTAGGTAAGCGTTGGAATAGAGGTGTTTGACCACCTTCGAATCCAGGACGAACGCCACCGCCTGAGCGTGCATTTTGACCTTTATGACCTCTACCAGAAGTTTTTCCGTTACCAGAACCAGTTCCGCGACCTACACGGTTGCGTTCTTTACGTGATCCTTCGTTAGGTTTTAACTCATGAAGTTTCATTGTGGCACCTCCTTATTTAAAAAACCGTTTCTATTATTGCTCTTTCACAGTAACAAGGTGAGATACCTTGTTAATCATTCCACGGATAGCTGCGTTATCCTCATGGACAACTGTTTGGTGCATCTTTTTCAAACCAAGTGTTTGAACAGTCACACGTTGATCTTGTGGACGACCGATTACACTGCGAGTGAGGGTGATTGCTAATTTATTCGCCATTTTGTTTCCCTCCTTATCCTAACAGTTCTTCTACCGTTTTACCACGCAATTTAGCAACGTCCTCTGCACGTTTCAATTGCTTTAATCCGTTAAGTGTAGCACGGATCATGTTGATTGGTGTGTTAGATCCTAAAGATTTAGAAAGGATGTCTTGAACACCCGCTAACTCAAGTACCGCACGAACTGGTCCTCCAGCGATTACCCCAGTACCCTCAGAAGCAGGCTTCAATAGGATTTCACCAGAACCAAATTCACCAAGTACTTGGTGAGGAATTGTTGTACCAACGATAGGTACAGCAACCATGTTCTTTTTCGCATCTTCAATTGCTTTACGGATTGCTTCAGGTACCTCTTGAGCTTTACCAGTACCAAAACCAACATTACCGTTTTTATCTCCTACTACTACAAGAGCAGCAAAGCGGAAACGACGTCCACCTTTAACTACTTTCGCAACGCGATTAACCGTAACTACGCGTTCTTCAAGTTCTAATTTGTTTGGATCAATACGACGCATCAGTGTCCCTCCTTTGTCGATTAAAATTCTAGACCAGCCTCACGTGCAGCATCTGCTAATGCTTTCACACGGCCGTGATATAAGTATCCACCGCGGTCGAATACTACCGATTTGATTCCTTGTTCAATTGCGCGCTTTGCAACTAGTTCTCCAACTGCTTTAGCGGACTCTACGTTACTACCATTAGCTGTTACATCCTTGTCAAGTGTAGAAGCACTTGCGATTGTCACAGAATTAGTATCGTCGATCACTTGAGCGTAAATGTGTTGGTTGGAACGAAACACATTTAAACGTGGACGAGTTGCAGTTCCTGATAGCTTAGCACGGACACGAGTGTGTCTCTTCTTACGAGTAGAATTCTTATCAGGTTTTGTAATCATCGTGCAGTCACTCCTTTCTATCTGCTTATGCCGTATTACTTAGCAGTTTTACCTTCTTTACGACGTACATGTTCACCTTCATAACGAATACCTTTACCTTTGTAAGGTTCTGGTGGGCGAACGTCACGAATGTTTGCTGCTAAAGCACCTACGCGTTCTTTATCAATACCTTTAATAATGATCTTTGTGTTTGCTGGTACTTCCACTTCAACACCTTGTTCAGGAGTGATTTCAACTGGATGAGAGTAACCAACGTTAAGAACTAGTTTGCTACCTTGCTTAGAAGCACGGTAACCAACCCCGATAAGTTCTAATCCTCTTTCGAAACCTTTTGTTACACCTTCAACCATGTTGTTTAAAAGTGCACGAGTAGTTCCGTGGATTGTGCGGTGTTCTTTGCTGTCAGAAGGACGTACTACTGTTAATACGTTTTCTTCTACTGTAATAGCCAATTCTTGGCTGAATGTACGAGTTAATTCACCTTTAGGACCTTTTACGGTAACTGTGTTGTTGTCGTTTGTAATTGTAACCCCAGTAGGGATCTCAATAGGTTTTTTACCTACACGTGACATAGTTACACCTCCGTTCATTTAAAGAAATTTATTACCAAACGTACGCTAATACTTCTCCACCAGCTTGTTGTTGACGAGCTTCTTTATCAGTGATAACACCTTGAGAAGTAGAGATGATCGCAATACCTAAACCGTTTAATACACGAGGTACCTCATTTGCTTTTGCATAAACACGAAGACCAGGCTTACTGATACGCTTAAGACCAGTAATAACACGCTCGTTGTTTGCACCGTATTTCAAGAAAATACGAATGATACCTTGTTTGTTGTCTTCGATAAATTCTACGTCACGTACGAAACCTTCACGCTTTAAGATTTCAGCAACTTCTTTTTTGATTTTAGAAGCAGGAAGTTCAAGCTTCTCGTGACGCACCATGTTCGCATTGCGGATGCGAGTAAGCATATCTGCAATAGGATCTGTCATAACCATTTAATTTACCTCCTTCCCAATTATCGGGTTTTACCAACTTGCTTTTTTAACGCCAGGAATTTGGCCTTTATAAGCTAATTCACGGAAACAAATACGGCAAAGCTTAAATTTACGGATTACAGAGTGGGGACGTCCACAACGTTCGCAACGAGTATAAGCTTGCACATTATGTTTAGGTGTGCGTTTTTGTTTCGCAATCATTGATTTTTTAGCCACATTTTCGCCTCCCTCTACCACACGCTGGTATTATTTTTGGAATGGCATTCCGAATGATGTTAAAAGCTCACGAGCTTCTTCATCAGTGTTAGCAGTAGTAACGATAACGATATCCATACCACGAACCTTGTTAACTTTATCGTAATCAATTTCAGGGAAGATAAGCTGTTCTTTCACTCCAAGAGTGTAGTTTCCACGACCGTCGAAAGACTTCTTGGAGATTCCACGGAAGTCACGTACACGTGGTAGGGAAACAGATACTAACTTATCTAGGAATTCGTACATACGCTCTCCACGTAATGTAACTTTCGCACCGATAGGCATTCCTTCACGAAGACGGAAACCAGCGATAGATTTTTTCGCTTTTGTTACAACAGGTTTTTGACCAGTGATAGAAGTTAACTCTTCTACAGCAGCGTCTAACGCTTTCGAGTTAGCAACTGCATCACCAACACCCATGTTGATAACGATTTTCTCAAGCTTTGGAGCTTGCATCACAGATTTATAGTTAAACTTGCCCATTAGAGCAGGAATAATTTCGCTTTGATACTTTTCTTTTAGGCGGTTCATCAAAAGTACCTCCTTTCTTCAACGTTCTATTTATCTAATTGTTCACCTGATTTTGTTGCAACACGTACTTTTTTACCGTCTACTACCTTGTATCCTACACGAGTCGGTTCACCAGACTTCGGATCTAAAGGCATAACGTTTGATACATGAATAGGTGCCTCACGGTTGATGATTCCACCTTGAGGATTTTCTTGAGATGGTTTAGCGTGCTTTTTGATCACGTTGATTCCTTCTACAAGAACACGGTCTTTCTTAGGATAAGATTCAAGAATTACTCCTTGTTTCCCTTTATCCTTACCAGAGATAACTACAACTTTATCACCTTTTTTGACATGCATCCTTTCGCACCTCCTTGACAAACATCTTTTCTTTATAATTACAGAACTTCTGGAGCTAAAGATACAATCTTCATGTAGTTGTTATCACGCAATTCACGTGCAACTGGGCCGAAGATACGAGTTCCACGAGGGCTCTTATCATCTTTGATAATTACACATGCGTTCTCATCGAAACGGATATATGAACCATCGTTACGACGAACTCCACGCTTTGTACGTACTACTACAGCTCTCACTACGTCACCTTTTTTAACAACGCCTCCTGGTGTTGCTTGTTTCACTGTACAAACAATAACATCACCAATGTTTGCATAACGACGACCAGATCCACCTAATACTTTAATAGCAAGTACTTCACGAGCACCTGAGTTATCAGCAACTTTCAAACGAGATTCTTGTTGAATCATGCTTGGTACCTCCCTTCGGAATTACTATCCGAACTTAAATATTAGATAATTACAGCTTTCTCTACTACCTCTACTAAACGGAAACGCTTCGTTGAAGATAATGGACGAGTCTCCATGATTTTCACGATGTCGCCAGTTTTAGCTGTGCTATTTTCATCATGCGCTTTGTACTTTTTGGAGTACTTAACACGTTTGCCGTAGAGTGCGTGAGTTTTATAAGTTTCTACAAGGACTGTGATTGTTTTGTCCATTTTATCAGACACAACACGTCCAGTGTAAACTTTACGTTGGTTACGTTCACTCATTTCGCGAACCTCCTCTTGATTATTTGTTAGAAGCGATCTCTCTCTCGCGAACAACTGTTTTCATACGAGCGATTGACTTACGTACTTCGCGAATACGAGCAGTGTTTTCTAATTGACCAGTCGCTAATTGAAAGCGTAGGTTGAATAACTCTTCTTTTAAAGATTTCACTTTTTGTTCAATCTCGGCAGTGGTTAAGTCGCGTAGTTCATTAGCTTTCATTAGATTCACCACCAATTTCTTCACGTTTTACGAACTTACATTTAACTGGCAGTTTGTGCATAGCTAAACGTAATGCTTCACGAGCTACTTCTTCAGGTACACCTGAAATTTCAAACAAAACCTTTCCAGGTTTAACAACTGCTACCCATCCTTCTGGAGCACCTTTACCGGAACCCATTCGGACCTCTAGAGGTTTTGCAGTATATGGTTTTGAAGGGAAAATTTTAATCCAAACTTTACCGCCACGTTTCATATAACGAGTCATCGCACGACGTGCTGCTTCGATTTGACGGTTAGTGATCCAAGAAGCTTCAAGAGATTGTAAACCAAACTCTCCGAAATGTACTTCTGTACCGCCTTTCGCTTTACCACGCATTTTTCCACGATGTTCGCGGCGATATTTTACGCGTTTTGGTAATAACATAATTATTTTCCTCCTTCCTCTTTTTTCTTCTTTGTAGGAAGGACCTCTCCACGGTATATCCATACTTTCACACCTAATTTACCGTAAGTTGTATCAGCTTCAGCTGTACCGTAGTCAATATCAGCGCGAAGAGTATGAAGTGGAACTGTACCCTCACTATAGTGTTCAGAACGAGCGATGTCTGCTCCGCCTAGGCGACCAGAAACCATTGTTTTAATACCTTTCGCACCAGCGCGCATTGCACGTTGAAGTGATTGCTTTTGAGCGCGACGGAAAGATACGCGGTTTTCCAATTGACGAGCGATATTTTCAGCTACCAATTTAGCATCCAAATCTGCTCTCTTAATTTCTAGAATGTTGATGTGTACACGTTTACCAGTTAACTGGTTAAGTGCTTTACGTAATGCTTCAACTTCCGTACCACCTTTACCAATAACCATACCTGGCTTGGCAGTGTGAACAGTAACGTTCAGACGGTTTGCAGCACGTTCGATTTCTACTTTAGAAACAGATGCGTCATTAAGACGTTTTGCAATGTATTCGCGAACTTTGATGTCTTCATGTAGCAGGGTAGCATAATCTTTGCCTGCGTACCATTTGGACTCCCAGTCACGAATGATTCCTACACGAAGACCGATTGGATTTACCTTTTGACCCACTGGTTATCCCTCCTTCTTTTCTGATACCACGATTGTAATGTGGCTAGTACGTTTGTTAATTTGACTCGCACGACCCATTGCACGAGGGCGGAAACGTTTTAAAGTAGGACCTTCGTTAACGTATGCCTCAGTTACAACAAGGGAGTTTGCGTCCATTTCAAAATTATGCTCTGCATTTGCAATAGCGGACTTTAGAACCTTTTCGATTACTGGTGAAGCAGCCTTTGGTGTTAATGTCAAAATGGCTACTGCTTCGCCTACTTGCTTGCCTCGAATTAAATCCATAACTAGACGAGCTTTACGAGGAGCAATACGAACTGTTCTTGCAACAGCTTTAGCTTGCATGTAAAAGCCTCCTCTCTAATTAGCGTTTTGTTTTCTTATCATCATTTCCGTGACCTTTGTAAGCACGAGATGGAGCGAATTCTCCAAGCTTGTGACCTACCATGTCTTCTGTCACATATACAGGTACGTGTTTACGGCCATCATATACAGCGATTGTATGTCCGATAAATTGTGGGAAAATAGTAGAACGACGAGACCAAGTTTTAACAACCTGCTTACCATCAGTTTCATTTAACTTTTCAATCTTTGTCAGTAAATGATCATCTACAAAAGGCCCTTTTTTCAAGCTGCGACCCATATGGAAACCTCCCTTCGTGATTGGTCTACGGCTCTTGTGAACCGTAGTACAACCCCGTTATTTTTTACGACGACGCACGATAAATTTGTCTGACTTGTTTTTCTTCTTACGAGTTTTGAATCCAAGAGTTGGTTTACCCCATGGAGTCATTGGTGACTTACGTCCGATTGGTGAACGTCCTTCACCACCACCGTGTGGGTGATCATTAGGGTTCATTACAGAACCACGTACAGTTGGGCGAATACCCATCCAACGGGAACGTCCTGCTTTACCAATGTTGATAAGTTCGTGTTGTTCATTACCAACTTGACCTACAGTAGCGCGGCAAGTGGAAAGAATCATACGAGTTTCACCAGAAGTTAAACGTACAAGTACGTATTTACCTTCTTTACCAAGTACTTGTGCAGATGTACCTGCAGAGCGAACCAGTTGTCCACCTTTACCTGGTTTTAATTCGATGTTGTGGATTACAGTACCTACTGGGATGTTAATTAGTGGTAGTGCATTTCCTACTTTGATGTCTGCTTCTGGACCAGCATTTAAAGTCATACCCACTTCTAAGTTCTTAGGAGCCAGGATGTAACGCTTTTCTCCATCTGCATAGTTGATTAACGCGATATTAGCGGAACGGTTAGGATCGTACTCAATTGTAGCAACGCGTCCTGGTATACCATCTTTATCACGTTTAAAGTCGATGACGCGGTATTGACGTTTGTGTCCACCACCTTGGTGACGTACAGTCAATTTACCTTGGTTATTACGACCACCTTTTCTGTGTAACGGTGCAAGCAAGCTTTTTTCTGGTTTGTCTGTAGTGATCTCAGCAAAATCAGAAACTGTCATGCCACGACGTCCATTAGAGGTTGGTTTGTATTTTTTAATCGCCATCATGTTCCCTCCTTTTCGATGATGTTTTTATTATTTTTGTATTAAACCTCGAAGAATTCGATTTCTTTGCTATCAGTTTTCAAAGTTACGATAGCTTTTCTACGACGGTTAGTTAATCCGCTATGACGACCTACACGACGGAATTTACCTTTGTAGTTCATGATGTTTACTTTTTCAACGTCTACGCCAAAGATCGCTTCAACAGCATCTTTCACTTCAGTTTTATTAGCTCTAACATCAACCTCAAAAGTGTATTTCTTTTCAGTCATTAAATCTGTAGAACGCTCAGTAATCACGGGGCGCTTAAGAACATCACGATGATCTCTCATTATGCAAGCACCTCCTCTAATTTTTGAACAGCGTCTTTCGTAAAGATTACTTTATCGTGGTTTACAACGTCTAATACGTTCACACCAGTTACTGTAACAACCGTGATTCCAGGAATGTTACGAGCAGATAAAGCAACGTTTTCGCCAGCGTCAGCTGTTACGATTAACGCTTTACGATTAATTTCCAAACCTTTTAATACAGAAGTCATTTCTCTTGTTTTTGGTGCATCAAAAGCCAATCCTTCTAATACTAATAGTTCGTTTTCTAATACCTTGGATGACAATGCAGATTTGATAGCTAAGCGACGAACCTTTTTAGGAAGTTTGTAGCTGTAACTTCTTGGTGTAGGACCGAATACGATACCACCACCACGCCATTGTGGAGAACGGATAGACCCTTGACGAGCACGACCAGTACCCTTTTGACGCCATGGTTTACGTCCACCACCTGCTACTTCAGAACGTCCTTTTACTTTTGCATTACCTTGACGTTGAGATGCTCTTTGCATAACGATCGCATCGAACAATACGCTGTTATTTGGCTCAATACCGAATACAGCATCTGCTAATTCAACTTCACCAACGTTTTCGCCAGCTTGGTTGTATAATGCTACTTTAGGCATTTGTAGTTCCTCCTTTCCTATACAATTAGTTTGCTTTTATAGCACTTTTAATTGTGATTAAAGATTTTTTTGGACCAGGTACGTTACCTTTAACAAGTAATAGGTTACGTTCTGCGTCTACTTTCACGATTTCAAGGTTCTGGATAGTGATGCGCTCTCCACCCATACGTCCAGGTAATAGTTTACCTTTGAATACACGGTTTGGAGCAACAGGTCCCATAGAACCAGGACGACGGTGATAACGGGAACCGTGAGTCATTGGGCCACGAGATTGGTTATGGCGTTTAATTGAGCCTTGGAAACCTTTACCCTTTGAAATTCCTGTTACATCTACTACATCGCCTTCTGCGAAAATATCAACTTTGACTTCTTGACCAACTTCTAAGTTAGCTCCACTGATTTCACGAATGAAGCGCTTAGGTGCTGTGTTCGCTTTAGCAACGTGTCCTTTTAAAGGCTTGTTCGCTAATTTATCACGCTTGTCAGCAAAACCAATTTGAACCGCTTCATATCCGTCTGTTTCAACAGTTTTAACTTGAAGTACTACGTTTGGTGTTGCTTCAATCACTGTTACAGGGATAAGATCGCCGTTTTCAGCAAAAACTTGAGTCATACCAACTTTTCTTCCTAAGATTCCTTTGGTCATCAGTCACACCTCCTAGATTAATTAAGTAATTTATTGATTAAAGCTTGATTTCAATGTCCACACCAGATGGTAGGTCTAAACGCATTAAGCTGTCAACCGTTTGTGGTGTCGGGTTAATGATATCGATTAAGCGCTTATGAGTGCGCATTTCGAATTGCTCACGAGAATCTTTATATTTGTGTACCGCACGTAAGATTGTGTAAACAGATCTTTCCGTTGGTAACGGAATAGGACCAGAAACAGTTGCACCTGAACGTTTTGCAGTTTCAACGATCTTCTCAGAAGATTGATCTAGAATTCTGTGATCATAAGCTTTTAAACGAATGCGAATCTTTTCTTTTGCCATTATTTTTCCCTCCTTTTTTCGCCTATATTATTGATAGACATTCTCCGTGAAAATTAACCTGTCACACTCGCCATGGCAAAGCGGCCGGGTGTGCCAGCAACCTTTCACATCATCGCAGTCAAAGACCAACATTATCTATTATACATTCATTCAATAGACAATGCAACTATTTTTAAAATATATCTCTGAGCACTTTTCATATTATAACGAGAAGTTTGGTTTATTGCAACCGGTGGGCTGCAGAATTATACGCTTCAGTTTTTTCCAGTAGTTTTTGTGATGATTTGGTGGTGGTTATTTATATAGAAGAAAGGCGGATTTTTTGTGGGGGGGGAGTATTGAAGAAACTTTGAATTATGTTGGAACTTGAGTTGGCAGTGCTTTTCTATGGTTACAGTGTGGAAGCTCTTTTATAGTGAGCTTTGTCTTGATGGTGCTTATGATGACAATTTCATATGATTTTTCTAATTAAGATTGGCTTCATCATAAAAAATCACATCAAAAAACCGGCACCCCATAATCGGGATGCCGGTTTTTAAAAGATCTATGGTAGATCCAAAGATTACTCTTGGATAGTCGCTACTACGCCAGCGCCTACAGTACGTCCACCTTCACGAATAGAGAACTTAGTTCCTTCTTCGATAGCGATTGGAGAGATAAGTTCAACAGTCATCTCAACGTTGTCACCAGGCATAACCATTTCTACGCCTTCAGGTAGGTTACAAATTCCAGTTACGTCAGTTGTACGGAAGTAGAACTGAGGACGGTAGTTTGTGAAGAATGGAGTGTGACGTCCACCCTCTTCTTTAGATAGTACGTAAACTTCAGCTTTGAACTTTGTGTGTGGAGTGATAGTACCAGGCTTAGCTAATACTTGTCCACGTTGGATGTCGTCACGAGCAACTCCACGAAGAAGTGCACCGATGTTGTCTCCAGCTTCAGCATAGTCAAGAAGCTTACGGAACATTTCTACTCCAGTTACAGTAGTAGTTTTAGGCTCTTCAGTTAAACCGATGATTTCGATAGTGTCACCAACTTTAACTTGTCCACGGTCAACACGTCCAGTAGCAACTGTTCCACGACCAGTGATAGAGAATACGTCCTCAACTGGCATCATGAATGGCTTTTCAGTGTCACGAGGTGGTGTTGGGATGTAGTCATCAACTGCAGCCATAAGCTCAACGATTCTTTCTTCCCAATCAGCTTCTCCTTCAAGAGCTTTAAGAGCAGAACCTTTGATTACAGGAACATCGTCTCCAGGGAAATCGTACTCAGTAAGTAAGTCACGAACTTCCATTTCAACTAATTCTAGTAATTCTTCGTCGTCTACCATGTCACATTTGTTTAAGAATACAACTAGGTAAGGTACACCAACTTGACGAGAAAGAAGGATGTGCTCACGAGTTTGTGGCATTGGACCGTCAGCAGCAGATACTACTAGGATTCCGCCGTCCATTTGAGCAGCACCAGTGATCATGTTTTTAACATAGTCAGCATGTCCTGGGCAGTCAACGTGTGCATAGTGACGAGTATCAGTTTCGTACTCAACGTGAGCTGTAGAAATTGTAATTCCACGCTCTCTTTCTTCTGGAGCAGCATCGATCATGTCGTATGCCATTGCAGCACCTTTACCACTCTTTTTAGCAAGAACAGTAGTGATTGCAGCTGTTAAAGTTGTTTTTCCGTGGTCAACGTGACCGATTGTACCGATATTAGCATGAGTCTTGGATCTATCGAATTTCTCTTTACCCATTATTATATCCTCCTTAGAATTTCATTAGTTTTTATTTTATATGTTATTAATAAGTGATTCCCACTTATTAACCTACATACTATTTATAAAACAAGATTAGGTGAAAATCAATTATTCACCTTTATTTTTTTTGATGATTTCTTCAGAAATCGATTTTGGTACTTCTTCGTAATGGTCGAAATGCATCGTGAACACTCCGCGTCCTTGTGTGTTAGAACGTAGAGACGTTGCATAACCAAACATTTCAGAAAGTGGAACCATAGCGCGAACAACTTGAGCGTTACCGCGAGCTTCCATACCTTCTACACGCCCACGACGAGAAGTGATACCACCCATGATATCTCCCATGTACTCTTCTGGAGTTACTACTTCAACTCTCATAACAGGTTCAAGGATTACAGGGTTACACTTAGATACTGCATTTTTAAGAGCTAGAGAAGCAGCTACTTTAAACGCCATCTCAGAGGAGTCAACATCATGGTAGGAACCATCAACTAATGCAGCTTTCACATCAATTAATTGGTAGCCAGCAAGTACTCCGTTTTTCATAGAGTCTTCAAGACCAGCTTGTACAGCAGGTACGTACTCACGAGGTACTACTCCACCTACGATTTTGTTTTCAAATTCAAAGCCTTTTCCTTCTTCGTTTGGTTCGAATTCGATCCAAACGTGTCCGAATTGACCACGTCCACCAGATTGACGAGCAAATTTACCCTCAACCTTAGCAGATCCGCGGAACGTTTCACGGTATGCAACTTGAGGTGCACCAACGTTAGCTTCTACTTTGAATTCACGCTTCATACGGTCAACTAGGATATCAAGGTGAAGTTCACCCATACCAGCGATGATTGTTTGACCAGTTTCCTGATCTGTATGTGCACGGAAAGTAGGATCTTCTTCTTGCAGCTTTTGAAGAGCAGTTGTCATTTTATCTTGGTCAGCCTTGGATTTAGGCTCAACAGATAATTGGATAACCGGCTCTGGGAAGTCCATGGACTCCAAGATAACTTGGTTTTTGTCGTCACATAGAGTGTCGCCAGTAGTTGTATCTTTAAGACCAACTGCAGCAGCGATATCTCCAGAATAAACAACAGGAATCTCTTCACGGCTGTTTGCGTGCATTTGCAGGATACGTCCTACACGCTCACGCTTGCCTTTTGTAGAGTTAATAACGTAAGAACCGGAGTTTAATGTACCAGAGTACACACGGAAGAACGTTAATTTACCTACATAAGGGTCAGTCATGACTTTAAACGCTAGAGCCGCAAACGGGTTTTCGTCTCCAGGTTCACGAGTTACTTCCTCTTCAGTGTCAGGAATGATACCTTTGATTGAAGGTACATCTGTTGGCGCTGGAAGGTAATCGATAACAGCGTCAAGCATTAACTGAACACCTTTGTTTTTGAATGCAGAACCACAGATTACTGGGTAGAAGTTAACGTCACAAGTACCTTTACGGATAGTAGCTTTCAACTCTTCAGTAGTAAGCTCTTCTCCTTCTAGGTATTTCATCATTAACTCTTCATCCAATTCTGCTACTGCTTCAACTAAGCGTTGACGGTATTCGTCAGCTTGGTCTTTGTACTCAGCCGGAATTTCTGTCGCTTCAGAACGAGTACCTAAATCGTCTTCGTAGAAGTATGCTTGCATTTCTACTAGGTCGATGATACCTTCAAACTCATCTTCAGCTCCGATAGGAAGTTGAATTGGATGAGCATTTGCTTGAAGGCGGTCATGGATAGTTCCTACAGAATAGATGAAATCTGCACCAATCTTGTCCATTTTGTTAACGAACACGATACGTGGAACACCATATGTTGTTGCTTGGCGCCAAACTGTTTCAGTTTGTGGCTCAACTCCGGATTGTGCGTCTAGAACTGCTACCGCACCATCAAGTACACGTAGGGAACGCTCAACTTCAACAGTGAAGTCTACGTGACCAGGTGTATCGATAATGTTTACGCGGTGGCCTTTCCATTGAGCTGTTGTCGCAGCAGATGTGATCGTGATTCCACGCTCTTGCTCCTGCTCCATCCAGTCCATTTGAGAAGCACCTTCGTGAGTTTCACCGATTTTGTGAATACGTCCTGTGTAGAACAAAACACGCTCAGTTGTCGTTGTTTTACCAGCATCAATGTGAGCCATGATACCAATGTTACGTGTTTTATCTAAGGAGAACTCTCTTGCCATAGGGTATTTCTCCTTCCTAAGTAACTAAATTTAATTTTATACCTAAAGCTGTTAAGTACTTGTCTTAACAGCTCCAGATAGTATGTTATCTTACCAGCGGTAGTGAGCAAACGCTTTGTTCGCTTCTGCCATTTTGTGCATATCTTCACGCTTTTTAACTGACGCACCAGTGTTGTTAGCAGCATCTAGAATTTCATTAGCTAAACGCTCTTCCATCGTTTTCTCTCCACGAAGACGAGAATAGTTAACTAAATAACGAAGTCCAAGTGTTGAACGACGGTCTGGGCGCACCTCTACAGGTACTTGGTAGTTAGCTCCACCTACACGACGTGCTCTTACTTCAAGAACAGGCATGATGTTTTTCATTGCTTGTTCGAACACTTCCATAGGTTCTTGTCCGGAACGCTCACCAACTAGTTTAAATGCGTTATAGATGATAGCTTGAGATTTTCCTCTCTTACCATCGATCATTAATTTATTTACAAGACGAGTTACTAACTTAGAGTTATATAACGGATCTGGTAATACATCTCTTTTTGCAACAGGGCCTTTACGTGGCATATTTTTTTCCTCCTTTCGGGTAACTTAATGTTAAGCAGTTCGAAGTCTATTACTTCTTAGGCGCTTTTGGTCTTTTCGTACCGTATTTAGAACGACCTTGCATACGGTTGTTAACTCCCGCAGTGTCAAGTGCTCCACGAACGATGTGGTAACGTACCCCTGGTAAATCTTTTACACGACCACCGCGAATTAATACTACGCTATGCTCTTGTAAGTTGTGACCAATACCTGGGATATAAGCAGTTACCTCAATTTGGTTTGTTAAACGAACACGAGCATATTTACGTAATGCGGAGTTCGGTTTTTTCGGAGTCATTGTACCAACACGAGTACATACACCACGTTTTTGAGGTGAAGACACATCAGTTTGCGCCTTCTTGAAACTGTTATAACCTTTGTTTAAAGCTGGAGATTTTGACTTTACAACTTTACTTGTACGACCTTTACGTACTAACTGGTTAATAGTAGGCATTTAAATTTCCTCCTTCCTAATGTTCTAAGACCACATATCCAGGTGGTTCATTTTAAGGTAAAAAACAAAGTCTTTGCGAATCTACACTCACAAAAACAGTTTTTAATGAATGATCGCAACAGCTGAGGCACTCACTTCAATCCCGCAAGCTTTTCCAAGTTTTTTCATCGAATCCACTTTCAAGACTGGAATTTTGTACTCATTGGCAGTTTGGACAACCTTCTGTGTAACAATCACATCAGCATCTTCTGCAATGACAACCTCTTTTACTGTTCCGGATTTCAGCGCCTTCACTGTTTGTTTGGTCCCAACAATGAAGGTGTTTGCCTGCATCACTTTTTCATAAGACATTAACATATCCTCCAAAGCAACAGGTTATATAAGCACCTTTGCTATATTACCATCTATATTTTTAAATGTCAACAATAAATCGAATAACATTGAAAAGATTGTCGGGAATCCCCGACAATCTTTCATTTATTCTACCGTTACAGGCTCTTCTTTGCCAACTTCTTTTGTTAGATCGAATTTGCGGTAGCGGTTCATACCTGTACCAGCTGGAACTAGTTTACCGATGATAACATTCTCTTTAAGTCCTAGTAACTCATCTCGTTTTCCTTTGATTGCAGCGTCTGTTAAGACTCTTGTTGTTTCCTGGAAGGAAGCTGCAGACAAGAAGGAATCCGTTTCTAGAGATGCTTTTGTAATACCCAGTAATACTGGGCGTCCAGTTGCTGGTGTTCTGCCGTCAATCAGTACACGTTCGTTTGCATCAGTGAATTGGTGGACATCAAGCAGCGTTCCTGGTAATACATCCGTATCACCAGCGTCAATGACACGTACTTTACGCAACATTTGACGAACCATAACCTCTACGTGTTTGTCACCAATTTCTACCCCTTGCATACGATACACTTTTTGAACCTCAAGCAGTAGATACTCCTGTACAGAATTCATATCTTTCACTTTTAGTAGCTCTTTTGGATCGATGGAACCTTCTGTTAGTTCCTGACCACGTGCTACTTCTGAATTCACGCCAACTTTTAAGCGGCCAGTGTATGGTACTGCATAGTTTCTCGTTTCCACTTCACCTTGTACAGTGATTTCTTGCTGGCGATCGCGGCCTTCGTTGATAGCAGTTACAACACCATCAATTTCAGAGATGACCGCTTGACCTTTCGGATTACGCGCTTCGAAAATCTCTTGGATACGCGGTAAACCTTGTGTGATATCGTCTCCTGCAACCCCACCTGTATGGAATGTACGCATCGTCAACTGAGTTCCCGGTTCACCGATGGATTGGGCAGCAATGATACCAACGGCTTCTCCAACTTCCACCTCTAAGCCGGTTGCAAGGTTGCGACCGTAACATTTTTTACATACACCATGGCGAGTGTCACATGTGAATACAGAGCGGATCCAAACATCTTCCACGCCTGCTTCTACTATAACTGTTGCAAGGTCTTCTGTAATTAAATCGTTGCCCGCCACAAGAACTTCCCCTGTTTCAGGGTGCTTCACAGCTTTTCTTGCATAACGGCCAATTAGACGCTCTTCTAATTTTTCTACCACTTCTGTGCCATCTTTCAAAGAGGAGATATGTAGACCGCGATCGGTTCCACAATCTACCTCACGAACGATAACATCTTGAGCCACGTCTACAAGACGACGAGTCAAGTAACCGGAATCGGCAGTTTTCAATGCTGTATCGGCAAGACCTTTACGCGCACCGTGCGTAGAGATAAAGTATTCCAATACCGTCAGACCTTCACGGAAACTGGATTTGATCGGAAGTTCGATGATACGTCCAGATGGATTGGCCATTAGTCCACGCATACCAGCCAACTGTGTAAAGTTAGATGCGTTACCACGGGCACCAGAATCACTCATCATGAAGATATGGTTCAGGCGAGGCAAGGACTCCATAAGCTTTCCTTGAATCTTATCCTTGGCAGCACTCCAGATGGAAATGACGCGATCGTAACGCTCTTCCTCCGTAATAAGACCACGGCGGAATTGTTTTAGGACAGTATCAACTTTCGTTTGTGATTCAACCAAGATTTCATCTTTCTCTTTAAGAACAACGATATCCGCTACACCAACTGTGATTCCAGCTTTTGTAGAATAACGGAATCCAAGGTTTTTCATGCGGTCAAGCATTTCAGATGTTTCCGTAATCTTGAAACGTTTGAACACTTCTGCGATGATGTTTCCAAGAATTTTCTTCTTAAATGGATCGATAAGCTCTTGTGCTTGTATTGCTTCTTTTACATTCACACCTTTTTCCACAAAGTACTTATCAGGAGTGTTTACTTCTAAGTTGAACTTTGTCGGTTCGTTAATGTAAGGGAATGACGGCGGCAGGATTTCGTTGAAAATCAACTTACCAACAGTCGTTATAAGAAGCTTTTGCTTTTGCTCTTCGGTAAATGTTTCGTTGTTTAAAGATCCGGCATAGACAGCTACACGTGTGTGCAGATGAACAAAACCGTTCGAATAAGCAATTAGCGCTTCGTTCGTATCTTTAAATATCATTCCTTCACCTACAGCATCTTCTCGCTCTAGTGTTAAGTAGTAGTTACCAAGAACCATATCTTGGGAAGGAGTTACTACAGGCTTTCCGTCCTTAGGGTTAAGGATGTTTTGAGCAGCAAGCATCAAGATGCGTGCCTCAGCCTGTGCTTCAGCAGATAATGGAACGTGAACGGCCATTTGGTCACCGTCAAAGTCAGCGTTGTATGCAGTACATACTAACGGGTGAAGACGGATAGCACGCCCTTCTACCAACGTAGGTTCAAATGCTTGAATACCTAGTCTGTGAAGAGTTGGTGCACGGTTCAGTAATACCGGATGCTCTCTGATAACAGATTCTAGTACATCCCAAACCTCTGGTTGTACACGCTCAATCTTACGCTTCGCACTCTTGATGTTATGCGCAAGGCCACGTTCTACTAGCTCTTTCATTACAAATGGTTTGAATAGCTCAAGCGCCATTTCTTTTGGTAAACCACATTGATACATCTTCAAGTTAGGTCCTACTACGATAACGGAACGACCAGAGTAGTCAACACGTTTTCCTAATAAGTTCTGACGGAAACGACCTTGCTTCCCTTTCAGCATGTGAGAAAGAGATTTTAACGGTCTGTTACCAGGTCCAGTTACAGGACGGCCACGACGACCATTATCAATAAGTGCATCAACTGCTTCTTGTAACATACGTTTTTCGTTTTGAACGATGATGCTTGGAGCACCAAGGTCAAGTAGACGTTTTAAACGGTTGTTACGGTTAATAACACGACGATATAAGTCATTTAAGTCAGAAGTCGCAAAACGACCACCATCCAATTGAACCATTGGACGTAATTCAGGTGGGATTACCGGAAGAACATCTAAGATCATCCAAGATGGCTGATTGCCGGATCCTCTGAAGGATTCCAATACTTCCAAACGCTTAATCGCTCTCGTTCGACGTTGTCCTTGAGCAGTTTTAAGTTCTTCTTTTAATGAATCGACTTCTTTTTCCAAGTCAATATCAAAAAGAAGTTTCCTAATTGCTTCAGCACCCATGGCTGCTTGGAATGTCTGGCCATACTTTTCACGGTACGCACGGAATTCCTTTTCAGAAAGCAGTTGCTTCTTCTCCAAAGGAGTGTCGCCTGTTTCTGTTACCACGTAAGATGCGAAGTAAATGACTTCCTCTAACGCACGTGGGGACATGTCAAGAACAAGGCCCATGCGGCTAGGGATGCCTTTAAAATACCAGATGTGGGAAACAGGAGCAGCAAGTTCGATGTGACCCATACGTTCACGGCGAACTTTCGCTCTTGTCACTTCCACTCCACAGCGGTCACAAACGACGCCCTTATAGCGGACGCGCTTGTATTTACCACAGTGACACTCCCAGTCCTTTGTAGGACCGAAAATTCTTTCGCAGAATAACCCATCTTTCTCTGGCTTTAATGTACGATAGTTAATTGTCTCAGGCTTCTTGACTTCTCCGAAAGACCAGGATCTGATCTTGTCGGGTGAAGCAAGGCCTATCTTCATATATTCAAAATTATTAACATCTAGCAAGGGGCCTACCTCCCTTATAATCTACAGGTTCTACCCAAATGCTTATCTTTAAAGTCCTGTTGGCCATCAGTCTTTAGCGACAGTTTCTTTTGCTTCTTCTACTTTATCTGAATCAAGGGATATGCCCTCTGAAGATTGCTCTTCGTCTTCTTCTATGTCTCTCATTTCAATCTCTTTTTCATCGCCAGAAAGGATTTTAACATCCATACCTAAACTTTGAAGTTCTTTGATTAATACTTTGAAAGATTCTGGTACACCAGGTTCAGGTACATTTTCACCTTTAACGATTGCTTCGTACGTTTTTACACGTCCTACTACATCATCGGATTTAACTGTCAAGATTTCTTGAAGTGTATAAGCGGCACCATAAGCCTCAAGTGCCCAAACTTCCATCTCACCGAAACGCTGTCCACCGAATTGTGCTTTACCACCAAGCGGTTGCTGTGTAACAAGTGAGTATGGTCCAGTTGAACGTGCGTGCAATTTGTCGTCAACCATGTGCGCAAGCTTGATCATATACATGATCCCTACGGATACGCGGCTGTCGAACGGTTCACCAGTTCTTCCGTCATACAGTACTGTTTTTGCATCTCTTGCCATTCCAGCCTCTTCAAGAGTGCTCCAAACGTCTTCTTCACGAGCGCCATCAAATACGGCGGAAGCAACGTGGATGCCTAGTGTTCTGGCTGCCATCCCCAAGTGAAGCTCCAATACTTGCCCGATGTTCATACGGGATGGAACCCCAAGCGGGTTTAACATGATGTCAATTGGAGTACCGTCCGGGAGATATGGCATATCTTCTTCCGGTAAGATGCGGGAGATTACCCCTTTGTTACCATGTCGCCCGGCCATTTTATCCCCTTCAGAAATCTTACGTTTCTGAACGATATATGCACGAACCAACTGATTAACACCTGGCGGCAACTCATCTCCGTCTTCACGGTTGAATACTTTTACATCAAGTACGATACCGCCACCACCGTGTGGAACTCTTAGTGATGTATCACGTACTTCTCTTGCTTTTTCACCAAAGATTGCGTGTAATAGACGTTCTTCTGCTGTAAGTTCGGTAACCCCTTTAGGTGTTACTTTTCCTACTAACAGGTCTCCGTCTTTCACTTCCGCACCGACTCTGATGATTCCGCGGTCGTCAAGGTTCTTAAGCGCCTCTTCCCCGACGTTCGGGATATCACGAGTGATTTCCTCCGGTCCAAGCTTTGTGTCACGCGCTTCCGATTCATATTCTTCAATATGAATAGAAGTGTACACATCGTCTTTTACCAGACGTTCACTCATGATAATTGCATCCTCATAGTTATATCCATCCCAAGTCATGAAGCCGACCATTACGTTACGGCCAAGAGCCAATTCACCTTTTTCCATGGATGGACCGTCTGCAAGGATTTCACCTTTTGTCACGACGTCACCGACAGAAACGATTGGACGTTGGTTATAGCAAGTCCCTTGGTTGGAGCGAATGAATTTAAGCATTCTGTACTTATCAAGGTTGCCTTTCACCTGTTCTCCATCAACTTCTTCCATACGGCGTACCCATACTTCACGAGCTTCCACGCGCTCTACAACACCAGGGTGTTTGCAGATAACTGCAGCACCGGAGTCTTTTGCAGAAACGTGTTCCATACCTGTACCAACAATCGGGGACTCCGGTTGCATCAACGGTACAGCTTGTCGTTGCATGTTCGCTCCCATTAGAGCACGGTTGGAGTCATCGTTTTCCAAGAAAGGAATACATGCTGTCGCTGCAGAAACAACCTGCTTAGGAGAAACGTCCATATAGTCGATTCTTTCGCTTATAACAACGGTGTTCTCGCCACGGAAACGGGAAACAACGTTTTCATCCAGGAATGTACCATCTTCACCTAGACGAGCGTTCGCCTGGGCTACTACATAGTTATCTTCCTCATCTGCGGTCAAGTAATCGATTTGGTTTGTCACTCTGCCCGATTCAGGGTCAACTCTTCTATAAGGAGTTTCAATGAAGCCGAATTTATTCACTTTCGCAAAAGAAGAAAGGGAGTTGATCAATCCGATGTTTGGTCCCTCTGGTGTCTCAATCGGGCACATACGTCCGTAGTGGGAATAGTGAACGTCACGAACTTCAAAGCCGGCACGCTCACGCGTCAAACCACCAGGCCCAAGCGCAGACAATCTACGTTTATGTGTCAATTCAGCCAATGGATTCGTCTGATCCATGAACTGAGATAACTGAGAGCTTCCGAAGAACTCTTTAATAGAAGCAATAACAGGTCTGATATTGATCAGTTGCTGCGGTGTAATCGTGTTCGTGTCCTGAATGGACATTCTCTCACGTACTACACGCTCCATTCTTGATAATCCGATACGGAACTGGTTTTGAAGAAGTTCTCCAACAGAACGTAAACGACGGTTACCAAGGTGGTCGATATCATCTGTGTCACCTACACCGTGTAGAAGATCAAAGAAATAGCTGATGGAAGCAATGATGTCCGCCGGAGCTATATGTTTCACCTTTTCATCAATAAAACCGTTGCCCAAAACGACGATTTCCTTTTCACCTTCTGCATCATTCGGTGCATATATCTTAATAGATTGCATTGGCACTTCATCTTCCACTACTCCACCATGCGGATGGAAAGAAGTCAGTCCGATGCCGTCTTCAATGTTAGGTAGAATGCGGTCTAAAGTTCTACGATCTAACAGTGTTCCTTTTTCGACAATAATTTCCCCTGTTTCAGGGTCTACAAGTGTTTCAGCGATACGTTGATTGAAAAGCCTGTTCTTGATATGAAGCTTTTTATTAATCTTGTATCTTCCAACACTTGCTAAATCATAGCGTTTAGGATCGAAAAATCTAGACTCTAATAAACTTTTCGCGTTATCAACCGTAGGCGGTTCACCAGGGCGTAAACGCTCATATATTTCTAATAATGCCTTGTCGGTACTTTCTGTGTTATCCTTGTCTAAAGTATTGCGCAGGTACTCGTTTTCACCAATAAGATCAATGATCTCCTGGTCGGAACCGAATCCAAGAGCACGCAAAAGAACCGTTACTGGTAGTTTACGAGTACGATCTATACGAACATATACAACATCTTTAGCGTCAGTCTCGTATTCTAACCATGCACCACGGTTTGGAATAACAGTAGCCGAAAAGCCTTTCTTACCATTTTTATCCAATTTTCCGTTGTAATACACACTTGGAGAACGCACTAACTGAGATACAATAACACGTTCTGCACCATTAATAACGAACGTACCAGTATCCGTCATCAACGGGAAATCACCCATAAATACATCCTGGTCTTTCACTTCACCAGTTTCTTTGTTAATGAGACGAACCTTCACACGTAAAGGAGCTGAGTATGTAACATCTCTTTCCTTTGATTCTTCAACAGAATATTTAGGTTCCCCTAAGCTATAATCGATGAATTCTAAAGATAGATTTCCAGTGAAGTCTTCAATCGGGGAAATGTCATGAAACATTTCTCTTAACCCCTCATCAAGGAACCATTGATATGAAGATGTTTGAATTTCTATTAGATTTGGTAAATCTAATACTTCACTAATTCGAGCATAACTTCTGCGTTGGCGGTGTCGTCCGTATTGAACTAGTTGACCTGTCAACTGATTCACCCCTCGTATCAAGCATTATTAAATAGGAAGTTCAAAGATGTACGGAAGAAAAGTCATTGGGTTTACATGTCCTCTTAACTCTTCTAACTTTCATTCTGAACAAACCACTCAAAGCCAAACATAAAAAAACATTCAACATGGAAACAGTACTGCTCAAAGAATCCATGTTAAAAATAAAAAATGGTTTCAATACAGAAAACCACGTTTTTAGAATCGCTCTATTGATTTTACTATCTTTTCCAAGCATACTAATTTTATACATGCAAAACACATAAAATTATTAGCACTCAGAAAAATACATATTGGCATTAAACAATGCTACCATAACAAAAAAACCAAGTCAACCTTTTTTTGATTTGATGATGAAGTAGCCTTTTTTCTTCGTCACAACTTCCACTTCTTCGAACAAAGACTCCAGTTTCTCTATCGCTGAAGGAGCTCCCTGCTTTTTCTGGATCACAATCCATAGTTCCCCTTTTGAAGCCAAGTGCGTCCAAGCTTTTTCCAAAATCTCATGCACCACTTTTTTACCGGCCCTTATCGGCGGATTGGAAAGGATCGCCGCATAATCGGTAGATGTTACATTTTCATAGATATCACTAGTGAAAATGGAGACATTCTCTACCTTATTAATTACAGCGTTCTCTTTTGCAAGTTCTACTGCTCTTTCATTAACATCAATCATATCCACTTGACGATCCGAGAACGATTTTGCCAAAGAAAGTCCAATCGGACCATATCCGCAACCGACATCCAAAATGCGACCTTCCACTTCAGGCTCTTCAAACTCTTCTATCAGAACCCTTGATCCAAAGTCCACCTCTTTTTTGGAGAAAACCCCGGCGTCCGTTGTGAAAGAAAGGTTGTTCCCTTTTAAATCAAAATTCCATTGTTGACGGTTACTTTCCACGGAAGGCTTGTTTGTATAATAATGATTCATCATATTTAGTCTCCTTATCTGTAAAGCGCTATCTTCCACTTCACTTTACAACAACTCAACTTCATATATTAGTACCCTTGAAAAAAACAGTAATAAAACGTATCACATTTCAGAGAGAACACCGTTTAAAAAAAGCCCGCTAACACGTAGCGAGCTTTCCTTTTAAGAGCCTGTAATTACTTAACTTCTACAGATGCTCCAACTTCTTCAAGTTTACCTTTGATTTCTTCAGCTTCTTCTTTAGCAATACCTTCTTTAAGAGCTTTAGGAGCGTTGTCTACAACTTCTTTAGCTTCTTTAAGTCCAAGGCCAGTGATTTCGCGAACTACTTTGATAACCTTGATTTTTTGTCCGCCAGCACTTGTTAAGATTACGTCAAATTCAGTTTGCTCAGCAGCAGCTTCAGTAGCTACACCAGCAGCAGCTACAGGAGCAGCAGCAGTTACACCAAATTCTTCTTCGATTGCTTTTACTAGGTCGTTTAGTTCTAAAACAGTCATATTTTTAACCGCTTCAATGATTTGTTCGTGTGTCATTGTTAATTTCCTCCTTAGATATTATAAGTTTTTTTGGTTTTCTTACTTAACTTGCTAGTTTGAAATTAAGCGCCTTGCTCTTCTTTTTGATCTGCAACTGCTTTCGTAACAAGAGCCAAGTTACGGATTGGAGCTTGAAGGACGCTAAGCAACATGGAAAGTAGACCTTCGCGGGATGGAAGTTCAGCAAGAGCTTTCACTTCTTCAACCGTTGCAACATTTCCTTCAATTACACCAGCTTTGATTTCTAATGCTTCGTGTTTTTTCGCGAAGTCGTTAAGAATCTTGGCAGGAGCTACTACATCTTCAGTAGAGAATGCGATAGCGTTAGGTCCTGTTAATGCGTCGTTAAGTCCGTTGATCTCCGCTGCTTCTGCCGCACGGCGAGTTAAAGAGTTTTTGTAAACCTTGAACTCAACACCTGCTTCACGAAGTTGTTTACGAAGTTCTGTTACTTCAGCCACGTTAAGTCCACGGTAGTCAACTACGATTGTAGATACAGAACCTTTGAACTTATCAGCGATTTCTCCAACAGCTTGTTTTTTTACTTCAACTGCTTTGCTCATCGTTACACCTCCTAAAAAGTTGGTTACTACTTATACCGACCGGTGTACATAAAGAATGCCTCCACGCAGGTGGAGGCAGAAGTTTTATCGTTTAAAAGCACAAGGCTTTAGATCGTAAAAATTCACACCTCGGTAGGAAATTAAGCCGGTTGGCACCTACTGTCTACGGTACAAACAATATCATTTTATAAACACAACGATTATTATAACCGTGTAGTGATCTTATGTCAATATGTTAGTTTTTGGTAGCTACAAAAGTAGAAGTGTCAACTTTTACTCCAGGTCCCATTGTAGAAGTAACGGCAACGTTCTTCATGAATGTACCTTTTGCAGCAGCCGGTTTAGCTTTTAGTAAAGTCTCATAGATAGTTGTGAAGTTTTCTGCAAGCTTCGTATCTTCGAAAGAGATTTTACCGATTGGAACGTGGATGTTACCGGATTTATCAAGACGGTATTCAACTTTACCAGCTTTGATTTCGTTAACAGCCTTCGTTACATCAAATGTAACAGTTCCAGTTTTAGGGTTTGGCATTAAACCTTTAGGTCCTAATACGCGCCCTAATTTACCAACTTCACCCATCATGTCTGGTGTAGCAACAATTACGTCGAAATCGAACCAACCTTGGTTGATTTTCGCGATCATGTCAGCATCCCCAACATAGTCAGCTCCAGCAGCTTCCGCTTCTTTCGCTTTTTCGCCTTTAGCGAAAACTAGAACTTTTTGAGTTTTACCAGTTCCATGAGGAAGCACTACTGCTCCACGGATCTGTTGGTCGTTTTTACGAGGGTCAACTCCAAGACGGAATGCAACTTCCACAGTAGCGTCAAACTTCGCAGTGTTTGTTTTCTTTACTAATTCGATAGCTTCGTTAACAGAGTAAGCCGTTGTGCGGTCTACAAGTTTTGCAGCTTCGATGTACTTTTTACCTCTTTTAGCCATTTTAAATGTCCTCCTTATGTGGTTTTAGCGGAATAACCTCCCACGAATAAAGGTTGCGAATTGGCAATAAACCGAATCCGCAACCCTGAACAGCAGTTAAATCAAAAGCAATGGGATTAGTCTTCGATAACGATACCCATGCTACGAGCAGTACCTTCAACCATGCGCATTGCAGCTTCTACACTAGCAGCGTTTAGATCTGGCATTTTCGTCTCCGCAATTTCGCGTACTTTATCACGCTTAACTGTTGCAACTTTATTACGGTTTGGTTCACCAGAACCAGACTCGATACCAGCTGCTTTTTTAAGTAATACTGCAGCAGGTGGAGTTTTCGTAATAAATGTAAATGAACGGTCTTCAAAAACCGTGATTTCAACAGGGATAATCAATCCAGCTTGATCTGCTGTACGAGCGTTGAACTCTTTACAGAAACCCATGATGTTAACACCTGCTTGACCTAGTGCTGGTCCAACTGGTGGTGCTGGGTTAGCTTTCGCTGCCGGAATTTGTAACTTTACCAATTTAATAACTTTTTTAGCCACGAGACACACCTCCTTAAGTCCGTGATGTGGTATCTGGGATTTCTCCCTCCCACTCAACTCATTCTTTATATATTTAATAAAGAACATTTTTTATTAATAGTCTCTTTTTCAAAGACATACTGACCTTTGAAATAATATCATTTTTACGAAACTATTTCAAGTTTTTTTACATTATAATTTTTCAATCTGTGTAAAGTCAAGCTCCACAGGGGTTTCACGGCCAAACATATTCACTAGAACTTTCACTTTATGCTTGTCCTTATCCATTTCTACGATATGTCCTGTGAAGTTTGCAAATGGACCTTCTGTCACTTTCACGGATTCTTTCAGATCGAAGTCCACTTCCACCTGCTTCTCCATCATGCCCATTCTCTTGAGGATAAATGCAATTTCATCATCCAGAAGAGGTGTCGGCTTGGAACCGGATCCGCTTGAACCTACGAAGCCAGTTACTCCAGGTGTATTACGTACTACATACCAGGAATCGTCCGTCATGACGATCTCCACTAGTACGTAACCTGGGAATACCTTTTTCTTTGTTACTTTCTTTTTGCCGTTTTTGATGTCTGTTTCTTCTTCTTCAGGAACGACTACGCGGAAGATTTTATCTTGCATCCCCATTGACTCTACTCTTTTTTCTAAGTTCGCTTTTACTTTATTCTCATATCCGGAATAAGTATGAACAACGTACCAATTTTTCTCCATTGTTTAGGACTTGTGTCCGTCCCTCCCTTTTCGTAGCTTTTTGTTGTTGATAGCAAATCTTATACATATCGTTGATATATGAATGACAACCAAAACCCTTAATCTTAAGAATCCGGCAGAACTCCTGTTGATTTCCGTTCCGGGTGTTCGCTTTCCTAGGGGCGGTGCTTGAGCCTCCTCACAACGCTTCAGGGGTCTCAAGCTACCGCTATCTCCCTCAGGAGTCTCACACCCTGCACTTCAATCAACAGGGGGGTCCAGTGTACCAACAGTGTTTTAATATCATTGAAACTAGTAAAGAATGCTTGTTTTTTTCCAAATGAAAAAACCCGTTGAACGGGCTTTTGTCAGAAAGTATTATTTACATTATACCATGATATAACACTACTTATTCAAGAGTAAAAGGAATAAGTTTGAATTATTGTTGTGCGTTTATTTAATCACAGTACGGAGCAACTCGGAAATACCCATGTCCACAACCCAGAAAAACACTGTTACAAACAATACAGTAGTTACTACCGTAATTGTATAGCGAGTCATTTCCTTGCGTTTTGGCCAGCTTACTTTTTTCATTTCACGAGCTACATCACGAAAAAAATTAGTCAAACGTCCCATTCATGTAACCTCCAACCCCAGAAATACTGATCTATTTTGTCTCCCGATGAACGGTGTGAGCATTACAAACCTTACAAAACTTCTTTATCTCTAATCGCTCGCCGCTTTGCGCTTTCCCTTTTACCGTTGAATAGTTACGGGAAGAACAAGCTGCGCAAGCAAGTGCTACCTTACTTTGCATGTGTTACACCACCAAAACATAGATGTCCATAAAAATGTAACATAGATGTAATAATTAGTCAATGTCAAGTAGGACGCTCGACATGCTAGTTGTTATACGCTTTCATTCGCCATCTATAACGTAATTTCCCTAAGCTCCAGGTATCTTTCTAGCTTTCTTTTGACCCTTTGCAACGCATTATCGATGGACTTCACATGCCGGTTTAAATCTTCTGAAATCTCCTGATAAGAACGTCCATCCAAATAGAGAGCAAGTACCTTTCGTTCTAGGTCGCTTAACAGCTCGCCCATCTTTACCTCTATATCATCAAATTCCTCTTGATTTATGATCAGTTCTTCCGGGTCCATCACTTTAGCTCCGGAAATGACATCCATTAATGTGCGATCTGATTCCTCGTCATAAATAGGCTTGTCCAGCGAAACGTACGAATTCAATGGAATATGCTTTTGTCTCGTAGCTGTTTTAATCGCGGTTATGATTTGTCTTGTAATGCACAACTCCGCAAATGCTTTGAAAGAAGTAAGCTTGTCCTCTTTAAAGTCACGAATTGCTTTGTAAAGACCTATCATTCCTTCTTGCACAATATCTTCGCGATCTGCACCTATGAGAAAATAGGATCTAGCCTTCGCTCGAACGAAGTTTTTATACTTGTTGATTAAATAATCCAGAGCTTCACTATCACCTAAATGCACAAGTTCTACCATCTGTTCGTCTTCCATAAGCTCTAATATCCTGTTAGCATTTCTTGGATCGCTCACTATCACACCTATCCCTCCGACTGAATCAGTAGATAGAAATATTATACAGTAGGCATAAATTGACCGTCAACCACTCATCGCTGTCCTCGACGCCATTTTTCGAAAATTGCTGAAATTTCATTGTCCAGTTCAACACGTTTTGAAGGCTTTTCGTTGGTAAAAGTTGTTACACGTTTTTTTATTCTAGCTTCGATTGCGTCCGACTCATTCAGGAGTTCCCTTGCTGATTTCCGCAAGGCGCCTTGCCCGAAAATTGCCCATTGCTCCGTAAAATCGGAAGTGGCTACATGAATTTGAGTGCGGATGTCACTTAAACTGATGGCCAGTTTCTCAATTCTTTCATCTGCGGTTTCATTTTCCCGTGTATAAATGACTTCCACCCGGTGGTTTTTGTATTTTGTTTCAATCCCATGGGACAGGTGGGCATCAAAGACGACTATCACTTTGTAGCCTGTATAAGCCTGGTACTCTGCCATTCTAGAAATAAGGATATCTCGGGCCATTGCGAGATCCTGATCTTTCAGTGATCTCAGCTCCGGCCACGCTCCGATAATGTTATATCCATCTACCAGTAGAATATCCATCTTTCTTTATTCTCCTGCCGACAATCTTTTGCGGAATACCTCATACATTAATAGACTTGCTGCTACAGAAGCATTAAGTGATGTGACTTTCCCCGCCATCGGCAACGATACAAGGAAGTCGCATTTTTCTTTTAATAGCCTTGCCATTCCTTTTCCTTCACTTCCGATAATCAGGCCAAGTGGCAAGGACCCGTCCATTTTTGTATAATCGACCGTTCCTTTTGCATCTGTGCCGAAAATCCAAAGCCCTCTTTCCTTCAGCTCGTCCACTGTTCTGGAAAGATTGGTCACACGGACTACAGGAATGTGTTCAATCGCACCAGTCGATGCTTTTGCGACTGTGGCTGTCAATCCTACTGCTCTCCGTTTAGGGATGATGATGCCGTGTGCGCCGACTGCATCTGCTGTACGCATGATGGAGCCGAGATTATGCGGGTCTTCTATTTCATCCAGAATCAAAAAGAATGGATCTTCGTTTCTCTCTTCAGCAGACTTGTATAGGTCATCTAGTTCCGCATAGTCATATGCAGCAACAGAGGCGACGACCCCTTGGTGATTTCCCTCTACCATTTGGTCGATTTTTTTCCGGGGGACGAACTGCACGAGTACATTCGCTTCTTTTGCCATGGCGATCACTTGTTGGATAGAGCCTTTTTGACCACCTTCCGCGATCCATAACTTATTGATTTCACGATTAGCTTTAAGTGCCTCAAGCACTGGGTTACGTCCCATAATGAATTCTTTTGTCATCTCTATTCACCTCTCTTGATGTCTACCAATTCTATGCAGGTAAACACGATTTCTTCCATTCGTTCTATGTTTTCACTTAGGTATAGATAGCCGATCAATGCTTCAAAAGCGGTGGAGTAGCGGTATGTCTGAACATCCGTATTCTTTGGCACCGTGCCTGATTTTGCATTGCGCCCCCGTCTGATGACGCCTTGTTCCTCTTCGTTGAAAAACTCGCATCCCATCAGCTGGTGAAGTAGGTGTGCCTGCGATTTCGCAGACACATAGTTTGTAGCAGCCCGATGTAGCTGGTTTGGCCGGATCTTGCCTGATTTTAATAGGTGGTGGCGGATATACCCTTCATATACCGCGTCTCCCATATAGGCAAGAGCCAAACTATTTAATTGCTTTGCATCCACTTTGCTGTTGCTCATTACAGGTATTAGCCTCTTTTCCATCGTGTGCCTTGTGCGGTATCTTCTAGAATGATATTTTTCGCTTTTAGCTCGTCACGAATCTGATCCGCTCTTGCAAAGTCACGGTTTTTTCGAGCATCAATACGCTGTTGGATCAGATCTTCAATTTCCTCATCCAAGAGCTCTTCTTCTGCCGTTGCAGTAAGGGAAACACCGATAACCGAGAATAGTTCTTCAAACTGTGTGATGAATGCCTGCAACACCTTTTCGGAGGTGTTTTTTTCGTTTAGGTAGAGATTGGCCTGCTTTGCCATATCAAAAAGAATGGAAATGGCATTGGCTGTATTGAAATCGTCATTCATCACTTTGATGAATTCGTTCTTGAATACTTCGATTTTCTCCAGCCATACAGCATCATCTGTTGCAAGATTTGCTGTATTCTCCAAACGGTGTTTCAGGTTTGAGTAAGCGGTTCGTAAACGATCCAGTCCGTTTTTGGTGCTTTGAAGCAGCTCTTCATTGTAATTGATCGGATGTCGATAATGAACGGATAGCATGAAGAAACGCAGCAGTTGCGGATCATGTTTTTGAATGATGTCATGTACCAATACAAAGTTACCCAGTGATTTGGACATTTTTTCGTTATCTATATTAATATACCCATTATGCAGCCAATACTTAGCAAACGTCTTGCCTGTCAGAGCTTCCGACTGGGCAATTTCGTTTTCGTGATGCGGGAAGGACAGGTCCTGACCGCCAGCGTGAATATCGATGGTGTCACCCAAGTATTTGCGTGCCATCGCGGAGCACTCGATGTGCCAGCCCGGACGGCCTTTGCCCCACGGACTTTCCCAATGGATCTCGCCTTCTTTTGCCGCTTTCCACAGTACAAAGTCTAGCGCATCCTGTTTCTTTTCGCCTACTTCTATACGCGTTCCAAGCTGCAGATCTTCAATTGGCTGATGGGAGAGTTTGCCGTACTCCTTGAATTCGCGGGTTCTGTAATACACATCCCCACCAGACTCATAAGCAAACCCTTTTTCAATGAGCGCTTCAATAAACTCAATGATGATGTCCATGCTTTCAGTGACTCTTGGATGAACAGTCGCCTGTTTGCACCCTAGTGCAGATACATCCTCGTGATATGCGGCAATGAACCGTTCCGCAATCGTTGGCACATCTTCTCCCAACTCGTTGGCGACCCTGATCAGCTTATCATCTACATCTGTAAAGTTGGATACATAGTTCACTTCGTAGCCTCGGTACTCCAAGTACCTTCTTACCGTATCGAATACGATTGGCGGCCTCGCATTACCTATATGGATATAGTTATAAACGGTCGGTCCGCAAACATACATCTTGACCTTCCCCTCTTCAAGCGGGACGAACTTTTCCTTTTGACGTGTTAATGTATTATAAAGATGTATGGTCATCTATTTTCTTCCTCTCTTTTAAAAGTAGCAGCTCGTTTTGCAGGTGGGCAATTTGTTTTTCCAATTCCACAAACCTGTCACCGGTAGGATCTGGCATTTCATGATGATTCAGGTCCTGTTTCACCTTCACACCATCCTGGATGACGATTTTTCCTGGTATGCCGACAACGGTAGAGTTGGCTGGTACATCCTTCAGGACGACCGAACCCGCTCCAATCTTGGAATTCTCTCCAATGGTGATAGAACCCAACACCTTTGCCCCAGTTGCAATCAGGGCGTGGTCCTGTATGGTGGGATGCCTTTTACCTTTTTCTTTCCCGGTACCCCCGAGGGTTACTCCTTGGAAGACAGTAACATTATTCCCAATTTCACAGGTTTCACCTATTACAACACCCATTCCGTGGTCGATGAAGAATCTCCGGCCTATTTTCGCCCCTGGATGAATCTCAATTCCGGTGAAGAAACGGCTTATCTGAGAGATGACCCTGGCGAGGAAAAACATCTTTCGTTTAAAAAATGCGTGCGCAACTCTATGGGCCCATACTGCATGGAGACCTGAGTATGACAGGATCACTTCGATATAATTTCTTGCAGCCGGATCTTGTTCAAATACCACTTCAATGTCTTCCTTTAATGTGCGAAACATGGAGTGATCCCCCTTTCTTTATTTACATGAATATATACCAAAATAAAAGGCTGTTTCCGTAAACTTTGTTGCTATTTCGTATTTTTACAACGACCGTTATAACTGTTGCCGTCGTGCTCTTTTCCTGGTTATCGGAGAGATTGCATGATATTTTGAAAATAGATACACTGTGAAAAATCCAAAGGCCGATTTTTCTTGGTAAAAAGTCCAATTGCCAATTTTTTACAAGAGAATAACCACAATCTTTGTGAAAAGAGCCAAATAAAAACGCCTCCGTGTCATTGACACAGAGACGCTTATCGCGCGGTTCCACTCTGTTTGGATGAGGGCTTTTTTTTAAAAAAAGCCCTCATCCCCACTTAAGCCTCGTAACGGGAGGATGCCGCTGCTACTTACTCGGCTTTAGGGCCTTTTAGCATCAGACTCCGAGGTGCATTTCGAAAAAGTCATCTCTTGAATCGCTCTCAGCCAGTGGCGATTCTCTCTGGGAAGGATGTACCTTATTCTACTCTCCTCTTCAACATTCGTTCATATCCAGAGTACCAGTCGAACCAACACTCCGAGTAATATTTCATATGTTTTACGCATTTTTTAAAATAGGTTAGTTCTATCATATTACGTTTTACTGAAAATGTTAACCGATTAGCTTTGATAATCTTGCTAAAACCGTTTCCTTACCTAAAAGGTGAATGGTTTGCGGCAGGTCACGGCCATGTGTTTGACCTGTTGTTGCCACACGGATCGGCATGAAGAGCTTTTTCCCTTTATGTCCTGTCGCTTTTTGGACAGCCTTTGTTGCGGCTTTGATGTTATCGACAGAGAACTCTTCCATCACTTCGATTTCTTTATGGAAGGCATCCATCACTTCCGGAACTTGCTCTTCCGCCAATACAGCTTTTGCTTCTTCATCGTATTCAATATGCGTTTTGAAGAACATTTCCGTCAGTTCCACAATTTCCGCTCCAAAGCTCATCTGTTCCTGATAAAGTCCGATAAGCTCTTTCGCCCAAGCCTTTTGCTCATCTGTCATCGACTCTTCAAAGCGTCCTGCTTTGATAAGATGAGGCAAGGATAGGTCGACTAGGCGGTCCAAATCGATGGTTTTAATGTACTGGTTATTCATCCAAGTCAATTTGTTTGTATCAAATACAGCAGGTGATTTGGATAATCGTGCTGTATCAAAGGTCTCAACAAATTGATCCTTTGAGAAGACTTCCTCTTCCCCGACCGGAGACCAGCCAAGCAGGGCAATGAAGTTGAATAACGATTCCGGTAAGTAACCAAGCTCTTCGTATTGCTCGATAAACTGGATGATGGACTCATCACGTTTACTTAGCTTCTTGCGGCTTTCATTAACGATCAATGTCATGTGACCGAAAGTCGGAACATTCCAACCCAATGCTTCAAAGATCATGACTTGTTTTGGTGTGTTGGATATATGGTCATCCCCGCGTAGCACGTGGGAAATCTTCATCAAATGATCGTCCACTGCCACTGCAAAGTTATAAGTAGGCGTTCCATCCTTCTTCACAATAACAAAGTCACCAATGCCATCGGATTCAAAAGATACGTCTCCTTTTACCATGTCATTGAACTTGATTTCTTTTCCCTTTGGTACTCTGAAACGGATGCTCGGCTCTCTTCCTTCCTCTTCAAAGGCCTTTTGCTCCTCGGCTGTTAGGTTGCTGTGCTTTCCGGAGTAATTCGGATTCTCTCCACGTGCAATCTGTTCTTCACGTTCTGTCTCAAGCTCTTCTTCCGTGCAATAGCATTTATAAGCAAGCCCTTTTTCCAGAAGCTCTTTATAGAATTTTGTATAAATTTCATTACGCTCCGATTGGCGGTATGGACCGTACTCACCACCTACGTCAACACTTTCATCCCAATCCATTCCAAGCCATTTCAAATATTTCAGCTGGCTCTCTTCTCCACCTGCGATATTACGCTTTTTATCCGTATCTTCAATACGGATGATAAATTTACCGTTTTGGTTACGTGCAAACAGGTAGTTGAATAGTGCTGTTCTGGCATTTCCTATATGTAAGTGCCCTGTAGGACTTGGGGCATATCGTACACGAACTGTCATGTTTTGGTACCTCCATTTTGTGGGGACGGTTCTTATGCTCCGGAAGCGTAAGAACCGTCCCTTATAAAAAATTATTTTATCATAAAAACGTGTGGCACGTATCTATTTCTTTAGCAAAAGGATGGCTGCTTGCGCGGCGATGCCTTCTTCCCTGCCTGTGAAGCCGAGTTTTTCGGTGGTGGTGGCTTTCACGTTCACCTGGTCCATGTCCGCTTCCAGCAGCTCTGCTATCCTTTTACGCATCGGTTCGATATGCGGGGCCATTTTCGGTCTTTGTGCAATGATTGTGCAATCCACATTACCGAGTGTATATCCTTTTTCTTTTACTATTGCCCATACCTGTTCCATTAAAACGGCGGAATCAGCATTTTTGAATGCGGGATCTGTGTCCGGAAAGTGTTTCCCGATATCCCCCTCTCCAATTGCTCCTAAGCAGGCGTCGGAAATTGTATGTAAAAGTACGTCAGCATCTGAATGTCCAAGCAACCCTTTTTCATAAGGAATCGTGATGCCTCCGATAATTAAAGGTCTGCCTTCTGCAAACTGATGTACATCAAAACCTTGTCCAATTCGAAACATGGTGCACCCCTCTATTATATGTTTTTCTGGTTAACTTCTGTAGATTTCCGTCCCAGGTGGTTTAGGTATATCTTAATAAACAAACTATCTTTGTAAGAAGGCTTTTGCAAGGATTAAATCCTCTGGGGTTGTTAGTTTGAAATTCTCATATTCGCCTTCTACGATATGTACCGGTACATTTATCCGCTCCACAAGGCTCGCTTCATCAGTTCCTAAATAATTTTCCATTTTTGCTTTTTCGTGTGCTTCCTTCAAAATAGGGTAACGGAAAGCCTGTGGGGTCTGGATGGACCATAAACTGGAACGTTCGACCGTCTCTTCCACAATGCTTTCTTTACTTACCCGTTTGATGGTATCTTTTACCGGTACTCCCACGATTGCTGCTCCCTCTTTTGACGCAGTCTCCACCAGATTGTGGATGACTTTATGGGAAATGAATGGCCTTGCCCCATCATGGACGAGCACAATGTCTGCCGATGTAATCGAGTTAAGCCCATTATACACGCTATCCTGCCGCTCTTCTCCACCGGGTACAATTTCTTTTACTTTCTTAATTGGAAAGAGCGTGAGAAGCTCTTTGAATATATCTTTTTCTTTGTCATTGATGACTAGTTTGATTTGTTCGCAGTCTGGGTCCGCTTCAAAAACGTTGAGGGTGTGAATGATGACAGGTTTCCCCTGAAGCTCGATAAACTGCTTGTTTTTGCCAGCTTTCATCCGCTTTCCCTGACCTGCCGCTAATATAATGACTTGATATTTCATTTATTTACTCTCCCGTAGGCGTTGATTTTTTATAGGCCGGTTTAAAGGTTGACCGTTCCTTTCCTACTAAAAGTTCATTAAAACTATGCCAAAATAACTTCAACCCTCCAAGCAATGCTTAAGAGGGTAGAGGTTTTTTTATTATTTATAGTGCCGCCCGCTCCAACTGTTTGGGCTTGGCAAATATCATTCGTCCGGCAGATGTTTGAAGGACACTTGTAACAAGGACCTGTATGTGTTTACCGATGTAATCACGGCCTTCTTCAACTACAATCATTGTACCGTCATCAAGGTATGCCACCCCTTGATTATGTTCTTTTCCGTCTTTGATTACTTGGACGGTCAGTTCTTCACCAGGAAGTACTACCGGCTTGACCGCGTTTGCCAGATCATTGATATTTAGCACTTCTACACTTTGAAGCTCACATACTTTATTCAGGTTGAAGTCATTGGTAACAACTACCCCGGAAGTCAATTTTGCCAACTTTACAAGTTTGCTGTCCACTTCTTGTATATCTTCAAAGTTGCCTTCATATATTTCTACCTTTATCGCTAATTCTTTTTGGATTCTATTCAGTATATCTAAGCCGCGTCGACCGCGATTTCGTTTCAGCACGTCAGATGAATCGGCTATATGTTGCAGTTCTTCAAGAACAAACCGTGGAATGACAATCGTGCCTTCTAGGAAGCCTGTCTGACAGATATCCGCCACTCTTCCATCAATAATGACACTTGTATCCAGAATCTTCAGCTTCTTGGATGACAGATCCAAATCGTCTTCTTCGACCGACTTCTTCTTGCCGAACTTCGATGAGATAGAGAACAAATTCACCAACTCATCCCTTTTTTTGAACCCTACTTGAAAACCAAGATATCCTAATAGAATGGTAATGAAAATAGGGAAAATGGCACTGACAAATGGAATTCTCTCAAGAGGGATGACCGCTAAATAGGCGACAATCAACCCGAAAATAAGTCCCAGGCTACCGAATAATACATCTGTTACCGGCGCTTTCACCAAAGATTCCTCTATCCACTTAATGAACCCGACTACATAATCCACTAACCAAAAAGTAAGGATAAAAAATATAATTGCTCCTAAGATTGCAACAGTATAAGGCTTCGTAAGAAAAGGAATATCTTCTAGATTCAAGAGGGAAAACAGCTCAGGGATGAAAAAGATTCCCAATGTCCCACCAAGAATTAAAAAGAATAATTGAACCGTACGCCTTAACATTGCCTCACCTCCCTTTATTCATTATAAACAGTTTCCTTTAAATAAAACGTCGAAAAAACTTTTAATTTACTTTTGTTAGGATTTTGTCACATTCAAGATTTTCAAACAGTGCCAGAAATTGCGTCACATTTGACGGTCAATCAACAGCTGGTCCTGAATTCGTTTCAATCCCTCTTTTATTTTCCGGGCTCGTACCTCTCCAATTCCATCCACATCGTCCAATTCTTCGACTGTCGCCATTAGGATCAGTTTCAAATTTTGGAAACGGCAGACGAGGTTTTCTATAACGAGTGGGGGTAGTCTAGGTATCTTATGCAATACTCGATAACCTCTCGGCAGGACAATCTCATCAGGGTTCATGAAGCCTGAATACCCAAGCATTTTCAAGATGACGGCATCATCCAAAAGATCAGTATTGGCCATTTCCTGCAATCGCCTTAAGATCATGAACGCATCCATCTCTTTATCAACACAATAATCTTTGATAAGAAGGATCGCCTCTTCCTCAATATGGGCAAGGAGCTCCGTCATCTGCAGGCGTATGAGCCTTCCTTCCGTACCAAGCTCATTGATATAGCTCAAGATTTCATTTTTGATACGCAGTACCATTTCTATACGATGAATCACTTGTAAAAGTTCCGATAATGATACCTGTTCTTCGAATTCCAAGGCACCAAGGTTGGTAATCCCTTGATCGAGAACCGTTTTATATTTTTCCAATGTTTGAATCGCTTGATTGGCTTTTGTAAAAATAACCCCGATATCACGCAACGCATACCGGAAATCGCCTTTATACAATGTGATTACATTGCGGCGTTGGGATATGGCTACAACGAGACATCCTGTCTGCTTGGCCACACGTTCTGCTGTACGGTGCCTCATCCCTGTTTCAGTGGAAATGATGGTGGAGTTTGGTGTCAATTGTGCATTGGCATAGATTATTTTTGTACCTTTTTCATTCAGGATGATGGCACCATCCATTTTGGCCAATTCATATACAAAGGCAGGGCTGAATGGACAGTTGATGGAAAAGCCGCCATCTACCATTTCTTTCACTTTATCATTGAATCCCACAACCACAAGTCCGCCGGTTTGGGAACGGAGGATGTTGTTGATCCCCTCCCGGATAGGTGTTCCTGGTGCAATAAACTGTAGCGTATCTGCCATGATTTTTTCTTTCTGCCGTTTTTCTTCCATCTCTATCCCCCTAGAGTATATTGAAGAGCCTGATCGATAGTGTTAACACCGATGACATTGACCTCTTTTGGAACGGTCCATCCTCCCAGGTTTTTCGCTGGTATGATTACCCGCTTGAACCCAAGCTTCGCCGCTTCCTGGACTCTCTGTTCGATGCGGGAAACCCGTCTAATCTCACCGGTCAACCCCACTTCTCCGATTACCACATCCGTCGGTTCGGACGTTTGATTACGGAAGCTTGAGGCAATACTGACCGCAACGGCTAAATCAATGGCCGGTTCGTCGAGTTTAACCCCGCCCGCAACTTTCAGATAGGCGTCTTGATTCTGTAGCAAGAGACCTACCCTTTTTTCAAGCACTGCCATAATTAGCGAGACGCGGTTATGGTCAATTCCGGTTGCCATCCTACGCGGATTTCCGTAACCCGTAGGCGAAATGAGTGCCTGGATTTCCACCAGGACCGGGCGCGTTCCTTCCATTGATGCCACTACGGTAGAGCCTGCAGCACCCTTTGATCTTTCTTCGAGGAAGATTTCAGAAGGGTTCTTCACTTCCGTCAAGCCCTCTTCTTTCATTTCAAAAATGCCTATTTCATTTGTGGAACCGAATCTATTTTTTACAGACCGCAATATGCGATACGTATGATGGCGTTCTCCTTCAAAATATAGCACAGTGTCGACCATGTGCTCCAATAATCGTGGTCCTGCGATGGAGCCTTCCTTTGTTACATGTCCTACGATGAAAACGGCTATGTTCTTCGTTTTCGCAATACGCATCAATTCCGCCGTACATTCCCTGACCTGGGAGACACTCCCCGGGGCAGATGTGACTGCCGGATGATAGACGGTCTGGATGGAATCGACAACCAGCAATGTAGGCTGAACGTCATCGACTGCTTTTGCAACAAGCTCAAAGTCCGTTTCGGATAAAACAAACAGCTCTTCTGCCTGTACCCCTAATCGGTCTGCACGCAATTTCGTCTGTTGAACAGATTCTTCTCCAGAAATGTATAGAACACGATGTTTTTTCAATGCCAATTGACAGCAAACCTGCAGCAATAAAGTCGACTTCCCAATGCCTGGGTCTCCTCCAATTAGAACAAGGGAGCCTTGGACCAACCCGCCTCCAAGTACCCTGTTGCACTCTTCCATATCCGTGTAGATCCTTGATTGCTTTATATTTTCCACTTTTGTAATGGATTCCGCTTTTCTTGCCAAAGTGGAAGAGGACGTCGTAAAGCCTCCACGCCTTGGAGTCCTGGATTCCTCCATCTCCTCAACCATGGTATTCCATGCATGGCAGCCAGGGCATTTCCCCATCCACTTAGGAGACTCATACCCGCATTCCTTACACATAAACTTTGTCTTACGCTTTGCCATCCAAAAATCCTCTCTATGAACATAATGCTTTTTAAAAATAATATACGGTTCACCCTGTTAATCGTAGTGCAAGGTGTGAGACTCCGGCGGGAGGTAGCGGTAGACTTGAGACCCCACAGGCGAAGCCGAGGAGGCTCAAGCACCGCCCCGCGGAAAGCGAACACCTGGAACGAAGATTTACAGGGAGTTCACCAGCATACAAATCTTCGCATGACCATTAACAATAATCTTTATGAATAAAACTTTATAAAAATACCATAGTTTTCCTTCTTTTATGATACCTTATTTCACATTATTTACGCTAATTTTAACCCCTGGAAAATATAAGAAAGGAGGAAGCTCTAATGTTAAAGAGCTTACCTCCGCTTCTATTTGACATACACCGACCTGCATACTTATTTTACTATTTCAACATCTCGCACGACAAATTCCCCGTCCACTACATCCAATGAGATTTTCTTACCTTTCTCAATATTACCTTTTAGCAGCTCTTCGGAAAGTTTATCTTCCACATGCTTCTGAATGGCACGACGCAATGGTCTTGCACCGTACTCCGGATCATATCCTTCTTCGGATATCTTGTCTTTAGCCGCTTCTGTCAGCTCCAGATCAATATCCTGCTCTTTCAGACGCTTTGTCAGCTGTTCAGATAGAAGCGTTACGATCTCTTTCAAGTGCGTTCTCTCCAAGGAATGGAATACGATCATTTCATCGACACGGTTCAGGAACTCCGGACGGAACGCTTTTTTCAGCTCTTCCATCACTTTCCCTTTCATGTCTTTGTAGTTCTGGTTCTCATCCTGTACGTTAAAGCCAACATACTTGTTACGCTTCAAGGCGTCAGCACCTACGTTGGATGTCATGATGACAAGCGTGTTCCGAAAGTCCACCGTACGCCCCTTCGAATCTGTCAAACGGCCATCCTCCAACACTTGCAATAGTATATTGAACACATCAGGATGTGCTTTTTCAATTTCATCTAAAAGAATGACAGAATACGGTTTGCGACGGACCTTTTCCGTCAGCTGACCACCCTCATCATACCCCACATAACCTGGAGGCGAACCTACTAGACGGGAAGTTGAATGTTTCTCCATGTACTCGGACATATCAATGCGGATCATCGCATCCTCGTCACCGAATATGGATTCCGCCAAGGCTCTCGCAAGCTCGGTTTTCCCGACCCCTGTTGGGCCAAGGAAAATAAAGGAACCAATTGGGCGTTTTGGATCTTTCAATCCTGCACGTGCACGGCGGACCGCTTTGGATACAGCCTTGACCGCTTCATCCTGACCGATGACACGGGAGTGCAATAAAGATTCCATGTTTAACAGTTTATCTGTTTCCGTTTGTGCGAGTTTTGATACCGGAATCCCGGTCCAGCTGGATACGACCATTGCAATATCCTCCACTGTCACCTCGGAATTCTCCTGTCCCTGTTTTTCTTTCCATGTTTTCTTCGTTTCTTCCAGTTGCTCGCGCAAACGTTGCTCTGTATCCCTTAAAGAAGCGGCCTTTTCAAACTCCTGACTTTGAACGGCTGCATCCTTCTCATTGCGTACAGATTCAAGCTTCACCTCTAACTCTTTCAAGTTCGGAGGTGTTGTGAAGGAACGGAGGCGCACTTTCGATCCTGCCTCATCAATCAAATCTATCGCTTTATCCGGCAGGAAGCGGTCCGAAATGTAACGATCGGAAAGCTTAACCGCCTGATCAATCGCTTCATCCGTAATGGATACGCGGTGATGAGCTTCATATCGGTCACGAAGACCTGTCAGAATCTGAATGGACTCATCAATTGTCGGCTCATCCACCTGGATTGGCTGGAAACGACGCTCAAGTGCGGCATCCTTTTCGATATATTTTCGATACTCATCCAGTGTAGTTGCACCGATACATTGCAACTCCCCACGGGCCAAGGACGGTTTCAAGATATTGGACGCATCAATTGCACCTTCTGCTCCCCCCGCACCAATTAGGGTATGCAGCTCGTCAATGAACAAGATAATATTACCCGCTTGACGAATCTCATCCATCACTTTCTTCAGACGGTCCTCAAACTCCCCGCGATATTTTGTTCCTGCTACTACCGTACCCATATCCAAGGTCATGACACGCTTGTCACGAAGGATCTCCGGTACCTCATTGTTCACAATCTGCTGTGCAAGACCTTCCGCGATAGCGGTTTTACCTACACCAGGCTCCCCGATCAAAACCGGGTTATTTTTCGTTCTACGGCTAAGTACCTCGATTACACGCTGGATTTCCTTGCTTCGCCCGATAACAGGGTCTAAGCTGTCTTCCCGTGCCACAGCAGTTAGATCTCTTGCCAGACTATCAAGAGTAGGAGTATTTACATTGGCAGATGCACCACCTTGATGGCCCCCTGAGGATTCATTGCTTCCAAGCAGCTGCAACACTTGCTGGCGTGCTTTATTCAAGCTTACACCCAAGTTGTTAAGTACACGTGCCGCTACGCCTTCCCCCTCACGGATCAAACCGAGCAGTACATGCTCTGTTCCCACATAGGAGTGTCCCAGTTTACGAGCTTCATCCATGGACAGCTCAATTACTTTCTTCGCTCTTGGTGTATAGTGAGGAATAGACTGTCCACTGTCTTGTCCTCTGCCAATCAAGTTTTCCACTTCTTTCTGGATTTTTTCAGGTCCAAGTCCAAGGACAATCAATGCTTTTGCGGCAATGCCCTCTCCTTCCCTTACCAATCCAAGCAGGATATGCTCTGTTCCAATATTGTTATGGCTTAGGCGCAATGCCTCTTCTTGTGCTAATGCCAATACCTTTTGCGCTCTTTCCGTAAATCGACCAAACATCATATCCAATCGCCTCCCAAATAATTTATCTCTTCAATCGCATTCTTTCTCGAATTAAGCTCGCCCTGCGAACATCTCTTTCATTTGGCTTTAATGGTCCACCAGCATATTGCTGCAGGAAGCCAGGTTGGGTCAATATCATCAATTCATTCAAAATCGATCTGGAAATGTCGGTGATATAGCCTAAATCAATACCAAGCCGGACATTCGACAAACACTTCGCCGCCTCTTTCGTCTCCATCACTCGGCTATGTGCCAGCAACCCATATGAGCGAAATACCCTATCTTCTAATTGTATGTTCGAAGTTTTAACTAATGCTTCTCTTGCAGAGCGCTCCTGAGTAATAAGTTGCTGTACAACACTCAATAGGTCCTGGACAATATCCTCTTCCGACTTGCCGAGTGTCATTTGGTTGGAGATCTGAAAGATGTTCCCTAAAGCTTCGCTACCTTCCCCGTAAATTCCTCTAACAACTAATCCCAATTGATTAATTGCCGGAACAATCCGGTTCATCTGCTGTGTCAGCACCAACGCTGGAAGGTGCATCATGACGGAAGCCCGAAGGCCCGTACCCACATTTGTCGGGCAGCTTGTTAAGTATCCTCGTTTTTCATCAAACGCATAATCAATCTTCTCTTCTATCCAATCATCAAGTGAGTTGGCCACCTGCAATGCTTCTTTCACCTGCAGGCCGGGAAACAGGCATTGAATCCTTATATGGTCCTCCTCATTTATCATAATGCTCACTTCTTCATTCGGTGATAACAAACATGCACCAAATGCCGAATCCTCCGCCAGTTGTGGACTGATTAAGTGCTTTTCTACCAGCACCCGCTTCTCGAGAGCATTTAGTTCATCCATAAGAAGGAACTCCAGCTCGCCAAGGTCCTGAAACTCTTTTTCGCCAAAATGCTGTTTCATCACATCCACAATTTTCTGCGCTTCCTCATTGCTAGCGACTGTTGGAAACTGCATCTTCTCCAGGTTCCTTGCGAGTCTAACCCGGCTGCTAAGGACGATATCCGAGTCCGGCCCCTCCTGTTTCATCCAGGAACTGACTGCATTATTTAAAAAGTGTTCAAGAGACATTTATTGCTCCCCCTCTCTTTTTTCACTCAGTTGCCTTTCCAACTCTCTGATTCTATCTCTAGTATTCGCCGCGCTTTCGAACTCTTCCTGTCTGATAAGCTCTTGCAATTCCTCTTTCAGCGAATCAATTTCTTTCCGTACATGCATGCTGCCACCAATTCTTCTCGGAATCTTTCCGGCATGAGCCGTATTTCCACTATGCAATCTCTTTAAGATCGGCTGCATTTTTTCAGAAAAAGTATGATAGCATTCCGAACAGCCAAACCGGCCAATCTTCGTAAACTGCGGAAATGTCATCTTACAACGCTCACACTGCAGCACCTTTTTGGGCTCGAGATCCTCCTGTTTCGGATTAGGAATGGCCTGCTCCGTATTCAACAGACCAGCAATCAGATTATTTATAGAAAAACCCGAACCACCTGTAAACATCGTAGAAATACTTCCCTTTTCCTGTGCACACTGCTCACAAACATGAATCTCGGATTTCTCCCCATTAATGATTTTTGTAAAATGCAAAGCAGCTGGACGCTCATTACATTCTTGACATACCATTTGTATCCCCCCTACCGGTACTTCAGAGTTGTCAGCATTGCAGTTAACATTCTCGCCCGCAATTCATCTCTTTCAGGTAATCCTAAATACAAGACGGATCTATCCATCACACTTACCATTATCTTCGCTTCCCTTGGTGATATCACCTTTTCCTCCACCAAGCGATAGATAACATCCTCTGCACTCGCCTGTGAAACTCTTACATCTATCAGTTCAATAATTTGGTCAATCAATTGCAAATGGTCATGCGGTTTAATTTTGATAATTCGAATATAGCCGCCACCTCCACGCTTGCTTTCCACCAAGTATCCTCGTTCAATCGTAAATCGCGTATTTATCACATAATTAATCTGAGAAGGCACACATTCAAACTTATCAGCAATCTCACTTCGTTTTATCTCAGCAGAATTCTCCATACTTCGCTCCAACACCTGTTTCAGATATTGTTCAATGACATCAGATACGTTTCTCATGCAATCCTCCTATCTGACCTTGACTATCTTTGACTATAACTAAAATATATAAGACAACGAAAAAAATTTCAATAGATAACCCTTCGATAAAAACTGCCAACATATTCACTTGGGGCTACCTATAGTCCATTTATGTATGTGTTAGGTACTTCTTTTCAAAACTATCTCTCTCAATCAGAATTCCACTTTTTTAACCTCCCTAAACGTCAATTGGTCAAATTTGTACAAAAAGAAAGAGCTGGTATTGAGACTTTTTCTAGTTTTATTCGTCTAAACAAGAGAGGTGATGTTATTTGAAAAAATATGTTTTCCTATTATTCCTGGTTCTTGTCCTTCTTTTTACGGGCTGCAATACCAAAACAAATAATAAGAATGCGGCCAAATGGAGTGGAGAGAAAATAAACCAGTCTGTCCATGAAGTCCATGATAAGAACTTCATTTATCGTCTAGTAACCGATAAGCAGAAATATCAAGGCACAGAAACGGTAAATCTGTATGCCGAGTTGGAGTATATTGGTGAAGAGGAGGAAGTTATCATCTCCCATGCCGCATCGCCTTTTTATTTTGACATCACTGAAAAGACCAGGGATTTTCTGATTTATTATGGCATGGACCAACCTTTGATTACTACTACCTTGAAAAAAGGAGAAACCCTGAGGGAGAGTTATACGAAAAACGGTGGCTTCAGCGATCAGGACGATACGGCGTACATTGATTTCGTCAAAGACTTTCTGAAGAATGGCTTTCCTACCGGATATTATGTAGTAGATGGGTATGCCGATTTTTCAGTAGAAGATTCGGAGGGGCAAGATTATATAATCAAAGGGATCGTAGATTTTGAGGTGAAGAGGTGAGGTAAGAAAATTTGGATGAAGAGGTACGGTTGGGACTGAATGGCGAGAGCGAGAGGCCCACGTGTGCTTGATTTGTTCTAGAGTATAGCAAAAAAACCAGCACCTATTTTCATAAGCACTGGTCTCTTTCATTTGCCTGGCAACGTCCTACTCTCACAGGGGGAGATCCCCCAACTACCATCGGCGCTGAAGAGCTTAACTTCCGTGTTCGGTATGGGAACGGGTGTGGCCTCTTCGCCATCATTACCAGACATATTCAGTTGAAGGTTGATCCTTCAAAACTAGATAATGTGTTCATATCAAGGTATTCCTATCGTTCAAATGTTTTGGGTTAAGTCCTCGATCGATTAGTATTCGTCAGCTGCACGTGTCGCCACGCTTCCA
>NZ_LFEL01000089.1:0-6441 GCF_001037965.1 Bacillus sp. LL01 | reverse complement strand
ACAATATCGGCAATTCGATATTGCTCTTCAGTAATCGTCATTCGTTCTTTATCTGGATAGGGAATAAACACGCGAAACCCATCTACTGCAACGGTATGGAAACGCTCAATCGGAACTCCGTTATAGCGAAGATTAAAGAACTTCTCATAARCAATATCATCTTCATAAACCGAAACCCAATCCTCACTAAAGCCTTCGCTTGGAACCGTAATATCTGAATCAATTGTAATTGATATATTATCCTTTAATACATACATACTCGTGTCGTGATCATACAACCAATCACCAGGTCTCGAATTGATAAGTGCTAATTTAAATTCTTCATATCTCATCTTCGTCATCTCCTTTGTATGACTAATCCCCTCTCTTATTAAGTCTGAAACCTAGACAATAGATACAACCACAATTTTACAACCTTGATACTTCTTTCATTTGAGATGATAATAAAAGTAAATCTAGATAGAACTAATAAAAAGGGGAGCTTCTATTGAATCTATTTCAACATAATGCTTATGAAAAGTTCCTTCTTAAACCGAATGTTAAAATTAAGCTGAAACTAAAAATGATTCTTTTAATTGGTACACTTATTTCGCTTATGTTCATTACAATGGGTGTGTTTCTCCATTACTTCTTCTCAGACACGATCGAAACTCAATTGGGAGAAAGAGCCTTAAGTGTGGCGACAAGTATTTCTCACATCCCTGAACTACAAGAGGCTTTTGCAGAGCCCGATCCTGCCTCTGTTATTCAACCTTTAGTTAAACCGATTCAAGAAGCTACTGGTGCAGAGTTTATTGTTGTAGGAAATACAGATGAAATCCGCTACGCTCACCCAGATTTAGAAAAAATCGGCTTAAAAATGATTGGTGAGGATAATGAGCCTGCTTTAATTGATGGTGAGTCTTATGTTTCTAAAGCAATCGGGTCCTTAGGCTACTCCATTCGAGGAAAGGTTCCTGTGTACTCAGAAAGTGAGATTGTCGGTGTCGTTTCAGTAGGATACTTAATTAATGATGTACACAGCTTAATCCATATATACAGCAGAGAACTTTGGTTCGTTCTTTTCTTAATTGTCAGCTTCGGTATCATTGGTGCTATATTCATTGCTCATTATATTAAAAAGTTATTATTTGGTTTAGAACCTGAGGAAATCACCCACCTATTATTGCAAAAGGAAACCATCTTACAATCTACACATGAAGGGATCATTGCTGTTAATCAAGAAGGAATGATCACTCTAGCTAATCACGCTGCCCTGAAGTTACTTTATGATCAAAATAAGGCATTAATAAGCCCAATCGGTAAACCTATTAAAGAGGTTTTGCCTCAGTCCGCCCTGCCACAAGTTCTTCATACTGGGGAAAGTCATTTTGACAAACAGATGTACATAGGAGGCATTACGGTTTTAGTCAACCGTGTTCCTATCTTTTATGAAAAAAAGTTAATTGGGGCTGTTTCAACATTTCGTAATAAAACAGAAATTGATCAACTTACGAAAGAACTAACTAAAACAAAGCAATATGCAGATGCCTTACGTGCACAAACTCATGAATTTTCGAACAAGCTTTTTACCATTTTAGGTTTGCTACAATTAAATAGAAAAAAGGAAGCCATATCGTTCATTAAAAAGGAGAACAACATTCAACAAGATTGGATTCATTTCTTACTAGAAAAGGTTCCAGACCCAATGATCAACGCGATCCTTCTTGGTAAGCTCAACCAAGCTATGGAACAAAGAGTTGAAATGGTGATTGAAGACGGAAGCCAGCTAACCTATCCATTAGAAGAACATAAACGCGATTTACTACTGACKGCTTTAGGCAACCTTATTGAGAATGCAATAGATTCTGCTAAAACAAATCATCATTCCACTCGTCAGGTGAATGTGTTTTTCACAGATATCGGTGATGATATTATTTTTGAAATTGAGGACTCTGGTCCAGGGATCCCTCCGGATTTAGCAAATGAGATATTCACTAAAGGATTCTCAACTAAAAAAGGAGCTCATCGCGGATTTGGCCTTGCTCTTACTAAAGAGGCGCTCCTAGTAGCAGGAGGAAACATTTATCTAGAAGAGAGCGACCTTGGAGGTGCTTGCTTCGTTATCACCATCCCAAAAGACTCAGAGATTTAAGGAGGCAGACCATGAAAGAATTATATAAAATTTTAATTGTTGAAGATGATTTTCGTGTAGCGGAAATCACTCAACGCTTTGTTGAAAAGGTGGAAGGCTTTGAAGTTATTCGTATATGTAAAACAGGTGCTGAAACCGAGTTACTTCTATCTAATCATCCGTTGCCGGACCTTGTTTTATTAGATGTTTATATTCCTGATGTAGAAGGGCTCGAACTGTTCTGGAGTATTCGCAGAAACCAACCGAATGTTGATCTTATTATGACTACAGCTGCAAAAGAAGTACCCACATTTGAAGAAGTCCTTCGTGGCGGTATTTTTGACTATATCGTGAAGCCTGTTGATTTTAATCGGTTTAAAAGCACGTTAGAAAGATACAAAAAGCAACGAACCACACTGGCTGTAAAAGATCAGTTATCTCAAGATGAGATCGATCAATTGACTGGAGTTGCAGGCTCTACACTTTCCCTTTCAAACGATCACAATAAGCTACCAAAAGGAATTGATAGTTTAACATTAGAAAAAGTGAAAAGCGCCCTAAGCATAGGACGTAACGGACTGACTGCAAGCGACATAGGGGAAGTAGTTGGTACGAGTCGTTCTACCGCAAGACGGTACTTAGAATATTTAGTCTCAATTAACCAAGCAGAAGCAGAATTAAAATATGGTGATGTAGGAAGACCCGAAAGACGTTATACTACCCCGTGAACAAAATGAACAAAATACCCAAAACGAACATTATTGTATTAATGTTCATAAACTTCATCCCTCTTATTTTTCATGTTAAAGTTCTGTAATATCAGATAATTAGAAAAATAGAGGGGTTTATTTATTTGGAAGTGTTTGTATACGCTTTCACTATCCCTCTTTATCTTACTTTATAAGGGGAGAGAATTATGCTTAGTATTATTGGATTTTTTACAATCTTAGCTATTGTCCTATTTCTTCTTAGCGGCAAAATGACACCTATTATAAGCCTTATCACCATTCCGATTATCGGGGCTCTTTTAGCTGGCTTTACCATAGTCGATATCGGCGTCTTTTTTAACGACGGTGTGAATCAAGTCATGGGTATTGTCATCATGTTCATCTTTGCGATTCTTTACTTCGGAATTATGCAGGATGCAGGATTATTTGATCCGATAATTAACAAGGTTATCAAAATTTCAAGAGGTAATATTGTTGCTGTGGCGGTAGGAACCGTCATTATTGCAGCCGTTGCTCACCTAGATGGATCAGGAGCTTCCACATTCTTAATAACGATACCCGCCCTCCTTCCATTATATAAGCGCTTGAAGATGAACCCTTATCTCTTGCTCTTATTAGTTGGAACTAGCGCAAGTATTATGAATATGGTGCCCTGGGCTGGACCGATCGGACGTGCCGGCTCTGTTTTAGGGATGGATCCAACAGAACTCTGGAGACCTCTCATTCCACTTCAAATCATAGCGCTTGTTCTGTTATTGGGGCTGGCTTACTTCTTAGGGCTCCGTGAGAAACGCAGGATTGAGAAGTTGACATTTGAATCTGATCAGCAATTAGAAGTTGCTGCAGCTACTGATTACTCAGATGAAGAAGTACCTAAGGCAAAAGATAGTAGTCTTACAAGACCTAAGTTACTTTGGATCAATCTATTGTTAACACTTGGGTTGATCGCTATGCTAGTCTGGGGTATTCTCCCGGCAGGATTTATCTTTATGATTGCATTAAGTATCGCRTTACCACTTAACTATCCTAAAGTGGATGATCAGATGGAGAGAATCAAAGCTCATGCTCCGAACGCTCTTTTAATGGCTGCCATCATTTTAGCAGCTGGTTCTTTCCTAGGAATATTAGGCGGGACTGGAATGCTTGATGCTCTTGCTACTGGTCTTGTTACCTTATTACCAGCTTTCATCATTCCTCATCTTCATTTGATCATTGGCTTTTTCGGAGCCCCGTTTGAACTAATTTTAAACACAGATGCTTATTACTTTGCTCTCTTACCGGTCGTTGAGCAAATCGTTACATCATATGGAGTTGAGTCTACCTCAGCTGCGTATGCTATGATAATCGGAAACATCATCGGGACATTTATTAGCCCTTTCTCACCTGCTCTATGGCTGGCTCTTGGGTTAGCTKGACTTGAGATGGGTAAACACATCCGATACTCCTTCTTCTGGATTTGGGGCTTCAGTGTGGTGTTACTAGTGATTGCGGTTGTGATAGGGATTGTATAGGAAACAAAAAAGCTTCTCATTCAATATTAATGAGAAGCTTTTTATAATGTGGTCAAAGTGGTCATTCTCACATTTTGACCTACACTACTACTTTGATGAAAAACAATATTTTCAGGCTTTATGAGAGCAAGGCCCTAAGGTAAGAATGTGAATATCTTTTACAATAGGTGCAAAAAGTGCGGTTTAAGTAATTATTTCGCTTCCTTTTATTATACCAATCGCTCCCTCGACGTAAGTGTTCGAAAACGTGGGTGCTCAGAAAGAATCGAATCTCTTAATCTTCTAACAACAGGATGTCTAGATGAAAAAAATTGATCTTTTGAATCGTAGTATTCAATCAATTCTCCTTTTTCAAGAACGCCAATTTTATCAGAGATTGTAAATGCAGCTTTAATATCATGTGTTATAAAAAGATAAGATAAGCCGAAGTCAAACTTTAATTCATCTAATAATTGCAAAATTAAACTTTGTGTYACCTTATCTAAACTACTTACGGATTCATCTAGAACTATTAACTTCGGTTTAAGTGCAATAGCCCTAGCAATGGTAATCCTTTGCAATTGGCCACCACTAAATTGATGCGGATACTTTTTTAAATCTTTTTCACCTAACCCTACTCTTTCTAATAGCTCAATAATTCTTTTTCTACGTTCTCCGTTGGTTAGTTTCTCATAATTTTCTAACGGTTCACTAATAATGCCTTCTGCTGTCATTCTGGGGTTAACAGCTGAATATGAGTCCTGAAATACAACTTGTAGATCGCGACGTATTTTCTTTTGAGTATTTTTATCCGTACTATATATGTCATGCCCTTGAAACAAAACTTGCCCTTGCTGTGGCGGCTGAATGCCAAGAATTACTTTCCCTAAGGTGCTTTTCCCAGCTCCGCTTGTACCAATTAAGCCCAAACATGTTCCTTCTTCTATAGCAAAGGTAATATTAGTAAGTACATTATTTGATTGATTTTTACCTTTAAATAATTTTCTAGAATTAAAACTAAGGTGTACCTGGTTTACCTGCAATAAGCTCAATGGGCTYCACCCCTCGTAATCTTTAATCGGTAATCACAACATATAGACATTTGGTTGTTTCTCTGTATATAAGCTAGGTCTGGTCCTTAACAACTTCTTCGTGTACTCATGCTGTGGGTTATCAAATAAATCTAATACATTTGCAGTTTCAACTATTCTACCATTTTGCATAACAATAACATCATCAGCCATTTCTGAAATCACACCCAGGTCATGAGAAATGAGTAAAATAGTTGTTCCTAACTCAGAACGCAATTTATCTAAGAGGCGAAGTACTAATAATTGGCTATGAAGATCAAGTGCTGTCGTAGGCTCATCCGCAATAATAACAGAGGGCTGTAAACATGCAGCCATTGAAATCATCACTCTTTGAAGCATGCCTCCGCTCAATTCAAAAGGATATTTTTTTAATAATTTATCAGGTTCTGGCAAATTCACACTTTGCATCACATCAAACGCAAGCTCCCTTGCTTGGTTTTTATTTAATGCTGTATGAGATTTGATCGTTTCGATAAATTGATGACCAATCGTAAAAACGGGGGTAAAAGCATTCATGGGATTTTGCATAATAAAAGCAATATCTTTCCCTCGAATCTTCCGCATCTCTCTATTTTCTAAACCATTCAACTCTTTACCTTGTAGTGTAATGCTTCCTTTAATATTCATTTTTTTCCTGTTGTGTAGCTGTAAGATAGACATACTTGTAATGGTTTTACCACTGCCACTTTCCCCGACAAGACCTAGAATTTCCCCTTTTTTAATTCCGAAAGAAATACCCTCAACAAGCGTGGAAAACCCTTCTTTGGTTCTTACTTGTACATGTAAGTCTTTTACATTCAGAATATCTTTTTTAGTTATATCCATTTTTAAACAGTCCTTTTGCATTATCGACGTTTAACCCCAAAAAGCTCTGACAGTGATTCTCCTAGTAAATTAAAAGTAACAACGACTAACATGATCATTAAACCAGGATAAATCATTAGTGTAGGATTGGTTCTGATATATGACTTTCCTTCATGTATCATCGCTCCCCATTCTGGTATAGGGGGTTGTACCCC
>NZ_LFEL01000088.1:0-6453 GCF_001037965.1 Bacillus sp. LL01 | reverse complement strand
TTGAGGGGTTTGTAGTCGATCGAAAAGGGTGGCTAAATCATCATCTTTTTCTTCCGGTTGAAGCGGTTATGAGTTTTGGTGATGACGGCGTAATGGTTAGGAGTGAAGATGACCTCTCACGTTACGACAGAAAAGACCACCACTCTCATTCTTTAAAATTGGGGAAGAGACGTCTTCAAGGCCTAGCTTTACTAACCACTGAAGGGGAGAAGGTAGGACTGGTAGAAGATGTATATTTTGAAGAAGAAGTGGGGACAATCGTAGGGTATGAAGTGACCGATGGATTGGTAGCTGACTTAATAGAAGGTCGAAAGGTGATTAAAGCCAAGGGACCTCTTATTGTTGGCAAGGACAAAGCCATCGTGTCGATTTAAGGAGGCCCTACGTATGCAATGTCCAAACTGTAAATCAAAAGATATCGGTAAAATAGGTACAAACCAATATTATTGCTGGAATTGTTTTGTTGAGATGAGCTTGCTAAAAGGGAAGCTTTCTTTGCATCAAGTCGAGGAAGATGGCTCGCTCAGTTCTTTAGATGATTTGTTTGAAGATCAGGATCTGCATGTTGGACTGTAATCCAATATAAAAGGTGGTGTCATCCGATGAGGAAAGCTTTTACGTCTCTACTAGCTGTTGGAGTGGGAGCTGCTGCTTATTCGATGAGTAGTCGCCAAAACAAGCGGAAGTTTGATCAATTCATTCAACCGATTAAAGGGTTAGATATGAATAAGTATTTCAACAACCGAACATGGAAAAAAACGAAGAAACAATTAGCGAAACGTTTCTCGTAGGAAATGCGACAAGCTTGTCTACTTTGTAGGCAGGCTTTTTTGTTTGAACTGATAAACAAACTCAAATTGTACACACTACAAGTAGAGAAGCCCAAGGAGGTGTGTGTAGTGGAGAAACGGCTGAATGAGTATAAGTGGATCAACAAGCTCGTGCTTGTGTTATTAGTGCTGCTTATTGTCTTTATGGCAGTTCAATTACTTCCTTTGCTTGAACCGATTTTCAAAGTCATAAAAGCTCTCCTTCTCCCACTTACCTTAGCGGTTCTCTTTACATACTTTCTCCATCCACTTGTTGAAGGATTGCACGATTGGGGGCTACCACGTTCAGTAAGTGTACTAGTTGTTTTTTTAATCCTTCTTTTAACAGTAGGATTTTTGATTGTATGGGGAGCTCCAGCTTTAGTTGAACAAATACGTCATGCGATGGAGAGATTGCCTGAACAAATTAGAGCATTAGAGGACTTCATKTTTCAAATTCAAAGTGAGGTGCGAACACTTCCCTCTCCCATTAGAGTTCACATTGAAGAATGGTCCACTCAAGCAGAGCAACTCGGAGCCAGGGCATTGGACCAAACAGAGGCTGTCGCCTTATGGGTGATTCAATCAATGTTTAGTTTGATCGTTATTCCATTCTTGGTGTTTTATTTTCTAAAAGATTTTGATCTTGTCCAAAAGGTTGCTTGGTATCTAACACCGAGAAGATGGAGAGGTAGATTAAAACGTTATGTAGAAGACGTGGACCATACATTTGGCAGCTATATCCGTGGACAGCTTCTTGTTGCGCTTGCAGTAACGATTATTTCTAGCCTGGGCTTTTGGCTTATTGGAGTGCCGTATCCCATTTTATTAGGAATTTTTATGGGAGCGACTGAGATGATTCCTTATTTCGGGGCTTATATTGGAGCTGTACCTGCTGTAGCCGTCGCCTTACTTGAATCTTGGCAACTTGCTCTTATCACTTCGGTTTTTATATTAATTTTACAACAAATTGAAGGTAATGTACTTTCCCCTGTAATTGTAGGAAGGACTTTGCATATGCATCCCATCTTGATCATCCTGGCGTTAGTAATTGGGGTTGAGGCAGGTGGTGTTATCGGGTTATTGGTAGCTGTTCCCCTCCTTGCGATTTTAAAAGTCACGTTACTGCATATTCGACTATATTTCATCAGTCATTGACAAGAGTATTACCGCTTTTCTATAATAAGAGACAAATGATCGATTAATGAACACGTTGACGGAATGAAGTAMGAATCAGTCCGCACTAAGAGAGGTGACCCCTATGGCTGAGAGGGTTGCTGTGTGAAGGGATTCGGAAAGCTACTCCTGAGTGCAGGCAAAACCCTGCCGTTCGCCGCGTTAAGGCTTCGAGTGATGGATGAATGATCATCCATAATTAGGGTGGCACCGCGTGAATACAACTCTCGTCCCTTCTTTTTGGGATGAGGGTTTTTTTGTATGTAAATAAAAAGGAGATGACGATGATGAAATCACTAACTTCAGCACAAGTACGCCAAATGTATCTTGATTTCTTTAAAGAAAAAGGACATGACATAGAGCCAAGTGCATCACTTGTTCCACATGAGGATCCATCTTTGCTTTGGATTAACAGTGGGGTGGCAACACTTAAGAAATACTTCGACGGCCGTGTCATTCCAAGTAATCCTCGTRTTACAAATGCTCAAAAATCGATTCGTACAAACGATATTGAAAATGTAGGAAAAACAGCTCGTCACCATACGTTCTTTGAAATGCTAGGGAACTTCTCAATCGGTGATTATTTTAAAGAAGAAGCAATCGAGTGGGGTTGGGAGTTTTTAACGAGTGAAAAATGGATTGGGTTTGATCCTCAAAAATTATCCGTAACTGTTCACCCTGAAGATAATGAAGCCTATGACTACTGGGCAGAGAAAATTGGCGTTCCAGAAGAGCGTATTATTCGTCTTGAGGGGAACTTCTGGGATATCGGAGAAGGCCCAAGTGGTCCTAATACCGAGATTTTCTATGACCGTGGACCATCTTATGGTAATGATGAAAATGATCCAGAGCTGTACCCAGGTGGAGAAAATGAGCGCTACCTTGAAGTGTGGAACCTTGTGTTTTCACAGTTCAACCATAATCCAGATGGTACATACACGCCACTTCCTAAGAAAAACATTGATACAGGAATGGGTCTTGAGCGTATGGTATCTGTTATTCAAGATACGCCTACTAACTTTGAGACTGATCTATTTATGCCAATTATCCAAGCAACAGAGCAGTTAACACCAGTTAAATACAATGCAGACATAGAAACYGATGTCGCATATAAGGTCATTGCTGACCATGTTCGTACTGTCACATTTGCTGTTGGAGACGGAGCGCTTCCATCAAATGAAGGTCGTGGCTATGTTCTTCGTCGCCTTCTTCGCCGTGCAGTACGTTATGCAAAATTGATTCAAATTGATCGTCCATTCATGTATGAGCTTGTTCCGGTTGTTGGCGAGATTATGGTTGATTTCTACCCAGAAGTAAAAGAAAAAGTAGACTTCATCCAAAAGGTAATGAAAACAGAGGAAGAGCGTTTCCATGAGACGTTAAACGAAGGCCTTGGTATCTTGGAAAAGATCCTGACTGAAGCAAAAGCAAAAGGTGAAGACGTGATTTCTGGGCGTGATGTATTCCGTTTGTATGACACATATGGCTTCCCGGTTGATCTTACGGAAGAATATGTAGAAGAAAAGGGCTTGACGATTGATCGAGCTGGCTTTGAAGTAGAAATGGAACAACAACGTAACCGCGCTCGTGCAGCTCGTCAAGAATCAGGATCGATGCAAGTTCAAGATGAGCTATTAGGTGATATTAATGTGAGTAGCACATTCGTAGGCTATGAGCAGCTATCAACGCAAGGTACTGTGAGCGTATTAATCGCAAATAAAGAACGTGCAAACAGTGTACCTGCAGGTGAGACGGCTCAATTAATTTTAAGTGAGACACCTTTCTATGCAGAAAGCGGTGGACAAGTAGCCGATACAGGAACGATTGTCGGTGAGGGAGTAGTAGCACGCGTAACAGAAGTAACAAAAGCTCCTAATGGTCAGCATCTTCACACGGTAACAGTTGAAGAGGGAGAGTTAACAGAAGGTGTGACGGTAACAAGWACAGTTGAGGAGACTGCTCGTATTGGGATTGTCAAAAACCATACAGCAACGCACCTATTGCACCAAGCACTTAAAGATGTCCTTGGAACACATGTGAACCAAGCTGGTTCTCTCGTTTCAGAAGAACGTCTGCGTTTTGATTTCTCTCATTTTGGTCAAGTAACGAAAGAAGAGCTTACGAAAATTGAAGAAATAGTCAATGAGAAGGTTTGGAATGCAATTTCGGTAAACATTAGTGAGAAAAAGCTTGCTGAAGCAAAAGAAATGGGTGCGATGGCATTATTTGGAGAGAAGTACGGTGAGACGGTTCGTGTCGTACAAGTTGGAGACTACTCTCTTGAGCTTTGTGGTGGTTGCCATGTAGCCAATACAGCAGAGATCGGGCTATTTAAAGTCGTATCTGAATCTGGTATTGGAGCGGGGGTACGTCGTATTGAGGCGGTCACAGGCCAAGGTGCTTATGAATTTATGAACGATCAATTACGCTTACTTTCAAAAGCATCAGATCTAGTGAAAGCGAAAAATGTGAAAGATGTGCCAACTCGTATCGAAGCACTTCAGCAACAAATTCGTGAACTGCAACGTGAAAATGAATCAATCTCTGCAAAATTGGGCAACATGGAAGCTGGAAACCTAATTGACGAGGCAGTAGAAGTAAATGGTGTTCGCGTTCTTGCAAAACAAGTCAATGCTAGTGATATGGACGGTCTCCGTGCGATTGTCGATAAACTAAAACAAGACCTTGATTCAGGTGTGATTGTTCTCGGTGCAGTGTCTGGTGAAAAAGTGAATCTAGTTGCTGGTGTGACAAAAGATTTAATTAGCCAAGGGCATCATGCTGGAAAACTTGTAAAAGAAGTCGCAACACGTTGTGGCGGCGGCGGTGGTGGTCGTCCTGATATGGCACAAGCAGGCGGTAAGAAGCCAGACCAGTTAGCAGAGGCTCTAGCATATGTTCCTGAATTCGTTAAAACAATTTCCTAATTTGAACAATTTCGTGTACAATAGAAGAAGACAACCTTTTTGTATGCATGTAGTCAATAAAGGTAAAGAAAGAGAGAGGTGTTTGTGATGGGCTCTATGGACAAGACAATGCAATTTAACTTTCCTGATGATTCCGTTGACGTTGACGTCCAAGAGGTATTACTTTCGGTATATGAGGCACTTGAGGAAAAAGGGTACAACCCGATCAATCAAATTGTAGGCTATTTACTTTCTGGTGATCCGGCGTACATCCCTCGTCACAAGGATGCTCGTGCACTTATTAGAAAGCTTGAGCGCGATGAACTGATTGAACAGTTAGTGAAGTCTTATTTGTCACAGCACCGTAAGGAGAATGAATGAGAGCTTTAGGACTTGATGTAGGAACCAAAACAGTTGGAATTGCCCTTAGTGATGAATTAGGTTGGACAGCACAAGGTCTTGAAACACTTCGTCGCAACGAGGAAGACCCTGAGGATGATATGCAAAAGATCGCTGCTATTGCCAAAGAACATGAAGTGGGTACAATTGTGATTGGTTTGCCAAAAAACATGAACGGCTCCATAGGACCAAGTGGTGAACGTTCGCAGGAATTTGCAGAATCGCTCAAAAAACATTATGATTGTGAAATGGTGATGTGGGATGAGCGCTTGACAACGGTTGCTGCTGAGCGAATGCTTATCAGTGCTGATGTGAGTCGTAAGAAACGTAAAAAAGTAATTGATAAAATGGCTGCTGTGATGATTCTTCAAGGGTATCTTGATCGAAAAAGCATGTAGCATGAATAGAAGAGGTGTAGACGTATGGCACAAGAAGAAAAAGAACGTATTGTAATTCCAGATGAAAATGGCGATGAGCATCTATTTGACGAGCTTTTCAAATTTACTGTTGATGAAACAGGTAAAAGCTATATCTTAGTCACTCCAGTTGGAGAAAACGAAGATGATAGTGATGAAGAGGAAGTTGAAGTATTTGCATTCCGTTATGAAGACCGTGAAGACGTTGATAATGATATCGCGTTGTACCCAGTTGAAACAGACGAAGAGTGGGAAATGGTTGAGGAAATGCTTAACACATTCTCTGGTGAAGAAGAAGAGTAAGTTTCGCATAAAGACAAGCCCTTTTGCTCAAGCTGAGCAGAAGGGCTTTTTGGCGGTTTTAGTACGTTTTTTTCAATCTGACGCAAAAGTGTCACATTTTTGATTGCTATGCCTTATAGATAATGACCTTTCCTATAACTTGGCGAAAACCCCCCCTATATACTCACATGTAGGCGAGCTTTTTCGCCTCTTAAACAATTTGTTTACTGACAGACGCTTGAAATATAGTATAATGGGACGGTGGAAGGGGGAGAACAATGTCTGATTCCAACGAAAAACCACGAAATGATGTATATGAAGAACGGGTATCAGAGGCGAAAGTGGTTCGCAAAATCGTCTTATATAGTGTCATCGGCTTAGCTGTAATGACCTTAATAGCCATTATAAGTGGTTATTTTTATTTTAAAAATGCTCTAGGGCCAGTGGACTCTGGTGAAGGGGAAA
>NZ_LFEL01000087.1:0-6523 GCF_001037965.1 Bacillus sp. LL01 | reverse complement strand
GATTGTCATGAAATAAACTATTTGCTCCGACTACACGCATGGCTTGATCGACCACTTCATTCGCCGTGTTAACGACCATCATCTTAACCGCTGCTAACTCCGGTTTCATGAATGCGCGCTCTTCTATTGGCGTATCATCCCATTTTTTTGCGACCGAATGAAGAAAATGCCTACTCTGCATTAACTTTGCTTCATTTTCCCCAATACGTTGTTGCACATTTGGAAGTTCACTTATAGTTCCGTTAATACTATTTGGTGAATAAGTCTTAGCATAGTCAATCGCTGTTTGTTGAGCTGCCTGGGCAATGCCTAAATAGCAGGCAGGGATATGAAGCAACCAGCCCATTGCAGGCTTTTCACCACCAGTGAGTCGTTCTAATAAATAACGAGTAGGGACACGTACATCTTTTAGAATCAAGTCATGACTTCCGGTTGCACGCATGCCAACTGTATTCCACGTCTCCTCAATCGTTACACCCTCAATTTGACGAGGGATGAGAAAGTTTGCGATTCCATCGTCCTCATTATGAGAGGCCGTTACGATGAAATAATCAAGGACGGGTGCCATCGTCGTGAAGGTCTTTTTACCATTTATGACCCAGGCGTTCCCATCCCGTGAAGCAGTTGTTAGTGGCTTACCACCACGGGTAGGACTGCCGGTATCTGGTTCAGTTGCAGCAGCATTGATTAATTTGCCATCTCGTAACACTTCTTCAGCGATCTCTTTAAATAAAGTCGGGTCCCATTTTCCTTGTTCTCCTAAATTTTTTATGATCCCCATATGCCAACCAATTGAGAGGGCGGTAGAACCATCACCTTGGGCTAATAGCTCTTGAAGACGTACGAACTCATATAACGATATATCAGCTCCACCGTAACGTTTTGGAACAGTGAGACTCGTATAGCCGATTTGTTTTAGTTCTTCTATATTTTCAAAAGGAAAGCTTCGTTCTTGATCATGCTTAGCAGCTCGTTTATGAAATTGAGTGATGAGTGGTTGTAGATCTTTTTTTCGATCGTTTGATTGCTTTAATAATTGAGACACGGATATCCTCCTCATTCCTGAATCATACAAATAGGATACGCAAAGTTAGATTAAAACGCAAAAGGAAGACCTTCAACCTTTCTTTGATCTCAATTTTGATTCAGTCGTGAAAAAATATGTAGATTTTCGTTAAATTCCCAATGAAGATGCGACGTTTGCTACTATAGAGTAGGTAAAGCAAATAGGCACAATAAATTTGTCCATTTTTATAAAAAAGGTAAGACTGATTAGCCTTTTTGTTTAAGATTTTGTATAATACTTTCATAGATTAAGAGAGAGGACGTGACTCGTGTGCAAGGAACACGTTTTGAACATCGAAAAAAGAAGCGCATGAATACGGTTTTAAACGTAGCTATAGGATTAGTTGTTGTCCTAATTATCGTGTTTGCGGCGCAAATATTCCTCGGCTCTTCTGATACAGAAGATGTAGCACTTGAAATAGATGAAGAATCAGAAGAAAGTGTAGAGATTGAGAGTGAATCTGAACCTGCACCAGAAACAGATGAAACGACTGAAGCACCTGAAGAAGCACCTGATGAGGATGCTTTAGAGGAAGATGAAGACGAAGAAGGTACAGAAGAGGATGACTTAGAACCAGCAGAAGATGGAGAGTGGGAGCCAGTTGGTACAAACCAATCAGGTGACTTTTCACATGACTTTACAAGAGGTGGCACGAACTGGAATGAAATGGAGCGTGCACTTAGATATGCAACGGGTCTTGGAGAAGACATGATTACATGGCGTTTAGAAAATGGCGGTCCGACCTCTGTGATCGGAACAGTAAGTGCGCCTGATCAGCAAACGTCGCCATATCAAGTACGTCTTGAGTGGGTAGATGGACAAGGATGGCAACCCGTATCAAAAGAACAATTATCAAACAATCCATACAGAAGAGGATAATTAAAACACTGAATCTGTTTCTAAGATTCCTAAAAATTTAGAGACGGTTATTAAAGTCAGTCAGCTTGTTCAAAATGAGTTCGGTATTGTACCGGACTCATTTTTAATTTTGCCTTGTTTTAAAACAAGTTCACTGCTCTTGTAAGGAAGTTTGTTTTATTTTTACTAGGGTTAGATTATTTAAATTGGGTAAAGAAAAGAAAGAGATTAAAGATTGGAGGAAAATCAATTGAATGTTTTGTATTTACTTGCAGGACTAGCAGCAGTCACTACGGCAATTTTACATGGAAGATGGGGAGAAAAAACAATCATTCGAGAGTTGAAGCAAGCATCTATGACCGATTTGGCAAAAGCAGGATTTACGGTTGCTTGGCATCAAATCACAGCTATGCTTACTGTATCAGGTATCGCAATCATTGTTCTTTCATTTATCCCTTCAATGGTAGCTTTTGCTACGGCAGGCATTCTAATAGTCGTACTTTACTTAGGGAATATCTTGGTTTTTCTCACGGTTTGTAAGCGGAAATTTCCTGATGTAATTCGCAGTACCTATTATCCAGYATTTAATTCTGTAGCCATAATCGTTCTAATTATGTTAGGAATAATAGTAAAGAATGTTTAAATAGTTTGATGATGTCATAGAGTAAGATGGTTGTTTTTTTACAACAGAAGAGATAATATTATTTTTTTTTAGTTTGTATCATTAATAAAAAAATAAACATCTTTCCGAATCTTCGCTCATGTGCATTCACGAATAAACCAATATCATTGGAACCTTTTCATGGTGCTAATAGAATATTAAACAATATCCCACATTAAACCAGTTTATCTTTTTGAAATGGAGGGAACATATTACTAAGCACAGAGATAAGAGAGGATGATAAAGATGCTTAGAACAATTTTAATGATTATTGGTGCAATTGTAGTTATTAGTTTAATTATGTCTTTACTGTAAGACACATAAAAGGAAAGCCTGCTTCTTTAAATAAGAAGCAGGCTTTCCTTTGTTTTGATTGAACTTTTTTTCTAAGAAAGAAGGGAAAGACTTTAAATAAACAGAATAGTATGTATATAATAAACATACTAAACGGTTAGTATTTAAAGAGTTTAATGAAAGCGTATWCATAAAGGGGGAGAAATGATRTTAGAAGCGAAACAAGAAAAGCTGAAACCTGCTCAAGCAGTAGAAAGACCGGGTACTAAGGAAATGTTGAATTATGGTTTAGGTTTCTTTGGAATCATCCTAGTTTGGACGTTGGTAGGCTCTTTTCTAACCTTTTACTACACGGACGTGGCAGGGATATCCGCTGGGGTAGTTGGCACATTGATGCTTGTAGCTCGTCTATTTGACGGGGTAACAGATATTGGGATGGGAACGCTTGTTGATCGCACCAAGTCAAAGCATGGGAAAGCGCGTCCTTGGATTATTTGGATGACACTTCCACTGGCAATTGCGACGATCATGCTTTTTACTGTGCCAGATATCAGTATGACCGGGAAAATCATTTATGCCTACATTACATATATCTTATTAATTTTAGTGTATACAGCGATCTCGATTCCTTATAAAACCCTTCTCGGTTTAATGACTCAAGATCAACAAGGCCGTTCAATGACAAATGTATATACAGGAATTTTCACGATGTCGAGTACGCTTCTTGTGATGACAATGGCTCAACCATTAGCCTCTGCAATTGGTGGACAACTCGGATGGACGGTTGTTGCCGTACTAGCAGGAATCATCATTGTGACGACAAGCATTATTGCTTTTAGAGCAACAAAAGAACGTGTAGGAACATCTAGCACACAACCAAAAGATGATGTCCCGTTAAATCTGGGTTTAAAAGCGCTCATGACCAACAAATACTGGTTAATCATTACGGCTTATTGTGTCGTCACTTACACAGTGAATGCGCTACTTACAGGAGCAGGACTGTATTATGCCATTTATGTATTAGGAAGTGGAACGTATTTTTCTTTAATAAGTTTAGCATTGTTTATTCCGAGCATCATCTGCTTCTTCTTTATTGCTCCATTAATTAAGCGATATGGGAAACGAAATATCGCACTAGTTGTCTCAGTTATTGCTATTTTTGGTCCACTTGTGAAGCTTATTGATCCGACTAATGCTACGGTTTTTCTAGCAGGTACAGTGATTCAAGGTTTTAGTTTGATCCCAGTCTTGACCCTGCTCTATGCGATGATTAATGATACAAATGAATACAGTGAATGGAAAAATGGTTTCCGGACAGAAGGATTAATCAATAGTGCTGCAAGCTTCGGTATGAAAGTCGGAACCGGGGTAGGGAGTGCATTAATTGGGTGGCTGCTAGCATTTGGCGGTTATGTTGGGGCTGCTAATGAGCAATCAACAATGGCGATTACGATGATTCTTACCCTCAATATTTACCTGCCACTCGCGTTATGTTTTCTACAAGTATTCTTACTGTGGATGTATAAGCTTGATCGAAAGTATCCGATTATTTTAGCTGAGTTGGAACAGAGGAAGGTGTAAGTGGTATAAAAAAAGGTTAACTCAAAACGTTGATACTTATATGAAATGAAGAATAGCTTATCAAGTTGAGGAGTTAATTGAAGAAGAGGTTAGTCARTATTTGAGTGTGTGAGTAAATTTGAATGAAAAAAAAGAAAAGGACAATGTTCCGTCATTGTCCTTTTTACTATTTAACTTCCAAATATGGCTCGGACAACTAAGAAGAGAATGGAAGGTGCTAAGAGGCATCCTAAGCCCGTATAAAATGTTGCGGTCATAGCCCCGTAAGGTACAAGCTTAGGGTCTGTAGCAGCAAGTCCACCTGCAACACCACTAGTGGATCCCATTAATCCCCCATATACAATCGCTGATCGCGSGTTATTAAGCCCAATGTATTTTGCAATGAAGGGGGTTCCTATCATAATAAGTATCGCTTTAATTAACCCTGCTGCAATGCTTAATGCAATCACTTCAGAGCTTGCTCCTACCGCCGCCCCTGTTACAGGGCCAACAATATAAGTAGTTGTTCCGGCACCAATTGTGGCAAGACTGGCTGCATCTGTGTATCCAAAGGCTAGTGCAATCACAACCCCAACGATAAAGGATGACATAATCCCAACAAAAAGAGCTAATATTCCACTTAATCCTGCCTTCTTCACTTCTTCAAGATGAACACCAAATGCAGTAGCAATGATGGCAAGGTCTCGAAGCATGGCTCCACCCATAATTCCAATCCCTGCAAATATTGGTAGATCTGCTAGGCCCTTATCTCCACCGGTGGCAATGCCGCCAAAATAAGCAAGAGTTAGACCTAGAATGATCGCAATGGCTGAACCATGTACACGTCCTCTCGTTAATACCTTTGATAAAAAGTAGGAAATGTACATCATAATCCCAATCGCTGCAAAGGCTGTTACTAATCCGTTTTTCCCTAGTACTGAAATGACTGCATCTATCATTTAGTTCCCCCYTTTTTTTTATGCATCATGAGTATGATCAAAAGTGTCATTAGAATCTTTACCGACCTTACTAATAACAGGAACTAATGCGAAGCTTACAATAACAGCTAATGTAMCGGATAAAATAGCAACAGGACCACCTGCTATAGCTGAAACAACATTTTGTTGTGCTGCCATAGCGACTACTACGGGAATATAGATCGCACTCCAAAACTTAATGCCTTCTTCAGAAGGGATATCGAGTTTCTTTTTTCTACGTAAATAATCAATCACTAAGACTAACAGTACCATTCCAATTCCTACGCCACCGACATTTGCACTCACACCAATTAAGCTACCGATTAGATCTCCAAATAAGACTCCGACTAACATACAAACCGATAACAAGGCGACTCCATAAATAACCATTTGTTCATCTCCTTCTTTTAGTTATAAACTTTAGATTAGTAGTTCATGGTGTGAGAAAATTGAATTGAAGAGTTATGAGAGGACTAAGATGACAACGCTTACATAATGTGGTAAAGTCAACAGTCGACTATTCTATACCTCATATTAGTGAACAAGTTCTTAAAAAGCAAGATAAAATTTTAAATATTCAAAAAACATTGAATTTAAAATCTGATCTGTGTATAATGAAAATCGACAGTCGACTATTTACAAGTTAAGTTATTTTGTTTTTGAAGGAGATATTCCTAATGGAGCCAATTAAATTTAAAGATAATTCTTTATCCACTCAAATTGCTAAGAGAATTACCCAGCAAATTATTTCAGGTGAATTACAGCCAGGAGAGAAGTTGAGCGAATATATGTATGCTGAGGAATTTGGAACGAGCAGGGCTCCAGTTCGCGAAGCTTTATATCTATTAACAATTGAGGGGTTGGTAGAGAGGATCCCTAGAAAAGGGGCATTAGTAAAAGGATATACCTCTTCTGAAATTTGTGATTTGCTTGAAATTAGAACGATGCTAGAAGAGCTCTCTATGAAAAGAATAGCAGAACATGGCGTGAGGGAAATAAGCTTAGAAAAAATGAAAACAATTTTACAAAAGATGCACACTGAACAAGATAGTAAGCAATACACTCAACTTAATCATGATTTTCATATGTGTTTAATCGAAATGAGTG
>NZ_LFEL01000086.1:0-6677 GCF_001037965.1 Bacillus sp. LL01 | reverse complement strand
CTATTTATTACTCAATCGCCCCTACTTCTTTCAAATAACGTTCTGCTCCTGGGTGGAACGGAATTGGCATACCTACATCTACAGTATCTAATGTAATTTCTTGAGCTGCATTATGAGAGCCTTGAATCTTATCAATGTTCTCAAATAGTGTTTTTGTGATTTCATAAGCTGCATCATCTGAAATTTCACTTGAAATAATTAATAAGTTTGTGATCGCAGCCGTTGGAATATCTTCTTCATTATCATATGAACCTGCAGGAATTGCCTCTGCAGAGAAKAATGGATAATTTTCTTCTAGGTATTCCATTGCTTCCCCTTCAATAGGAATGATCTTCGCATTATGAGTAGTGTCTAGATCAATAACTGTTGCGTTTGGTACACCACTTGTTACGAATGCTGCATCAATCATGCCGTTTTTAATTTGGTCAATCGCTTCACTATRAGAAAGATAATCTTCGTTAATGTCGTCATAGCTCATTCCATGGGCTTCTAATACCATACGAGCATTTAATTCAACACCAGAATTCGGAGCACCAACCCCTACACTTTTTCCTTTTAAGTCTTCCACACTTTCAATTCCTGTATCTTCTGTTGTTACAACTTGAACGAAGTTAGGATAAAGTGCTGCTAGACCAGCCATCGATTCGATAGGGTCTTTCCCTTCAAATTCTCCACTTCCTTCATATGCTTGAAGAACTGAATCTGCCATTGTAATCGCAAGTTCTGCACGGCCAGTATCAATTAAGTTAACGTTCTCCACTGATGCCCCTGTTGCTTGTACTGAAGAATCAATTCCTAATTCTGATTCGAGAATCGTTGAAATCGCGCCACCGATAGGATAATACACCCCAGAAGTTCCACCAGTTGCTACTGTTACGAATAAGTCACTTAAATCTGCACCCTCAGTTTGCTCACCAGCATCTGCATTATCACCTGCTGTGTCATTTTCTGTATTCGCATCGTCTCCACCACATGCCGCAAGCACTAGTAAAGATGCCATGGATAAACTTGCAATAAATTTTTTCATTATAATACCCCCAATTGTTTTTGTACACTTATTTACTAATGCAAGTAGTGTGCCAATTTTTAAAATAGCCAGTTTGTTAGCGCTTACAGTATTTCTTGCAACTCAAACACAAAAAACACCGGCAAAAAATGCCGGTGTTGCATTTTTTGCCGGTTTAATGAATTTAAGTAGACGCGTATAGCTTTAATTTATCTCGTAGACTTCTTTCGCTAATCTCTAACATTTCTGCAGTTCTCTTTCGATGACCTTCGTTATAATCAAGAGTTTCTAGAATGAACTGCCTTTCCAGCTCTTTTAAAGATAGACCAACGAAAGATGAAAGATCATTTTGCTCTGATCGTATGATTGTTTTCTTCGACCTTAAATGAATCGGCAAATCTTCTACTTCTATCGTTGTTTCATTGGCAAAAACCATGGCTGATTCTAAGATGTTAGCAAGTTCACGAATGTTACCAGGATAAGAATAAGAAGATAAAATCTGATAGGCTTCCTTTGAGATGCCAGTGATCTCACTATTCATTTCCTTATTAAATAATTTGATTAAATGCGATACCAATAGCTTCAAATCGTCAATTCGCTCCCGTAGGGGTGGTAATAAAATTGGGATAACATGAAGCCGAAAGTAAAGATCTTCCCTAAACTCTCCTTGTCTAACCGCTTCTTCTAAATCTTTATTTGTAGCAGCAATAACTCGTACATTTAACGATTGCATCACATTAGAACCGAGCTTCGTTACTTCCTTACGTTGTAGGACCCGTAAAAGTTTCGCTTGTAGGGCAAGAGGCATGTCCCCAATTTCATCTAGAAAAATGGATCCTCCGTTCGCTAATTGAAACTTTCCATCTTTTGAGGAAACAGCCCCTGTAAATGCTCCCTTTTCATATCCAAACAGTTCACTTTCTAAAAGGTGCTCAGGGATTGCAGCGCAGTTGACCGTTTCTAGATGCTGTTGTTTTCTCTTGCCAGAATAGTGAATGGCACGTGCTACCAACTCTTTCCCTGTTCCACTCTCCCCCATAATTAAGACATTCGAATCAACGTCTTTCACTTTATYAATCAAGCGATACACACGCTGCATTGATTCACTTTGACCAATCAATTCCTCGTAACTATACTTCTTCTCAAGTTCTTGACTTAAATGTTCCACTTGATCATGTAAATATTTAAAGTGTAGAGCTTGCTTAATGACCGACTCTAATTCATCCATATTAATTGGTTTCGTTAAATAGGAGTAAGCACCTACTTGAAGSGCTTTTACCGATGAAGAGATCGTGCCATATGCGGTAATCATAATAACTAGAAGTTCGGGATGTTCTTCTTTTAAACTTTTCAATACATCTAAACCATCCACTGCCCCTATCTTCAGATCTAATAAAACCAAATCAGGGCTTGTGGATTTAACTAACTTTTGACCTTCACTTGGATCAGTTGTTGCCTCAACATAGTAGTCATCTTCTAAGGCAAACGTTAATGAAGAACAAATGGAAGCCTCATCATCAATGATTAAGATTTTCTTCATGATTTTCGCTCCTAAATTGTAGTATCATCTTTGTACCACTATCTATTTTACTATCGATCAACAACCGCCCCTCATTATCTTGTACATATTGATGAGTAATCGCTAAACCAAGTCCTGTCCCCTTAGCTTTCGTTGTATAAAATGGCTCTAATATCTTTTCCTGTTGCTTATCCGTCATACCAATCCCGTTATCTTCTATTACTAGGACAACCATTGTTTCCTTTTTCGATAATCGTAAAACAAGTTCGCCACTTCTATGTTCTATTACTTCCTCAATAGCATCAATTCCATTAATCATTAAATTGATAATGACTTGTTTCACTTGATTGGGGTTAGCGTAAATGAATACATCATTGATGAGATCTAACTTTAATACGATTCCTTTATTAAGCAGTGTCCTCTCAAATAAGATGGCACAATCTTGGACAAGTTCTGTTAGATGAACCGATTCTTTTTCCTGTTGTCTCGGTCTAGCATAATCAATCAAACCTTCAATAAGTTGGCTCACTCGATCAATTTCTTTTGGAACATAGGTAGAAATCTCACGTTGGAAACGTTCATTATGGAACTTTTTCGGTATTAATTCAGCAAATGTTTTGATGGATGTAAGAGGATTACGAATTTCATGAGCGATTCCTGCTACAACCCGACTTAATGCCTGATTTTTTTCTTGTTCAAACACTTGAAGACGCATTTTCCTCTCTTCTGTAATATCTTCAAACGTCACGATGAGCCCGATTAATTGATGCTTAATATTAAAGAGTGGATAGACATAATAACGTAGATCATACTCTCTATTATCTGAACGCTTCCATATTGTTTCTTTTCCTAAAATTGACTTTTTCTCTTGGAAGACTTGATCAAAGTGCGACTCAAGAAGTTGCGTTAATAACAAAACGTCTTGATAAGGTTTTGTTAGAAGATCGTTTTTTTCACCTGCTATAAGGAGAGCTTTTGTATTTACTGATGTGATTAATCCATCTTCATTTACCGTCACAATGCCACGAGGTGAACTATCTAGAATCTGCCTTTGGTATTCGTCGCTGTTTTTCGTTTGAGTAATTTGTTCTTGTAACGTTTCATTTAATTCTTTTAATACATGTGTTTTCTTCTCTACCTCAGCTTGCAAACGTCGATTCCACCTAATAGCTAAAAACGTAATCGCAAGAACACCTAATAAAAGGCCTACGGTAATTCGAACTGCTAGCCACAGTCTTTCTGTTAACAGATTTTCATTTCCAAACCACCTTTCATGAATATCTGCGTATATACCTTCCTTTTTAACGGTCCTAATCGCTCTATTTAATTCGTCTAATAATTCATTACGGTCTCTAGCTACAGCCATAGCATAATCAATCGGTAAGAGGTAATTACCGACAATTCGGAAATTATTATTCATTTGAGTTTCTTCTATTAAATAATCAGCCGTTAATACATTCCCTACAAATGCATCAGAGCGTCCCATCAGTAAAAGCCGCATCGCTGTTCGTTGGTTACTCGCAACATGATATTGAATTCGTCGAATAGTACGAAGGAACTCATATTCCGTTGTTTCTTTTTGCAAAGCAGTCTTTACGTTTGTTAATTGAGAGATACCTTCAATCTCATGATTATCGCTCCGAACGACTAGCCCAACAGAAGTATGTAAGACCGAATCTGTATACTCCATAGTAGCTGTTCGTTGTTCATGAAAAGAAGCAGATAATACCATGTCCACTTTGTCCTCTTCAAGCGCAAGGAACGCTTCTTCTTGGGTCATCGGGTAATAGATCAAATCTTTTTCCAAATATCGATTTAACTCCTCCATTAAATCAATTAAGAAACCTTGATGTTGACCCTCCTCTTGCATATGAATGGGAGGCAAGTTAGGGTCGTATGCAATTCTCAGCGGCTCTTTTGCGTGAACTATCATTGGTATTGTGAWCACTGAGAGGAACAGGAGGAAAGAGATGAAATTTCGAATATTCATATTGTATCCCCTTACAATTTTCTCATAAAAAAGGTGACTCATTTAATGTATTATTTCGTATKAACATTTCTCATGTTGCCTAAACGTATGGTATCATACACTACGTAAGGAAAACAGAGAATTGAGGGATAAACCAATGAAAACCGTCGTCACGACGTTGAACGCTAAATATATTCACACATGTTTGGCTTTGCGCTGTTTAAAGGCCTATGCAGAGCCAGAGTTCCCTATAGAAATGGTAGAATATACGATCAAAGACCCTATTATGAATATCGTTTCCGATTTATTTGAACGAAAGCCTGATGTTATCGGCTTTAGTTGCTATATTTGGAATATTGAAGAGACATTAAAAGTAATTGAAATGCTAAGAAAAGTCATGCCTGAAACCAAAATCGTCTTAGGTGGACCGGAAGTGTCCTATGACACGAAAGAATGGCTTGAAACGACTGCTGATGCTGACTTCATCGTAGTCGGTGAAGGGGAAGAAACGTTTAAACAATTACTTGAAGAATTAAGTACTACCTCTAAATTCCATATGGTATTTGGCTTAGCTTACCGTAAAGGAGAGGAAGTGATTATAAACGCTCCTCGTCCTAAATTGAAATTAGATGACATCCCTACCCCTTATCGATTCGATGAGGATCTAGCCGGGCTCACCAAACGAGTAACGTATTTTGAAACGAGTAGAGGTTGCCCATATAGTTGTCAATTTTGCTTGTCTTCTATTGAAGTAGGAGTTCGCTATGTTGATATCGATCGTGTTAAAAGTGACCTTCTGTTTCTTATTGAAAATGGTACGAAGCTAATTAAATTTGTCGACCGGACATTCAACATTAAAAGAGATTACGCACTTGAGATCTTCCAATTTTTGATTGATAACCATCAAGGATGTGTGTTCCAATTTGAAATTACTGCTGACATTATGCGTCCTGAAGTCCTTGAATTTCTTAATGAGCATGCACCAAAAGGGATTTTCCGCTTTGAAATTGGGGTCCAATCAACAAATGATGCAACAAATGAATTAGTTCAGCGTCGTCAAAACTTCCAAAAGCTCACCCGTACTGTCACAATGGTAAAAGAGGGTGGGAAGATTGACCAACACTTAGATTTAATTGCAGGTCTTCCTGAAGAAGATTACCATTCATTCCGAAATACATTTAATGATGTATTTGCACTTAGGGCTGAAGAACTTCAGCTCGGATTTTTAAAAATGCTTCGCGGAACTGGTTTGCGTTTACGAGCAGAAGATCATCAATATGTATATATGAATCATGCTCCGTATGAGATTCTCTGCAATAACATTTTACCATTCTCAGATATTGTTCGAATCAAACGAGTTGAGGATGTCTTAGAAAAATACTGGAATGATCATAGGATGGATATGACGATTAACTATTTAGTGGAAAAAGAATTTGCTTCTCCTTTTGATTTTTTCCAAGAGTTTGGAGACTATTGGGAATCAAAAGGTTGGTCAAGAATTGGTCATCAACTTGAAGATCTCTTTACAAGACTTTATGAATTTTTAGAAGCTAGAGATACACAAAACCTTCAAATCATTAGAGGTTTAATGATGGTTGATTACTTCAAAAATCACAAACATAAACCACGTAAAACATGGTGGGGCTTCTCGCTTTCAAAAGAGCAACAAAGCTCCTATTTACGTGAGTTAGCAGATCAACCGCAAAGAGTAAATGAAGATTTCGCTTCTTTACAACTTAATGAAAAAGACCTGCACAAACACACAATGATTGAGGTCTTACCATTCTCCCTTGATTCCTTCACAGAAGACGATGCAATCGTAGATAAACATGAATTATTAATTGCTTACTTTAACCCTAAGTCACAACAAACTTCGTTATTTACTACTTCACTTGTTCCATCAACGATGAAGTAATTGCCACGATAATGAAAGAGCCAATGCAGAAGATGCATTGGCTCTTTTGCACTTTGGTTGGGTTTATTCTTATATTATGTAATAATAAATGAATCAGTTCTGAATTAAGAGGAGGATCCTTCATGAATGCTATTATTAACACACAACATAAACATCGCTCCTATCGTTCCTATTCTTCTAAAGCGATCGAGGAAGAAAAACTTAACGCTATTATTTCAGCTGCCCAATCAGCCCCCTCTTGGATAAACGGCCAACAGGTTTCTATTAT
>NZ_LFEL01000085.1:0-6681 GCF_001037965.1 Bacillus sp. LL01 | reverse complement strand
AAGAGTGCGTGCGCTCTTCTTTTTTTAGTGGGGAGGGGAGTCGGACGACAAACGACATTTTCTTACATTTTCTACAAATATCCGCGTAAACCCCTTCCTATCCATTACTAAAATACTTGTGCCATTTTCTTACTCAAACATGTATAAAACCCTCTAAAAATGTGGAATATGACAGAAGTGTGAACAAAGGAAGATATCGACAAATCTCTTTTTTTTTAGTCGGAAAACACATTGACACATACTTTGGGCTATTGTACGATTACAAAGGATATGATGATAAGGTTTACATACGAAAAGTGAAAAGGTTCAAAAAGCTCTGGAAAAGCTTGAGGGGAGCGGTGTTCATGTCTACTGGAAAACGCAACCCATGGCGCGCGATGGCGCTTGTTTCAATCATCTCATCCTATGTCGTAGGAGGAGTAGTTGCAGGTGTGTTTACCGGGTTATGGCTTGGGAATCAATTTGGTGGAAAACCAGTTTTCCTCATAGTATCTATCCTCATTGGTTTGGGCGTAGGTTTTTATGGCGTAATGAAGACAATTGAACCGTTCTTAGGAGACGATGAGTAATATGACTTCACTAGAAGGAAAAATGAGACAACAAACGATCATTACTAGTATTTTACTGGTCTTGTTTCTCATAGGTTACCTCGTCACCCCGTTCAGTGAGCAATTCCTCGGCCTACTTTTAGGTCTTTCCGTTAGTTTTCTTAATCTTTGGACAACCTATCGCAAGGCACAAGTCGTTGGAATGGTTGCCGACAGAAGAAGAAAACAATCATTTCTTCCATTTATCCTTGCAGGGTTCGGTTTTGGAATTCGCATTATTCTGACGATTTCTGCGGTTTATTTGGCCCTTATCTATCCAGATAAGTTAGATGTTATTTCAGTCATTGCAGGGCTTGCCCTGATCTATGTCATTATTATCCTTGATATGCTAGTTCAATTTGTGAGAAAGAGGTGAACTCAATATGAATGATCATGTAGCGCCTATACGAGAGTTTATGGGGCTGAGCTTCAACATGTCCACGGTGCTAATGACCACAGTGGCGTGTCTGATTGTGTTCTTGATCTGTTTTATCGGAACAAGGCGTCTCGCTATGCGTCCTTCTGGAATGCAAAACTTTCTAGAGTGGGCAATTGATTTCGTCCGTGGAATCGTTAAAGCGAACATGGGCTGGAAGGTCGGTGGACAATTCATTGCACTCGCCTTCACCTTACTATTTTATGTGTTCGTTGCAAACATGCTCGGGTTACCATTTGAGCTATACAACCCGAATACACACGAAGTATGGTGGAAATCACCAACATCTGATCCAGTCTTAACCTTGACAATGGCGGTGTTAGTCGTAGGGCTGACTCACTATTATGGGATTAAGATTCGCGGAGTTGGCGAATACATGAAAGATTATATCCGTCCTGTACCATTCTTATTACCATTTAAAATTATTGAGGAGTTTGCTAACACGTTAACTCTTGGTATGCGTCTATTTGGTAACGTATATGCAAAAGAAATCCTAATGATTTTACTTGTAGGTTTAGGGACATCAGGTTTACTTGGAATGTTTGGGGCATTCTTGCCGCTGATTGTGTGGCAAGCATTTGGTATGTTTATCGGTGCGATCCAAGCGTACATTTTTGCCATGCTAGCGATGGTTTACATGGCACACAAAGTAGAAAGTCACTAATTTTGGAACAACGCTTTGGACAGGCTAGCTTAAATGCTTTTAGGTTGGACAAGGCAATTAAATAAAAACTATTAAGTATACAATAGGGAGGAAATTTATCATGTCATTATTAGGCGCTGCAATTGCAGCAGGTTTAGCAGCGGTTGGTGGATCAATCGCAGTAGCAATTATCGTAAAAGCAACACTTGAGGGCGTAACGCGTCAACCAGAACTTCGTGGTACACTTCAAACTCTAATGTTTATCGGGGTTCCTCTTGCTGAGGCCGTGCCGATTATCGCGATCGTTATCTCTTTCTTATTACTATTCTCATAATAAGATACGCACGAACAGTATTTTCATTGTGCATAAAAATGGCGACAGTGTTCTGTTTGAACCTGCGCCATTCCTTATGTACGACTAACAGATTAGCCACAATCATCCATTTATAAGGATGCCGAAATACGTTTTTAGTTATTATTTTTCACGTCCAAGAAAGGAGTGAATCCACGTGGGTTTCGATAATATTAACTGGGGATCAGCCATTTATCAACTTATCGCATTCTCAACGCTTTTATTCTTCCTTAGTAAGTTTGCCCTTAAGCCACTTATGGGAATCATGGAAAAGCGTGAGCAGATCATCAATGATCAAATTGATACTGCAGAGAAGAACCGTAAAGAATCTGAAGCATTTATCGCTGAACAACGCGCAGAGCTTGAGCGCGCACGTACAGAAGCTAATGAAATTATTCAAAATGCGAAAAAACTTAGTGAGCAACAAGGTCAAGATATCGTAAAAGCAGCACGTGACGATGCGGAGCGTATTAAGGAATCAGCTGTAGCTGAGATCCAACGCGAGAAGGAACAAGCAGTTACTGCCCTTCGTGAGCAAGTTGCGAGTCTATCTGTGTTAATTGCAACGAAAGTGATTGAAAAAGAACTTGATGCAAAAGAACAAGAAAAGCTTGTACAAGAGTATCTTAAAGAGGTAGGCGAGGAGCTATGAGCAACCAAGCAGTAGCAAATCGTTACGCATATGCCCTTWTTCAGCTTGCAGAAGAAAAAGGGATTCTAAATGAAGTTGCACAAGAAATGGAGCTTGTAAAGGAAGTAGTTAACTCAACTCCTGAATTCTTACAATTTCTTGGGCACCCGAAAGTGACGGCAGATAAGAAGCGTGCGTTCATTGAAACAAGCTTCAAAGGGTCGTTAAGCGAAACAAGCCTTCACACGTTACATCTATTAGTAGAAAACAAACGTATTGATAGTCTTGTGGATATGATTAATTCATTTAAAGGCATGTCTTATGAAGCACAAAACATGGCTGAAGCAATCGTATACTCTGCAAAACCACTAACTGGTGAAGAACAAGCGCAAATCGCAGARATCTTCGGCAAAAAAGTAAACAAGGCAAAACTTCTTGTGACAAATGTGGTAAATAAAGACCTTATTGGCGGACTCAAGATTCGTATCGGAGACCGCATTTATGACGGCAGTGTAAAATCACAGCTAGATCGCTTAGAGCGTCAGCTTATTGCCGGTACACGTTAGTAGAAGATAGGGGTGAATGATATGAGCATCAAACCAGAGGAAATTAGCTCTCTTATAAAGCAACAGATTGAAAGCTTTCAGTCTGATGTTCAAGTTCAAGATGTAGGTACGGTTATCCGTGTTGGTGATGGTATCGCGCTTGCTCATGGCTTAGAGAATGTCATGGCTGGTGAGCTTCTTGAATTCTCAAACGGGGTAATGGGGATGGCTCAGAACCTTGAGGAGAACAACATCGGGATTATCATTCTAGGACCATACACAGACATTCGTGAAGGTGACGAAGTGAAACGTACTGGTCGTATTATGGAAGTTCCAGTTGGAGAAGAAATATTAGGTCGCGTTGTGAACCCGCTTGGTCAACCAATTGATGGTCTTGGCCCAATCGCAACGACTAAATCTCGTCCAATTGAAAGCCCAGCACCTGGTGTTATGGATCGTAAATCGGTACATGAGCCACTTCAAACGGGTATTAAATCAATTGATACAATGATTCCTATTGGTCGTGGTCAACGTGAGTTAATCATCGGTGACCGTCAAACGGGTAAAACGGCAATCGCAATCGATACGATTTTAAACCAAAAAGACGAAGATATGATTTGTATCTATGTCGCAATCGGTCAAAAGGATTCTACGGTTGCAGGAGTTGTTGAAACACTTCGTCAACGTGGAGCACTTGATTACACAATCGTTGTATCTGCAAGTGCATCTGACCCAGCACCAATGCTATTCTTAGCACCATATGCAGGCGTAACAATGGGTGAAGAATTCATGTATAACGGCAAGCACGTTCTTGTGATCTATGATGATCTTACAAAACAAGCTTCTGCATACCGTGAACTTTCTCTATTACTTCGTCGTCCTCCAGGTCGTGAGGCATTCCCAGGGGATGTATTCTACCTACACTCTCGTTTACTTGAGCGTGCAGCGAAGCTTAGTGATGCTAAAGGTGGCGGTTCAATCACTGCACTACCTTTCATCGAAACGCAAGCTGGTGACGTATCAGCTTATATCCCAACAAACGTTATCTCAATCACAGACGGACAAATCTTCCTTCAATCTGATTTATTCTATTCAGGTATTCGCCCAGCCGTTAATGCCGGTTTATCGGTATCACGTGTAGGGGGATCTGCACAGATTAAAGCGATGAAGAAAGTTTCAGGTACACTACGTCTTGACCTTGCAGCGTACCGTGAGCTAGAAGCATTTGCTCAGTTTGGATCTGACCTTGATAAAGCAACTCAAGCGAAATTAAACCGTGGTCAACGTACAGTTGAAGTTCTTAAGCAAGATCTTCATAACCCACTACCAGTTGAGAAGCAAGTTGCAATCATCTATGCTCTTACAAAAGGCTTCATGGATGATATCCCAGTTGAAGACGTGCTACGTTTTGAGTCTGAGCTCTTCACGTTCTTAGACCACAACAAGCAAGATCTACTTGATCATATTCGCACAACTGGAAACCTTCCTGAAGATAGCGAATTTAAAGCAGCAATTGATGAGTTCAAGAAGGGCTTTAGTGCAAGTAAGTAAGGCTAGTGGTTGGTAAGTGGACGGAAGGTAGGTTCCAATAAACCTTTTCTAGAGAGAGTGTGACTTGTGAATCTCCTTTCGTTCTAACCAAACACCTCACGAACCAGTTTTTGCGAAAAGGTGGTGAATCGAATGGCTTCATTACGTGATATTCAGGGACGAATTACGTCTACCAAAAAGACGAAACAAATCACAAAAGCGATGCAAATGGTTTCAGCTGCTAAGCTAAACCGTGCTCAAAACAACGCGCAATCTTTCCAACCTTATACAGAAAAGATTCGTGAAGTAGTAGCGGCAATCGCATCTTCAGGCACAGAGATCTCGCATCCAATGCTAGAAGAACGTCCTGTTAAAAAGACAGGATACATTGTGATTACGTCTGATAAAGGGTTAGCTGGTGGTTACAACGCTAGCTTAGTTCGTTCTCTATTAAACACGATCAAAGCACGTCATAAATCTCCTGATGAGTACGGAATTATCATCATGGGACGTATCGGACGTGATTTATTTAAAAAGCGTGGCCTTCCTATTATTCAGGAAGTAGTCGGCTTACCGGATCAACCGGAATTCAATGACATTAAAAACATTGCGCGTACATCTGTTGAAATGTTTGCTGATGGTATTTTTGATGAGTTGTATGTTTGGTACAACCACTTCGTAAGTCCAATCACACAAGATGTAACGGAAATGAAGCTCCTACCGCTTACAAATATCGGTGATGAGAAAGCTGCTACAACAGCAAGTGCTTCTTATGAGTACGAGYCAGATGAGCAAGCTATCCTTGAGAAGCTCCTACCACAATATGCGGAGAGCTTAATCTTTGGATCATTACTTGATGCTAAGGCGAGTGAATTCGGTGCGCGTATGACAGCGATGAGTGCGGCAACTGATAACGCATCTGCTCTAATTGATGAGCTTACGCTTAAGTTTAACCGTGCGCGTCAAGCGGCGATTACCCAGGAAATTACGGAAATTGTCGGCGGTGCAGCAGCACTAGAATAGATTTTATCAACCATACAAATACCCTGAAAAAATTGGCTAAGAGCCATTAGGAGGGACGGAATAACTATGAATACAGGTCACATTACTCAAGTAATGGGTCCGGTTGTTGACGTAAAGTTCAAGAGCGGACAATTACCTAAAATCAACAACGCATTAAAAGTAGAACAAAAAGGTTCTGACAAAAATGCGGTTGATGTTACAGTTACACTTGAAGTTGCATTGCACCTTGGTGATGATTCAGTTCGTACCGTTGCAATGGGTTCAACAGACGGCCTTGTACGTGGTACAGAGGCATTTGATACAGGCACACCAATCACTGTTCCAGTTGGAGAAGCGACACTTGGTCGTGTATTCAACGTATTAGGAGAAGCAATTGACTTAGATGAGCCAGTTGCTGCAGATGTGAAGCGTGACCCGATCCACCGTCAAGCTCCTAAATTTGAAGAGCTTTCAACATCTACTGAAATTCTAGAAACAGGAATTAAAGTAGTAGACTTATTAGCACCTTACATCAAAGGTGGTAAAATCGGTCTATTCGGTGGTGCCGGTGTAGGTAAAACAGTTCTTATCCAAGAACTTATTAACAACATCGCTCAAGAGCACGGCGGTATCTCTGTGTTCGCTGGTGTAGGTGAGCGTACTCGTGAAGGAAATGACCTTTACCACGAGATGACTGATTCTGGCGTTATCAAGAAGACTGCCATGGTATTTGGTCAAATGAATGAGCCACCTGGTGCGCGTATGCGTGTAGCTCTTTCTGGTTTGACAATGGCAGAACACTTCCGTGATCGCGATGGTCAGGATGTACTTCTGTTCGTTGATAACATCTTCCGTTTCACACAAGCAGGTTCTGAGGTATCAGCCCTACTAGGACGTATGCCTTCAGCCGTTGGTTACCAACCAACACTTGCTACAGAGATGGGTCAGCTTCAAG
>NZ_LFEL01000084.1:0-6694 GCF_001037965.1 Bacillus sp. LL01 | reverse complement strand
GTAAAAGAGCAATAGAAGACCACTTTGATAAAATGGTTGAATTAGAAGAAGAATTGAGACGCAAAAATAAATCGGATCTATTAATTTCTGTTCAACAAAGCACAGACTTATTAGATATTCACTATATTAGACAGAAAGTTCCTGCTGGTTTGGGACATGCTGTTTATTGTGCACGTAAATTCATTGGGAATGAGCCGTTTGCCGTTCTTCTTGGGGATGACATTGTTAAAAATGATGGGAAGCCATGCTTGCAACAAATGATGGAGCTTTATGATCAATATGAGAGCCCAATTATTGGTGTGCAAGAAGTATCTAATGAAGAAGTTGAACGTTATGGGATTGTTGATTGTGATATGCGAGAAGAAGGCGTTCACGATGTCAAACGACTAGTGGAGAAACCAAAAATTGAGGATGCTCCAAGTAATATAGCTATTATGGGTCGTTATATCTTAACTCCAGATATTTTTGACATCTTAGCAAAAACCGAGCCTGGAAGTGGAGCTGAAATTCAGTTAACGGACGCCCTGCAAACGCTAAGTGAACAGAGAAGGTTATTAGCTTATGAATTTAACGGAACTCGCTACGATGTAGGGGAGAAATTTGGATTCATTAAGACGACGATTGAGTTTGCGCTTGAGCGTGACGATTTAAAAGAAGATATGGAAGAATATATAAAAGAACTGGCAGCAAGCCGCTTTGCTAAAAAGTAGAAAAGGACGTATACAATGAGAGTAGGTATTATAGGTAATTACGGTCACAATAATAATGGTGACGAGGCAATCCTAACGGGAATTTTACATCAGTTGACAGAGCATGTAGGCGTTCGTCAAAAGGATATTGTTATTTTTAGTAACCAACCAAGCAACACGACAGAGAGATATCAGATGTCATCAGTCCCCCTTTTATATAAGGAAGGAAGCATTTTGAAATCTGGTATTAAAACGGTGAAGGAAAGTTATAAGGTGATGAAGGGGTTAGACCTGTTGATTGTCKGTGGCGGTKGTCTCCTGATGGATATGTACAAGCGAGATGCTCCTCTCTACAGTGTATTAGGTATGACGGGAAAGAGAGCGGGCTGTCAAGTGGTTGTGTACGGAGTAGGGGCAGGCCCAATTAAAACGAGTACGGGTCGTTTCTTTATCAAAAAACTTGTCAATCTAGCAGAGTCCGTATCTGTTCGTGACGGAGACTCAAAAGCATTACTAGAGAAAATTGGGGCTAATAAAGAGGTTCATGTGATTGGGGATCCTGCTTTCTCAGTCCCTGCTGAGCAAACACATAAACCAAGTCAAGTAATAAAAAAGGTCGGTGTTACAGCCGTTCCTTATTTTAGTCAGCAGTACTGGCCTACACCAGATATGGACAAGTATCTTACTTATGTAAAAGGAATGGCGGCACAATTAGACCAACTAATAACAGAAAAAAATGTAGAAATCACCTTCTATTCAACAAAGTTCCCAGAGGATGTTCAAGTGACAAAAGATATTCTGGCAGAAATGAAAAATGAAGGTTCAACTACTATTATTGAAGAAAATCTGCATCCAAAAGATATTGTACGTATTAGTGCAGAACAAGACTTGATAATCGGAACCCGTTTGCATTCTCTTATCTTGTCTGTCGTGGCCGAAACTCCAGTCATTGGGGTTGGCTATCACCATAAAGTGCTTGATTTCATGCAATTAATGGAAATGGATACGTATGGTGTACCGATTGAGAATGTGACAACTGAAACAACTCCCATCGTAGATGCATTTAAAGATATGGAGCAAAACTGGACTAACGTACAAAAGCAATTTGTGTCAGTATCTACTCAATTGAAGGCTGAAGCTTTTAAAGGTACTGAGCAATTCAAGCTGAATTAGAATGATGAATGGTGTGAATCAGATGATAGCGAAATATTTACCTGCTGAACGTGCCAATCGGATTTTGTTAATAACTACAATGTTATTGATAATCTGGACTGCGGTTGAGCTGCAATTTACAAAAATTTGGGCTGGTTTTCTTCCTTCCATTGTTAGAATGGGAATCTCTTATACAGGGGAATTACTTTTAATCATCATGGCTTTTATTGTCGTGATTCACCCTACAATAGGTCGAAAAAACCTACTTCATAAATTGAAGAACCCTTTAAACTTTAGTTTGTTACTGTTTTTTAGTTTTGCTTTATTTAGTATGTTTATTAATAATGTTCCCTTTGCGCAAGGGATATTTGGATTAAGAGCCATCTTTCAATATTTGATCTTATTCTATATTTTATTAGCGATCGAGATTCCTACTGCGTGGGTTAAGAAAGTGTTTTATCTCATTTTAGGGATAGGAATTGTTCAATCAATCATTGGTTTTCTTCAGATCGCTTTCCTTGTACCGTTGCCTTTACGTAATATTGAGGAACGAAGAAGTATTGAGATAGGAGAAGAAGTAAGAGCATTTGGAATGATGGATTCTAGTAACACATTAGCTGGCTTCTTAGTGGCTGTATTACTTCTTGTCCTATTGTATGTTTTCGTCTACAAAGGAAATCTATCAACAAAGTCAAAAATGATCTACCTCATTATTGGTGCAGTGATCTTGACGGCCATTGCCTTAACGTTTTCACGACAAGCTTTCTTAGCACTCATTGGGTGCCTTGGTTTGATAGGAATTATCTTTAGGAAAAACAAAGCATTTCGAATCTTACTTGTTAGTTCAGCGGCACTTGTTGTCGTTTTCGTAGTAGGTTATGCTGCAGCCCTCTTTTTCCTAGATGGATTTGCGCAACGTAATCTGTATACGCTAGATTTATCTAAAAACTATCGCTTCCTTATTATAATGAGTGGGTTAGATGTCTTTTTATTAAATCCAATTACAGGCGTCGGACCAGGAATGTTTGGTAGTAACGCAGCATTTGTGTTCAATTCTCCATTCCATCAATTTTTAGATGAAGGTCTTCCAAGTACGATGAAAACGGTAGATAACAATGCGTTATACGTTATTGTAGAGTACGGTGTTATTGGTGTCTTACTTTTAGGTTATTTCTTATTTAAAGTCATCAAGACGATGACGGTTTTCTCCGAACAAACAGATATTCTAATGAAAAAATGGGTGAGTTTATTTGTTGTAACATTTGCGATTGCTTTTGTGGTAATGGGCTTATTGTCAACAGCATGGGAAAATCATCAAATTGCACTATGGTTATGGTTATTCTTAGGTATAGGAGTCAACTGGTATAAAAAGGAGACTGGCAATGAATAAAAAGTTGCGTGTACTCGTATTAAGTAATATGTATCCCGGACCTCGTCAAGCGACGTTCGGGATTTTCGTTAAGAATCAAGTAGAAGCCCTGCGTTCAAAAGGGATCGAAGTGGATGTAATAGCCGTTCAGGATCCAAGTATGGCTAAACCAAGGGTACTAATGAAATATAGCAAGTGGATGATTCAAACGCTTCTAACCTTAATCACTAAAGGGCGTAAATATGATGTCGTTCATGCGCACTATATATTCCCAACAGGATTGCTAGCTTTATTGTTCAAAAAAATATTTAAGACTAAGCTTGTTGTAACCTCTCATGGAGGCGACATTGAGAGAATGGCTAAGAAAAATGAACGAACAAGAGCACACACAGCCAATATTTTAAATGAAGCAGATGAAGTGATTGCAGTTGGGGAGAAGCTCTATGAACAGATTAGTCAAGAGTATCAAGTGCCTTCAAGTAAAATGACCATTCTCAATATGGGAGTGAATCGAGAGGTCTTTAAACCGATTGATCAAATGGAGGCCAAACAAGAGGTAGGAATTCCTGCAGATAAGCGGGCTATTGTCTTTATTGGCAATCTTATTAAAGAAAAAGGCTTATTAGAGCTACTAGAAGCTTATAAAGAATTAAAGGTGAAAGATCCTACTCTAACTCTTTGTTTAATAGGTAACGAAAAAAAGCTAGAGTTTAAAGAAACGTTAATTGACTATATCAATGAAAATAACTTACAAGATGTCGTTATGCACCCGGCTGTCTCGCAAGCAAAAGCAGCTACGTGGATGTCTGCAGCCGATGTATTTGTGCTCCCTTCTCACTTAGAGGGCTTTGGTCTGGTTGCATTAGAAGCCATGTCTTGTGGGACACCTGTTGTTGGTAGCCGAGTCGGAGGTTTAGAATACCTTCTCCGCGGGGAACATGGTTCTTTAGTTGAACCACAAAATGCACGTTCGCTAGAAAAAGGAATAGAAGATATTCTTGATCAAAAAGATCTGGCCAAGCGATATGTTGAGGCTGGTTTTTCGCGTGCAGATGAGTATGATCAAGAAAAAATCATTCAAAAGCTAATTGAGCTATATCAACGTAGAGGAGAATAAAATCGTGGCAAAACCCAAACGAAAGAAAGTTATGTTTATCTCTTCAATTGGTGGGCATTTAACACAACTTTTACAATTGAAGCCGCTCTTTGAAACTTATGATTATCATATTGTTACGGAAAAATCGAGTATTACGGAAGAGCTAAAAAAAGATCACCCTACCTCTTTATTAGTATATGGGGCGAGAAATTACTTATTTAGCTATCTTTTTAAATTTTCCTTTAATTGTATAAAATCTTTTTATGTTTTTCTCAAAGAACGACCAGATGTTGTAGTGACGACTGGTGCTCATACTGCAGTCCCAATGTGTTATATTGCGAAGCTTTTTGGAAAAAAGGTCATCTTTATTGAAAGCTTTGCAAAGACAACAACTCCTACTTTATCGGGAAGAATGGTTTATCCTATTTCTGATATGTTCATCGTGCAGTGGGAAACAATGAAGAAGGTCTATCCAAAAGCAGTTTACGGGGGGTCTATCTATTGATTTTTGTCGTATTAGGTACTCATGAGCTACCATTTACACGTTTATTAGAAGAAGTAGAACGACTCCAACAATCGGGAGTCATAACAGAGAAGATCGTTGTACAGTTAGGTCATACTCCTTATGAATCGCAGTCAATGAAGCTAATTCCTTTCATGAGTTATGATGAAATGGACCAAAACTTTGAAGAAGCTTCTCTTATAATTACTCATGCAGGCACCGGATCGATTATCACAGGTGTGAAAAAAGGGAAGAAGGTCATTGCGCTTGCAAGACGTGCGGAGTTCAATGAACATAATGATGATCACCAAGTGGAAATTGTCGAACAGTTTACACATGCAGGACATATTTTAGGCTCTGATAATGTAGGTGACTTGGAGAACCTTATCACAAGAGAAGTAGAAGGGTTTACACCTAAGCCTTATAAAAGTGGGCGAGATCATATTGTGAAGCTTATTTCTGAGTTTATAGAGACGAAAGCCTAGGTAATGGTCGCAAGTGGAAAGTAGGGAATGGAATGAAAGGAAAGTSACTATTAGCTGTTATAGGCACCGTTGCTGTCATTAATTTAGGTTCCAGGTTTATTGGCTTTTTTAGGGAGATCGTTATTGGTTTTCAATTCGGTACTTCCTATGTTGCCGATAGTGTAATAACGGCCTATACACTACCAAACTTTTTTTATATTGTCGTGGGAGGCGCAATCACTACGGCATTTATTTCAGTTTATAGTAAGATAGGAGATCCTCTTCATAGGGAGAGGTTTCTTCAAAGTGTATTTTCTTGGCTAACGGTTGTGTTAGTAGGATTTACGTTTATATTAATGTTCTTTTCAAAGAATGTTATATCATTGGTGTTTAGAGGATTAGAAGGAAGTGAGTTGCAATTAACAAGTGACTTGTTTGTTATTATGGCGCCTTCTACATTCTTCTTAGTATTAGCAATGTGGTTAACAGGTGTCCTTAATGTTAACCAACGCTTTAAACTATCGACTGCATCGACATTTTTGATGAACGCTAGTTTTGTCATTATTGCTTTAGCACTTTTCCCGATTATTGGTCCATTCAGTCATGCCTGGGGTGCTACAATCAGTGCAATCTTAATGGTGGTTATGCTGGTCTACTTGATTAGAAAAGAAAAATTCGTTAAATTCCGGTTTAGTTTCGGTTCTTCTGATGAAATGAAGAAATTAATCAGGTTAGGATTGCCAATACTATTAGGAGGAGCAACATTACAGCTATACTTCCTTATTCACCGGATCTTTGCCTCTCAACTACAAGATGGGGCGATTGCTGCTTTAAACTATTCGTCGAAGATTGTTCAATTGCCGCAAAGTGTATTAATGACAGCTGTTACAACTGTTATTTACCCGTTATTAGCTAAAAAAGTAGCTGCAAATGAAAATGATGAAATTGAATCGATCTTTCAAAAGGGCTTACGGTTAATGACATTGCTTATTGTTCCTTCAACCATTTTTGCCTTTTTCTATGCGGAGGAGATCTTCACGGTTGTGTTTGAGTATGGACAATTTACCCGTGAATCAACGTTAATGACTGCACCTTTATTTCAAGTGCTAGTGCTTTCAATGTTWGCTCWMTCAGCTAACTTATATGTTACACGTTTCTTCTATGCTAGAGAGAAATCGATTCTACCAGTTACATTAAGTATTATTTCTGTATTTGGAATTAACGTCGTTTTAGCGATCGTATTAATCGATCAGTATTGGGCAATGGGATTAGCTGCAGCCACAACGATTGCAGCACTAATGAATTTTGTCTTATTGTTGATCGCCTCAAAATTTGTCTTACACTTAAAATTAACTGGAAAGAAATTTGGTAAAACATTTGTTTCTTTTTTGATTTTATTAACTGGTGTGATTTTGGTTCAAT
>NZ_LFEL01000083.1:0-6701 GCF_001037965.1 Bacillus sp. LL01 | reverse complement strand
TATTCAAGAACCAATCCGTTTAAAGCAGAGGTGCTTGAAAATTTAAATTTGAATGGCCGTGGCTCCGATAAAGAAACGCGTCATCTTGAATTATCGCTTGAAGGTTCGGGACTTACATATGCACCAGGTGACAGTCTAGGAATCTATCCAGAAAATGATCCAACTCTCGTAAACATGCTTCTTCAAGAAATGAAATGGGATCCAGAAGAAATTGTGACGGTTAATAAAAAGGGAGACGTTCGACCGCTTAAAGAAGCGCTCACTTCTCACTTTGAAATTACTGTCTTAACAAAACCGCTACTAGAGCAGGCGTCAAAGCTTTCAGGGAATAAGGAGTTAACAGACCTTTTATCTGCTGGAAATGAAGCGAGATTAAAAGAGTATATAGAGGGACGCGATTTGCTAGATTTAGTTCGTTCATTTGGTCCGTGGGGTGTATCGGCGCAAGAATTTATCTCGATTCTGCGTAAAATGCCAGGGCGTCTTTACTCCATTGCAAGCAGCTTATCGGCGAATCCTGATGAAGTACACTTAACAATCGGTGCAGTCCGCTATCAAACTCATGGACGTGATCGTAGTGGAGTTTGCTCTATTTTATGTGCAGAGCGACTACAACCAGGTGACACGCTGCCGATTTACATTCAACATAATGAAAACTTCAAGCTCCCAGAAAACCCAGATACGCCAATTATTATGGTTGGACCCGGGACTGGAATTGCGCCATTCCGTTCATTTATTCAAGAGCGTGAAGAAGCAGGAGTGGAAGGGAAGTCATGGTTATTCTTTGGTGACCAGCATTTCGTGACCGATTTCCTTTACCAGACTGAGTGGCAAAATTGGTTGAAAGACGGTGTGCTGACGAAAATGGATGTTGCATTTTCACGTGACACAGATGAAAAAGTATATGTTCAGCACCGTATGCGCGAACAGAGTAAAGAATTGTTTGAGTGGCTTCAAGAGGGAGCGGTCGTTTACATTTGTGGAGATGAGAAGCATATGGCGCATGATGTACATACGACTCTTATCGATATTATTGAACAAGAAGGCGGTATGAGCCGTGAACAAGCGGAACAATATCTTGCCGACATGCAACAGCAAAAACGTTATCAGCGTGATGTATATTGATTTTCGATTGGAAGGAGAACAGACAACATGGGTAACCAAATTTTAAAAGCGCCAGACGGCCCTAGCAGCGATGTTGAGCGCATTAAGAGTGGTAGTAACTTTTTACGTGGTACATTAAAGGAAGTCATGCTCGATCGAATTAGTGCGGGCATTCCAGATGATGATAATCGCCTGATGAAACACCATGGTAGCTACTTGCAGGATGACCGAGATCTTCGTAATGAGCGCCAAAAGCAAAAGCTTGAACCAGCGTATCAATTCATGCTGCGCGTTCGTATGCCAGGTGGGGTAGCAACACCAGCTCAATGGCTTGTTATGGATGAGCTTGCTCAAAAGTATGGCAACGGAACGTTAAAGCTGACAACACGTCAAACGTTCCAAATGCATGGTATTTTAAAATGGAATATGAAGAAAACGATTCAAGAAATCCATGCCTCTATGCTTGATACGATTGCAGCATGTGGTGATGTGAATCGTAATGTGATGAGTGTGTCAAATCCAGACGAATCACATATCCATACGGAAGTGTATGAGTGKGGAAAAAAACTAAGTGATGATTTATTGCCACGTACAAGAGCGTATCACGAGATTTGGTTAGATGAAGAACAAGTAGCCTCGACACCAGCAACTGATGAAGTTGAACCGATGTATGGTCCGCTTTATTTGCCACGTAAGTTTAAGATTGGAATTGCTGTACCCCCGTCGAATGACATAGATGTGTATTCGCAGGATCTTGGATTTATTGCGATTGTAAAAGAGGGCCAGCTTCTAGGATTTAACGTAGCCATTGGTGGCGGTATGGGGATGTCTCATGGCGATAAAGAGACGTATCCACAGCTTGCTAAAGTCATCGGTTTCTGTAAACCAGATCAAATTCTTGATGTGGCAGAAAAAGTGATTACGATTCAACGTGACTACGGAAATCGCTCGGAACGTAAAAATGCCCGCTTCAAGTACACGGTTGATCGTCTTGGCTTGGAAACCGTTAAAGCTGAACTAGAAAATCGTCTCGGCTGGAASCTGGATGAAGCGAAAGAATATCACTTTGATAGTAACGGCGATCGCTACGGTTGGGTGAAGGGTGTTAAAGGTAAATGGCACTTTACGATGTTCGTCGAAGGCGGCCGTGTGGTAGATACGGATGATTATAAGCTCATGACTGCTGTGCGTGAGATTGCTAAAATCCACACGGGTGATATCCGACTTACAGCAAATCAAAACTTGATCATTGCGAATGTATCGAGTCAGAAAAAGAAAAAGATTACCGAACTGATCGAACAATACAGTCTGACAGATGGTAAGCAATATTCCGCTCTACGCCGCAGTTCCATTGCCTGTGTAGCTCTTCCGACATGTGGCCTTGCGATGGYGGAAGCAGAACGCTACTTACCAACTTTAATTGATAAAATCGATGAAATTGTTGATGAGAATGGACTACGTGACAAAGAGATCACGATACGTATGACCGGCTGTCCAAACGGCTGTGCTCGCCATGCATTAGGTGAAATTGGTTTTATCGGCAAGGCTCCAGGCAAATACAATATGTATCTTGGTGCAGCCTTTGATGGTAGCCGTCTAAGCAAAATGTACCGCGAAAACATCGGCGAGGAAGAAATCTTACGTGAACTTGGTGTGATGCTACCTCGCTATGCAAAAGAACGTCAAGAAGGCGAACATTTTGGTGACTTTGTCATTCGTGCAGGTATCATTGAACCGACGACTGACGGTACGAACTTCCATGCATAATTAAGATAAAGGAGAGACAGGGATGCGTTCCTGTCTCTTTTTGTATTCCGATCTAATTTTTTGAAAAATTACAAGAGATATTATAAAGTCTCCTTGTATGATAGATATGAAAGGGTGATTAACAATGAAAATAACTGAGGTTTCACTATGGACGAACAATCTAAACGAGATGAGATGCTTCTATGCAAATCTACTAGAGCTTCCTATTATGAAAGAAGACAAAGAGGCGTTTACTGTTCAAGTTGGGGCGACCACTCTTACTTACCAGCAAACAAATGAGCTAGAGGACCCATTTTATCACTTTGCAATCAATATACCAGAAAACAAAATCGATGAAACAAAAGCTTGGCTTCAATCAAAAGTTCAATTAAATATCGAGAAAGACTCAGATGAAGTGTTCTTTAAAAGCTGGAATGCTCACGCTATTTATTTCGAGGATCCATCAGGAAATATCCTTGAATTCATTGCCCGCCATAACTTGAAAAATGGTGTGACACATCGCTTTTCATCTAAGGATTTTCTCAATATTAGTGAAGTAGGGGTAGTTGTTCGTGATGTCATTCCATTTGTAAGAAAGCTCAATCACATCGGTATACCTAACTGGAGAGATGATAGTGAGGGGTTAACACCTGTTGGAGATGAAACGGGTTTGTTTATTACGGTAAAAAAGGACCGCCGTTGGTTCTTCTCAAATAAAAATGCAAGATTTTTCCCTTTTAAGGTATCGATTGAAGGAATGGGGAGGATATCGTTTGAGGAGCAGGGTGATGATGTAGTGATTAATTGAAACATACTCAATAGGGTAGGTACAATTTTTGAACTATCTTAGTCTTTTCAAGTTATTTATCTATTTCTTTTTCGTATGCTAGTGTTATAATTGTTATAACAGTTATAATAATAATTCGATATGTTTAAAATAAGAGCTAAATAGGTGGAGGTGGGCTATATATGTCAAAGGAAATGCAGCGAAAGGTAACTAGGATTGGAAACAGTTTGGGGGTTACGTTATCTGATGYACTAAAGGCGATTGATGCCAAGGCTGGGGACAATTTGATTGTGGATGTGGTTGGAAATGAGATCCGTTTACGAAAGAAGAGAGAAGAGGTCMCAGCGGGGATAGACGCGGAATTTTTGGAGATGGTAGGCGAAAGTATGCAAGAATACGACGAAGCATTTAAAATGCTGAAGGACCGTTGATATGACACGTTATTTATCTGAGCGTGAGGTTTCTTTACTGAATGTCTATCAGATAAAGACGTATTCACCTAAAGAGCAAATTGGCATAAAAGATATGACGCTGCTTGAATCTGCTGTGAACCGCCCAAAGCAGTCTGCCTTTGGGGACGACGCTTATCCGGAGACGTTTACAAAGGCGGCAGCTCTCTTTCAATCACTGGCTCAAAATCATGCTTTTCATAATGCCAATAAACGTACTGCCTTGCACTCTTTAGTGACTTTCTTAAAGTTAAACGGATACAATTTAACGATGATGCAGCAGCAGGCCGTTGATTTTACAGTCGATGTTGTGAACCATCATTATCACTTTGATGAAATCGTTTYATATATAAAAGAGAATAGTGTTGAAAGAATGTAAATGGTTTTTTTCTATTTATTTGTTACGTTTTTTAAATGAAGTTCAAACGGTATTAGAATCAATGATCATTAATAAGGTTCAGGTAAGGAGTTGTCRTGTAGGCAACTCCTTTTAAAGCATGTTCTATCTGAAACAACCTACCAAACCCATTATTTGGTATAATTAGAAAGTTGAAAGATTTAGAAGGATAGTTTGAAAGGGGAATGAGGATGAAAGCGATAGTCCAAAGTGAATTTGGAGATGCAAATGTCTTAACCTATTCAGATGTTGAAAGGCCAAAAATGAGGGATGGAGAATGTTTAATTAAAGTTGCATATACGAGTGTGAATTATGCAGATATAAAAAAACGAAACGGGAATAAAGGAAAGGGGCATTTCCCGCTCATGGTGGGATTAGACGCAGCAGGTACCATTGTTGAAACGAGTGTTGAATCACCTTTTTCAATCGGAGATAGGGTGATCGCTTTTCCTCAAGACGGTTCATATGCAGAATATGTTCTTGCAAAGGAAAGCTTAATCTTTAAGATCCCAGATAGCCTATCATTTGAACAAGCTGCAGCGATGCCAACTGTCTCAATCTTATCGTATATGCTTCTACATGAAATTGGGCAAGTTCAACATTCAGATACCATCGTTATTCATAGTGCTGCTGGTGGGGTAGGTTCCATGCTTGTACAATTGGCTAAATTAACAGGGGTTCATAAGATTATCGGAACGGTAGGTAACCTTGATAAGGCCAATTATGTAAGAGAGCTAGGGGTTGATAGTGTCTATACCTACGACACCTTTACAGAGGAAGTGTTAAAGCAAACAAATAATAAAGGAGCCAATATCATCTTTGATTCAGTTGCTGGTGAGGTCACAAGCTTGAGCTTAGATTGCTTAGCCTTGTATGGCACTCTTGTCCAATTTGGTAATAGTAATGGGAAAGCTGGTGCTTTTAAAACGAGTGACGTTCATACTAGCTGTAGGACGGTCAAGGGGTTTAGTTTAGGTACAACAAGAAAGCACGATCCAGCACGATTAGCACCTGTTGCAGAAAAAGTAATAGAATTATTTAATACAAAACAAATAACTCTACCGATCGCACAGGTATTTCCATTAAGTGCGGCAAAAGAGGCACATAACTTAATGGAAAGTCGTCATTATAAAGGGAAAATTTTATTGAAAGTGTAATGAATTCGATCTTAATTGATATAAAAGCTACTTAACTAAAGGGGAGTTATCATGCATAAAAAGCTTCTAATGCTATTAATCGTTATAGTCCTACTTTTAGCGGCTTGTGTTACCGACACATATACCTATTATGGGGAGGATGATCATTGGTCAGCAGATCTAAAGGTTACGCAAACGAGTGATGAGTTTGAAACGCAGGAGCTCATACTTACCTATAAGGGTGAGGATGTGAACTCTGTTGGAGAAATTACGTACTATGTCGATAGTGTTGGCGGGTTTGGTAGGAGTGGTATTCATTTAGAAGAGCACGGAACGATCAGTGATAGTAGTGTAGCTAATCCTACGAATGCTAAAGTCTCTGAACATACTGAGGTCGAGGTGACCGTTGAATGGGATGATTATACTGAAACGTTTAYTCTTGATAAGCGATAGAAGATAGTTACCTACTTCTAATTTATTGGATAAACATAATAATTGATGCGAATGGAGAGAATTCAATGCTATATGATCAGCAGAATAAAACGATTTTCACCAAAAGACTAGTGCTTAGACTGTTTCAAACAACAGACGCAGCAGATGTTGCGAAGCTTTGTAATAACTGTAAGATTYATCAAAATACATTGTACCTCCCTTATCCCTACTCTATCTAAGATGCATTGTCATGGATTAGGCATCATCTTGAAAACTTTGAGWCGAATAAATCCTTCGAATTTGCTATTACCGATAAAGAATCAGGAGGATTGTATGGAGCGATCGCATTATCTAGCAACCTAGCGTTTAACCACGGTGAAATTGCCTATTGGATCGGTGAGGAATTTTGGGGAAGTGGATATGCGACTGAGGCCGCGCAAGCTATTATCCAGTTTGCATTTGATGAAAAGCACTATCATAAAGTATTCGCTCATCACTAGCATTATCAGATGAAAACAGAAGAAAAATCTTAGATCTTTTGAAGGAGGGAGATTTAACTGCTGGTGAAATTGCTGACCATTTTGACATGAGCAAAGCTGGGATATCGCAACATTTGTCTGTATTGAAGAATGCAGATTTAGTTTATGCCA
>NZ_LFEL01000082.1:0-6703 GCF_001037965.1 Bacillus sp. LL01 | reverse complement strand
TCTACTACAACGCAAGGAATATCACTTTCAATTACTTCCTCTAGATAAGGATCATCTGTTTTGATCCCTTGTAAAATAACTCCTTCAACTCGGCGTTCACGACATAATTGCGTATAGCTTTTTACCTTTTGCTGAGCTGAATTGGTATTAAATAAGATCAGATCATAATCAAGTTCTGCCACACGATCATTAATCCCACACAATACCTCAAACGTAAAATTATCTTTTGCCCCTTCACGGCTTATCTCTGAAACAAGAAGGCCAATGGTTTTCGAACGATTCATGACCAGGCTTCTAGCTACAGCATTCGGGCTATACTTTAATTCTTTCGCCACTTCCTGTATACGCCGTCTAGTCTTTTCACTCACGTCACTATACCCGTTTAAAGCTCTCGAAACGGTTGTGATCGAAACGCCAGCCACCCTCGCAATATCTTTTATTGTAGTCACGACAACCTCCAAAACGTTTCGGAAACTTTTAGTAATAACGCTTTCTTATTGATGAGTATACTAGACCTCCTCGAAAAATGAAAGCGTTTTTTAAATGTTCTTTTCATTTCTTTAACACTTCTAATTTAATCTGCTGTACGTAATGCTTTTGCTTTAAACAATATAATGAAGCAAACAACAGCTAAACCAACTGCACTAACAAGCATGATCATCTCTATAGCTATGCCTATCGCTAAAAATAAAGACGTCACCAGATAGGAAACTGGTAATAAACCCATTGAAGCAAACGATGTTAAGCTCATCACTCTACCTAAGTATTCTCTTTTTATATGGCTTTGAATAACGGCAATCAACGGTATATTAGTGACACTAATGGCGACTCCCAGTAAAATAATGAAGAACATACTGCTTATAAAAGTTGTTGAAAGGCTAAAGACCTCTCTTCCGTTGAATATTCAACAGCCCAACTCCCACTCCACCTACTAGCATTCCAGCAGCAATTCCTCCATTTAACAAGGCATACGTAACTTCATCCCCGTTTAAAATCCGAGAGGAAAATAACGGCATCCCAAGCTGCAAGGGGCCACTAAAGAAAAAGTTCAAAAAAATGGTCGAAGTCATTAATGCTAGTAGGAAAGGACTTTGCCTTACATAAGCCAATCCACCTTTAATAGCTTGAATCATCGTCTCTTTTCTTTGTACATCCTTTGAATGGTCTGCTTCTCTTTTTTCAGGCATCTTTTTCTTAATAAGAAGATCAATCACCCCAGCCATTATGAGAGAGACCGCTGTGATTGTAAAAATGAGGACGTATCCACCAACTGCTAGCATCGTGGCTGCAAGGAATGGCCAAATCGTATAAGCACCATAAAACAATAATCCTATCATACCAAGGAGTAATACGCCTTTAAGAAAATCGGAGAGAAACATCACCCATGCTTTACTTATCCGATCAGCAATCACTAAATGGAAAAAATCCCATAATAAAAAACGATAAAGAGTTACTCCTTATCGTTTAATTGCTCTCGTACTTGCAGGGCAAGCTTAGGGTTGTCAGTAAAAATCCCTGCACATTCCCACTCCATATACATTTTTAACAATCCCTCGCTATTGACTGTATAAGGCCTGATCTTAATTCCAGCATGAATCAACGCTTTAGCTTCTTCTTCTAATAGTAAAGGAGACATAAAATGATACCCCGAAACACCTACTTCTTTTACATATCTTTCTGGCTTATATAATGCTGCTGTCACGATAACTGCTGATTCAAGTTCTGGCGCTACTTTTAGAGCTTGATGGATCACATTGTGGTCAAAAGAAGAAAGAATGACACGCTTTGTTAGCTCGTACTCATGGAAAAGAGGCAGAATGGTCTTCACGACATGGTCACGCTGCGTGATCGCTCCTTTTAGTTCAATGTTCAATGTCATCTCTTTATCGCTTGCCCAAATAAGCACTTCTTCTAACGTTGGAATTGTTTCCTCAGTAAACGCCGAGTCAAACCAAGAACCAGCACTTAGGCTCTTTAATTGTTCAACGGTATGAGCTCCCACATAACCTGACCCATTCGTYGTACGATTCAAGGTCGCATCATGAATCACAACCGGTACTAAGTCTTTACTTAGCTGGACATCAAATTCAATTCCATCGGCCCCTAGCTGATACGCTGCTTCAAAAGCAACCATTGTATTTTCCGGATAATGAAGCGAAGCTCCGCGATGGGCAAATATAGCTGTTTTATTCATGTAGAGGTCTCCTTTTCTAAATGAGTCGGTTTGAACTTTTGATAATGATGACGAAGATGTTCTAGTTCCTCTAAAATGTCATGAATTGATAATAAAGCAAAATAAAGAACCGCTTCTGTGGAAAAATGATGATGATATTTCCTCTTATCCTCTCCTTGTTCTGCTACCTCTGAGCGTATATGCCAAAATTTCGTATCCAACTTCTTGATAATCTGTACGTGTTCAGCATTTATTTGATACGTTGAATCATTTAGACCTAAGGAGAGAACATGTAAAGTCTGAGATAAAAGCAATCTTTTATCACCATCCATCTCATATTTATTAATTTTCGTCACAAATACACTATTCAAATGATAAAGAATTTGCTGAAGCAATTGCAATTTTTTTTGTTCAAAATGAAATCTTCTCATATCTTGAATTGAATGCTTGTGAAATTTCCACTCCTCAAGTTGAAATTGACATAGTTGCAATGACTTCTCAATTTCTTTTGTTAATTGGTCATATTCTTTTTTAGCTTTCTTTATATACACTTGCTCACTCGGCAATTGTACCCCGATTTGTGAAATTAAAGTTGCCACTTTACCAAAGAGCATAAGGTTTCTTTCTGCTATAATCTTTGAAAACTTAGGTGGGAGAATACTGACATTCACAACTGTTGAAATAACAAGCGCTATCGTAGTTGTTCCAGCTCGTTCAAAAAAAGCGATCATATAGTTTGCCTCAACCGTAGGGACTATAGCTACAGCTGCTAAGGTTGCTACAAGTGTTCCGGCCTCTAACTTTAATTTTGTACATGCCACAATGGTCAATACGGCCGCTAACGTATAGGCAAGTGGGCTTTGTCCAAATATATAGATGACTGTAAGTGAGATCGCTGTTCCAATTAAAGATGCTGGAAAACGCTGCATCCCCTTCCTTATCGAATCTGCTGCTGTAGGTTCAATTGTAACAATTGCTGTTACAATAGCAAACGCCACAGGAAGGTTGAGCAACTGACACACCAATGCAGTAATAAAAACGGCTACACCCGTTTTTATTACTCTGCCCCCTATCAAATTTTTAGGGAATTTAAGTTTTTTCATTTATTTTGCTCCTAGTTACCCAAGTTGTCTTCACTATCTAAATAGTAGCAAAATAAGTCAGTTTTTTCACACTTTTATTAAAATTAATAAAGCGCCTTCTCTTTTATAAAAGGAAGACGCCATACTCTCTTTAGCTCATTTATTACTTCTTTTTCTCCTGTTTAGCTCGATTGTCCGCTTCATTCATTCGAGCCATCGCTTCTTTATCTTCTGCATCGGCTACTTCTGCTGAATATTCAACATCATCATATGGTCCTTGTTGCTGGTATTGCTTGTTCTCATCTTTTTTCATCGTTTTACCCTCCTAAAATTTGATAAGCAGATCTGTTTTCACTGATCGAAATTAGTATGTACGAGGATGGAAGCAAACTATTCAGCTACTTGTTATTAGCCAAAGAATAAAAATCCAAACACACCAAATATTAAGGTTGAAATCACCACAATGACAACCCCGATTAATGTTTCATACGGCAGGAGTTTAAAACGCTCTTTCATTGCCATTCCAACACTGGCTCGTGTAATGTGGAAAAATGTTCCGTGAGGCATGTGATCAAGCACTGTTGCTCCAGCATGAACCATCGCAGCTCCTGCTAAGGCATGAATGCCGAGCTCTAAAATCGTTGGGGCAAATACATTACCGGCTACTGCTGTAGCGGCAGCTGTCGACCCTGTAGCGGCAGACATGGTAATACCAGCAATCGGTGCTAGGAAATAAGCGGGTAAGCTTAGTGCATCAATTCCATGTAATATTTGATCAATTAGAGCAGAGTGGGTGATTATTCCCGCTAACGTTCCTGTTCCGAGTAACAAAATCGCCACTCCTGCCATTTTCTCAAGTCCAGAATGGATATAATGATTTAAATGTCTTCCTTTACCCATCACAAGTGCCCCTATTACACCACCTATTGGTAGAGCGAAGAGAGGGTCAATAGGTATGCCAAAGAGAGGTTGCAAAAGCAATAGAGCAATCGCTACTCCTGGAGCGGCAAGAGCTTTAGCCAAACTTGGTGATTCACCTACAACTTCATTTGGAAGTTCATTCTCCTCCACAGCATCTCCAACATTACGAAGTTTACGTGCTAGCACATAAGTAATGGCCATTCCGCCTAAAGCCGGGACTACTCCGACAAACATCACAGACGTTAAAGGTACTTGAAACGCTTCTGCTGCTGCGATTGTATTTGGATTGGGTGAAATGATATTTCCAGCTTTCCCACCTCCTGATATGGCAAGCAAGACCGCCATCTTTGACAGGTTTGCTCTTTTAGCAATCGATAAGGCAACTGGGGCCACGGTTAAGATGGCTACACCAATAAATACGCCTACAGCTGTCAACACCATTGTTGCCCCTGCAACAGCAAGCAAAGCCTTTGTTTCGCCAAGCTTATATAAGATTGATTCAGCAATTGTTTTTGCAGCACCAGATTCGATTAACACTCCGGCGAGAATACCCGCAGCCAAAACCCTTAAGACAACCCCTACCATCCCTTCGGCGCCGCCGATCATTAATTCAACCGTTTCCAGTAAAGTAGCGCCACCAATCACACCACCAATTAAAGCCCCAGCAATCATTGCATAAGCAGGTGCTACTCTTATTAAAATTAATCCAATTGTCGCAACCAATGCGAGTAATGTTCCAACTATTGTTAACTCGATATCCATCTTTTACTCACCTAACGTCCTCTTCAATTCTCAAAACTTAATAGTACTTCTTTTCTATGAAAAAAACTAGTTATGTTAGAATACCTTCCACACTAGTTGAACGTCGACATGATGATTGCTAATATGGCAACTAGCTTGTCTTTTAGCCAATATTTATTTAGAGCTTGACAAATTCGTCATATTTTCGGAATATTAATACTATTAATGCAATTAAAAGGGGGGTTTATGATGGAAGAAGAAAGCCGATTAATTCAGACAATTAACGAGATTAGTGGTTTCGTATGGGGACCACCGCTTTTGATCTTATTAGTCGGAACAGGTATTTATCTTACATTCCGTCTCGCATTTCTTCAATTTTCTACTTTGCCTTATGCACTAAAGCTTGCTTTTAGTCGTAAGCAAGACAAAAAGTCAGAAGGAGATATTTCTCACTTCCAATCTCTAATGACTGCACTTGCTGCTACAGTTGGTACAGGTAATATCGCCGGGGTAGCAACCGCTGTTGTCATCGGGGGGCCGGGTGCTGTATTTTGGATGTGGCTATCTGCTATTTTCGGTATGGCTACAAAATACGCAGAGGCTATTCTAGCCGTTAAGTACCGTGAAAAAGATAAGAACGGTCAAATGGCTGGTGGACCAATGTATTACCTTGAAAAAGGTCTAGGAATGAAATGGCTCGGTGTAACCTTTGCCATTTTAGCTGCTATCGCTGCCTTTGGTATTGGTAATACGGTTCAATCAAACTCAGTAGCTGCTGTTATTGAGAGTAATTGGGGTATTAACCCTTKGATTACCGGTATTCTTCTTGCCATCTTCACAGGTCTTGTTTTACTAGGTGGGATTCGCAGTATTGGTCGCGCCGTTGCTTTTATCGTACCTTTAATGGCTTTATTCTATGTTGGTGCTGGTCTTATTTTAATTTTAAGCAATGTGACACTTGTTCCTAGTGCAGTAGCATTAATTTTCTCTGATGCCTTTACTGGTCAGGCTGTTGCGGGTGGAGSGATTGGAGTCGTTATTCAATACGGGGTAGCTCGTGGTGTATTCTCCAATGAAGCTGGTCTAGGTTCTGCTCCGATTGCTGCTGCGGCGGCAAAGACAGATTATCCAGGACGTCAAGCGCTTGTATCGATGACTCAAGTCTTTATTGATACGATTATTATTTGTTCAATCACTGGTATTGCTCTTGTAATGGGTAATCTTTATACAGGTGGAGAAACGGGTGCCGCGCTTACCTCTGCGACATTTGAATACTTCTTAGGACCAGCAGGGGCCATTGTTGTTGCTGTAGGTTTAGTATTCTTCGCCTACTCAACGATTCTAGGCTGGTCGTACTATGGGGAAAAATGTTTCTATTACCTTTTCAAATCACAAAAATCTATTGTTGTGTATCGTGTGTTATTCGTATTAGCAGTTGCATTAGGTGCAGGTGCAAGCTTAGACGTTGTTTGGGGCGTTGCCGACATTATGAATGGTCTTATGGCTGTGCCAAACTTAATTGGTCTTCTTGGTCTCTCAGGTGTCGTTGTAGCTGAGACGCATCGTTTCTTAAAACAGATGCGACAAGAAAAGGCCGAGAGTAAAGCCTTGAAGCAAGAAGGATAAAACAAGTAACCCGCCAATTTAGAGTTGGCGGGTTTTCTATTAGTTAAAAAAAGGTAGGGTGAATGAGAAAGTCGTCCCCACTCCAATTGAGGATTTTACCCAGATCCTTCCTGCATGTGCTTCTACAATACTTTTTGTTATAGCTAGTCCAAGCCCTGTT
>NZ_LFEL01000081.1:0-6871 GCF_001037965.1 Bacillus sp. LL01 | reverse complement strand
GCAACCATGTATCGTCACCTGAAGCTTCTTTTAGATGCTGGACTTATTCATGTAGTGGAAACGAACAAAGTTAGAGGTACGGTCGAGAAGGTCTATGCGGTAGTGACCGATAATTTGACTATCTCTGATGAAGAAATAAAAGAGACTGCACCTGAAGAGTATTTAAAGTATTTTATGACGTACCAAGCGAACTTACTGAAAGAGTTTGAACGTTATGTCATGAGTGCGGAACCCCAATCATATAAAGAAGGTGGGCTAGGTTTTTGGCAAGCAACGCTTCATTTAAGCGATKAGSAACTTTTAGAGTTTGGAGAAAGGGTAGGTCAGTTGATTCAAGAAGCAGTTGATAAGAAGCCGAATGAAAATAGACGTGCCAGAACATTGGCAACCATTTTGATACCGGAGGCGGAGTCATGAGTTCGAAAGAAGCTTCAATTGAGCAAGGTGAGATCACGATAAGTGGAACAATCGACTTACCTAGGAAAGGGCAACCGCTTTATCCAGCAGTTCTGATCTTATCAGGGTCAGGTCCACTTGATCGAAATGGGAATGGCAAAGGAAAGCAAATTTTTAATCTGTATAATTCTCTTTCCGCTTTTTTTGTGGAAAATGGATGTCTCACTTTACGCTATGATAAAAGGGGAGTGGGGAAGTCGACCGGAAGCTATATGGGAGCAGGGATGTGGGATTTAGTTGAGGATGCGAAGGCTGCGCTTCGTTTTTTGAAAAAACACCCACAGGTGGATCCAAAGCGTGTGTTCATCGTTGGTCACAGTGAGGGAGCCATGCTTGCGCCAGCAGTAATAGAAGATGAAAAAGTGTCAGGGTTAATCTTACTCGCTGGTGCATCTGAATCAATGGCTGAGGCCCTTTCCTATCAGCGGCATCAAATGGTGAGAGGCTTACAAGAAATGGAAGGGGTAAGGGGCAAGCTTCTAAACTTATTTAAAGTAGTAGAAAGAGTGGAAAAGCAGGGACCGAAATTTGATGAAAAGATGATGAGGACGGATGCTGTAACGGCTCGTTTTCAAGGTGTAAAAGTAAATGCAAAATGGTTTCGCGAGCACTATCAATTTAATGTGCGAGAGTCATTGAAGAAAGTCGAGTGTCCCATCCTTGCCATTACAGGATCAAAAGATTTACAAGTGATACCGGAGCGAGTGTTTGAAGTAGAGAAGTTTGTTAAGGGGCCGGTAGAGGCGAAGATTATTCAAGGAATGAATCATATGCTTAGAGATCAAGAGGAGGATTATTCCATTCTTCAACTTAAAAAGGCATATAAAAAGACCGGAACAAAGCCCCTCTCAAAAGAGCTAACAAAGACGATGAGAGATTGGTTAACGAACTATGTATAGGCGCTTGAATTTTGCTCTTATTACTCTAGCTATCCTTTTTCAACTGATGACCATTCTTTTTGTTTTTATTAATATTACATGGGCTCTACTAGCGGTTGGAGGAAATATAGCTAGTTTTCTAGCAGTGTTAATCATTTTTATGGTGGAACGAAAAAAGGAGAAAGAGGAGGAAATTGATTATGAAAATAGTGACTACTGATTCAATAGCGGGATCTGAGATTATCGAAGTGATTGGCTACGTAAAAGGGGGAACGATTCAGACGAAGCATATCGGCCGTGATATTACAGSGGGGCTTAAAGGTATTGTTGGTGGTGAAATTAAAGGGTACAACGAGATGATGGATGAAGCCAGAAAGCTTGCGATCCATCGCATGGTAGAGGATGCTACGAAAAAAGGAGCAAATGCAATTGTCGGAATGCGTCTCCAATCATCGACGGTTATGGGGTCTGCAGCAGAAATCATTGCTTATGGTACGGCCGTTAAAATTAAGGAATAAGTATGAAAGCCTTGATGCTAATATGCAACAGGGCTTTTTAAAATTTGGTCGTAAGAAAAGTCTTGCATCTCAGCTATATTTCCGGTACGATTTCAATATATCGTAGCGTTGAAAGTTTTTACAACTATATATTGTATTGCGAAATGTTGGTGTTGCTTAGCAGCTTAATAGGGAATCTGGTGAGAATCCAGAACTGTCCCCGCAACTGTAAGTGTGGATGAAATGAGACAACCACTGTATAAGAGTGCTTAATAGGTGCTTATACGGGAAGGCTCAAAGTAAGGTGAAGCACAAGTCAGGAGACCTGCCACCATTTCTTAGTCAGCTATCTTCGGGGGATGAGAAGTGAGACGGCAGCGACTAGACATGTGCTATTTTAAGTGACTGTCTACTGCTCGTTTAGTTTGCAACGACCAACGAAGCCGTTTTACGTCCTATCTCTCAAATTGAGGGGTAGGGCGTTTTTTTATTTGTTATCGAGATGAGGAGTGAGGGAAATGAAAGAATTAAAGATGATGAACAAGCAAGATACACAATTACAGCAACGTTTTCCGAATCTAGTAACAGAGGAGTGGTTAGAGGAAACATCTACGTTAACATGGCAGCAACGCGCATTATCAGCATTAAATGAACTCTCCGTTGATCAACCGGATTGGACGTTTGTAGCGTCATTTTGCTATATCAATGATTTGAAAGAGCATATTGCCAAAGGGCGAGGAGAGGAAGTTGATTCTCTTCCATTAAGCTTCCCTGCCTATTTCAAACAGCAAATAGAAAATGGTATCTATGACAAACGTCTGGACTCCTATACTAGTGAGGAACTAAATCTACTAGCTCTTGTGATAGAACCAACTCGTGATGAGAAATTCACCTATATTGGGATTAAAACATTAGCCGATCGTTATTTAGCTAAGAACTTTGAAGATCAAATTATCGAATTGCCACAGGAGCGTATGTTGGTCATTGCGATGATGTTGATGGTAGTAGAACCGCCAGATAAGCGGCTTGATTTAGTAAAAGAAGCCTATTGGGCGTTGTCTAACTTATATATGACAGTTGCCACACCGACACTTTGTAATGCTGGTAAAGTAGGTGGTCAGCTCTCGAGTTGTTTTATTGATACAGTCGATGATGACCTTCGCTCTATTTTTGATAGTTGTACAGATGCCGCAACCGTAAGTAAAAATGGTGGTGGACTTGGAATATATCTCGGTAAGATTCGGGCAAAAGGCTCGGCGATTAGAGGATTTAAGAATGTCTCGTCTGGAGTCATTCCTTGGATGAAGCAGCTTAACAATGTTGCGGTGAGTRTCGATCAGTTAGGGCAACGTCAAGGGGCAATTGCTGTGTACTTAGATGTTTGGCACAAGGACATTTTTGCTTTTTTAGATGCCAAGTTAAATAACGGTGATGAACGTCAACGAACACATGACTTATTTACAGCTGTTACGATCCCTGATGTATTTATGGAAGCAGTTGAGAAGCGAGAGAGTTGGTCTTTGTTTGACCCTCATGAGGTTCGAATTAAGATGGGATATTCTTTGGAAGATTTCTATGATGAAGCAAGAGGCGAAGGGGAGTTTCGACAAAAGTATGCTGAATGCATAGCGAATTCTGAGCTCTCGCGGATAGAGGTTCCTGCTATAGAGATTATGAAACGTATCATGCTTTCTCAATTAGAAACAGGAAGCCCGTTTATGTTCTATCGTGATACGGCAAATCGATTAAATCCTAATCGCCATAAAGGGATGATTTACGGGTCTAATCTATGCACAGAGATCATGCAAAATATGAGCGCAACYACGGTCATTGAAGAAGAGCTAGAAGAAGATATGATTTCGATTAAAAAGAAGCCTGGTGACTATGTGGTATGTAATTTAAGCTCACTTTCGCTCGGGACAGTGTTAGCTGATGATGTCGTAGAGCGAGTGGTCACAATTCAAGTACGTATGCTAGATAATGTGATTGATTTAAACCAAATAGGAGTTAAACAAGCAGAGCAGACAAATAAAAAGTATCGAGCAATTGGATTAGGTACGTACGGATGGCATCATCATCTAGCAAAAAAGGGCATTGTCTGGGAAAGTGATGAGGCAATTGAGGAAGTAGATCGTGTGTATGAGCGTATTAATAGAGCGGCCATAAAAGCGAGTGCACAGTYAGCACAAGAAAAAGGCGCGTATCCTCATTACGATGGGTCAGATTGGCAAAGTGGAGAGTATTTTAGAATGCGTGGGTATGAAAATGAGGATTGGAAAGAGGTTCGCTCAAAAGTATCTAGGTATGGCATGAGAAATGGTTATGTGATGGCGGTAGCACCAAATGCGACCACTTCACTGATCGCGGGCTCAACAGCTTCCATCGATCCGATCTTTTCAAAATACTACATTGAAGAAAAGAAAAATTATCGTATTCCAGTTGTAGCCCCTGATCTGGATCCTACTACGACATGGTATTACAAGCCTGCACATGCAATAGACCAGAAGTGGAGCATAAGGCAGAATGGTGCGAGACAACGCCACGTTGATCAAGGCATCTCGTTTAATCTCTACGTACCAAGTACAGTAAAAGCAAAAGAGTTGCTTACTCTTCACTTGCTTGCTTGGAAAGAAGGGTTGAAGACAACCTACTATGTACGTTCGACATCAGTCTCAGTTGATGAATGTGATAGTTGTTCAAGTTAATTATGAGGAGGAGAATTTATGAATCTAGAAAAGAGAAAGCTCTATGATCCCACAGCTCCTAATGCATCAACGGCGATCGTAAATGGAAAAAGCTCAAATGTCCTAAATTGGGATGATGTCCGTTTTAGTTGGGCATATCCCCTTTATAAAAATATGCTAGCAAATTTTTGGACGCCATTTGAAATCAATATGACTCATGATGCAAAGCAATTTAAAAACTTGACCGAGCCTGAACAAGAATCATTCAAGAAAATTATTGGGCTATTAGCTTTCTTAGATAGCGTACAAACTGATTATTCAATAAAAGTTGCTGATTACTTAACGGACTCGTCTCTTGTTGCCTTAATGAGTGTGTTGTCTTTTCAAGAGGTTGTTCATAATCAGAGCTATTYGTATGTGCTCTCCAGTCTTGTTCCAAAATCAACTCAAGATGAAATTTTTGATTACTGGAAATCTGATCCTATCTTGAGGGAACGAAACGAATTTATCGTAAATGGCTACGAAGAATTTATTCACAATCCCACTCCTGAAACGTTAGCCAAATCTATCGTCTATGATGTCATTTTAGAAGGAGTAAATTTCTACTCTGGCTTTGCTTTCTTCTATAATTTAGCTCGTCACCAAAAGATGGTCTCTACTTCTACAATGATTAACTACATTAACCGTGATGAGCAGCTTCATGTCTATTTGTTTACGAACTTATTTAAGGAGCTACAACATGAACACCCTGAATTGAAAACAGAAGAGATGGAGTGTTTTGTTAAGGAGGCTTTGATAGAGGCAACAGAGCTTGAGTTAAAGTGGTTCAAATACATTATTGGCGATCAGGTTGAAGGGGTGACTCCTGCAGATATGGAAGCATATTTAAAGTTCATTGCAAATAAGAGGGCAAAACAGCTTGGCTATGACCATATCTTTCCGCAGCACCGTACGAACAATTTGAAGTGGATTAAAGCATATGAGGATGTAAATGCAGCTAAAAGTGATTTCTTTGAACAAAAATCTCGTCAATACGCCAAGGTGTCAAACGATAATGGCTTTGATGAACTTTAAGAAGGAAACAATCACTGTAACGGCTGATCGTTTCCTCGTCGAAAAGGTGTTGCAGGAAGGGGCTTTTCACAAGAGTCTCAAACAATTTAGATTGCCTAACGAACAGCAGCAAGCGATGCTTCGGGCACTTCGAACTTTAGATGTTGATCTTGCACTAGCTTTCGATGGGGAAACAATCCTAGGGTATACAATGATTTTGCCACCAGAGGCAGATGAGCGCTGGTCGCAAATGGCTCAAATTAAAGTTCTAGGCGTAATTGAAGTGGCTATTCCTTTAAGGAATCAAGGGCTAGCCAGTGCATTACTTACAAAAATACTTGGCGCGAGACCTTATGAAAAAGACATCCTAATCTCGCTTGAGTACCGTTGGCATTGGGATTTATCATCAGTAGAGGGGGATAGTAGCCTCTACAAGCAACTTCTTCAAAAGCTCCTAATGAAAGGGGGCTTTGAAGAGGTATTAACCAACGAACCAGACGTGATGGCCTATCAAGATAATTTTATGATGGCGAGGTTTGGGAGTGAGATTACAAGTGAAGAATATCTACGTTTTTTTGAGTTGGCTGGAGGTCCGACAACAAATCTATTAAGGTGAATTATTCAATCTAAGGTTGCATTCCGACCCTTTTGAAGTTAGAATTATTGAAATATTTAAAAAGGAGGGGTTAGATGCAAACACTTGAAAAAGTTGGTTTATGGATGAGTAAGTATTTTGCTCTTATTATCATTTTATGTAGTTTTGTTGCGTTCTCTGTACCACAGTTATTTACATGGATTGCCCCTCACATCACGCTGCTACTCGGTGTGATTATGTTTGGAATGGGTCTGACGATGAGGGCTGTTGACTTTAGTGCAGTAGCGAAAAAGCCAATTCCCGTCGTGATTGGGGTTGTGGCGCAATTTTTAATTATGCCGCWTGTTGCCTATGCAATAGCTGTATTATTGCAACTTCCACCAGAACTAGCAGTAGGTTTAATCCTTGTTGGAGCTTGTCCAGGGGGTACGGCATCAAATGTAATGGTGTATTTAGCTAAAGGGGACTTGCCCGTTTCGGTGGCAATGACGTCAATTTCTACACTTTTAGCACCCCTATTAACACCGGCTATTCTTCTATTATTGGCTGGTCAATGGTTACCTGTTAATGCAGGGGCGATGTTCCAATCTATTATTCAAGTTATCATTATTCCAATTATACTTGGTTTACTAGTTAGAAAATTCTTCCCACGTGCTGTAGAAAGCGGAGTAAAGACATTGCCAATTATCTCGATTGTGGCGATCTTAG
>NZ_LFEL01000080.1:0-6939 GCF_001037965.1 Bacillus sp. LL01 | reverse complement strand
GTTTTAGAACACTTTGAATAAAACTCTCTTTTTTTCTCTCATCCATTCACCTTACCTCCCTAACACAACCTCAAGCGCACGCTCTACAGTTGGTACTCCTATGACTTCAATCCCTTTTGGCACAGTCCAACCCCCTAAGTTCTTCTCAGGTATGATTGCTCGTTTAAATCCTAATTTAGCCGCTTCATTAACCCGCTGGTCTATTCTAGACACACGTCGAATTTCTCCTGTTAGCCCAATTTCTCCAATAGCGACATCTGTGGGACTTGTCACTTGATTACGAAAGCTTGACGCAATACTTAAAGCAATCGCTAAATCAATTGCCGGTTCATCTAAGCGGACACCACCAGCTACATTTAGATAAGCGTCTTGATTCTGTAAGAGCAATCCAACGCGTTTTTCTAGAACTGCCATTAAAAGAGAGACTCGATTATGGTCTATTCCCGTTGCCATTCTTCTAGGGTTTCCGAAACTGGTTGGAGATATGARGGCCTGTAGTTCTACAAGAACAGGACGTGTACCTTCCATCGATGCCACTACAATTGATCCTGCCGCCCCTTTTGATCGCTCTTCAAGAAAGATTTCTGATGGGTTTAATACTTCTTCAAGCCCTAGTTCCTTCATTTCAAATATACCCATTTCATTGGTTGAACCAAATCGATTCTTTACAGCTCGTAGAATTCGATATGTATGATGACGTTCGCCCTCAAAATACAAAACAGAATCTACCATATGTTCAAGAAGTTTAGGTCCAGCGATTGAACCCTGCTTTGTTACATGACCCACTATAAAAATAGCGATTCCACGTGTTTTAGCAATCTTCATGAATGCTGCTGTACATTCTCTTACTTGAGCCACACTTCCAGGTGCCGATGATATATCATCTTGATACACGGTTTGAATCGAGTCTATAATGACTAATGCAGGCTCAACTTCATCAATTGCTCGTTCGATAAAGCTTAGATCGGTTTCTGCCAATACATACAGATTAGCTGAAGCGRGATTGAGTCGATCTGCACGTAATTTTGTTTGCTTAACTGACTCTTCACCTGATATATAGAGAACTTTTTCATTTGTTTCAGCTAGCTTAGCTGATAACTGGAGTAACAACGTAGACTTCCCAATCCCTGGGTCGCCCCCTACTAATACAAGTGAACCTGGTACAATCCCTCCACCAAGAACTCGATTTAACTCCACCATGGTTGTATTGACCCTAGGTTCGGTTTCACTCACTATAGACGTAATAGCTTGGGGCTTTGTCCCTTGGGTAGCACCAGAAGTAACATAACTCCGGCTAGATTGTTTAGCACTCGGTTCAAACTCTTCAACCATCGTATTCCAACCTTGACACCCTGGACATTTCCCCATCCATTTAGCCGATTCATAGCCACATTCCTGACAAACAAATTTGGTTTTCTTCTTCGCCAATTACCATCCCTACTTCCTTCATTCTTCTACTCTTTATTGTACCAGAGATAGAAAAAAAGTTGTAAAGAGAGGTATTACTATCTCTATGGTGAAAAGCCGAGGGATTATGTCTGTCCCTCGGCTTTTCTTGATCGAATGTAGTCGATTATTTATACTTGTGCGCTCTCACGCGTTTCAACTATAAGCTCATCGTCACGTACATCGATGATTGCCTTTTGTCCTTTAAAGATCGTTCCTTTTAATAGCTCTTCAGATAAACGATCTTCAACTTGCTTTTGCAAGGCACGACGTAATGGTCGAGCTCCATATTCAGGATCATAGCCCAGATCTGTAATTTTATCTTTTGCAGCTTCTGTTAATTCGAATTCAATTCCTTGTTCTTGCAGACGTTGTTTTAATTGATCAGCCATTAACGTAATGATCTCGCGTACATGCTTTTTCTCAAGAGAATGAAAGACAATGATCTCATCAATACGGTTAAGGAATTCAGGACGGAAGCTACGTTTAAGCTCCTCCATAACTTTTCCTTTCATATCTTTGTACTCTTGCCCTTCGCTCTCTGTTGTAAAGCCTAAGTACTTATTACGCTTGAGTGTACTCGCACCGACATTTGAAGTCATAATGATAGCTGTATTACGGAAATCTACTGTGCGTCCTTTAGAATCGGTTAAACGCCCATCTTCAAGTACTTGTAATAAGATATTAAAGACTTCAGGGTGAGCTTTTTCAATCTCATCGAGCAGAATAACAGAGTATGGCTTACGGCGAACTTTCTCTGTTAATTGGCCACCATCTTCATGTCCCACATATCCAGGAGGGGAACCAACGAGACGACTCGTTGCATGCTTCTCCATGTACTCAGACATATCAATACGAATAACAGCATCTTCATCTCCGAATAATGTCTCCGCTACAGCTCGAGCTAATTCTGTTTTACCTACTCCAGTGGGTCCTAAGAAGATAAATGAACCAATTGGACGCTTAGGGTCTTTTAGACCGGCTCTAGCACGTCTAACAGCTTTAGAGATTGATACCACCGCCTCTTCTTGCCCAACAATACGCTCATGAAGAATACTTTCCATCTTAAGTAAACGATCCGTTTCTTCCTCCGCCAGCTTGGAAACCGGAATTCCAGTCCAACTCGCGACAACTTGAGCGATATCTTCCACCACAACTTCAGTATCTTCTTGACCTTGTTTTTTCTTCCATTCATTCTTCATTTCTTCAAGCTCTTCACGTAAACGTTGCTCTGTGTCACGTAGCGATGCAGCTTTTTCAAATTCTTGACTTTGAACTGCAGCATCTTTTTCCTTACGTGTTTCTTCGAGGCGACCTTCAAGCTCCTTTAAGTTTGGAGGAGCTGTATATGAACGAAGTCTTACCTTCGACGCAGCTTCATCAATTAGATCAATCGCCTTGTCTGGTAAGAAACGATCTGAGATATAACGATCTGACATTTTAACAGACTCTTCAATTGCTTCATCTGTTATCGTTACACGATGATGCGCCTCATAACGGTCACGCAATCCTTTTAAAATAAGAACAGACTCTTCTAATGTCGGCTCATTTACTCGGATTGGTTGGAAACGACGCTCAAGCGCTGCATCCTTTTCAATATATTTACGGTACTCATCAAGAGTAGTCGCACCAATACATTGTAATTCACCACGTGCAAGAGATGGCTTTAAGATRTTAGAAGCATCAATTGCCCCTTCTGCTCCACCGGCTCCAATTAATGTGTGTAATTCGTCAATGAATAAGATTACATTACCTGCCTGGCGAATTTCATCCATCACCTTTTTCAAACGATCTTCAAACTCACCACGATATTTAGTACCTGCAACAACTGTTCCCATATCAAGCGTCATCACGCGTTTATTGCGTAGCGTTTCTGGAACTTCATTTGCAACAATAGATTGTGCTAATCCTTCTGCAATCGCTGTTTTACCAACACCAGGTTCACCAATAAGAACTGGATTATTCTTGGTGCGACGACTCAACACTTGGATCACACGCTCAATTTCTTTACTACGTCCAATAACAGGATCAAGTGATTCCTCACGAGCGATAGCTGTTAAGTCACGAGCTAAACTATCAAGTGTCGGGGTATTGGCATGAGTAGCACTTCCACCCTGTTGAGATGAACTACCTACTTCGTTGCTTCCCAGTAACTGTAAAACTTGCTGACGCGCTTTATTTAAGCTCACACCAAGGTTGTTCAGTACTCTTGCTGCAACTCCTTCTCCTTCTCTAATTAAACCTAATAGGATATGCTCAGTGCCGACATACGAGTGTCCAAGCTTGCGTGCCTCATCCWTAGAAAGTTCAATAACCTTTTTTGCACGAGGAGTATAATGAATGGTTTTTGAGCCCTCTTGCCCTTTTCCGATCAATGTTTCAACTTCTTTTTGAATCTTTTCCGATCCTAATCCAAGCGCTTGAAGTGCTTTTGCAGCAATACCCTCTCCTTCTCGAATCAGTCCAAGTAACACATGTTCTGTACCAATATTATTGTGACCTAATCGAATTGCTTCCTCTTGTGCTAATGCTAATACTTTCTGAGCTCGTTCTGTTAAACGTCCAAACATCATTGGCGCCACCTCCACATTTATTCGTTCGTTTCGTTTTCAAGCTTCAATCGCTCACGGATCAATGTTGCTCTCCGTTCATCACGTAGATCTGGTGATAACACCTCACCTGCATACTGTTGCAAAAATCCTGGCTGAGTTAGAATCATTAACTCATTTAAAATATTTGCAGATACATTCTCAAGCAGTCCAACATCGATACCCAGTCGAACATCAGATAAACGCTGTGTCGCTTCTTTTGATTCAATCACCCGACTATGAGAGAGGATACCATAGGAACGGTATACTCTATCTTCTAGTTGTAATTTAGAACTTTGCATCAACACTTCCCGTGCGGAACGTTCCTGTTGAATCAATTGCATAACGACATCTCGTAAGTCTTCTACAATATCTTGTTCTGATTTTCCGAGAGTTAGTTGGTTTGAAACTTGAAATAGGTTACCTAAAGCTTCGCTACCTTCCCCGTAAATTCCTCTAACAACTAATCCTAATTGATTAATTGCTGGTAAAATTTTATTTAATTGACGTGTCATCGCTAGAGCAGGCAGGTGCATCATTACTGAGGCTCTTAATCCTGTCCCAACATTTGTTGGACAACTTGTTAAATATCCTCGCTTCTCATCAAATGCATAAGTCAATCTTTGTTCAACCCAATCATCAAGGGAACTGGTCGCTTCTAACCCTTTTGTAAGTTGAAATCCAGGGAAAAGATATTGAATACGTAGATGGTCTTCTTCATTAATCATCAAACTTACCGATTCATCTTCGCCTAAAATAACTGCTCCGTGCTTCGACTGCTCTGCAAGATGCGGACTTATCAGGTGCTTCTCTACTAAAACTCTCTTTTCATTTACTTTTAGATCGTCCATTAAAATAAGTTCTAATGATCCTACTTCTTCATTTTGATCTGTTAATAAAGACTCTTTTATTTGTTTTACAACCGCATTAGACTCTTCCATCGTAGAGAGGAGTGGAAATTTATATTCTTTTAGGTTTCTAGCTAATCTTATTCGGCTACTTAAGACAATATCCGAATCAACACCATCTTTTTTCATCCATGGACTAATTGCTTCTGATATAAACTTTTGGAGTGACATCTTCTCACCCCTCTCCTTGGTTCTTTTTTTGTTGTTCTAGAGCGCGAATTTGATCCCTGGTTTCCGCAGCTTGTTCAAATTCTTCTCGTTCAATATACTGTTTCATTTGACCCTTTAATGAATCAATTTCTCTTTGCAGTTGAATGCCTCCACCCACACGCACTGGTATTTTGCCAGAATGTGTGTAATTCCCACTATGGACACGCTTCAAAATAGGGTCTAATTTGGTTTCAAAACTTTCATAGCATGTGGCACAACCAAACCGGCCGGCCCGAGTAAATTGTTCATATTTCATCCCGCAATTATTGCAAACTAACTCTTTCCGACTATTAGAAGCCTCCTGCCCTGTCTTTAACGGTTGTTCAAGATGGAGAAGACCTGATAATAATTGATGGATGGAAAAGCTGTTTGATCCAGGAATATGCTCACCTTTTTCACGGGCACAATGTTCACATATATGAAATTCAGTTTTTTTTCCGTTAACGATTTTTGTAAAATGCAATGTTGCCTCTCGTTCACCAMACTCTTGGCATTTCATCGCATAAACACCTCTTTCACTTTTTCATTTCTATTAACGGTCTTGTTTATAAGTTAATGTTTCGAGCATTGCCTTTAAAAGGTTTGCTCTTATTTCGTCTCGGTGTGAAATCGTGGTTTGAAACAATGTTCGATCAACTGCACTTGCCATTAGATTAGCTTCTCGTTTAGAGATAGCACCTTCTTCAAGTAGCCTCAAAATAACATTTTCTGCTGTTTGTTGATCAATTTTTTCACCTATTATTTTTATAACTTGTTCAAAGAGAGCTAGATCGTCGTGAGGCTTCACCTTAATAATTCGAATATATCCTCCGCCTCCTCGTTTACTTTCAACTACATAACCTTTTTCAATTGTAAAACGAGTGCTTATAACATAATTGATCTGCGATGGAACACATTCAAACTGTTTAGCTAGCTCACTTCGTTTAATCTCTAACAAATCATCTTTACTTTTCATTAAAGTTGATTTGAGATAATTCTCGATGATATCGGATATATTCCTCAAGCATTGACGCCTCCCCTCTCCTTGTTTTGACTTTGACTATCTTTGACTTTGAAAATATTATAATCTGTCTTTTTTAAAAGTGCAACTATTTGAGTCGTATAGTTGCTAGTATAGCCAACGACTCTTTAATGTCTACATAGAATATGTAATTCTTTCTCTATTCCCTCTATGTGAGTCAAGTAATCTTTTTTATCGGTCTTTAAATATATTATTAGCAGTAAAGCCTATCTAGACGTAGCGCTTAACCGGAATTAGTTTTTTACACACAAAAAAAACCATTTCTTATCGGAATGGTTTTAGGTGCCTGGCAACGTCCTGGCTCATTCTTTCTCTTCTACGGGGATGGTTCTACATGCCGCTTTGCTCCAGAGCTCTTCACGAAGGCTCACGAAGAGAAAGAACTCGTCTCACAGTGGGAAAGGCACGATGTTTCTCATAGAAGCTTTTTCACGGCGAATCCTACGAAGTAATCAAAGAAGTTGCTGTTCCTTCGGACCARTAAGCTCTTTAGCGCCTTCTCTACTCTTTATGTATCAAAAAAAGCATTCCATAAATGGAATGCTTTATCGCCTGGCAACGTCCTACTCTCACAGGGGGAAGCCCCCAACTACYATCGGCGCAAAAGAGCTTAACGACCGTGTTCGGCATGGGAACGGGTGTGACCTCTTTGCTATCGYCACCAGACTATGATTCACTTCAGATCCTCGACGGGTCGATTCTCTTTGTGAATGTTTGAGAGTGGTTCTCTCAAAACTAGATAATGCCCACAGGACGTGGGTACCAG
>NZ_LFEL01000008.1:0-129901 GCF_001037965.1 Bacillus sp. LL01 | reverse complement strand
CGTGCGGACGGGATAAGTGCTGAAAGCATCTAAGCATGAAGCCCCCCTCAAGATGAGATTTCCTTTTGCTTCGGCAAGTAAGATCCCTGAAAGATGATCAGGTAGATAGGTTCGAGGTGGAAGCGTGGCGACACGTGCAGCTGACGAATACTAATCGATCGAGGACTTAACCCAAAACATTTGAACGATAGGAATACCTTGATATGAACACATTATCTAGTTTTGAAGGAACAAGATAGTTGAAAAACTTCTTGATTTTCTTTCTCAATTTTGTATAATATTATTTGTCTGGTAATGATGGCGAAGAGGTCACACCCGTTCCCATACCGAACACGGAAGTTAAGCTCTTCAGCGCCGATGGTAGTTGGGGGATCTCCCCCTGTGAGAGTAGGACGTTGCCAGGCTAGTATTGTTCCACCATAGCTCAGCGGTAGAGCATTCGGCTGTTAACCGAAGGGTCGTAGGTTCGAATCCTACTGGTGGAGCCATGCTTCCATAGCTCAGTTAGGTAGAGCACTTCCATGGTAAGGAAGAGGTCACCGGTTCGAGCCCGGTTGGAAGCTTATACAATAAAATTTGGCCCGTTGGTCAAGCGGTTAAGACACCGCCCTTTCACGGCGGTAACACGGGTTCGAATCCCGTACGGGTCACCATAGTTTTTTCACGACAGTGAAAATAACTTTCCTTATTATCGCGCTAGCGAAACTAATATTCCTTTTCGCGGAGCGAAAATAACTATCCATATAATAATATCAAAATAACCATCCATACATTGGAGGATTAGCTCAGCTGGGAGAGCACCTGCCTTACAAGCAGGGGGTCGGCGGTTCGATCCCGTCATCCTCCACCATATATATCCCTTGGAGGGGTAGCGAAGTGGCTAAACGCGGCGGACTGTAAATCCGCTCCTTTGGGTTCGGCAGTTCGAATCTGCCCCCCTCCACCATTCAACTTCGAAATGAAAATTCCGGAGTTTTTGTTTGAAGAAATGTATAAACTTCCTATGATCAGAGATAATAAGTGAAGTTAGTTGTCTTTGAAGATTGGGTATGAAAGTACATAGAGTTTAAATGGGTTCTACCCTTTTTAGTAACTAAAAGACACCTTCTCATCATGTAACAAGTATTAATTTTGGTGTCGATATTATTCCGTCTATTTCCTCCTGAAATAGTCATAATAATATCTGCGGAGTAATATCATGCAGCTTATTCGTGGAAGTAATTCACGAAGTAATTTCAATGGGCTATAGCCAAGCGGTAAGGCATCGCACTTTGACTGCGACATGCGTTGGTTCAAATCCAGCTAGCCCAGCCAACGTGCCATTAGCTCAGTCGGTAGAGCATCTGACTTTTAATCAGAGGGTCGAAGGTTCGAGTCCTTCATGGCACATCTTTTATTTTTGCAAGCTTTATTAACTATATATGGGGCCTTAGCTCAGCTGGGAGAGCGCCTGCTTTGCACGCAGGAGGTCAGCGGTTCGATCCCGCTAGGCTCCACTTACTAATAAAGTTTAAAGTCATAGACCTTCGGGTTTGTGGCTTTTTTGTTGTCGTTTCCGACCTTGTGTTATCAATAATCCGACAATTCCAAACTGCATATATATTCAAAACTATGTCGAGTTGAGTCATTTCCTGTTTTCACTATACAATAGTAGTAGAAAATATAAAGGGGGACACGATTCATGAAGAAAGATATTAGCATTATTGGAGTACCGATGGATTTGGGACAAACACGTCGCGGAGTGGATATGGGTCCTAGCGCAATTAGATATGCGGGTGTAGTAGAAAGATTGGAAAAACTAACACAAACGATAGAGGATCTAGGCGATATTGAAATTGGCAGCAGGGAAAGTTCAACTTCGAGTGAGAGTAACTTAAAGAATTTGAAAGCGGTTGCCCAAGCGAGTGAGACCCTTGCATCCAAGGTGGATGAAGTGGTGTCCCATGGGAAATTCCCATTAGTTTTGGGTGGGGATCACAGTATCGCAATTGGAACGATTGCTGGACTTGCGAAGCATTATCCGAACTTGGGAGTCATCTGGTATGATGCGCACGGCGACCTTAATACGGGGGAAACATCTCCGTCAGGAAACATCCATGGAATGCCATTGGCTGTAAGTTTAGGAATAGGAGATCCTACTTTAACGAACATCGGTGGGTATGGCACAAAGATTAAACCGGAAAACATTGTCATAATCGGTGCAAGGTCACTTGATGATGGAGAAAAAGTTCTTATTAAAGAAAAAGGAATCAAAGTATTTACTATGCATGAAATAGATAGACTTGGTATGACTGCGGTAATGGAAGAGGCAATTGCCTACCTGAAGGAGCAAGGCACGGATGGTGTCCACCTTTCCTTGGATCTTGATGGGTTGGATCCGCATGATGCTCCTGGAGTTGGTACACCTGTACTGGGAGGTATTTCGTACCGGGAAAGTCATCTCGCTATGGAGATGCTTGAAGAAGCCGACATCCTGACATCGGCAGAGTTTGTGGAAGTTAACCCGATTTTGGATGAGCGTAATAAAACGGCGACGGTAGCTGTTGCCCTGATGGGATCGTTGTTCGGTGAGAAATTACTTTAAGAACTAATTAAATGCAACAAAAGTAGAGAATAAGAAAAAAAAACACCAGCAACTACATTCAAGAAGTTGCTGGTTTTTGTTTTATTTGTATATATAAGTATTGGTTTATCAATGAATCAAGCGAGGTGCTCGCATCAATTACTTCTTTGGATTGAAGATTGTTGGAGGAGGAAAGTCGAATCATTTCTTCTCTTTTTCTCTCAATTGCTTCTTGTAAATGGACGGTAGCATGGACTGCCAATGTACAACACCCCTTATTCATTAGGCTTCGAAAACTAAATTTTAGTAGTTTTTACCCTCTATAACCCTTTTTTAAACCAATTTCAGTAAATTTTTGTTAAAATATAATATATAGAGAAAAATGAAACCTTTTACGGCGAAGGCACGTATTACTAGTGACCGCCAGACAACGGGGGAACGGAATGGAAGAGCTAATCAGAAAAAGAATAAAACAAATAAAAAAAGGCGATCAGGATGCGTTTGCGGAAATAGTGGAGCTGTTTAAAGATAAAATCTATCAGCTCGTTTACCGGATGATTGGTAATTCGCATGAAGCGGAGGATATTGCACAGGAAGCTTTTATCCGGGCATATATTAATATCAACAGCTTTGATGTTAACCGGAAGTTTTCTACATGGCTCTATCGGATTGCGACAAACTTGACGATTGACCGCATACGTAAAAAGAAGCCGGACTATTACTTAGATGCAGAGGTTGCTGGTACAGAAGGATTGACGATGTATTCTCAGGTAGCAGCAGATATTGCTCTTCCTGAGGAAGAAGTGGAAACGATGGAGCTTCAAGGTGAAATTCAGCACCAGATATTGAAGCTTCCTGACAAGTACCGCACGGTGATTGTACTAAAATATATCGACGAGCTTTCATTGATTGAAATCAGTGAGATACTGGAGATTCCAGTAGGAACGGTGAAAACCCGTATTCATAGAGGGCGAGAAGCGCTTAGGCAGCAATTGCGCCATGTTTAATTCTGGAGGTGTAAGAAAAAATGAGCAAATGTCCGGAACATATCGTCCAGTATATGCATGAGTATTTAGATGGTGACCTAGATAAAGAACGAGAACAAGAGCTGAAGGCACATCTCCATGACTGTAAGGAATGCTACCGACAGTTTCATGAGCTGGAGAAGGCGATTGCGCTTGTGCAAAGTACCTCTCATATATCAGCACCAAATGATTTCACGCAAAGAGTGATGAACAGTTTACCGAAAGAGAAGAAGACAATTGGATGGAATCGTTGGATGCGTTCACATCCAATGTTTGTAGCGGCAGCCATTTTCTTTATCCTGATGGCAGGCAGTCTTTTCGGTGGCTGGCAGGAGGATAAATTCGCTTTTACCAACCAACCGAATCTTGTCGTGCAGGATAATACCGTGATCGTTCCCGAGGGAGAAGTGGTAGAAGGGGATGTTGTGGTCAAAAATGGAAACATCCGTGTCGAAGGCGAAGTCCGGGGAAACGTGACGGTCATCAATGGTGAAGTCATCAATGGCGAAAACTATCTGGCTTCTGCTGGCCAGGTAACAGGTGACATCGAGGAAATCAACCAAATATTTGAATGGATCTGGTTCACTATGAAAGACGGCTTCAAAAAAGCCGTCGATGTCTTTAACGATTAAAAGAAACAAGGGATGCTATAGCACCCAAGCAATTCAATTAGAACTACAGAAACCTTGTTGATCGAAGCGCCTGAAACGGAGATCAACAGCTGAATGAAAATCCTAGGTGCTTGAGATATTCAAGCATCTTTTTATATTTCAAGGAGATTATAATAGTATTGCAAAACATGATTTGAAGAGCCGTTTCTACCTGATTATTAAAAATATGCTATAATAACATGGTTACGGTTTTCGTACTTGATACATAAATCTTGTACTGTTAAAGGAAGTGTGAGGATGCCTTTTGAAATACCTTTTGGAGATATGCCATATTTAAGTTACCTAGCAAATATAGTTGATATTTTGCTGGTTTGGTTTGTTATTTATAAGCTTATCATGGTCATCCGTGGGACAAAGGCGGTCCAGCTGTTAAAAGGGATAACAGTGATTGTGGTTGTAAGGATCATTAGTAGCTTCTTAGGACTAAGCACCTTGCAATGGCTGATGGACCAAGCTTTGACATGGGGGTTCCTGGCGATCATCATCATCTTCCAACCAGAGCTTCGTCGTGCCTTGGAGCAACTGGGCAGAGGGAAATTGTTCACTAGAAGCGGTGTGGATGATGAAGAAGAGCACGCCAAGATGATTGAAGCTGTCGTTAAATCCGTTCAATACATGGCAAAACGCCGTATTGGAGCGTTGATTTCGATTGAAAGAGAGACAGGAATGGGAGATTACATAGAAACGGGTATCCCGTTGCATGCCAAAGTGTCATCCGAGCTTCTCATCAACATCTTTATTCCGAATACCCCACTTCATGATGGAGCGGTTATTCTGCAAAAAAGCCAAGTATCTGCTGCTGCATGTTACCTGCCTTTATCTGAAAGTCCTTTTATATCTAAAGAACTGGGAACAAGGCATAGAGCAGCACTTGGAATCAGTGAAGTAACAGATAGTGTTACAATTATCGTGTCGGAGGAAACAGGGAATATTTCCGTCACGAAGAACGGTGAATTACACCGGGATTTAGAACCTGATATATTCAGTGACCTGTTGATGAAGGAAATGGATACAAGTATCAAAACGACATCTTCAACTCGCTGGCAGTGGAGGGGGAAAAAGGATGGATAAGTTTATCAATAACCGTTGGGTGATGAAAATTATCGCACTGTTAATGGCCTTTATGCTGTACATGTCTGTTAACATCGAAAATACTTCCACACAGCAACGTACAAACACCACCCCTCCACCGTTATCTGGTTCCAACGATGTGGAAACAGTAACGGATGTTCCGGTTGAATCTTTCTATGACCGGGAAAACCTAGTTGTGACAGGAGTGCCTCAAAGTGTGGCTGTGACCCTTGAAGGCCCGACAGCTACCGTTAAACCTGCTGCTTTACAAAGGGATTTTGAAGTGTTTGCAGATCTATCCGATTTGGGGGTTGGAACACACCAAGTGTCCCTGCAGTATCGCAATCTGTCGGAAAGATTGAACGTGACGATTGAACCGGCTGTGGCGTCGGTCACAATCCATGAAAGAATCTCGAAGGACTTTCCGGTTGATGTCGATTTTATAAACAGAGGCCAGATGGAAGAAGGGTATCAGACCGAGCAGCCAATTGTTAAGCCGAATATCGTGAAGGTGACGGGTTCACGTGAACTGATTGAAAGCATCGCACTGGTGAAAGCGCGTGTCGACCTTAAAGGCGTCAATGAATCCATTGAGCAGCAATCACGTGTGACCGTGTATGATAGGGAAGGGAATTCCTTGAATGTGGAAGTTGAACCTCCTGTAGTGGACGTCAATGTCCCGGTTACCAGTCCATATAAATCGGTTCCTTTGAGAATCAATCGAAAAGGATCACTTGGGGAAAACCTGAGTATCACCAAAGTGGAAGCAGTACCGAATGAAGTGACCGTTTATGGTCCGAAAAGTGCCATAGACAAACTGGAATTCATTGATAATATAGATTTGGATCTAACAGAAATCACAGAAAATACAACCATTGAAGTGGATGTTCCTGTACCCGATGGTGTAAAACGGGTGGTACCGGAGAAAATCAAAGTCAATGTGGAAGTGGAAAAAGAAGAGCAGAAAACATTTACGAACGTACCTATCCAACATATCGGCCTAACAGAAGGCTTGGAGCTGGAGTTTGTTGATCCTGAAAGTGGAGTGATGGACCTAACGGTTCTTGGCTCACCGAGCGTCCTTGATAACGTAAACAGCACCGATATGGAGATGTATGTAAATGTTACAGATTTGAATGCAGGGGAGTACGAAGCGCCTCTTGAAATAAACGGACCACAAAATGTTTCATGGGATCTACCAAAGAGAAATGTAAAGTTCAGACTGATAGAAACTAATGAGTAGTAAAAGGAGAGATTTACGAAATGGGTAAATATTTTGGTACGGATGGAGTGCGCGGAGTAGCAAACTCTGAATTAACACCTGAATTGGCATTTAAAGTAGGACGTTTGGGAGGATATGTGTTAACAAAGGACCAAACCCGTCCGAAAGTGCTGATCGGCCGTGATACACGTATTTCAGGACATATGCTTGAAGGTGCATTAGTGGCAGGACTTCTATCCATCGGTGCAGAAGTTATGCGTCTAGGTGTCATCTCGACTCCAGGTGTTGCTTACCTGACAAAGGCATTAGGTGCCCAAGCAGGTGTGATGATCTCCGCTTCTCATAATCCGGTGGAGGACAATGGAATCAAGTTCTTCGGACCGGACGGTTTCAAGCTTTCTGACGAGCAGGAAGCGGAAATTGAAGCGTTGATGGATGAAGAGACAGACAGCCTTCCACGTCCAGTAGGTGCAGACCTTGGACAGGTAAATGACTACTTTGAAGGCGGTCAGAAATACCTCCAGTTCTTGAAACAAACAGTGGACGAGGATTTCTCCGGCATTCATATCGCTTTGGACTGTGCACATGGCGCGACATCTTCCCATGCTACACATCTATTTGCAGACCTGGAAGCGGATATTTCCACAATGGGATCTTCACCGAATGGGTTGAATATTAATGACGGCGTCGGTTCCACTCATCCAGAAACACTAGCACAACTAGTGGTTGAAAAAGGTGCAGATATCGGGCTTGCATTTGATGGCGACGGTGACCGTATCATAGCAGTTGACGAAAAAGGACAAATAGTCGACGGTGACCAGATCATGTTCATCTGTGCAAAATACTTAAGCGAAAACGGACGCCTTCGTCACAACACAGTCGTATCCACTGTCATGAGCAACCTTGGCTTCTATAAGGCATTAGAGGCAAGCAATGTAGAAACAAAGCAAACAGCAGTTGGAGATCGTTATGTAGTAGAAGAAATGAAGAACGGTAACTACCTTCTTGGTGGAGAGCAATCCGGTCACATCATCTTCCTTGACTACAACACAACAGGTGACGGCATGCTGACAGGACTTCAGCTTGTGAACATTCTGAAGCTGACGAAAAAGAGCTTATCAGAGCTTGCCGGCGAAATGACAAAATTCCCTCAGTTGCTTGTGAACATCAGAGTGACGGACAAGCACCGTGTAACAGAAAACGAAAAAGTGAAAGCTGTCATTGAAGCGGTGGAAGCGGAAATGAACGGAAACGGACGTATCCTTGTTCGTCCATCCGGTACAGAGCCACTTGTTCGCGTCATGGCTGAGGCGCCAACTCAAGAACAATGTGACGAATACGTAGAACGTATTGCTGCAGTTGTGCGTGCGGAAATGGGTACAGCATAAACTTTGAAATGAACGAGTAAGATATGCATATACCGCACTTATGGAGCGGTGGATGCATATCTTTTTATATGGCTAGGATTTATTTTGTTCGGCGAGGATGTAGGTTTGTTGAGTGGTGGAGGAGGGTACTGTTGGTAATGGGTTTAAAGAACGGTGGACTGGTTGGTATGGGACGCTCGGCATGATGGGAAGGGTGGAAATGTCCGAAGTTTTTCCGTTCTTGACCGAAGTTTTTTGAAAGTTGACCGAAGATTTAGCGATCTTGTCCGAAGATTGGCCAAAATTGTCCGAACGAAATTTTGAAATGTCCAAACGTCGTAGATTCTTGACCGAACAATGCCTATTACTTGTCCGAACAGACCCCAAAAGCCTTGCGGAAATGTCCGAACCGCTCGGGAAATTGTCCGAGTGCTTTTTAACCAATCAAAAAGTGGTAGTTTTGCTCACTTTTACACCCAAAAGCTTCATTATGAGTGTAATTTCAGCCGCTAAGCTTTACTATCCACATATTCAATGTGCAACAACAACAAAATTAGCAGTACACAACAAAAATACATCAAATCCTTTGAATAATTTGGTAAAAATCCACATAATTATTGACGAATTGGGGTATGGAAGGTAAGATATTATTTGTTGCTATTCAAGAATGGAAAGGAGCATCAAAGGTACACAACTATAACTAGATACACAAAGCGCCTGAACTAAGCGACGGACGAAACTATGCTTAGTTGACGAGGAGGAGGTTTATCGATCTATCGGCGGATGCCTCCCGGTTGCCAATCTCAACCGACTCTAGGGACAGTTTAAAGCATAAAGGCAACTTTATGTACAAAGACTGTTACTATGATTACAAAATATTTTTATAGGTAATGTGGGGGCAAGATGGTCCCCATTATATGGTGTGCTTTCTTGTCCCTGCAACTCTAGGGAGGAAATTAATTATGTGCGGAATCGTAGGATATATCGGAACACAGGATACAAAGGAAATTCTTTTAAAAGGTCTAGAAAAACTTGAATACCGTGGATATGACTCTGCCGGTATCGCGGTAATGAACGAGGGTGGCGTACACGTATTCAAGGAAAAAGGTCGTATTGCAGACCTTCGCGAAGTAGTTGACAATACTGTTTCGGCATCGACAGGAATCGGTCACACTCGCTGGGCGACTCACGGTGTACCAAGCCAAGTAAACGCACATCCACACCAAAGCACGTCTGGTCGCTTTACACTTGTACACAACGGAGTTATCGAGAACTATGCACAATTAAAACGTGAACACTTACAAGGCGTAGAGCTAGTAAGTGAAACAGATACAGAAGTAGTCGTACAAATCATCGAGAAATTTGCAAACGAAGGACAGCATGTGGAAGAAGCGATGCGTCACACACTATCTATCCTAAAAGGCTCTTACGCGATTGCTTTGTTGGATAACGAAGATCCGGAAACAATCTATGTAGGAAAAAACAAGAGCCCATTACTGGTTGGTGTAGGCAAAGGTGACTTCAACGTTGTGGCAAGTGACGCAATGGCGATGATCCAAGTAACAGATCAATTCGTTGAGCTAATGGACAAAGAGATGGTTATCGTAAAGAAAGAAGCGGTAACAATCAAAAAGCTGAACGGTGAAATCATCGAGCGCGCGCCATACACTGCTGAACTTGATGCAAGTGATATCGAAAAAGGCACATACCCACATTACATGTTAAAAGAAATCGATGAGCAGCCATTAGTAATCCGTAAGCTCATCCAAAAATACCAAAACGAAAACGGCGAGTTGACGATTGACTCTGACATCATCAATGCTGTTAACCAGTCTGACCGCATCTATATCGTAGCAGCAGGAACAAGCTACCACGCAGGTCTTGTTGGAGCGCAAATGATTGAAAAGCTTGCAAAGGTACCTGTGGAAGTACACGTAGCAAGTGAGTTCAACTACAACATGCCAATTTTATCTGAAAAACCGCTTTTCATCTTCATCTCTCAAAGTGGAGAAACAGCGGACAGCCGTGCAGTACTTGTACAAGTGAAAGAGTTGGGTTACCCGGCACTTACGGTTACAAACGTACAAGGCTCTACACTATCCCGTGAAGCGGATTTCACCTTGCTACTTCACGCAGGCCCTGAGATTGCAGTAGCTTCTACAAAAGCATACACTGCACAACTTGGCGTTCTGTCCATTTTCGCTGCAGTATTAGCGGAATCTAAAGGTCACAACCTAGAATTCGACCTAGTGCAAGACCTAGGAATCGTTGCAAACGCAATGGAAGTTCTATGTGATGCAAAAGAAGAATTTGAAGACATCGCACGCAAATTCTTGGCAACAACAAGAAACTGCTTCTTCATCGGCCGCACAATGGACTACTATGTTGGCCTTGAAGGTGCATTGAAACTAAAAGAAATCTCCTACATCCAAGCAGAAGGATTTGCTGGGGGGGAACTGAAGCACGGAACCATTGCCCTAATCGAAAATGGTACACCAGTTATCGCGATCACCACACAAGAACAAGTAGACCTGTCCATCCGCGGTAACGTGAAAGAGGTAGTAGCACGCGGTGCCAACCCTTGTATCATCTCCATGAAAGGCCTTGAAACAGAAGAAGACAGCTTCGTTGTACCACAAGTAAACGAACTGCTATCTCCACTAGTTTCTGTCATTCCGTTACAACTGATCTCTTACTACGCAGCACTCCACAGAGATTGTGACGTAGATAAGCCACGTAACTTGGCGAAGAGTGTTACGGTGGAATAAATCACCAAAAAAGACTCAACCAATTTCTCTTTGCAATTAAGTTCTTCCCCATGTAATTCAAGTTCGTACCTGCTGTAATTAAGTTGGTATCTGAACGGGGAGAAAAGCGAGCGGCAAAGTATAGATCGGGTATAATTCAAAGAATCGGAAAACGTACAGTTGGTACGCTTTCTCGGTTCTTTTTTTATTTGTCATAAAAAATTCTGGTTTATATAAAAGTTAATATTAAGTGTTATATTAATGAATCCCCTGATACTTTAATCAAGGGATTTTATTTTCATTAATGGTTTAAGTTTTTTAAGGAATGACCCTTTAAATGAATCAGTACAATTACATGTCTTATGTTTAAATCTGTTTGATGAACAGGCGCTATATTTAGCATGTGTACCATTAAATTAAAGTTAATAAAAAACACAAAAAATTTATATTATATAAATTATAGATATTTTATGTGGTATGATTGACTAAATTCAGCAAAATTTTACAGTTATACAAACGGTACTAGTATAACAAATTAGGAGGGAAAGTATGAAAACAGCAGTGGATTTCTTGGCAGAATGGGCAGGAGAAGAAGCGTGGAAAAACCATATTCTGAACATGGCAAAAACCAAAGGTGATATCAAATCATCAGAAATGTTGGCTGAAGTTCTACACCTAATAAAAACTAAAGGAACTGTTGATAGAATTCCAGATTTGGGAAGCGAATCCTTAGAAAAAAAGAGACTAATTATTGATGAAATAAAGTCCCCAAAAAATATTAATGCTTTATCAAGTGATGCTCAATTCTCATTAGGCAAAAATCTAAATGTAATTTATGGGGAAAATGGATCGGGAAAGTCATCATATGTCCGTATGTTTCGCAAATTAGCTGATCACTATGTTACTTCCGAAAAGGACCTTACTATAATACCAAATGTTTATAAGGAAGAATTGCCAGGTGAGTATAAAGCCCAAACGGTTGATGTTACATATCTATTGGGTGATAAAACTAAAAATGAACTTGTGGATATTAATGAACCGCATAATGAACTAAGTACAATAAATGTATTCGATAGCGAATCTGTCCTTCCTTTGATTAATAGTGACCTTACTTTTAATATACTTCCAAAAGGATTTGAGAATTTTCAAATAATCTCTGGTTTGCTGGATTCTTTACGTCATGAAGTTTCAAAATTAATTGAGACTGAGAAAAAGAAACAGGAGGGATTATTCTCTGATTCTTCATATAACCTTATTCAGGAAGAGCTGAACAGAATTTTTGGAGAAGTTAAGAATTCAAAGAATATAAAAGATTTTCTTGATAGTAATTATCCACGTAGCGATTCATATGAAGAGGTGATTAATGAAATAGATCTTCAAATTATGGAATTAGAATCTTCTAATCCCCAAGATAAGATTACTATTTTAACAGCACAAATGACAAAACTTACTTCAATTAGGAATTCATTAGTGAAATTATCTACAATGTTGAGTCAAGAAATTATAGATAAAGTTAATACCTTAATTAAAGATTATGAGCAAAAGATACAGGAGGAACGTGAATATAATAAAGAATTTCAAAAAAATGTATCTTTTCTTAAAGAGGTAAATGATGAATGGTTTACATTTATCAAGATGGGAAAAAAATATTATGAATCTATTAAACAGGATCATCCTCATGAAGGTGAATCATGTATTTTTTGTAGCCAATCTCTTAAAATAGCCAGTGTTAAAATTATTGAAAGTAACTTTAATCATATCGCTAAAAGCAATGGGGGATTATTACGCTCGATTGAAAAGGAACTCCTGAAATACGACACAGAGAGCATAGTGGTTAATTTTTCTAATGAAGAGACTGCATTATTTGAAAGTGAGAAGTTTTTAGGGAGAGTTAAATCAGCTATTCAATTAGTAAACCGCAATAAAGATTTATTTAGTTCACTTCTTAATTCAAAGAAAATTGTCTCTGATCAGTTGGTTTTGGATGTAACCGATGTAGTAGAGGAAATTAGTCTCGAAATAAATGCTTTAGAAAAAAGAATTGATAATCTGAAGAAAACAAGTACAGAAGCAAGCAGTATAATTAATTCACACAAGGCTTTAAAAGAAACCTTGAGGAAGAATGAAAAACTTCATTCTTCAATCGAGTCCTTAGTAAAATGGTTTGATATTCAGAACTCTATTAAAGAATATAGTAAAGCAAAAAATAAATTCTCCACAAATTCTCTGACACAGAAACAATCTGAGGCTTTCCAAGAAATAATTCAAAGTGAGTATTTTGAAAAATTTGAGCGTTTTGCAAAGGAACTTAAGGTCTCAAATGTTAATCTAAGACTTATTCCTAAAAAGGGAAAAACTTTACGAAAAAAGTTTGTTTCCTCTGAAGAATATAAGGTTTCTCAAATAATGAGTGAAGGTGAACAAAAAGCCGTGGCAATGGCTGAGTTTTCTACGGATTTAACTATGCGTAAAGATTTTAATACAATACTTTTTGATGATCCTGTGACTTCGTTAGATTACAAACGGTCAGAAATTATTGCTAATTTGATTTATAAATTGTCATTGGATAGGCAAGTAATAGTTTTTACGCACAATATAATGTTTTATTACTATCTCTATAACGCCTGTGCGAGGGATAAAAATAAAGATAATAAGTTCTTCAAGGTTGATGAATTTGACAAGTTGAATAAAGGGATTGTATCTGAGTCTTTTAGTGGAAGATTAGAGACTTTAAAAGACGTTACGGGTAAACTGAAAAATCAAGCACAATTTATTAATTCTAAATCATGTTTTGGTGATGTATTAGAGGAAGCATTAAAAAAAGCATATTCTGATATTCGAACATGGTGTGAATTAATTGTAGAAGAAGGTTTTTTTAATAGTGTCATTAGGCGACATGAAGCAAATATTATGTTCACAAAACTCCAAGAGATTAATGGGAGCTTTGTAGACGAATTAGAATCAGTGAGTGAATTATTCCACAAATCTTGTCGTTGGATGGCAGGTCATAGTCAGTCTGCTGAAACTCAGCATGTTCGTGCAAATAAAGAGGCTTTTAATGATGATATGAAATACATTAACCAACTTTATGATCAATATAAAAAATAATAGGGGTGAAATAATGGAGTATCCGATATGGGCATTAAGTGGTAGGTTTTGTGGAAAAGTTATTGAAGATCAAGTATATGATGAAAATGGTAATCATGTCGGTTATATCGACGATAACAGAATCTTTTCTTCAAACACAGGACAAGTTGTGGGAGAATTTTATAGAGAAGATAGAGTTGGATTAAAAACGTCAAGATCTTATCCAGTTAGGGGAGCAAGAGGGATAAGAAGTTCAAGAGGTTTTGGTAGGCGAGGAAATAAGGGAGCTATTAATCCTGGAGGATGGAAAGAACCAGAATTCTAAGATTTATAGAAGCGCTTTCCTAATTAATATTTATGGTTAGTGCTTCTTTCTATTGAATAAAATGAACAAATTCAGTTACTCGAAAAAATTTATGATGTATATTTGGTTACATGAAACTTCGGGTTAAAGGTTTTGGTATTCGATGAGGAAGTTAAATAGAATGTTAGGAGTAAATTTTCGAACATGTTTTTGAAACTTAAAATAAAATAGAACCTAGGTTATCTGGATTTCATTTATTAAATTATCCTATTTTCAGTTCCCGCTTGTTTGGATAGTAGAAGAAACTATAGTTTCTGATTTTTTTGTACTTTAACAAAGGATTGTTAACAGATAATAAAGTTGTTTAAATATGGAAATATAACATCCGTTCGCTTATAATTATAATATGCGAACAGATGTTTTGTTTTGGAGGGGAATAATGGTTAATACTAAGCATAGGTTGAAAAAAAGAAGAAAAGCTTTAAATGAAATTAGCAATTTAATAGATAATGCAGCCCATTTATTAATTATTCATTACTCGTGTGAGAGTTTCTATGACATTAAAGATGGTCGAACACCTAGAATTACTTCTATAGCTGTTAGGTATTTCAATACTGGACAAACTGAAACTTTTTCTATCCATAAGGTTGCAGAGAAGAAAGGCTATTTATCACAAATCGAAATTCATTATGATGAACTTGAAAAAATTATGTTAGGTGAATTTTATAAATTTGTTAAAACTCATTTGAACTACAATTGGGTTCATTGGAATATGAGAGATATAAACTATGGATTTCAAGCTATAGATCATAGATTTAGTGTATTAGGTGGAAAACCAACTTCAATACCTGATTCTCAGAAATTTGATTTAGCAAGAAAACTAATGGATATTTATGCAGATTACGCAGATCACCCGCGGTTAGAAAAGTTGATAGAACTAAATAATATTACTAAAAAAGATTTCTTAAGCGGTGCAGAAGAGGCTGAAGCTTTTGAAGAATTAAAATACGTCGAATTACACCGCTCAACACTTAGAAAAGTGGACATCTTTCACTCAATACTTGAACGAGTTATTGATAAGAGTCTAAAAACAAAAAGTAAATGGCATCATATTTATGGATTTACACCACAAGGGATATTTGAATCTATAAAAGATCATTGGATATTTGCGCTAATTTCAATAGCAGTAGGAGCAGCTTTATCAGCAGTACTTGGCATCGTATTTCTAAGTTTTTTTTAGGTGGTTGAGCATTTCCCATGACTTCAAATTTGTTAAATCGAAGCAAAATTTCTCATTATATAAAGGTAGGTAAAGAGCAAGGAGAAGCTCTTTACCTACCTTGGTAACTATATATCTATAATGTACAATTACAATTAAGTCTTTTAAGAATTAATTAACTTGCTTCCCTCTCAAGCTGTACACGTTGCGGCTGTTCTTTTCTAACCTTCCCCCAAACAAACCCTAATATCCCACCGACAATCGCCGGGAAAATCCAACCTAAACCTACTTCATATAAAGGAAGGATCGTAGCAAAAAGGTCTTTGATAGGCGCAATGCTCATACCTGCAGCCTTCAACGCATCAGATATTGCCACAATGGAAGTGAAAATCATGCTCCCCTGATACACTTCTTTTCTCCCGTTAAAGAACGAATGCAAGAAGGTTAAGGCCATCAAGCAGACAACAAATGGATAAATGGCAACTAACACCGGCACGGATACCGCGATCAATTGAGTTAAGCCCACATTTGCAAAAATAGCACTGATCGTGGATAACAGAATGACAAAAGTTTTGTAAGAAATGCTTGGTAATAGCTTATTAAAATAGGAAGAACAAGAAATTATCAGGCCAATACTTGTTGTTAAACATGCGCCAATAACGATGAGGCTTAGTAATAGTCCACCGTAAGCTCCAAAAAAGTGATTAGATGCACCTGATAGCACTGCTCCTCCATTTTCTAATTGCCCTAGTGTTTCTACACTTGAAGCGCCAATAAAGGATAGAGAGGTGTAAATGATGGCAAGAAGTCCTGCCGCAATACTGCCTGCTTTTGTTACAGCGATCATTATTTCCTTTTTCGTTGTCGCGCCCTTCGCTTTCACGGCGTTGATGACAACAATCCCGAATACAAAGGCAGCAAGGGCATCCATTGTCAGGTATCCTTCTTGGAATCCTTTAAAGAAGGAGCCGTCTACGTAGCTTTCTGTAGGAGCTTGGAAGCTTCCGATTGGGAAAATAAAAGCTGTTGCAATTAAAATTCCTATGAAAATCAGTAAAAGTGGCGTTAAAACTTTCCCTACAATATCAACTATTTTAGTAGATTTCAAAGAAAAGAAGACGGTAACGCCAAAGAAAAGAATGGTAAAGATTAATAAACCAATGCTACTGCTTTCTTTTGACAAAAATGGTCTAATTCCCATCTCAAAGGACGCAGTTCCCGTTCTTGGGATGGCAAATAAAGGTCCAATGGCTAGATATAAGATAACGGTAAAAGCAAGTCCAAAAACGGGGTGTACCCTGCTTGCTAAGGACTGGAGATCGCTTTTCCCCGAATATCCTAACGCTAATACTCCAAGTAAAGGTAAGCCAACTCCAGTTACGATAAAGCCCGCATTAGCAGACCAAATATTCGTTCCTGCAGATTGACCAAGCATGGCTGGGAAAATTAAATTTCCTGCACCAAAGAATAATGCAAAAAGCATAAAACCAATAGCTAGTACAAATGAAAAAGGCATTTTGTTAGTCAACTTAATTCCCCCTGGTAGTCTAGTGATCTGGTTGTTCCAACGAAAATATATAGAAAGTTAGTTGGCTACGTAATATATTGCATAAAACAAGATATCATATGCAAAATATTTATGCAATATATTACGTAGAATTGTTCCATGCAATATATTGTATTTAAAAGCAGAATACTATACACTTTTAACATATATAACTCGAATTCAAAATCTTTTTTGTGAAATTTATAAAGGTGGTTGTTCATAATGCCCATACCTTCCAACTATTCATCCCCTACTCGTGTGTCCGCAAAAAAGCGTGCTTTTGCGCAAATTCAAGAGTGGATTATCGATGGAACGCTTCAACCGAAAGAAAAGCTAAATGATGCGGAACTTGCACAAGCTTTAGGTGTGAGCAGAACGCCTATACGAGAAGCGCTGCAATTACTGAATGTTCAAGGATTAGTGGAAATGTTTCCAGGGGTAGGTACTCAAGTCACCTCTGTTAAAAAAGAAGATATTACCAAGATTTTGCCTCCATTGGGAGCTTTAGAGGCCTTAGCCGCAGAACTGGCAACACCTTTAATAAACCAAGATACAATCGATACGTTGCGTGAGATTAATACTGCGTTCGCTCGTGCCATAAAAAAAGGAGACTTTTATTCCGCTTTAAAGCAGGATGAACAGTTTCATAATATTATTGTAGAAAATGCACAAAACCCGTATCTCGCGAGTTCAGTGTCAAATCTACAGGCACATGTTTTGCGTCTCTATTTTCATCAATCCATTATCCTGACTGGTGCTTCTATAGAAGAACACGAGTCCATGTTAAAGGCATTTGAGAATCGAGATAAAGAAACGGCCGCTAAAATAGCCCGCACTAATTGGCTGCGAGCGATAGATGAGTTTTATGCAGATCAGGAAGATAGTGGAAAATAGTAAAAACGCTTCTACATTAAGTTGAGGCGTTTATTTATTTTGGAAAAGTGAACAAGCTAAAAACGCCTACTAAACACCCCTGGATAATCAACTACCAACCCGTTTGAATCAACAGCAATGGTAGTTTCATAGTCGTAACAGTGGTAGAGGAAATACCTTAAACCATCTTCCTCCCGAAGGTATTGATAGGATTGGGGTACCTTTTTAAATTCTAAGGAGGGAACCGCTATGTACACCATGTGGAAGTTTTCTTTTTGGTGACAAGTCCAGTTCAGTCGTTTGATCGGCAATGAGTTGGAGAAAGGGGTAGCAGAAATGTCGATGTCTATGCAGCCTTTTAGAGTTTCGATTTCTTCTGCTTCACTATTGAACCAGTTTCCTTCTCCATCACTTTGTAATTCTAAAACATGTTGATTAACATTCAATTTAACCTTTCTAGTAATCCATTTGCTATCTAAATCTACTTGATAATTAACCAAGTGTGCATCAGCCGTCTCTACAGCTACATAAATGATGGTGCTATGAACCAACAGTTTTTCGTTTGCCTCCAACATACTTAGATATTCGCAACCATACTGTTCCTCGTTATTCCAGACTACTTTAGTAAACATGTACGACTCCCCCAGCTTGTTATTGTATAATAGATTCTATATAGTTCCAATTATAGCAAAATTAATAAAAGATAGAGCGGGGCAAGTACATTGGAAATTATCGAACTGAGAAAGCAAGATCAACTTCTCGACCAGGCAATCCAAGTATTTTGGCAGCAGTGGGGCAGTGAGGAGAATTTCAAGTTTTATGAAGATGCGATTCTCCAATCTGCTACAACCTCATCTGATATACCACGGTTTTATGTGGCAGTTGAAGAGGGTGAAATCATTGGTACGTATGCCATTTTAAGAAATGATTTGAATAGTCGTCAGGATCTGTGTCCATGGTTGGCCTGCCTTTATGTGGTGGAGGAGCATAGAGGGAAGGGGATAGGTGCAAAGCTTTTGAATCACGGGTTAAGGGTAGCAGCTGAAAAAGGCTATGAAAATCTCTACCTAACGACAGATATAGAAAACTATTACGAGAAATACGGCTGGAAAAATAGCGGGATTGTATATGGACCAGGCGGTGGCTCGATTAAGCTTTATGAAAAAGGGACTGCGCGATAATAGAAAATCCGGATGAAGTGTCTAAACTCCAACCGGATTTTTTTCTTTATTTATTTACCTTTACATCATATCGATCTGCATCCATCACTTTCACCCAAGCTGCCACAAAGTCTGTCACAAACTTTTCTTGGCTGTCGTCTTGTGCGTACACTTCGACAAGGGCACGGAGGACGGAGTGAGATCCGAAGACGAGGTCTACTCTCGTAGCGGTACGGACGAGTTCACCTGTACGGCGATCACGTGCTTCGTAGTAACCTTCTCCTTCTACTGGCTTCCATTCCACACCCATATCAAGCAAGGTCAAAAAGAAGTCGTTCGTGAGCGTACCGACACTTTCTGTAAAGACGCCATGCTTTGTGTCACCATGGTTCGCCCCAAGGACACGCAGGCCACCAATTAGAACGGTCAATTCCTTTGCAGATAGGTCCATGAGTTGGGCTTTGTCCACCATGAACTCTTCTGGTTTTAAGGAGTAGTCTTTCTTATGGTAGTTACGGAATGCATCGGATACAGGCTCAAGCACTTCGAAGTTCTCTTCGTCCGTTTGGTCCTGAGTGGCATCACCGCGACCTGGTGTGAATGGAACTTTTACATCAAATCCGGCATCCTTGGCTGCTTTTTCAACGGCTGCACTTCCGCCAAGTACGATTAAATCGGCAAGGCTTACTTTTTTGTCCAGACTTTGCTGGAGGTCTTCTAACACATTGATGGATTTTGCAAGCTGTTCTGGCTCGTTTGCTTCCCAGTCTTTTTGAGGGGAGAGGCGAACGCGGGCACCATTTGCACCACCACGCTTGTCCGAATGGCGGTATGTGCTGGCAGACGCCCAAGCCGTTTTCACAAGCTCGCTTACAGTGAGTCCGGAAGCTAGAATTTTAGCTTTAAGATCCTCAATCTCAGCATCTGTTAATGTATAGTCAACCTTTGGAACTGGATCCTGCCAAATGAATTCTTCTTCTGGAACTTCAGGTCCTAAATATCTATCACGAGGTCCCATGTCACGGTGAAGCAGCTTAAACCATGCGTGAGCGAAGGCATCGGCAAACTCATCCGGATTTGCATGGAAGCGGCGAGATATCTTTTCATAATCGGGATCCATGCGCATCGCCATGTCCGCAGTGGTCATCATTGTTTTTACTTTTTTAGATGAATCCTCGGCATCTGGAGCTAAATGTTCTTCATCCGGATCGATTGGTGCCCATTGGTATGCGCCAGCTGGACTCTTTGTCAGCTCCCACTCGTATCCGAACAACATATCAAAATAACTCATATCCCATTTGGTCGGCGTCGGTGTCCAAGCGCCTTCAATTCCACTTGTGATGGTGAATGCGCCATGACCGGTTTCATGGCTGCTCTTCCACCCGAATCCTTGGTGTTCAAGGCCTGCTCCTTCCGGCTCCTCTGTTACATGGGATGGGTCTCCAGCTCCATGGGCTTTACCGAATGTATGTCCGCCAGCAGTCAGTGCCACGGTTTCTTCATCGTTCATTCCCATACGTTTGAAAGTATCTCTGATATCAAAGGCACTTTTCTTCGGATCTGGTTCGCCATTTGGCCCTTCCGGATTCACATAAATCAAGCCCATTTGCACGGCAGCAAGCGGGTTCTCTAGGTCACGCTCACCGGAATAACGGTTGTCCCCAAGCCATTCCTTCTCTGGCCCCCAGTTGACGTCTTCCTCAGGATTCCAAATATCTTCACGGCCGCCCCCGAACCCAATCGTTTTCCCACCCATGGATTCAATCGCAACATTTCCTGCAAAAACGAGCAAGTCTGCCCAAGATAGCTTGTTGCCATACTTCTTTTTAATTGGCCAAAGCAGTCGGCGGGCCTTGTCCAGATTTCCGTTATCAGGCCAACTGTTTAACGGTGCAAAACGTTGAGAGCCGCTTCCGCCGCCTCCGCGTCCATCCACTTGTCGATATGTACCTGCTGCGTGCCAGGACATACGAATAAAAAACGGCCCATAATGTCCATAGTCCGCCGGCCACCAATCCTGGCTATCTGTCATAAGATTATGTAGGTCCTGCTTTAAGCCTTCATAATCAATCTTTTGAAATTCTTCTACGTAATTAAAATCTTCCCCAAGTGGGTTTGTCTTCGTGTCATGCTGGTGAAGCACATTCAGATCAAGCTGATTCGGCCACCAGTCCTTGTTTTTCGTCCCTCTGATCGGTTTTTCGGTACTGCTTTCCCCCGTAAACGGGCACTTTCCAACGTTCTCATTGTCCATACATCTTTTCCCCTTTCTGTTTTGAGAAGAGTAAATAGCAATCAATCCTGCCTTACAACGTACGAAACTGCAAAATGAGACAACATCAATTCTTACATTATAATTATAATAAATAATCGGCAGAATAAAAAGAAATATGCATGTAATTTTTAATAATATTCTGAAATTAAAGATCTCTAGGTACGCTGCCAATAATTAAGATGCCTTTTTGCTGGAATTTAATACCTTAAAAAAGAGGGAAAGCCAATCGCTAGTAGGATTGGCTAATCTGCAGAAGGGTCTCTGAACCTATAAAGAAACGTTTATTAGGGTGGAGGGACGAATTTAAAGAGGCTGTCTTAAGTCGACAATAAACGAAATGCCTGACAGCCTTAACTTTTGTTTGATTATAATAGTTTTTTTCTTGCTATGTGCATTACCGGATCAATTGCTTAATCAATTCTTTATTTCTAGCTTTAAATACTTCGTTATGAGAGGAAACCATTGCAACTTTGCTTGCTTGTGGTTGAATATATTGTTTTGCTTTATTGACGGCATTGGCAGCATCTTGGAACGCTCCTGCTATCAAATGAAGTTTCCCATCATGTTTTAAAATATCTCCTGCAGCATAGAGACCTGATATGGAGGATTCACTGGTAGAACTTCCAGCTATGTAATAGGTATCGACCATTTCAATTGGAAGCTCGCTGTTCTCAATTAATGTTCCGTCACGCTCATATCCATGGCTGATAATGACTTCATCAATGGAAAGAGTTGAGGTTTCCCCGGTTTCGTGGTTGGTAAGCTCAACCAGTTCAATGACTTCATGATTTTCACTTGCGATGAGATTGGTGATGGAGGTATGGAATAAGCAAGTTGCCGAGCTGTTCAACAGTTGTGATACTTGTGCTTCGTGAGCGGACAACGCATCTTTTCGATAAGTGACATAAACTTGTTTTGCTATCGGCTCCAGTTCATTTGCCCAATCTATGGCTGAATTGCCTCCGCCTGATATGATGACAGTTTTGTCTTTAAAACGCTGGAGAGACTTCACCGTATAATTCAAATTTGTCACTTCAAATCTTTCTGCTCCTTCAATCGCAAGCTTTTGAGGATGCAGGATCCCGCCACCGACAGCCACAATAACTGTTCTGGAAAAATGCCGCTCTCCTTTGGAATCCAACAGCACAAAGAGTCCATTCTCGTTTTTGGTTATTGATTCTACTTTTCTATTTAGCACTACTTCGGGATCGAACGTTAATCCTTGCTTAACAAGCTGCTCAATTAGTTTTGCTCCCGGCAGAGGCGTCTGGCCGCCAACATCCCAAATCATCTTTTCCGGATACACATGAATTTTCCCGCCTAATTGAGGCTGGTACTCGATCAGCTTCGTCTTCATCTCTCTAAGACCACTATAAAATGCAGAATAAAGTCCTGCAGGACCTCCACCAATAATCGTTACATCAAAAACATCCAGGTTCACATTCCGTCACTCCCTATAGGAATTAGATAAAATTGATTATCATTCTCATTTAAGTATATAACTATTTTACTAGTTTATGCAATATGGGGACGAATCTGATGTGTCCTTTTTTAGAATGGTTGATGTTTCGGTAAATGTCACATAACCCCTTGAAAAGTTACAATAACCTTCCCAAAAGTTACATCCGATCCCCTCCAAAATAGTTACAATAACTCCTCCAAAAGTTATAATCCACCAAAAGGTTGCGGTAATCAGCAGAAAAAATAAGCTAGTATAGTTGAAAAAACATCTTTTATAAGCTACCGTTCAAAGTAGAGAGAATTTCCAGAATGGAGAGAGAGTATATGATGGTAGTTTTAGGTGTTTTAGGAGTGCTTGTTTTAGTTGGTGGGCTGTTTGCTACGCTTCAAGTAGCGGGAAAAGGAGATCGGGACTATCACGAAGAATCAAAAGGGAATGTGACACGTCTCACATATATTTATATCGCGTTGTTTGTTGTCATTATTGTTGGGTTTACTGTTTATTTGAGATGGTTTGTGTAGCATGCAGGACAATAAAGACCCCCGGGGATATATCTTCTCGGGGGTCTTTCGCATCCTTTTACTCTATAAAGTAAATGCGCGCTTTTCTGGTGCCTTTGTGGGGAAAGTTTAACGTTTGAAGCTCTTTGGAAGCAATACTTGTTGAGTGAAGACATACAAATTATCTGAAAGATTTGTTTGTTATCGTGTTGCCAAGCCCGAGCAAAGAATAGTCCTTAATCGTCTGTTGAAGTGGGTTCTTTGCCGTATTCCCACATTTTAAACAGAACCACTTTTGATAAGATTTCTGCATGGGGGCATGGGAACAATTAAGGCAAATGACTCCTCTAATAAAATCAGAAGAAGAAAGTCCATAGTAATCCATCAAGTTAAAGGTTTCATCTTTATGAATTTTTAATAGTGTTTTCACGAGTTTGTTGATGTCCTTATTTGAAAAGTAGGTATTCTTTTGGGATTTATCAATTTCTTTTATTCTAGTTGGGAGATTTGTGTGAAAGACTACATTCTTTAAGATGATGGGAGATTTTTTATATAGGGTAGCATTTTTATGTGTCATGACGATTTGAGTTATAGATAGGAATTGGAGGTAATTTAAGTTCTTGGATGATAGAGGAGAGTTGAATTTTGTGTCTGGCTAGTTGTGCAAACGGGTCTCCAAGCCTTTCTTGACCAGTTTCATTGTGACGGATCAGACTTCCGGTATCTTCATCAAATTCAATCTGTCCGAAAACATATTTGGAATCTAAGATGAGGCAATGAGTAGGGGATATAAGGAGTGAGTCCATCTGGAAATGTCGTCTTTTAGTGTCCGGAATTCTGAGGCCGTGCAAAACTTTATAGTTTTCATGGGGCAGGAAGGATGAAAAGTAGTCCATTGCTTGTTCGCCTTTGTATCCATAGTGTAAACGATAGAATTCTTGTTCAATTTGGGGATATTTTGAATGAGTTTTGGGGGTTCTTCGCATTGCGGCTTCATGCGCGAGCAACCTGTGTGGTTTTTCTCTGTCTTTTTTTATCATTTTATGCTCCTTTTCGTTAATATTCTCTCTCTACTTCGGCTTTGAGACGAAGATTTCCTGCAAGGACAGGAAAGTTGTAAATTTATAATCCAAGTTTTGATTTTATAGTCCAACTTTTAAATTTATAAGCGACTTTTTCGTTTTATAAGCCACTTTAGGCATTATAAATGCCATTCGACAAACCCCAGCAAATTTTGCGCTATGCCTACCTAGCCCCCGACACCCAACCAATCAAAAAGCCCCCGTTCACAAAACGGGGGCCATCAAGCCAAACTTCACTCTATAACTTAAACGAACTCTTCAACGACACAATCTCATTAAACACAAGCTTATCCGCAGTGGTATGCTTCGGATCCACATTAAAGTACCCGTGGCGGAAGAATTGGAATTTTTCCTGCGGCGCCACACCTTTCATGTTTTCCTCCACAAACCCATTCAATACTTTCATGGAATTCGGATTCACATGGTCAAGGAAGGACTTTTCGACAGCTTCCACTGTTTCCTCTTCCGTGCCAGCAACATCAACATCTGCCACTTCAGCCTCAACTTCAGATTCAGGCTCCTCGTCCAATAGCAACGGCTCAAACAAACGGAACTCAGCAGGAACAGCTTGGGACGCTTCCACCCAGTGCAAGGTACCCTTTACTTTACGTCCGGTAAAGCCAGTTCCACTCTTTGTCTCTGGGTCATACGTACAGTGGATTTCCACCACATTGCCGTCTTCATCTTTCACAAAGTCCTCACACTTAATAAAGTAAGCATGCTTCAGGCGAACCTCGTTACCAGGGAAGAGGCGGAAGTATTTCTTCGGTGGATCTTCCATGAAATCCTCTTGCTCAATGTAAATTTCGCGGGAGAATGGGATCTGTCTCTTACCCATTTCCTCGTTCTCCGGGTTGTTTTCCGCTTCCAGCATTTCCACTTGTCCTTCTGGATAGTTAGTAATGACCACTTTTAATGGACGGACAACACCCATCGTACGAGGGGATTTCAATTTCAAATCTTCACGCACAAAGTGATCTAGCATTTGCGAGTCAACAAATCCAGATCCCTTTGAAACACCTGTTTCACGAACGAAAGCGCGGATTGCTTCTGGCGTATAGCCTTTACGGCGAAGCCCAGAAATTGTCGGCATGCGAGGGTCGTCCCAACCATCAACAATGCCTTCTTCCACAAGCTTGCGCAGCTTACGCTTACTCATCACGGCGTTTGTGATGTTCAAACGGCCAAACTCAATTTGCTGTGGCGTTCCAGCCATTTCTGTTTCCGCTACGACCCAGTTATATAATGGGCGTTGATCCTCAAACTCCACGGTACAGATAGAGTGAGTCACATCTTCAATCGCATCCTCGATTGGATGTGCGAAGGCATACATCGGGTAGATGCACCATTTGTCTCCTGTGTTGTGGTGTGTTGCATGAGAAATACGGTAGATGACCGGGTCACGCAGGTTGATGTTCGGTGATTTCATGTCGATCTTCGCACGAAGCACTTTTTCTCCGTTGCCGAATTCGCCTTTACGCATGCGCTCGAATAGGTCAAGGTTCTCTTCTACAGAGCGGTCGCGGTATGGGCTGTCTTTTCCTGGCTCTTTCAGTGTGCCACGGTATGCGCGGATTTCATCAGCAGAAAGGTCGTCCACATACGCTTTGCCTCTTTTAATCAAAAGAACAGCACGGTTGTACATCTCTTCAAAGTAATCAGATGCAAAGAAAAGTCCGTCCCAATCATAGCCAAGCCATTTTACGTCTTCTTTGATGGAGTTAACATATTCAACGTCTTCTTTTAAAGGGTTGGTGTCGTCAAAGCGCAGGTTCGTTTTTCCGTTGAACTCGTCTGCCAGATCAAAGTTGATGACGATGGATTTTGCGTGTCCGATATGTAGGTAACCGTTTGGCTCTGGAGGGAAGCGGGTGATGACATGGTTGCGCTTGCCGGATTCCAGGTCCTCTTTTATGATATTTCGAATGAAATTCGAGTTTGCTGGGTTATGTTCCACGTTTTTCAACCTTCCTTATTTTAAGAATGCCGGGGGAGAGCGGGCTATTTTCAGCTATTTTCCCCACATTTATGATAGTCAATATTGTAACACAAGAAATGGCAAGCGCAAAAGCTTATAAGAGGGGGAGGGGGAAGATTAGTTATTGGTTTAACACCACTGTTGATTTCCGCGCTAGGCTTCGCTTTCCGCGGGCGGTCCGGAAGCCTCCTCAGGCTACGCCTTGCGGGGTCTTCCCTGTCCCTTCCTCCCGCAGGAGTCTTCGCCTATCGCTCCAATCAACAGCTAGGTTATCTGATGACTCCAATCAATCTTTTTTCTAAAATAAAAAAGCAGCAGGACCCCTTCCTCCCACTGCCTACTCCACCATCCATCACCAAGGCCTAAATGGCGGTGATCCTGGTGGTGCATTCTGTATCATATCCATCAGAGGAATTGTGTAAGCGAATAAGATCAATGCTACCGCAATCCCGATCCAAAGTTTCCAATTCTCCAAGATCCGCGGCGTTTCGCGCGCATCTTCCGCGACCTCCCCAATCGGGAATTCCGTATGCGCTTTTGGCGCAAAGAAGGCAAGGTTGATGACGATGTAGATCATCAGCATGGATGCGACAAACAAGATGACTCCACCAAGGGCCATCGTGACCTGATTGGCAAACACTCCATCAAACCAGGCGGCCGCTGTAGCATGATCCTGGTAAGTGGTGTAAGCGGTACGACGAGGTGCCCCCAACAGTCCGAGCAAGTGCATTGCACCGGACATGAAGAACATACCCACTGTCCAAAGAATCGTCTGTGTCATGGCCAGCTTGTTCATGCGTGCGGTAAACGCTCTGCCGCGCAAGACCGGAATCAGCCAGTAAGCAATCCCGAAGAATGTCAGGATAACGGTGGATCCAACGGTGATGTGGAAGTGCCCTACAACCCAAAGAGTGTTATGGACGACGGCGTTCATCTGGTTACTGGCATTGATGATTCCGCCTGTTCCAGCAGGGATGAAGAATAGCATCCCCATGAATGGTGCGAAAAAGCGCGCATCCTTCCAAGGCAATTTTCGTACCCAGCCAAAGGCACCACGTGCCCCTTTTGCACGACCTGCCAATTCAAACGTTGCAAAAATCGAGAAGGCGGTCAACAGGGAAGGAACGATAACCGCAAAAGTTAAAACAACCTGCAGGTACTTCCAGAACTCGGAGATCCCGGCTTCCATCAGCTGATGGTGAAACCCTACAGGAATTGAGAACCAACAGGAACAAGACAAAAACCAAGCGGGCGAGCGAATCACTGAACAGCTTCCCGCCGATGATTTTCGGAATACAGACATACCAGGCGATGTATGCCGGCAGAAGCCAGAAGTACACCAACGGATGTCCAAAGTACCAAAACAAGGTCCGGCTCAAAAGGATATTGATGTTATCTACCAGTCCAAGAGACCAAGGCAGGAACTGAAGCAGCACGGTCGCGGCAACCCCGATGGAAGCGACATACCACAAGAGAATCGTTCCGACTGTCATAAAGCTGAACAGGGGTGTTATTTGCCCTCGGTTCTGTTTTTTCCAGCGGATATAATGGGCAAGTAAGCTTGCGCCACCTATCCAGGTCCCGACCACAAACAGGGTCAGCCCTATATAATAGAGGGGAGAGGCTTGCAATGGCGCGTAAAAAGTATATAAGACCGATGCGTCATTCGTTAAAATCATTGCAAAGCTCAGCAGAGTACCGATTGTCAGTACCCAAAAGCCGATCCAACCCAATCTCCTCTCCAAAGAAGTCATCGTGCCCAATGTCCTGCTCATCCCGGCATGTAGGAAACCGTAGATGAAATAGGTCGTCAATACGAGGGCAAGCAGCACACCATGTGCCGTTAACAGCTGATAATAGCTGATGCTGTAAGGAAGCTCAATCAGTCCACCGCGAACAAGCCCCTGGACCACTCCTGCCATTGTTCCTAAAAATAATGCTGCAAAAGCGATAAAAATATAGGCCATGCTCAATTTAGAATCGTGAATGTCCACTTCTGCTGCCTGTATCATTCTTCCGTCACCTCAATTTCCATTTGCATATGCTGATGTCCGATGCCGCAATATTCATTGCAAAGGACAAGGTAAGATCCAGCTTCCTTGAATGTATGTTCCGATTGGTTAATATGCCCCGGTGTAATCATCATGTTCACGTTCGTCTTAGGGATGGTAAAGCTGTGTACGACATCCTGGCTTGTCACCTGGAACCTGACAGTGGAGCCTTTCGGAACGGATATCTTATTCGGCTCATAACCGAATGTCATCGCTATAATCGTAGCTTCGTAGGTTTTTTCGTCTATCTGTTTCAAGCCCGGCTCATCAAATGGAGCGGAATCTCTCACGTTCTCCGCATCCACGGTGGCCATATGACTTGGAGGGTGGTGGCCGTGAGCAAAGGCGGTAAACCCGATCACGGATAAAAAAACGACCAATGTTCCGACTCCAAAAATAAGCCAATATTTTTCATAACGGTGTAAATGCATCTATGGTAACCCCCTTTTTTTCTGGACCTGATTAGTTTCGTGCGATAAACAAAGTGAACACGCTGATCCACGAAACAACGATAAATGCTCCTATCAAAAATACAGAGATCAATGTACCTTTTAACGAAGATTCTTCTTCTTTCACAGGAAGCTTCTTTGAGGTACTTTTTTCAGGACGTTCATATTGTACATTTGCCATCCCTGACACCCCTTTCTATTCCACAACCAGTTTGGAAACCATCTCGGCATGCCCTGTTCCGCACATGATGTCACAGATGATTTCATATTCACCAGGCTTTAGGTTTGCAACTACACTGCCATCTCCTTGGATCTTCACATCTGTTCCTTTAGTCGTGATGCCATGGTGACCTTCCACGTTTTCATGATGGATAGCTACAGGTTTGCCGGCTGGTACTGTATAGGTAGCCTTATCGAACTCCCAATTGGAGCTTTTAATCGTAATCTCCGCCTCCGCATCCTCTACAGATACCTCATCAGAACCGCAACCAGTCATAACCCCTAAAAGTAATACAAGTGCAAAGCAGCACACCAAAAATTTTTTGAAAGAAAACATACTCGCCACTTCCTTTTCCCATTTTTTTATAAATGATCTATGCACCTTCATTGTAAGAGCTGGGAGAATTTAAAAGTGTGATAAAAGTCACACATCTGGAAGAAAAAGGTGAACAATTTGTTAACAAGTGAGCAAAGTGAAAAGAGGTTTTTGGGATGGAGGATTTTGTTATAATAATAGGTAGGAAATGTTAATTGGTAGAAGGGGATGTGTGAGTATGAATGCGGAAAAAACGATAGTCGATAAACTGAATCTGCAAAAATATGAAAACAGATTATTTTTGCAAGTACCGGAAGCTACAGGTGAATTTGAGGGGCTGGACTTTGATACTTCCATTAAAAAGGACAAATATGACCTGATATTCTTGTTCATGTTCACGAGGGAGGACTTCGTGAAGTACGTTACAAGCGTCAATGAAAAACAGCTTCTTTCCGACAACGGCTACATGTATGTGGCCTATCCGAAAAAGGGGAACCCAGTCTATGAAGATTACATAGAAAGGGACAAGTTTTATGCGGACCTGAATCTGGACGAAGAAAAATACCTTCCAAACAGCACCTTGAAATTCTCGAGGATGGTCAGCCTGAACGAGGTCTTCACAGTGGTCGGGTTCAAATCCGTGCCTAAGAAAGCTAAAAAGAAGACAAGCGCAAAGAGCCAGTGTGTAGATGATTACATCGTACATATTGAAGACCTCAAGAACTTTTTGAAAAATAATGAAACCGTATTGGCGAAATATAACGATCTGACATACGGCTACCAGAAAGACTGGGCGCGTTATGTCTATAGTGCCAAAAGAGCAGAAACACAGGAAAAGAGATTGCTTGAGATGGCAGCGATCATTGATGAAGGACATAAATCGATGGACCTTTATAGACGTAATAAAAAATAATAACAAGGCTAAAGCGCAGCTTACTTCATGTAGGCTGCGCTTTTACTTATCATGAAAATGTCTCCTATCAAATAAGTTATATAAAGAGGAGGGGGACAGAATGAGCTATGAACCGATTACCCCATGGGAAGAGCATGAATTCTGGCTTGGCATCTTAAAGGACCACGCCTATTTTATAAGAGATTATCTATCACCGGAAGAGAAGAAATGGGTCAGGCAGGCTGAGACTTTTATTGAAACATTCGGAAAGGTGGAGCAGGAGCTGAGGAAGGTTCCTAAAGATGCACCTATAAATTCGAATCCGATGATCAGGCTGGCTGAAATGGCGAACGAAGTGGCGTACAAGTACTACTTGTTCGAGGGGAATCTTTTGAATTTAAGGTTATACAACAAGGTCAATTTGAACCTGACACCAACCTACCTGAACGGGACGCTTTTAGAGAACAGGGAGTACCTGAGGATATTGGAGAGCTACGTGGAGGGACGGGACTATCCGGCTCTAACACTTGTCGAGCTGCTGAGCATGTGGCTCGATGATCAACTGGGGCACGCCTCTTTATTATTAAGGATGTTAGACGGAGTAGAATTCGCACTGGTTGAACGCGCCAATCATGTAAGAGGGAAGTTCTCGCAGTTTATCGTGAAAAATGACATGATAGAAGGCTACTTGCATTTCGCAGAACCGGGCTTTCCCGTGCAGATGAGATTTGCAAAGGAAGTGTCGGTGGAAGTGGTCAATTTTAACAATCTGGTAGCCGAAGTGCTCGACCTTTATTTAGATGACGAACTCATTAACCAAAGTACCCTTCGATTCCTCGAACATCATTTTCCGGAATCCTGTTATTTCATGAGGAAGCTATCGTATTATGCACCTTCCATCAGTTACCCAGCTTGTAAGCTGACGAAGCCTACGATAAGAGGATAGGGGTTCAGAGAGGGGATTGTTATAATGAAATACGCCCTTAAAGCTAAGGGCGTAGTAATTTGTTATTTACAATTTAATTATCAGGCTGTTTTCGTAAACTTTGTTGCTATTTCGTATTTTTATAACAACCGTAATAATTGTTACTGTCGTGCTCTTTTCTTGGTTATTCAGAAAAACTGCATGATATTTTGAAAGTAGATAAACGGTAAAAAGTCCAAATGCCGACTTTTTACTAGTAAATAGCAACAATCTTTTAGAAAAGAGCTAATTATTAGGCTGTTTTCGTAAACTTTGTTGCTATTTCGTATTTTTATAACAACCGTAATAATTGTTACTGTCGTGCTCTTTTCTTAGTTATTCGGAAAAACTGCATGATATTTTGAAAGTAGATAAACGGTAAAAGTGCAAAAGCCGACTATTTACTAGTAAAAAGTCCAAATGCCAACTTTTTACTAGTAAATAGCAACAATCTTTTAGAAAAGAGCTAATTATTAAGATCAAACAGACCTGGGGCATGCTCATTTGGCATATCAGGCATTTCAGGAACCGGATGGCCTTGTGGTGGAGCAATGACTGATAACTCTCCGCCATTTCTGCTTGGTGATGTACCCTGAAAGATTTCACCGATTCGCGTATCATCTAGGCGGAAATTGAATTGTGCATTATGGAAGCCCATATCAACATATTTACGGCATTCCGGGTATTTGTTTAAATCGTAATTTGGAATCGGAAAAATTTTGCCCCAATCAACACCAAGTGTTTCTAATGCTTTGGCGAATGCGTTTTGATGGGCATTATCTCGTACAATCAAGAAAGCGATTGTTTCCCTTAGTGTTTTATTGCTGCTCATCTCATATATTCTGGACTTTTGAAGAACACCAGTGGATTCTAGCACAACATTATTAAGTAGGTTTGCTACAAGGTTTCCATGGTCATATACCCATGAACCGTTCCACGGATTGCCGCCTGCATCAACTGGTAGGGAAGATTTAGCACCCATAATATAATGATGTGGGTTTGCGCCAGATTGTATGACATCATCTAATGGAGCACCATCAGATGCCTGATTTCCTGGCATATCTCCGCCGGATTCGTTTAACAGTTGGTTAATTGTCGATTGAACGAGTTCCACGTGACTAAGTTCTTCAAGAAATATCCCTCTTATTAGGTCACGATATTGTTTCGCTTTACCCCTGAAGTTAGCACTTTGGAATGAGAATTGCATCAAAGTTCTCATTTCCCCAAATTGCCCCCCGAGTGCTTCTTGAAGAACCTTTGCAGCATGGGGATCTGGTTTATCAGGCACAATCATATTAATTAAGTCTTCTTTGTAAAAATACATATTCACATCCACCTTCCAAATAAACTCTAATTTATATTGCCAAGATGATATGATTAATATTCGATAAAGATATAGAAAAAATTGATGTTATAGGAAACGACAATGAAATAACAAAAGCGACCAGGCATAAATCTGGTCGCTTTTGCTCAAGAGATTCTCTTCCTTAAAGAATTATTAGCCTTGCTGATTTCACTAATGCCAAATGCCTTTCCTAACCCGAACTTCGGCATATTTCCGTAAACAGATTCATACTGCCCCTTTTTGACAAGGTAGGTCTCGTGATAAATTCCCACGGCATCATTATTTCTAACCCTTTTATTGAAATCATTCCATGCTTTAAGGTGCTTCTGGCCTTTAGCATAAGCCATCAAATCCTCTTCCGAACGCCAGTATTGAAGCAGCAAGGTGGTGCGGAGGCTGAAAAAGTGTTCCATGGACAGGCAGCCAAGTTCCTTGTTCATGTATAACTCCCTTATCATTGGTGGCATCGCCATAAAGACGGGCAACCATTTATAGATGGCCCACCATTTGTTAATACGCATCCCGATGGTAAACACGACAACATCTTCTTGATTTTCCACTGTATAGCGACCGGAAAAAATCTCTGCACCCATTCTTATCTCTCCTTTGAAAGCAATTTTGTTTTCGTTTGTTCACACCATTCGATGGCAGCTTTGGTGGTACATAATCCATAGTCCAATGTCATTAACCAGTAGGGGGCATCTGCATCTTGTATGTGGCATTCATTGATTCTATTACTGATTGCCTGGAAAGTGCTATGACGAACAGTCAATTTTTCGTGGTAGGTATCCAACAGTTCCGCCGTACGCGCCGGGTCCTGATGTCTGCAGAAAAAAAGCTTGAGAAGCAGTTCGTTTTTATCGGTGGCAAGGTCTATGATTGGGTCTTGAAGCCATTCTTTCAAAGCGGTTTTTCCTTTTTCGGTGATGTGATACTCTTTTTTGTCTGGTTTGCCTTCTTGAGTTGTTTCTTGGACGGAGGCATAGCCATTGTCGACTAATTTCTTTAAGGTCGGGTAAATCTGACCGTAGCTGATTTTCCAGAAGTGATTAAGGCTTCCGTCCATCATCTGTTTGATGGAGTAGCCGGTCTGACAGCCTGTGGTGAGAAGTCCAAGAATGGCAAATTGGGTGTTTTCTTTTGGCAAGGCGAAGTGCTCCTTTGTAATATATCTTTTTGATATATATCTTTATGATATATAATACCATTGTAATTCTGAATGTGGCAAGTGATTATAACTTTCTTTTTAGGGAAATTATGAAGAAAAGTGTATCTTTTAAAAGAATGGGAGTTGAGGGATAAAGTGAAGGAGGTAAACACCACACCTAATTATTCCAGTCGTAATCTTTGGTCAGGTATTCTTTTTGGTCTAGGCTTGGTTGCTTTTATAGACGAAACAATCTTTCATCAATTGCTTCACTGGCATCATTTCTATGACAAGTCGACAACTGATATTGGACTGGTATCTGACGGATTATTCCATGCATTCAGCTGGTTTGCAACAATTGGTGGATTATTTTTGTTTGCTGATTTAAGAAGAAGGAAAGCGCTCGTCTTGAAAAGGTGGATTGGCGGGATATTTCTAGGGGCTGGAGTTTTTCAATTATATGACGGAATCATTCAACATAAGATTTTGCGGATCCATCAGATTCGGTATGTGGAAAATGTGATTATCTATGACGTGATATGGAATGTGATTGCTGCCGGCATGATAGTGGTTGGCGTGATTTTAACTATTAAGACGAATAATAAGCAACGTTCCCAAGAGGTTTCTTCATGATCGTTCTCGCTCATATCCACCATCAAGCAGAGATCGGTGGTTGGACCAGTCAGTTTCTGGTGGTTCCTTTTTTATTGGCCCTTCTTTTATATGTAGGTGCAGTGGTGCTATCTAATCGAAAATACACCAAATGGCCGGTTAGGCGGACTTTGCTGTTTGCAGGTGGAATTATCTGTGCAATTAGCTCATTGGCAGGTCCCATTGCAGAACGGGCACATATGGACTTCTCCTATCATATGATCGCGCATTTATTATTGGGGATGTTGGCGCCGCTATTGTTGGCCTTGTCAGCACCTATGACCCTTTTAATGAGGACGCTTAACGTAAATGCTTCTAGAAAATTATCAGGCCTGTTAAAAAGTCGACCCGTTTCGTTAGTTACAGACCCATTTGTCGCAACTGTTCTGAATATCGGAGGGTTATGGCTTCTATATACAACCCCTTTGTATGAAGCCATGCATCAGCATGTAGGGCTGTATCTTTTTGTGCATCTTCATGTGTTCCTAGCTGGGTATTTATTTACTATATCCATGATTTATGTTGACCCTACAGCGCATAGAAGAAGCTATCTTTACCGTGCCATCATTTTCATTCTCGCACTTGCCGGACATGGCATCCTATCAAAAGTCATTTATTCCCGGCCTCCAATGGGTGTGCCGGTAGAACAAGCGGAAAGAGGCGGAATGATTATGTACTATGGGGGCGATGTGATTGACGGTATCATCTTAGTCATCCTGTGCTATCAATGGTATAAAGCTACACGGCCTAAAGCATTTGGCAAGGCAGCGTTAGAAGGGTAAGGTGTATAAGTAACAAGAAGCCATGGAGAAGTTTGACTCCGTGGCTTCTTTTCTTAATGAGGCATATTCCCTTGATTCGGTACAGTTGTATAACTTTGCAGCATAGCATTCATATCCTGCATCGCGAGCTGTGGTACTTGATAGTAGCCATGTTTATTTTGATATAGAAAAATCTCATAGCTCATTTCAATGAAGTTTGGAACACTGTCAGCAACAACGCGGCGAAGGACAGGATTGGTCATTTCAAGCGCCGTCATAGCAAGCAGCGACGCAAGACCTTTTGTTTGTCCAAGCATATAAGCGGAAAGTCCCTTGTCCGCAAGCTCATTAACGGATTGGTTCGGCTTTTTCGGTTGAGACGGTGTGATGCCATACACTACGTCATGTGTTTGGGTCATATGATACACTTGAGTGGATACAGAAGGCTTTTGCCCCGTTTGAAAACTTTCCACGATGGTGTTGTACATTTGTGTAACAAAAGCAGTCTGACGCGTCAGTATATCCTTGAGTGCAGGATCCTGGATATGCTGTTCGTACATTTGGTATTGATCGAGCATACTGATAATGCCGGCAATTACTTCATGGGCATCAAAAAGCTCGTGGCCACCATGGTTTGTATTCGGGGCTTGTGCGCCAGGTGTGTTCGTGTTCATGGTCTGTGGCATTTGGTTCTGATTGATATTCTGCCCTTGTGGGTTTGGTTGATTTTGCATGGTTTGCATCTCTCCTTAAAGTGACATTCTCTTTTATAATGAACAATTTTGTCCCATTCATGTATGAAATGAGTGGTGGCAAAATATACTTTCAATGGTGTACAGGAAATACATTTTAGGTGGTGAATAGTAGTGGTGGGGGGATCGGGATGATAGAAACTCTGAAGAAAGTGTTATTGCTTGTGGCAGTATTAGGTCAGGTGGTTGGGATAGCCCTACTTGTCGTGAATATTTGGTTGGGCATATTATTTTACATATTTTACGTGCTTGCCGTCATTGCACTCTTCATTGTGCTGATAGTAGAGCGGGCTAAGGAAAAAGAGGAGGATGATAAAAATGATTATAGTGACTACTGAGGCCGTACCAGGCAAGGAAATAGTGGAACTGAAGGGATTTGTGAAAGGGAGCACAGTGCAATCGAAGCATATCGGGAAGGATCTGTTGGCAGGCTTGAAAACCATTGTCGGTGGGGAAATCAAGGAATACTCGGAAATGATGCAGGAGGCGCGCCAGAAAGCGATCGGTCGGATGGTGGAGGATGCAAAGAGCAAAGGGGCGAACGCCATTATTTGTGTGCGCTTGGAGACCTCGAGCGTGATGACGAATGCGTCGGAAATTATTGCGTATGGGACAGCAGTAACGGTGGAATAGGGGCGTGGGCTAAATAGGAATGAAAGGGATTGGGGAACCTTGGGGACGAGGTTTCTTTTCTATTTTAGGGAAAGGAAATGCGATCGAGGAGCCAATCTTTCCCATCTGATAAGGAGGAAGTGTCGTAATTTGTTTTGTTTTGTCAGATGGCAAGTATTTGATGAAGTTTGAACAGTATTTAGAGGTGAACCGACAGTATTTGGCGGAGTTTGGACAGTATTTTACCTGATTCCGACAGTAAATGGGTCATCTTGGACAGTAAGCGTGAAATGGGCTGATTTATCTGGCCACGATTATCACCTCAAGGTCATGTTTTCATAAAAATAACTCGATCGAACCCAGAAACTGGTCTTGTTTAGGTATTCTGATATTTTTCTTACTCGATAAGTAAAAATCAGATCAAAAAAACTACAAATACCCTCTTTACCTTCACGCTACGTCAAGGTGTACACTGTAATTGTCAGGAGGTGATCAGAGGTGGAATACACCGTACAGAAGTTAGCAAAATTGGCTGGGGTGACTGGCAGGACGCTGCGATATTATGATGAAATCGGGATTCTCAAGCCGGCGAGAATCAGTGCTTCTGGGTATCGAATCTATGGGCAGGCGGAAGTGGATATGCTGCAGCAAATCCTCTTTTACAGGGAGCTTGAGATCGACCTGGAAAGCATACAGAAAATCATCAACGCTCCAACCTTCGATGAAGTGGAAGCACTCAAAGAACACCGTGATAAGCTTCTGACAAAGCAAAAGCAGCTAGCGAACTTAATCACTAATGTAGATAAGACCCTGGCTGCGAAAGAAGGGAGCATTACCATGAGCGACAATGAGAAGTTTGAAGCATTCAAGCAGAATAGGATAGATGAAAACGAAAAGAAATATGGCGAGGAAATTAGAGCAAAATATGGCAACAAGACGATTGATAAATCCAACGCCAAGTTGAAAGGCATGTCTAAGAACCAGCACGAACAAGGCGAAAAGCTTGGAGAAGAGATACTCGAAGTTTTAAACGAGGCATTCCAGACGGGGGATCCTGCTGGCGACCTCGCACAAAAAGCGGCGGATTTGCATCGTCAGTGGTTAGGATTTTACTGGGATTCCTATTCCAAGGAGGCACATGCAGGTCTTGCCCAAATGTATGTCGACGACGAACGTTTTACGGCTTTTTATGATAAAAAGCAACCTGGGACGGCAGAGTTTCTGAGGGACGCGATTCTTATCTACACTGGAATGAAACCGGACTAAAGAAGAGTGGGGAAGCATCAATTCAGGATGCCTCCCCACTCTTCTTATTTCAAAGTTATCTTTTTCTTCACCTTAACCTGTTTCAACACATTATCATCCATTTTCAAAATGTCAAAGTGCAGATGGTGGTACTCAAGGGTATCTCCTTCTTCCGGGATATGACCAAGTTCTTTGAACAGGAAGCCGGAAATCGTGTCCTCCTCTTCCGGAACCTTTGTTTTAAACACCTCATTGAACCTTCTGATCGCAATTTTTCCGTGACAGATAATGTAGGTATCAGTCAGTTCCTCAATGAGGATCTCGCCCACTTCATCGGTCTCATCCTCGATTTCTTGGCCAATCATCGCTTCAATGATGTCCTCATGACTGATGATTCCAGTGGTACCGCCATACTCATCGATGACGACGGCCATATGTTTTTTCTCTTTTAGCATCATCTTAAATACCCGTTCAATCGAGGTGGATTCCGCTACAAACAGCGGGGAATCGTCCATGAAATCTTTTATTTCAAGGTCGATGTCTAACGACCAGTTAAGAAGGAATTTTGCATGAAACACCCCGATGATGTTATCCATATTGTCCTTATAGACAGGGTATCTCGTATAACTGCTTTCCATGACATATTCGCGCGCCTCTTCAAAGGATACCTCGCATGGGAGGCCGTGGATGTCAATGCGTGGTGTCTTTAAAGCGTCCCGAACATCTTTTGTGTAAAAATCGATGGCCCCGATGATATGCTGGGATTCCTCTTCAAAGAACGTCCCTTCCGTGCGACCAATATCCACCATCGTTTTCAATTCTTCCTTGGAAAGTGTGGCTTCCTGGACCATTCCTCTGGACAGAAGGCGTATGACAAAGTTGGTGAATAGAGACAACAAGAAGATTAACGGTTTAAAGACGATCAGTAGTAATGAAATAACAGGTGCTACTATATATGCGACATTGTTAGCGAAAGTGGCGGCAATGGATTTAGGCAGCACTTCAGCAAATATAATTATGATGACAGTCAAAACCGCTGTAGCAATACCGACATTTATGCCATAATCGATAGCGATTAAAGTCACTAATGTAGGAAGCATGATGTTGGAAATATTATTTCCAATTAATATGGCAGTAATGAATTGGTTGGGACGTTCAATCAATTTTAAAAGCCTCTTGGCAGCCTTATCTCCATTTTCCGCCTGTATCTGGATCTTCATTTTATTGACCGCTGTCAACGCGGTTTCACTGCCTGATAAAAAGAATGACATGAATAGGAAAAATGCGAGTGCGATAAACAAATCTTTTGCCTCCTAAGGACGACTTTACTATTTTTAGTTTTCAATGAAAAACCAATCATTATCCATTTTTTTATAAATTGACGGGTTTGGATTTCTTGGAATTCTCGAATATGATTTATAAGTTAAGAAAAGAATACACTTCGATTACATTGATATTAATACAAAAACTATAATAATAAAAAGAAAAGGCAAAGGACGGAGAGCAGCGTAGGCTTCACACTTTTCAACGCCAATAAGCTTGCCACTACAATAATCCCCATAAGAAGAAGTAAAGTGGTATCCAATTGAGGTTTATAGTCTTTTCAACATCCAACCCCTCCGAGTTCATGAAAATTTCACTTATTTTAGTCTTAAGTAAGGTAATTGCTGACCACCGGGCAAAGTTGAAGAAGCAACCTTACAGGATAACTACCTGCTGCTTGGAAAAATCATCGCTTGTTTATGATAAGGAATCCGTTCATGCAGAACCTGTTGGAATATTGATGGCATTTGAGGCTGGTTTATCGTTTGCAGTTTATCTCCATTCTTGTTTATTTTTGAAATGTCTTTGATAACGAGTGTTGGGGGGGAGTATCAGTCTTCATCTTGGAATAATGGCAAGAGGGGTAGCGTATTTTCTTTTTGCTAAAGGTCTTACTCATGTTTCTTCATCAACTGCAGTTACACTTGCATTGGCAGAGCCCTTAACAGCAGCCTTGTTAGAAGAATTTTTTAGGAGAATATTTAAGTCCAACTTCTTGGGCGGGGATATTCCTCCTTAGGATGGGGATTGGGATATTAATATGGTCGTCTAAAAGTTGCTGGAATTCTGAACGACAGACCTGTAATGTTGCTATAAAGAGAATTATATAATAAAAGGAATAGGCCTAAGCCATTCCCTTTTATTATATGATGAATATATAAGTCAGTACATAATTAATGATTTGATCTATTCTACCCAAGGTAAAGTAGGGATGTTTGGTGAATTTGGATTATTTTCCTCGGCAAAGCTAGTTGAAACCTCTTGGGATGTATGTATGTTGAATACTAAGATAAATAAAACAGTAAGTCTAAAAAAATTTTTCATTTTTTAAATCCCCCTAATATATTTGTATTTATATGGTATTATTATAGTTAATTTTTACAAAATCCGCATTCTTGAATAGGTACTATTTGACTCTATAAATGTATAATTTTCTCTTTTTTTAAATAAATTGTACAATTAATATGAAATTTGTCATTTTTTGAGGTGAGTTATGTTTATTAAAAATGAAGAACTAGGAAAAGAGATAAAGAGACTTAGGAGAGCGAATAAATTATCCCAATCAGAATTAGCAAAAGGGATTTGCTGTCAAACGACTATCAGCGGGATTGAAAAAGGCAGAACGCTGCCAAGCATCGATATAATGTTTTACCTTTCAAAGAGATTGAATGTGACCATGGATTATTTACTTAGCACTACTTTACAACGTGCTGAAAACTATGTTTTATCCACAACTCAATTAATTAATAATTATTTGAAAACGGCTAATTACGCTGAAATCTTCGAATTAACAACATTAGAAAGAAAATTAAGAAATAAGAGAGATTTAGGAGAGGAATTTAATCAATTTATTGATTGGCATTTTTACAGATCTTCCTATGCTAAAGGAAATATTACATGGCAGGTATGTGTGGAGAACTTAACTTTCCTCATTAATGATAAAAGTATATTCAAACAGCAATTCCAAGACTTGAAGATAAAAAACGTGATTGCAAACATATTGGCAGATAATGGTGTTTATAATAGGGCTCTAAATATATATAAGGAGATACTATCACATAATTTGGATATGGATAGTTATCATCGGTTTACGTTAAAAATATATTTTAATTTATCAAAAATGCACTTTTTTGATATGAAGTATAAAGAATCACTTGAAGTTGCTGAAAAAGGTATTAAGGGGTCATTAAGGCTTGAAGATTTTTCAGTTTTAGGCAATTTATATACCCAGGCTGCTCAAAGCCTAGTGCAGCTTGATGGGTACAATCGGTTAGTTATAGATTATTTAGAAAAAGCCAGAGTGATTTTTATTTTACAGAAAAGAGAAAACTATGTAGATTTTATTGATTCTATACTTAAAGAAGCAAGCAAATATGAAATAAATTAATGAGTTTACGAAAAAATTGCCTTTAAAAATGGCGATTTTTTTTGATAAAGCGACGTGAAGAAGGAATATGACAACTTTCATAATTTAACAGGAAAGAAGGATACCAACATGAAAAATAGTAGAAAAATACTAATAATTCAGTTATATAAATAAAATGTGTTTTTTTACCATGTGATAATATGGGAATTGTTAGCCGGCTGAATAAAATTAACTATTATGGAGGTGAATAATATGGAAAACTTTTTCAATGGAGCAGCAGAAACAAATTCTGTAGTTTTTCAGTACTGTTCTTCTGAACCTTGTGGTCCTCTTTATTTCAGAAGAGTAATTATCTACTCAAACAACACTGTTAAATATACTTGCGATTGTAAAAATGGAATCGTTCTTTAATATATAAATATCCAGTTATAATATATGCCGATTTGCCTTTTAGGCAGTCGGCTTTATATTTCTAACCATATTAAAAAAGGATGTGTAATAGTTTGTTCTACATATTAGCAATAATATTCTTAGCGTCTACTTTTTTTATCTCTTCAGTATCAAAGCTAAACTCTAGAGAAAGCTTCTATAAAACATTACACACTCTAGGCTTTCATGCAAAATATAATAGTTTTATATTCTATATGATTGTACTATCTGAAATGCTGATTTCTATTTTTATTATTTTTAGTGTAAGTAGAATGTATGCCCACCTATTAATTTATCTGCTCTTAATCATATTTATATATGTTTTTTATCTCGTAAGGAAATCCGGGAGAGATGTAAATTGTAATTGCTTTGGTGATTTGACGGAGGAAAGAATCGGTAAATTTACATTAATAAAAATAGGAATACTATTTATTCTTAATACTTCTGTATGGTTGTATAGTGTGGATGCCACAATTACTAGTTATCCCATTACAATTGTTATAGAAATGTTCTCCATAGCTACAGGGATTTGGCTTCTTTACTTTTTACTTATATCTTATCGAAAAGTTTCTATAAAGGGGTAATGATAGTGGAATTTATTAATTTAACTTACCATATTATTTTATGGGTTATCATAATTGTTCACTCTTTAATGTTTATTAAACTATATAAAATCATTGAAAAATCTACAAAAAAACCTGTAGCGCTTCCAGGTGATGAGCTAGGATTACCGATAGGAACTAAATTCCCTATTAGAAGAGTTATGACAATTAACAATAAAGAGTTTAGTTTACAATCGAGTTCTAAACAAGGAACTATAGTTTTATTGACAAGCCCTAATTGTGATATTTGCAATAATATATATCCTTACCTTAACAATCTTCAAAACCAGACAACAGATTTTAATTCTATTATGTTTAGTCTTTCCAACAAAGACCTGGTAACTAAATTAGTCTTAAATTATGGGATAGAAATGTCGGTTTCTTCTCTAGAGGAAGATGAATTATCAAAGCTAGGAAAGATAGGATTACCATTTGCCTATTTCATAAGTGGTGAAGGGGTAATAAGAGGCAAAGGCATTATTAATAGAATTGAAGATCTTAATATGATACTACCTACAAAGGCTGCGTAATATTATCATTAAGGAGAATTCATGATGAATATGGGTTATTTATTGAAATCTTTAGCTTTTGTTTGGAAAAAGGCAAGAATCTGGCTGCTGGTATCAACACTTTTACATGGCTTGATAGGATGCCTTCCCTTTTTTCAGCTCATTATATTACAAAAATTAATTAACAACATTACTAATGTTGTATTCAACAAACAAGAAAGTTATACAGTGATTCTGATTTTACTGCTTTTGCAATTTGTGCTAACAGTTTCTAGTACAATCATGTTTAATGTTCTTGCAGTTATGAATACAAGCGTAGAAATAAAAATAGATCACTTGATTGGAAAGGCTGTTAATGAGAAGGCGTCAAAGGTTCCTTTTGCGTATTTCGACATTCCAGATTTTTATCACCACCATGATAGAGTAAAAGGTCAATACGGAAATAAATTGTTAGGGCCGGTTAATAGTGTTCTAGAATTGATACAAGCTGCTATTACATTACTTTCCTATTTAACTTTCCTTTTCTTAATACACTGGATTTTTATAATCATCAGCTTAATTGCGGCCATACCTTTATTAATAGTTAGAATTAAATATAGTAATGAGAAATTCTATTTAGTGAAATTCCAAACACCTAGTGCAAGAGAAGCGGCTTATACATCATCGCTCCTTAATAATAGGCAGGCAGCAAAAGAAGTGAGATTATTCGGATTAGCTTCATCTTTAAATACACGATGGGAAAAGTTATTCTTAAAAAATTCCAAAGAATACCTTAAAATAGTTAAAAGAGAAAAAACCTCACAAATAGGGCTAGATGCATTAACTGCACTCTTCTTTGGGGCATCTGGTCTCACAATAATCTACTTGCTCCGGTTGGGAAAAATGGACGTTGGAGGTTTTGTAGCAACAACGAGTGCAATACAAGGAGCACAGGGTGCTTTTAATAATATTGCGGTTCAAATTGCAAATGTCTATGAAAAGAACCTATACATAGAAGATTTATTTAAGTTCCTAGAGTATGAAAATGAGATGCTTAAAATAAACACTGATGTTAAAAGTGAAGAAAACTTCCCTTCACCTTTAAAAACAGGGATTTCAATAGAAAATATATCATTTAAATATCCTGGGACTGACAAGAATGTTCTTCACAATATTAATTTAAATATAAAGTCGGGAGAGAAGGTAGCGATAGTTGGAAGTAATGGATCTGGAAAAACAACCTTAATAAAATGCCTTTTAGGATTATATATACCTCAAAAGGGTTCAATAAAATTTGATAATATAGATTTCAACAGATTTAAACAAGAGGATGTACAAAAGAATATTTCTGTTATATTCCAAGATTTTATGCGTTACGCCTATTCAATAAAGGATAATATTACATTTGGGAATTTGGAGGAAGCAAATAATAGTAAATTACTTGATGATACTTTATTAAAAAGTGGGTTATCTCCTTTAATCAATAAATTAAATAATGGTGTTGATACATACCTTGGAAAAATGCTCTACGACGGTGTTGATCTTTCAGGTGGGCAATGGCAGAAGCTGGCTATCGCTCGAGCTATTTTTAGTAATTCTCCTATTATGATTCTTGATGAACCGACCTCAGCTCTAGATCCGAAATCTGAATTAGAGATATATAGATTTTTTAATAAGATTACACAGGATAAAACTACAATATTTATCTCTCATCGTATGGCAGCAGCCAAGATGGCCGACAGGATTATCGTTATGAAAGATGGAAAGATCATTGAACAGGGCACTCATAATGAATTAATAAATAATTGTAAAACGTACTATGAAATGTTCCATTCACAAGCGCGTTGGTATGCTTCTTAATAAAGGAGAGAGGAGAGCGAAAAATCATGAACATGAGAAAAGAGCTTATCAAAATTTCAACTGCTGTTTTCCTGGCCCTGATTTTCTTAATGTTAATCGTCTTCTTCCCGAGAACCCCTACGATTACGACAAGCGGCGGAAGGGCGGAAACTATAAACTACAACTATGATTTCAATGCGCAGGAGTATCAGCAGAATATCACGACTTTTCTGAATGGGTTAAGGGAAGAGAGAAGTCTGGGAGGAACACGGTACCAATTTAAGAGTGTGGAAGATGAACTGCTGCATTATTATCCAAAAAGTCTTCAGGTGGTCATTCCGGCATTTATTCTCAGTATCCTCCTGGGTGTGTGGAAGGGGATATATGATTATCGGCATGCGAATACGAAGAAGAATGTACTCGGAAATGGGACGACATGGCTCCTCCAGTCGATTCCGGATTTTTTCCTGGTGATTTTTGTGTTTTTTGTGGCTGTCACGTTTTGGCCTCAGCTGAAACTGTTCAGTCAGGGAAGCTGGTATAACGCGGTTGTCGTTATTGTGCTAATCTCGGTTTATCCAATTATGTTTGTGGCAAGGACGGTGGGTGTCTCGCTGCTGTCCCAAGATGGTGAGGATTATATTAAAGTCGCAAAATCCAAGGGGCTTCAGACAAGGCAGGTCATTCAGAAGCATATGCTGAAAATCAGTTTGAAAGATTTAAACCGCTATCTGCCGACCCTGATGGTAATTATTCTATCAAACCTCTTGATGGTGGAATATGTAACCGGGTATCAAGGGGCTGCATACCGCCTTTTTATTGCATTGGGCGGGGTGCAGACAAAGGTTGCTACGTATTTGGTCCCGGAATATGAAGGCGGATTGGTATTGGGAATTGGGATATGCTTTCTACTTACCATTCTCACGACACATTTAATCCGGCTGACGGTTTCATGGAAATTAAGCAGATGAGGGGGGAGCTGTATGTTTAGAAATACCTATATGAAAATAGGCGGACTGATGCTACTGTTACTGCTGGCGGTTACATTTCTGGCTCCGTTTCTACCTTATATCCAGAACGGCATGGAAGTGGGGAGGGTAAAGTTTGAACCTGGCAGAATAGTAACAGCTCCGTTTCCACCATCGCTCGAGCTTCCGCTGGGATCAGATAGTGACGGAAGAAACCTAATCAGCGTCTTAGTTATCGGAGCCAAGGATACCTTGCTGATTATTACACTGATTACGGTTATCCGTTATGCTGCCGGTATTGTTTTGGGGATTATGGCATCCTTTGGAAACCGCTTGGTTAGTTCGATGCTGGATACGTTTGATCAGATGTTCTCCAGTTTGCCTGTCGTCTTTTTCGCGGTTCTGCTATTGAATCTGCCATTTATTATTTTCCTGGAAAGCCGATTTTTTGTAGCGATTATCACCATTGCGGTCATAGAAGCCGGGAGAGTAGGAGTGACGGTGAAAGAACAGATTCTTTCGATAAAAAAAGAACCGTATATGGACGCTGCGATTACGGTTGGTGTTTCTCCATTTTTGATGACGAAGAATTATTTTATTCCTAATATGCTGCCTTCTCTCATCGTAAACTTCTGCTACGATATCGGAAGGGTGGCCCTCATCATCGGCCAGCTTGGCGTCTTCAGCGTTTTTATTACACAGGAGCTCGTCCAGATGGAATCCAACTATGGAGAGATCCAGAACACCAGCTTCAACTGGGCCACGCTCTTGGGTGAGGCAAAGAATCTGATCTATACCGCCTATTGGATACCGCTGTTTGCTGCACTGGCCCTGCTATATACCATTATTTCTTTTAATATATTTGGGGAGGGGCTGCGAAGTTTTTTTGAGAAGCGGCATGCTTGATATGTGTGGAAAATAAATTTAGGCTTTAGTGCTTGCCAGTAGATGAGTAGAGGCCAAGGGGACGGTTCGAGCACCGAGCATTTCACTTTTTCTTGTTACAAAGCAGCCCGATATTGGGCTTATATGATAGCGATTGGCATTGTTTTGAATGTGCAGCTGAGGACGAGGAAGTATTTGTTTGAATGCTAGCGTTGAGGACCCTTACTGTGGGAGAGCGGTAAGGGTTTTTTACATGGTAAAATATATTGTAACAAAATGACAACTCAATCGACTATTAGATAAAGACGGCAAGGGGGATTTCATTTGGGGGAGAACAGGGAGGCATTCATACGTGATGTGTACCAACCGTACCATCAGGACGTGTACCAATACTGTCTTTATTTTACCAATAATATTGAAGAAGCAAAGGACCTTACACAGGAAACGTTTGTGAAGGCATTACATAGCATAGGTAGTTTTCAAGGGAAGTCCAGTACGAGAACGTGGATTATTTCGATTGCTAGGAACACGACCATCGATTTTTATAGAAAGAGAAAGTTTCAACGGTTGTTGCCTGAGAAGTGGCGCCGGGAACAGTCAGGTGGTGTGGTGTCTCCAGCAGATTTGGCTGATAAAGGTTCAGATTGGGAAGTGTTGCAGCTGGCTTTAAGTAGTTTAAAAAAGGACTATCGGCAGGTCGTCATATTACGTGCTTTAAAGGATTTTTCAGTAAGAGAAACTTCAGAGATACTCGGATGGACAGAATCTAAGGTGAGAGTGACCTACCACCGGGCACTCCAAAAAATGAAACATTCCATTGGCCATGATACGGAAGGGGTGATGTTCTATGAAAAATAATACAGAATGGTTGGAACCCTTGAAGAACAGACCTGATTTGGTTATGGATGAAGAGACGTACGAACGGGTGGAACGGAAACTGAGGGAAATGGATGGAAAGAATAAAAGACGGGGATTATGGGTGCCTTCTGTAGTTGTTTCGGCATTCGTTGTAATGTTAGTAATTGTAGTTGTACAGAACTTCCTTCCCGGTGATAATGATGATGGCTTGTCTGCCGAAATGAGGGAAACACTTAATGTGTTCCATGAAATGGGAGAACCAGCCTATTACTTGACGGTGTTACCATTTGAGCCTGAAAAGATTTTGGCTACAGAAGTCCCGTGGAGCTTTTCTAGAAGTGTGGAACTAAAATATGTTGGAAAGGAAGTCGATAGTGAGCTAATTTCCATTAACATCTTTTTTGACATGCCCGATGGGTTTAATTTTGGTCCTATAGATTATCGGAAAAGTTTTGAAACCTCAAATGGTGATAGGATTGATTACTCCGTTAAACAGTCCAGGTCGGACCTTCAGGTGATCTTTTGGATGCAAGATGATGCCACTTTTCAACTGATGAACATGCATGATCCAATGACCGAACCTGAAATTGAGGAACTCATCGATTCCATGGAAAAGTATGAATGATACAGGTTGTCTGATATATAATGGGAAGTAGAGGATAGAAACGGGGGTACTGGAATGTATATATTTGGATTGATTTTATTTGCAATCAGTTTCGGTTTGATAGGTTTCGGTGTGTTCACCACGCTTGTCAGGTCAGAAAAGAAAAAAGGGCGTATTGCGCTTGTGGTAGGGACGTTATTCCTTATTACGACGTTTGTCATGTACACGTATATTCCGTCGACTTCAGGTGAGGATCGTATTATGTTGGAAAGTGTGGCAGTTACAGAAGATGAGAACGGCGCTTATCGTTGTTCGGTAACGGAAGAGGATTATGATGGACTGACTTATCATTATAAAGCGGCAAGTGAAGAGGATGCAGAAGCTTTCTGTGGCCAGTTTGAGGTCGGAGAAAAGTATTTGATTTCGTTTGAATACGATTTGGATACTGAGGAATATACCTTGGTGGAAGTTAAAGGTCAGGAATAGGTGGAGATTAGAGGCCTGCTTATTGGAATAGCGGCAGTGATCGGTGTAATTATGGTGATTAGTTTTTTGGTTTATAATATGGATACAAAGAAATTCCCAAAGCCTGTGAGCATGGAAATGACCGGGTATGTTGCGGCGATGGAAGATGGGAAGATTCTAGTTGTCAGTGATATAAGTAAGGAAGAGATCCAGCAGTTGACAGTGGAAGAAGTGATTGCGGAAAGTGAGCAATCGGCTTGGTTCACTTTCAATGGGGAGTCCTTTGATCGACCACAGTTGTATGATTTTGTAAAAGTGGAGTATTACAATATGGAGGAGAGCCTTCCTGGTCAGGGAGAGGCTGCTACGGTGGAGATAGTGGAAGAATGAGAGAGGAACACTCAAGGAAGTCGTAGAAGCGGCAGACCTTGGGTGTTCTTTTTAAGTGAGGTGGGCCGAGGAGTATAAATGTCCGAACATTTTGCGTTCTTGTCCGAAGTTTTCCCAAAGTTGTCCGAAGTTTTCGCGAACTTGACCGAAGATTTCCTTTTCTTGACCGAACAGCTACGATTTTTGTCCGAACAGGACCAACTCGTGTCCGAATCTCCCATAAAATAGCTGTAAAAGTGTCCGAACCCATGGCCGAAATGTCCGAACCGTTTTTGCGGCCATTAAAAGCGAGCGTTTTTACCTGTTTTCAGCTCAAAATCACCTAAACACACCCCATCAAAAATTTTCTCATTGACCATGTGGTGCACCACACAGTTTAAAATAAACAAAGGAGGGCAAGAAATGTACAAAGTCAGCGAGTTTTCCGAGATGACCGGGCTCAGCAAGGAGACCCTGCGCTATTATGCAGAAGTGAAGCTTATCGAACCAGCCTATATCGACCCGAAAAATAACTACCGGTACTATGATGATGGCAGTTATTTTCTGGCCCTGCTTTTAGTGAAACTCAGAAGCTTCGGGTTCACCATACAGGAGATGATTTCTGTAATGGAGGATGAATCGTTTGCACACCTTGAGGATTTACTAATTCAAAAGAAAGAAACGATACGACTACAAATGGAAGAGTTGCAACACAAAACAGCAGAGATCGATGCCTTCTTGGCGTCAGGAAAGGAGGAAGAACAATGATTCAGTGGAAAGAAGAAAGAGTGTTACCAGTCCATATCGAAAAAGTATGGGAGCTGTTCCTCGACAAAAACATTACTAGAACAATGCCAAAAGTGGAGGAGCACACGCTGATAGAGAAGACGGAAACGGAGGTCGGCGCCAAACACCGCCAGAAATACCGTGAAGGTAAACGGGTGGAGACGTATATCGTGGAGACGCTGGCTTATGAGGACAAGCCCGATAGAAAACATAAACAAATAGCGTTCGTACTGGGGAAAGCATTTGAAATTAATTTATCTTTTACGCTCGAAAAGGTGGACGATTCCCATACCCGTTTCATTTATGCTGGTCATAACAAAGGGGCAAATTTTGTCGGACGGGCGATGCTGAAACTTGGCAGTGAAAAGAGCAACAATAAAGTAGTACAGGAGTACATGGACCGGGTGGAATCAGAAGCGATCGCGATGAAATAGAAGGGGAGCAGACGCTGAAATTAAAGCGTAGCTCCCTTTTGTCTTATTGAGCGGTACTAGATTCCTTCGTTTTTCTAAAGGAGAACAGCAAATACACACCGATTCCTGCGAACATCAAAATGGTGCTGGCTAACAATTGGTTTCCTTCTGAAAGGTCAGTAAAGCTGATCAAGTATTCCGGTACGATATAGAAGATAGGCAGTACAATTGACACGAGCGTCTTACTCCAAATCGAAATCCCAATCAAAAACGAGATGGCCATACTTGCGACAATCAGGTTACCATAATAGCCAAGCAGGATAATAGGTGACTCAATATAATTTGGCAGGAACATCAACCCTGTAAACATTGCAATCGATAAAAAGCTGACTAAATACAAGAAAAAGAATTCTTTGGGCTTAGAAAAATTATTACTAGAAATAAGCCTAAATGTCCCCATGTAAGCAAATAGCAAGATAATGCACACAAAAGGGTAACCAATAAGCTCCACTAATGAGTATTGGAAGCCGCCAAACACGATGTCCTTGAGCACGATACCGGAAAAAGCACCAAGGATGATGATGGGCACGTACTTGGCCCAGCCGCGAATATCAAAGGACATTTCGCCTGAGAGTTGTTCCATGTATTCTTTTGGGGAGCTTCCGATAATATGCTCCACACTTTTATTCTCTTTTTCCGCCTCGTACAAATGTATCTCTAATTCTCCGGTAATTTCATCAATCTCATTCGTCTTTTTGCCACAGGAAAAAAGGTAAATCCGAAGTTTTTCTATGAATGTTTGACTTTTTTTGGATAAAGGTAATTGAATCATTTGGTTTGCTCCTTTCTGTTAATGGGTGTTGAATTGGCGTTTGATCAGTTTTCCTGAAAGAATCAACACAAGTCCTGCAAGTATATTAATCCACCATACGATTTGCACGGTCGGCCCGAAATCAGGGATTAACCAAGCAATTAGCAAGATAAGGGCAAAAGATCCGCCTCCGTATATTCCGGCTTTCCAGTATGCTTTTTTGTGGCTTTTCTTTTCTTGGAAGAGGGTAGATCGTATCAAAGCGAAGATCACTTTTACGCCAAGAGCAGTTGTCAAAAGGACTGGCAGGAATATTAGTAGCAAGCTGCTAAGCGAGATAGAATCTTTCACTTCAACAAATTGCGAAAGTACCAAGTAAACGATACCAACGTTTATTGCACCCCAGCCGATCAAGTTGAAAAGGATGGTAGCGATAAATGGAATGGTTTCTCGTTTTTTTTCGCTTGGCAATCCTTCGATTAACTCGTCTGCATATGCTTTCGGGTCTTCACCGAACAAGTCTTTTCCAGGTCTTCCTTCATGTTGAGCTTCTAGCATATGATCGAGTAATTCCATCAATAGCTCTTCTCCTTCATGCTCTGCCACACGCAGATCAGTGCGAATATACACTAGAAAATCCTCATACAACTCCAGATTATCATCATTCAAGAACTTCCGTTTTTCATTGTTCTCTTCAATCAGCTTTTTTGTATCTCTCATCCGTTTTCCCCTCTTTGCAATAATTGACTTACGGGACCTGCAATCAGTATCCACTCGCTTGAAATACGTTCAAGCTCTTCTTTTCCGGCGTCTGTTAGAAAATAGTACTTTCGATTCGGGCCGGATGCGGAAGGACGCATTTCTCCTACGATGAATCCGTTCTTTTGGAGTCGCAGCAATACCGGGTAGATTGTTCCTTCACTAATATCCGGTAATCCGACCTTTTGTAGCAGCTGGGACAGTTCGTACCCGTAGACCGCTTTCTCCTCGACAATTGCCATCACGCAGGCATCAAGGATTCCTTTTAATAGCTGGCTTCTTGCTGCCATGTGTTCACCTACTTTGGTTGTGGTAAAAGATATGTTAAGTCTGGATGGAGTGATATATTGGGTATCTTGTAAAACAAGGTACTGAATTAGAGTGGTGTTGGTATCTTGCATTACATGATACCTTTATTATAGGTGAAGCTATCTTGCAATGCAAGGTATATTTGGAAAAAATTCAAAAAGGGCGGCTGTTAAACTTCTAACCTCAAAATTTGAAGGACTATCCGCCGCCCATGTAGAATTCTTTAAACAAAATGAAAATAAAGGAGAAATTATGATGACTACAGAAATTCGTACCATCCATACATATGAAGAGGCGGTAGCGGTGATCAACGAGGTGGGGCTGCTCCCGCTTGCACCACTGTTCGATGACTATCCATCCCTTGGGAGCATCACTCCAAAAGAAGCTTGGCATTCCGACACCGAGCAGGATCCATGGATGTGGCGGACACAATTTGCAGCAGACGGGGTGGCGGCTTACGGAAAATTCATTAGAAAAAAAGCAGTATTCATCTCTAGGGACTTGCTGCCTTTCATGCTCACCGCCCTTGCAAGCAAAGAAACGGTAAACCAGCGTTATGAAAAAGGGCAAGTATCCCGTGAAGCGTTAAATCTCTACTCTAATATTTCAGAGTGCCAAGGAATCGATACCCGGGTTCTGCGCTCGAAAGCTGGCATGAAGGACAAAGAGAAAAAGAAGGCATTCGATCAGGCTCTATTGGAATTGCAGGGGAATCTCGACATCGTCGTTTCCGGTACAAAAGAAAAACAGGACAATAATGGGGAAAAGAGCGGCTGGAGCAGTACATCCTATGAAACCATGGGGCATTGGTGTGAAAAGAACAACATTGAAAGAATCAAGCTTGATAAAGAAGAAGCCACGGAACAACTACTGACTCATTTTAGCAGCCTAACAACGGAGGCAACGATGAAAAAACTCAAGAAAATCTTTTAATCAAACGTTCGTTTAAACAAGAAAGGGTGCACTACATTGAGCAGCAGGAACGAACAGGTAGCAACCAAACAGGCAGGAGACTCCTATGCTTAGCAAACTCAACCTCCTATGGATAAAGCTCGTATTTATATGCCTCATCTTACTTGCCGCACCTATCTACTATTCCATTACCGGTACCTTTTTGGCTGGTTATCTATTAGCAGCCGGAGCCTATCTCGGTCTTTATTTTAGCCTGCCAATTTGGAAGGAGAAATGGATTGCGTATCTATTTGCAAGCGGTGTGGTAGTTCTGATCCAACAATATATTCTGACCCCGTTTGATGCTCTTCCATGGCTGCTGCTCTATTTTTTATTAGTGGACGGCATACAAACACCAGCAACAAGACGGGCAGTCATGATAACGATTGCTGTTCTTCTTCCTTTAACGATACCTCTGAGTGTAATGGCATTCACGGATCTATTTTTCTACCATTTATTTCTGATGATTTTGTTGATCGGGGCAGGGGCCCTTACCCATAGGTACTTCCATGATAATGAAAAGTTTGATAGAGAGTGGAAAAGTTTGTTGGTCGAGTATCGAGCGCTCAAGAGGCAGGTCCTTGAAAATGAGGAGATTGCCAGGGTGGAGGAGCGGAACCGAATAGCAAGGGATATCCATGATTCAGTTGGGCATCAGCTGACGGCGCTCATGATGCAATTGGCAGTGGCGGAGCAGGCAGCGGGAGAAGAAAAGGTTGCCTCGATTTTGAAACAGTCAAAGCAACTTGCCCGCGAAAGCCTCGATGGAATGCGAAAAGCGGTGAAAGCCTTGCAGGGGGAAGAGGAACAGGGGATCTCATCTGTCATCCACCTGATCAGAAAGCTGGAAGCTGAAAGTCAGATGAGGGTGCAGCTGACCACCAAAACAGGGGTGCTTTCGCAGCCCTTGACCAATGAACAAAATATCGCAGTGTATCGGTTTGTGCAGGAAGGGCTCACAAATGCGATGCGTCATGGGAGCTCAAAGGATATCGCCATCACACTTGAAATAATTGGCGGTCACAGTTTCCAAGTCAAAGTGGAAAATAAGATGGAATTCTCCCAATCAATAGAGGAAGGGTTCGGTTTGCAGAACATGCGTAAACGTATGGAAGGGCTGAACGGACGAATGGAGCGGGAGGTCATCGAGGATTATTTTACAGTAAAGGGGATTTTTCCTCTGAAGGGAGTTACATACTAAAATGATTAATATATTGCTAGCGGAAGATCAGGCGCTGGTCAGACAGGGAATCAAGATGATGATCGAGCAGAACCCGTCGTTTCGCGTTGTAGCGGAAGTTGCCACGGGGAAGGAAGCGGTAGATGCTTATGAGAAGCATCTTGTGGATCTTGTGCTGATGGATGTCCGAATGCCTATCATGACAGGGATTGAAGCGACCAAGGTCATCAGGCAGCGCGACCCAAACGCGAAGGTGCTGATACTGACCACTTTTGCAGACGATGAGTATGCAATGGAGGCGTTGAAGCTTGGGGCATTGGGCTATCTTTTAAAAGACGCGGATGCGGCGAGCCTTTTGTCTTCGATCGAGAGCTGTTTGAATGGCGGGATTTCCATTGATGCGTCTGTAGCGGGGAAAGTGGTGCCGAGGTTGATTAACCGTCCGGAGCCTACTGTCACCGAGATGATGGAGCTGACGAGCAGGGAACGGTCCATTCTCCAGCTTGTTGGGGATGGGAAAAATAACCAGGAAATTGCAGACGCTCTACATCTGTCTGTCGGAACGGTGAAAAACCATGTGACGGTCATTTTGCAGAAGCATGGGTTGAGGGATCGCACACAGCTGGCGATATTTGCGATTCGGAATGGAATTGTGTAGGGGTGAGGCAGATGCTTCACTTCTTTTTTGTATAGTAAGGGTCCAGCTCAAAAATGACCAAAGTCACCCTCACCCCTAAAAACTCATGACCTTCTTCAGGTTAACTCCCCTCCCGCCGATAGTATAGTAGAAGTACAAAGGGGGTCTACAAAAGATGCTAGAAGCAATTCAACTGACCAAAACTTTCAAAAACACACAAGCCGTTAAAGGCGTAAATCTATATTTGGAAAAAGGAGAAACTGTAGGACTGCTTGGTCCGAACGGAGCCGGAAAGTCCACCACCATCTCTATGCTCTCCTCACTCGTCATACCGACGAGTGGAGATGTATTACTCAAAGGGGAAAGCGTCAAAGAGCAACCGCAGCACCTCCGAGAAATCCTTGGTGTTGTACCGCAGGAGATTGCCGTGTTCCCGGAACTTACAGCCTACGAAAATATGAGTTTTTTTGGGAAGATCTACAAGCTGCCCAAAAGTGAATTAAAACAGCGTATAGAAGAAGTCCTGACCTTAGTAGGACTGGAACAGCGGCAAAAAGAACCGGTGAAGCAATTTTCCGGAGGGATGAAGCGTCGTCTCAATATTGCAGTGGCACTGCTTCACAGACCGGAAATTTTAATCATGGATGAACCGACTGTGGGAATCGATCCTCAATCACGAAATTATATCCTCGAAACGGTGAAAAAGCTGAACGAGGAAAAAGGGATAACGGTCCTTTACACAAGCCACTACATGGAGGAAGTAGAGTTCCTCTGCCAACGCATCTATATCATGGACCGCGGCGAAGTGATAGCCTCCGGAACAAAGGACGAAGTGAAAAATATCCTGTCATCTGAGCACACCATTGAAGTGGAAGTGGAGAAGGTCAAGCCGGCATTCATCGAGAAGTTGGAGTCCATCCCGGCAATATCAACCGTTACCACCCTAGAAAAGAAAATCATCCTGCTCGCCCCGAAGAAAATCAACCTCCTAGAAGACGTATTCGATGCAGCTAAGCAGACGGACAGTCCGCTGAAAGGCATTCAGATAAAAGCCCCGACCCTTGAAGATGTGTTTTTGCATCTGACTGGTCGTAAGCTTCGGGATTAGGGGGACTGAAATGTGTTAAGTGCTTTTATTAAAAAAGATCTCCTGCACTTGCTGAGGGATAAAAAAGAAGTATTGATTCTGCTTGCCATGCCATTTGTGCTGATCACCATTCTTGGTTTCGCCTTAGGTGGAAATGCCAGCGATAAGGTTTCCCTGAATGCCCAGGTAGCGGTGATTGATCAAGGAGACCTTCAAGCAGAGCTGGATCAGTTCAACGAATGGATGCAAGGAGAGAATATTCCTGAGGCAGCCAGAACTCCAATTCTGGAAGCTGCCGAACAGACCTCCTTGCCTGAATTGCTGGTGGATACAGTAATGAAGGAGGAGCTCCAAGAATTGATGACAGTAATAGAAGAAACAGATCTTGCAGCCACTCTGTCAGATGACAGCTATGCCGGGGTGCTCCAATTTTCTGAAGGCCTTCGACTCGAAACCTGGAAGGGGCAGTTTTTCAATCAGGAAACAACGAATGAATTGGAACTCTACCTGAATGAAGATAAGGGACTTGAAGCCAACGTCATTTCCGATGTGGTGGAAAAATTCACGAATCAGATGCGTCTTCATACGGTTTTGACACAGGAAGCCCAACTATTAAACCAGGCACCTCCTGATTTCCAAACAATAGCAGAGGTGACGGGAGAGACAGTGACAGTAGACGGCACGGTGCCGGTGGATTCGTTCGGTTACTTTGCAGTGGGAATGAGTACGATGTTTGCTCTATATGTCGTGTCCTTTGTTGCCGGTTATGCCTATTACGAAAAGGCCACGTTCGTGTATGACCGCATCCTGCTGACTAATACAAACCCATGGATGTACGCGTCGAGCAAGTGGTTTTCAGCTGTATTGATCTGCTTTCTCCAACTGTGTGCCCTTTACGGTCTAGCGGCTCTTATCTATCAAGTGATTTGGTCGGATATAGTAGCTTTCCTGTTGGTTACATTCTTTTTCAGTTTTGTGGTCGGTTCGATGGCGGTACTGATCACTGCCTTGAATTACCGCTTTGAAACGCAACGGATATCCACGATGTTTTCAGGATTTCTTGTCAGTGTATTTGCCTTTCTTGGTGGAAGCTTTGTCCCTTGGAGCGAAGTTTCCGAAACAATGTTTACCATTGCTTCCTTCACGCCGAACGGAGCAGCTCTGCAAGGGTACCTCAAGATATTAAGTGGTGGAGAGCTGGCAGATGTGGCGGGTAATCTGTTCCGGTTGGCAGCGGTAAGTCTGGGCCTTCTCTTAATAGCCATCCCGATCTTCCCGAAAAGGAGGTTGGTTTAAGTGAGAGCGATTTTAATCAACCATTTACAATACTTAAAAAGGCAGCCGTTTGCCGTTATCGGAATGATTGTCTTAACGTTTGTGTTCGCCCTGGCACTTGGGCAGGTGAACCAATCAGCTCCAGTGGAGGTACCTGTCTTTTCAACAGAGCTGTCTGAAGCGGAACAAACAGAACTAATCAAGGCCTTGAATGAGAAAACAGAGAACACCATTTTTATTGCCGAAAAAGAAGCAACAGTAAAAGAAAAACTCCAAAAAGCTACTATCGATATGGGGTTACAAGTGGAGCGGAATTCCTACAAACTTTACCTGAGTGCAACCACTCCTAACATCACCTTAATCGAAGCCCATGTCGCGGATGTGCTGAAGACAGAAAGTACCTTAAACGCCGCAGCTCAAAGCCTGGGTGCGACCTCAGATGAATTAAGGGGGAAAGTGGAAGAAAGTAGCGGGCTGTTTGCCGTCTCGGAAAAGTCCTTCAAAGAGAGCGAGTTCATCTATGACTCCTCGCTGCAGGCATTGTTCGGATTCTCGCTTTTCTTTGTCATCTTCACCGTAACCTTTACCGTGAGTACCATTTTGGAGCAGAAGAGGAATGGAATCTGGAATCGGATGGTCCTTTCTCCGTTAACAAAAGTGCAGCTATACATGGGGCATGTGAGTTTCAGCTTTCTGCTGGGGTATGCGCAACTCGCACTAATCTATTCCTTCTTTCATTTCGTCCTCGGAGTGAACTTGTACGGGGGATATCCATTGGTTCTGATAGTGGTCATTCCATTTTTGTTTGCGATTGTCTCTCTTGGGGTGCTCATTAGTGCGCTTGCTACCAATACGAGGCAATTGGATGCTGTCATCCCTCTCATATCGGTGAGTATGGCCATGATTGGCGGAGCCTATTGGCCGCTTGAAATTGTTCAGTCAGAAGCTTTGCTCACCTTGTCCAAATTGATCCCGATGACCTACGGGATGGAAATGCTGAAGGGAGCAACACTGTTAGATTGGTCCTGGTCTCAATTTCTATTGCCTGCCTCCGTTCTATTTTTTATGGGAGTGCTTTTCATGGGAATCGGGTTGAATTTGATGGAACGGAAAGCGACTGTGTAAATTTTAAGAGGAGACGTGTAAAGATATCTTTACATGTCTTCTTTTTTTGTTTATAGTAAATGTAAAGATACCTTTACCTTTTATGGAGGGGAAGCCCGTGGCAGTAATTAATCACATTAAGGAAATTCGGCAAAAACGTGGAATCACCCAAATCAAGATGGCCGAGGACCTGCAGATCACCAGGCAAACGGTGAATGCCATCGAGAAGAATAAGTATAATCCCAGCCTGGAACTGGCCCTCAAATTGATTGCCTATTTTGATGTGCCGATTGAGGAAATGTTTTATCTGGAAGAGAAAAAAGAGGAGGAATAGGGGATGAAGAATAAAAAGAAATGGTTCTGGTTGACGTGGGGAATCATCTTAATTTGCACGCAAATAGGTGGAGCTTTCGGGATATATTTGATTGGAAGGGAAGAAGGGGTCTTTGATTATAGCCTTCTACTATCAATGTTCAGTGGTACGTTAGGAGGGCTTGTCATAGTGCTCTTGTTCATGTTCTTACGTGAAAAAAGGAAGCGTAAGTTACCGGAATTTGATGAGCGCAGTGTACTATTGATGAAATGCTATCTCTTGGGAGCCCTGTATGTCGTGTTGATTGGTAGTGGAGCTGTTGTAATGACACTTGTGTTCCTTAGGGTGGAAACAGTGGAAGTGGGAATGCTTGCTGTGTATCTGATGATTTTGTATATAGTTGTTGGTATGGGAGCGCTTGTGACTTCTAGGCTTTAAGTATTGAGAAAATACTGACTTCTCCTGTGTTTCTTAACATTTAAATTCCTATGTCGATAAAAGGTTTATCTGTTAAAAACAAAGGAGACAAATACATGTTTAAATCATTACGAGGCAAGCTGGTCTTTTCGTTTCTGCTACTTATATTTCTGATAATTGCCAGTGTTGGATTGATTACATATAATCAAGCAAAAGGAAAAATAGATCGGGATGTGGTAGCAGATGCGGAAGCTGCCATGGAAGATTTGGAAAAGACCATACATATTTACTTAGATAACTATTCTAATATACTTACTTCCTACGGGAGTACTTCTTTGGTCAGCGATTTTCTGCTAGAAGATTCATCCGCAAATGAAGCTACTATGTTAGAGGGATTTAATCAGGTGTTAGGGAATTATCCTGATATGCAGGTGCTTTACTTAGCTACGAAGGATAAAGGGTTCTTTTCTGCCCCGTCTGTAGAACTGCCGGCCGATTTCGATCCGACCACAAGGGCCTGGTACGTGAATGCCATGCTAAGTCCAAGTGAAGTCATTTATACGGATGTCTATATGGATACAAGCACCAATGAGCCAGTCATTACCTTAGCAAAAGCCGTTACAGCTAACGGAATTGTTGAAGGTGTATTAGCAACAGACATTAACCTTTCCGCTCTGGAGGAATTAGTTTCGCAGAAGGAATTGGGATATGGTGGTTATAGCATTCTTTTGGACAATTACGGGGTAGCACTCGTGCACCCTTCCATGATGGGGGAAAACCTGTTGGATCAGGACTTGCCTTTTATAGATAACATCTACCAGGAAGACAAGGAAGGTGTGCAGAGATATACATATAATGGAGAGAAGAGGGTTCTAGCCTTTAATACGATTGATGAAACAGGCTGGAAAATCGGTGGAGTATTCTTGGAAAAAGACATGCTTCAATTAGCTTATGGTATTCTGCGAACCATTATAATCGTTGGGATCATCGCTCTGGTGGTGGCAAGTATCTCTACCATATTACTAGCTCGCTACATTACTAGGCCTATCCTGAAGTTGAATTCCGAAGTGACAAAGGTGGCTGACGGAGATTTGACAGGGGATATTGAGGTTCGTTCCAAGGATGAAATTGGAGTGTTGGCGACCTCCTTTAAAAAAATGCTTGTCAACATGCGTGAAATGATCGGAACAGTGGCAGATTCTTCACAAAAAGTGAAGGCATCCGTGGAGGACATGAGTGCCGTAACGGAAGAGGTTTCTGCAACAAGTGAAGAGATGAACCGTGCGATTGAAGAGCTTTCAAAAGGAGCGGTTCAACAGGCAACCGACCTTGAGGGCACCAGCTCACGCACACAAAATCTTGCGGAAAATATAGAAGATGTTTTATCAAAACAAGAGACCTTGGATGCACTTTCTGGACAAATCATTGCGGCTAATGAAACGGGTGTTAGGAAACTAGAAGTCCTTCAGGGACATACACATGAATCAACAGAGATCGTGATGAGTCTCAATGCGTTGATGACCCAGTTTACGGAGAAGATTAATAGTATCGAAGAAATAACCCACTCCATCAACGAAATTTCCAATCAAACGAATCTCTTGGCGTTAAACGCAAGCATTGAAGCGGCCCGTGCCGGCGAACATGGCCGTGGATTTGCGGTCGTAGCAACGGAAGTAAGAAAGCTGGCCGAGCAGACCGCCGACTCGACTCATCACATTAAAGAGACGATTTCGAGCATCCAGGAAGAGTCCAAAGTTATTTTGGATGAGATGGAAAGAACGAAGCGAATCTCCGGAGAGCAAAGTGCTGCTGTAAAGGATACCGGTGAATCCTTTGGGGAAATTGCCACCAACATTCGTTCCATTGTCGGATTCATCGAGAGTATTATGGCTAACATGAACGCGATGAATGAGTCGAAGGAAGAGGTGCTTGCCTCCGTTCAAAGTATCTCCGCCATTGCCGAGCAGTCCGCTGCAGGTACGGAAGAAATTGCAGCATCAACAGATGAGCAAGTGAAGGCGATCAGCAGCATTGCTTATTCAGCTGAAGAGTTGCTTGCAATGAGTGAGGATTTGAGTGAGTTGATTAAGAGGTTTAAATTGTAGGATATTTTTGGGAACCCCGGCCGGGTGGATGATGTGATGGCCGGGGTTTTTTGAATAGGGGGTAGCTGCTGGGGGATTTGGTGAGATTTCTTGATATATTCCAGAATTTCCTAATATATTTTGATTTTTCCTGATATAGTTCAAAATTTCATGATAAATCTCATTTTTTAATGATATATTCCTCAGTTTTCACGATATCCATTTTTTTTAGAAGTATTTTATGCTTCCTCCGCAATAATCCCGCCGCTTCGCTCCATAAACACCCCACTTTTACCCAACCTCATCGAAATTTTGCTAGCTTACATGGAACGTTTTTCAAAAGTCGCTTGTCTAATAAGGGAAAGGAGGTCACAGCAAATTGAAAAGATTAAAAGCATTGTTCAAATCGTCCGCAAGTGGCCCGACATTCGAGTCCCTGATAAAGAATGAGCAGGAAAAACTATATAAAATAGCCTATGCCTATGTCAAAAATGAACAGGATGCATTGGACGTGGTACAAGAGGCGATCATCAACGCATACAAAGCGTTCCCGAAACTAGAAAATCCTCAATATTTTTCCACTTGGATGACACGTATTCTAATCAACACCGCAATCAACGAATTGCGACGAAGGAAGAAAATAACCCTCCTCGATGTAGAAAAGCATGAACAGTCCGTCAAGGAAACCCACCTTTCCATACATAAGTTGGACCTGGCAGAAGTGCTAGAAAGGCTCAAACCAGAACAGCGGAGCTTACTGATGATGAGGTTTACCTATGGTTACTCCATCAAGGAGATGGCGCAAATCTTTAAAAAGCCTGAAGGGACGATCAAATCACAGCTACATAGGACATTGGCCCAGGTGAAAGCAGAACTTGAAGAAGGGGGAGAGAAGTATGGAGAAGCTTAGCCGAGAAATCAAATCGGAGTTTGAGGAGATTTATGTTCCTAAGAAAGAGCTGGATGCGAGGGTTCAGAAAGCGTTGGAGATCGGACAGAAGCGGGAACGGAAAAAGTCCTCCAAGTTACAAGCAATTAAAATGAATGGTGTTGCCGTACTGGTCATCGGGATTATCGCGGTCCTGCTTCAATCAAACTTCTGGGATACAGACAGCACTTCTGGATTTGGTTACCAAAAGGGGATAATTTACAACTACGGTGGTAGCATTACGGGAATGCAGCAAATTGCCAAGGAGGGAAGAATCAATCTTTTAAACCTTGAAGAGGAAACCTCAAATGTGAAGGTAGAAGTGAAGGAAGCATATTACGATGCGGGTGTCGTGATGGTAGGTTATCAAATGGAGGCGGAAACCCCATTTGAAGGGAATGTGCTTGTTCATCTTTCCGCTGCGGATAGGGATGGAACTGGCTATTATTCTTCCAGATTCATGGAATTAGATCCAAAACACGTGGAGCAGGGGATATTTTACTTTGAGCATTCGGACTTTTTCATCGAGGATGAAAACTTCGAACTAAGGCTCATTTTCATGAATGAGCAATATGGCCAAAAAGAAGAAGTGCATTTTCAATATACCATTGATAAAGGTTCCGGCCACACGGATAGGGACGTAATGAATGAAACAGAAAATCAAGCTGGTGTCTGGTTAAAAGTAGATTATCTAAAGGAAACGATGTCTAAATTAGAACTGATTGGCAGTATCCGTCTACCAGAACATTTTGGGGATATTCAAGAGGAGATTTTGCTAGATCTTGCATTAGTCGGTACAGCTAGGGATGGATCCATTAAAGTTTCAACCTCAAATGGTTTAGGATGGGGCTATAAATCGCCTGTAAAGGAGGAAATAGGATTTCAAGGACGCTTTGCTCCTTTACGCGATGTTACGGAAACGAAAGCAATTCCTTTTATCAGAAAAGGGGATTCACAAGAAATTACGCAAAGTCTGGAAAAGGGTACGACGATGGAAGTCATGGGCCAAAGAATTAAGGTCAATCAAATAGTACAAAGCCCCGATGAAGTAACAATCAGGATTTCAAAAGGGAGCTTGCCTGTGGAATATATAGTAGGATTTGTAACTTTACTTGAAAAAGGTGGTTACAACGAAAACGTGGATTCCTATAAACTGGCAGGTGATATAATGGAGTTGACCTATAAAGTGAGAGGAAACCCAAGGGACTTACAAATTAATTACCTTCCAGTGGAGCATTTCTTTAATGACTTAGGTGTTAAAGTAAATTAATGATTAGCGAAACGGCTGCCTTATTCAGCCGTTTTTTTTATAAGCAAGTATTCTCAAGCAACTCCCCTTCTCCATAAATTAGCTCTCAATCAAAAGGTATTTTACCATTTTTATAGAAATAGGTTCCAATGAGAAAAAAGAAAGCAGGTACTACATGTTCAAAAATAAACCAGCCTTATATGTTTCTGTATTATTGATTCTTATCGCGATGATTATGTCCTTTCCTTTTAAACTTAGTGCACCATATGGACCTGAGCTGACTGTTGTATTGGGAATTCCTACCCGTACGGTGGAAGGGCCGGTTTATTTTGGAATGCTTATCATATCCATTCTAATCCTGGGGCTGGTCTTTTTGGGGCGGGCTATGAAGAAATATCGTGGTCGCGCTGTCCTATTGGCAGTTCTTTTATTTGTATTTGGGCCGTTTAAAATTGCAGAGACATACCAGAATACTTTTGCTTCGGGCATTGATGCGATTTCCTATGATCGAGAAAAGAGCAAGTGTACCTATGAGTCTATGGATAGAACATCCGTGATGACAGTTCACTGTGAACTATATTTTCAAAATCATAGCGAGGAGGATGTGACATTCATGCTCACTTTTTATGAAGAGGAGCATGCAATTTGGTCACACTATCTGAACAATGAAGGTCCATTAGAGGTGACCGTCTTTAAACAGGACCGGAATCCAATAATCGTGAAGCGAGAGCTGAAATTAGAAAAGGAGCAACTTTTTTCCGGATCGGATAGTTATTTCAGCGTCATTTTGGAAGCCGAAGGAAAGAAGCGAACCTTTTAATCAAACGTTCGTTCAAAAAAAACCCCACGCAGCCACGTGGGGTTTCTCATTTACAACACATTAAAATACCTAGCCTCCGGATGCGCAAACACAATCGCCGACACCGATGCTTCCGGTTCCATCATGCACCCGTCCGTCAATTCCACTCCGATATCCTCCGGCTGGATCAGCTTGAACAGCTTCTGCTGGTCATCCAGATTAGGACACGCTGGGTAGCCGAACGAGAAGCGCTGGCCTTGATACTTGGCAGAAAAGCGTTCCTTCATCGTAGAGCTGACCGGATCTGGGAAGCCCCAGCGATCGCGCATCTGCTGGTGGACGAGTTCTGCGAGGCCTTCCGCAGTCTCGAGTGCCAACGCCTGGAGAGCATGGCTTTCCAAAAAGCGGCCTTCCTTTTTATAAGCGGCACCCAATTCGCGAATTCCCCTCCCGGCAGTAACCGCAAACAGTCCTACATAGTCCATGACGCCACTTTCACGAGATTTCACATAATCGGATAGACACAGGTGAGGTGCTTTTTCCTGCCTCGGAAAATCGAACTGCTCAATCACCTTGGACGTGTCGTCCGGGTCGTAGATGAATAAGGTATTACCTTCCGATTGGGCCGGGAAGTATTGGTACACTGCAGCAGGAGTGATCAGTTTTTTCAGCTTCGCTTCTGTTAACAGATGATCCACGACCTCTTTCACCTGCAAGGTGCGTTCATCTTTCTCTGCAATCAACTTCTCAATTTTCCCCTTCACCCCAAGATGGTGGCCGATCAACATCTGCATATTAATGTATGGCTCCACATGGGATACCGAAATATTCCGTAGCAGATGGCGCTTCGTATCGCTCGGTGTAAATACACGAACATCGCGAGATACATTGGAGCGGACCTTTACCGCCGTCGCTACGGCAGAATCTGCAACCTCACCGACAGGTTTTAACGCCTCCGCCTCACTCCGCTTCTTCCGCTTCTCTGCCTGTTCGGTAACCAACACCTCCAACTCTTCTGGTGAACGGAGCTGGTTGGCCAATGACAAACCGTTCATCGCGTCCTTTGCGTACAAGACAAGCCCTTCATATTCCTTCGAGATCTTGTTGTCCGTAAATTTCCGGGATAAAGCAGCCCCTCCCACTAAAATTGGCACCGAAATTTCCGACTGCTTCATATCCTGCGCTGTTAAAACCATTTGTTGGGCGGATTTCACGAGCAGTCCGGACAACCCGACGATATCCGGTTTTTCTCTTTTGATTGCCTGAATCAGATCAGTGGAGTTGACTTTAATCCCCAAGTCCACCACATCAAAGCCGTTATTGCTCAAAATGATGTCGACCAGATTCTTCCCGATGTCATGAACGTCCCCTTTGACGGTAGCGAGTAGGACCTTTCCCTTAGAGGAGGAGGTATCATTCGCTTCCATGTGCGGCTCTAGGAAAGCAACGGACGCTTTCATAACCTCTGCGCTTTGCAGAACTTCCGCGACGATCAGCTGGTTGTCGTTAAACAGTCGGCCGACTTCCTTCATCCCGTTCATCAGGGGGCCATTGATAATCTCGAGCGGGGCTGGGTAAGCTGCCAAAGCAAGCTCAAGGTCAGGCAGAAGCCCCTCTTTTGTTCCTTCCACTACATAGTAGGCGAGCCGTTCTTCAAGTGGCATATCGGGAATATTCGATTTTGTCTCTTTCTTTTTCCCGCGGTAAAAATCAGTGAATAATGCCAGAGATTCATCCGTTGTTTTAAATAGCAGCTTCCCGGCCATCTCGATTTCTTCTGCTGGGATGGAGGCGAAACGCTCCAACTTTTCCGTGTTAACAATCGCATAATCAAGGCCGGCTTGTGTGCAATGATAGAGATACACCGCATTGAGCACTTCACGGCCGACCGGTGGAAGACCGAATGAGACATTGCTGACACCAAGTATCGTCAGACAGGAAGGAAAATGTTCTTTTATCAGACGAATTCCCTCGACGGTCGCATTGGCTGAACCGATATATTGCTCGTCACCAGTACCGACAGGGAAGACGAGTGGATCGAAAATGATATCGGTAGGAGAGACTTTGTATTTGTTGACGAGCAAATCATACGAACGCTTGGCAATCTCAAGCTTCCTTTCGGCGGAAACACCCATTCCTACCTCGTCAATCGTCCCGACAACAAGTGCCGCCCCGTATTTATGAACCAAAGGAACAATCGCTTCAAAGCGCTCCTCGCCGTCCTCGAGGTTGATGGAATTAATGATCGCTTTTCCTTGCGAGTACTTCAAAGCGGCCTCGATGACCTCTTCGTCCGTGGAATCGATGACAAGCGGTGCCTTCACTTTTTTCACGACCTCTTGTACAAAAGCTTCCATGTCCTCGAGTTCATCGCGATCAGGATCAGCAAGGCAGATATCAATGACGTGAGCGCCACCTTTGACCTGTGCACGTGCCACTTCGGCTGCCTCTTCAAACTTTTTCTCCGCTATCAATCTCTTAAACTTACGGGAGCCGATGACATTGGTTCGTTCCCCGACCATGATTGGACGTAGGGAAGGGTCGTCATAGATGAACGACTCAATCCCTGATACGCTATGGTAGTCGGAAACGGTCGTAGTTCGCGGTTTGAAACCCTTCATTGCATCCGCAATCGCACGGATATGGTCTGGCGTCGTTCCGCAACAGCCTCCGACAATATTCAGCCAGCCCTGCTCTGCAAAGCCGGAAAGCTTGGTGGCAAGGGACTGGGGCGTTTCATGGTAATGACCTTCCTCATCCGGCAAGCCGGCATTCGGATAGCAGCTGACCGCACTTTTGGACAGGTTGGAAAGCGTACGGATGTGATCCTGCATGAACTCAGGGCCTGTCGCACAGTTTAGCCCGACCGCAAGAGGCTTCATGTGCTCCACCGAAACGTAGAATGCATCAATAGCTTGCCCGGCAAGGGTGGTTCCCATCGGTTCGATGGTGCCGGAGATGATGATAGGAACAGTGACACCCGTTTTTTCAAAAGCACGCTGGATGCCAAGGAACGCGCATTTCACGTTCAGCAAGTCCTGGCTTGTCTCCACTAAAAGACAGTCGGAACCGCCATCTAACAAGCCGCGCGCCTGTTCCTCATAGGAGGAGGTCAATTCGTCAAATGTTGTTCCGCCTGTAACGCTCAGTGTCTTCGTTGTTGGACCAATGGAGCCTGCAACAAAGCGGGGCCACTCCGGGGTGGACACTTGTGCTGTTGCCCGTTTGGCGATTTCCGCTCCCAATCTATTGATCTCATAGGCTTTGTAACCTAGTTCATATTCATCAAGAACAAGATCGGTCCCGCCAAAAGTATTGGTCTCCACGATATCGGCACCTGCGTTCAAATATTCCACATGGATGCGTTCAATGACTTCGGGTACGGTGATATTCAAGTTTTCGTTACAGCCGTCGTATTCCTCGCCGCCAAAGTCATCGGGCGTGAGATTTGCTTGCTGCAGCATCGTTCCCATGGCGCCGTCCATGATCATTATTTTCTTTTGTAGTTGCTGTTCTAGTAATGTGATAGGTTTAGACATTTTGAACCCTCCTGGATGAATGGAACGGACCATATTTTTTTGCATAGGTGGCAAGCTCTACTGTTAGTTCATAGCGCATGAACGGTGTAATCAGGTAGATGCCATTGAATAGTTCAAGTGCCACATCAAGCAAACCCTTCGCAATGTTCAGCCCCTCAAGGCTTGCCTGTTGCGGGTCATTTTGGTGACGATTCATCGCCTCAAGCACCTGTGGAGTCAGCTTGATTCCCGGCACCTCATGGTGAAGGAAATTCGCATTCCTACTGCTGATCAACGGCATAATGCCAATGTAGATTGGAGCATCAATATGTTTGGTAGCATGATAGACTTCAAGTAATTTTTCCTCTGAAAAGACGGGCTGACTAATAAAGTAGTCTGCGCCTGCTTCTATTTTTTTCTCAAGACGTTCGACCGCCTTATCGATGACGCGGACGTTCGGGTTGAAGGCAGCTCCGACAGAGAAGTTGGTTTGTTCGCCTAGCTCTTTTCCGGAAAGGGAAACTCCTTGGTTGAACTGCTTGATCATATTGATCAGACCGAAAGATGTCACATCATAGACGGAGGAGGCGCCGGGAAAATCGCCAACCTTCGTCGGATCGCCGGTCACTGCCAGCACATCGTGAATGCCAAGCTGGTGCAGTCCCATCAGATGGGATTGCAGGCCAATTAGGTTGCGGTCGCGGCAGGTGATATGAATGAGCGGCCTCAAGCCGATATCTGATTTGACGATGGAGCCGAGGGCCGTATTGCAGACCCTTGGGGAGGCAAGGGAATTGTCCGCTAACGTGAGAGCATCGATGCCCGCATCCTTTAATGCCTGGGCGCCACTCATGAATTTCTCTGTGTTCAATTTGCGTGGAGGATCAAGCTCCACGATGATGGATTGCTCCTTTTTTGCCTTTTCAAAAATAGGTGTCGGCACGTTCTTCTTTTGCGAAGGGATGATAATTTTTCGTTCTTTTCGCTTGACCTGCTTCTCTTTTAAAGGAGCCACATCACGAAGCGCCTCGGAGAAAGCCTGGATATGAGCGGGCGTCGTCCCGCAACAGCCCCCTAGCAATCTCACGCCCTGGTCCCGAAAGGCCAATGCCGTTTCTTTAAAATATTCCGCGTCACTCTCGTACTCGAGCTTCCCATCGACATAGGAGGGAAGACTAGAATTCGGGTAGGCGGAAAGGTAGGCATGTTTTGGAATCGATACCTCCTCAAGCGTTGAAATCATATGATACGGGCCCAAGCGGCAATTCAGCCCGACAATATCAGCACCAAGTGATTCCAAACGGTTCAGGGCATCCGTGATATGCACGCGATTTTGTAAATGGCCGACCTCCTGCAGGGACACCTGAGCGATGATGGGCAGGTTCGTTTCTTTTCTGGCAATCTGGAGAACTGTCTCCAGCTCTTCAAGGTCATAGAAGGTTTCTAGTAGGATGCCGTCCACCCCTTCAAGCAGCAGGCAGTAGAGCTGCTCGCGGAAGGTGCGTTTGATTTCCTCAAGTGGGATGGCTTCAGGTTTAATGGCACGGATGCCGCCGATGGTACCGACCACATGGGCATCAGGGTGATCTGCCACCGCTTTTTTGGCTAGCCTGACCGCTGCGCTGTTTATCTCTTTCACCTGATCCTGCAGACCGTAGCGCTCCAGCTTATGGTAGTTCGCCGCATACGTGTTCGTCTGGATGAGGTTGGCACCCGCATTTAGATAAGCCTTATGGATGTTGTAGATCTGGCTCGGATGCGATAGATTCAGCTCTTCAAAGCAACAATCCGAGCCGAAGGAATAGAGGAGGGTCCCCATCGCGCCGTCTGCAATCAGTATTTTGTCTTGCTGTAAACTATCTAAGATTCCCATGATACACCCTCCGTTGTTCTTGGTTTGCGCTTCTTGTTGTAGCTATAAGTTGTAATGCCTGTTCAAAGTCTTCTATCAGATCATCCGCACTCTCTAGACCAACTGACAGGCGGAGCAGAGAGTTCGAGATGCCACGTTTCAGCCGTTCTGCTTCAGGCATAGCCGCATGGGACATTTTCGCCGGGAAGGAGAGAATCGATTCCACAGCCCCTAAGCTAACGGCAAACACAGGGATCTCCACCTGACCAACAAATTTCCGCAAGTCTTCCTCGCTATGCAGTTCAAATGAAAGTACAGCCCCAGGTCCTTGCGCTTGCCTGTGTTGTAGCGTGAAACCTGGATGTGTCGTCAGGCCTGGAAAATACACGTTCTTCACGGCAGGGTGCTTTTCTAAGTAACTTGCTATTTTATATGCTGATTTCTGAGACTGCTCAAGTCTTACGTGCAACGTTTTCAGTCCTCTTAAGACAAGCCATGCATCTTGAACACCTAGTACGGCCCCGAAGGAATTTTGTAAAAAGGCAAGCCGGTCGGCAAGGATCGGATCCTTTGCCACCGCAAGGCCTGCCACAACATCGCTGTGTCCGGAGAGGAACTTCGTTGCGCTGTGAAGGACAAGATCTGCTCCGAGATCAAGCGGCTTTTGTAAGGCTGGCGTTAGGAAGGTATTGTCCACGAACGTCCATGCTCCCGTTGATTTGGCTAGGGTGGAGATGGCCGTGATGTCCGTTACCTTCAACAGAGGATTCGATGGCGTTTCCACGTAAAAAAGCTTGGTGTTGGGCTGTATGGCTGCTTTCACTTTATCCAAATCAGTCATATCCACAAAAGAATGCTCCACACCGTAGCGGATCAGCACCTCTGATACCATCCGGTAGGTGCCTCCATACACGTCTTCTGAAATCAGTACGTGATCTCCTTGTGAGAGAAGGAGGAAAGCAGTCGAGATCGCCGCCATTCCGGATGAAAAGGCAAAGCCTCTCGTTCCTTCCTCCAAATTGGCGATCGTTTCTTCGAGGGCCTCCCTGGTCGGATTCGCAGAACGTCCATAATCATATTTGCCAAAGGAATCGATATCAGATTGATGGAAGGTGGAAGCATGCTGGATTGACACACTGACCGCACCATTGCTCTTGTCAAACTTATGGCGATTGTGCAACAGCTTCGTTTGAAAAGAATGGCTCACGATAGGACCTCCTTTTGGATGGAAGCGGCCTTGAGCGCCTCCTCTAAATCTCGGATCAAGTCTTCTGCGTCTTCAATGCCAACAGAAAAGCGCAAAAGCCTGTTGCATACACCGGTCTGGATGCGAATCTCTTCCGGTATGTCCGCATGTGTCTGGGTGGCTGGATACGTGACGAAGCTTTCCACACCGCCAAGGCTTTCGGCGAAAGTGATGAGGGTGAGATTCTGAAGCAACGGGTTTACCCACGCCTCGTCTTGTAAGCGGAAGGAGAGCATGCCTCCTCTTCCCGGATAAAGTACATCTGTGATGGCATCGTGCCGGCTAAGGTATTCCGCGATCCGCTTCGCATTCTTTTCATGCCGTTCCATGCGAAGGGATAGGGTTTTCATCCCGCGGATCAAGAGCCACGAGTCGAATGGACTAAGCACCGCTCCCGCTGCGTTATGATGAAGGGCAAGTGATTGACAAAGCTCTGCGCCTTTTGCCACAATGAGGCCTGCAAGTACATCATTATGCCCGCCAAGGTACTTGGTTGCACTATGAATGACAATGTCTGCGCCTAATCTAATGGGGTTTAATAGAACAGGAGTGTAGAAAGTATTGTCACAGATTAGAAGGATTCCGTGTGCTTTCGCAAGCTGGGAAACGGCTTCGAGATCTGTTTCTACCATCAGGGGATTTGTTGGAGTCTCCACAAAAATGGCCTTCGTCTGTGGAGTGATTGCGTCTTCGATTTGTGAAAGGTCGGTCGTATCCACATAGCTACAACACAGTCCCCATTTTTTATAGCCTTCTTCAAAAAGGCGGTACGTCCCGCCGTACAGATCTTTGCACACGATGAGGTGGTCACCGGATTTGAACAGGGAAAGGATTGTCAGGATTGCCGCCATGCCGGAGCTACAGGCAAACCCTTGGTCGCCGCTTTCCAGGTCCGCAATCGCTTTTTCCAACACATGGCGCGTGGGATTTCCGGTTCTAGTATAGTCATATCCTGTCGATTGTCCGATGCCCTCATGGCGATAGGCAGTGGAAAAATAAACAGGCGGATTCACGGTTCCAGTGGCAGTCTCTGATCTGTTTCCAATTTGCGCAAGCTTCGTTTCCGTTTTATACATGAATAGGCCTCCTATATGTGTAAGTGACGATTTCTTTTAGCCAGAGGGAAGGGGGATTCTGTCTCCCCCTGTTGCTTGAAGTGCAAGGTGTGAGACTCCTACGGGGGAGAAGCGACAATCTTGAGACCCCGCAAGGCATAGCCCGAGGAGGCTCAAGGTCGCCCCGTGGAAAGCGAACACCTGAAGCGGAAAGCAACAGGGGAGTTTTAGAGATACGAAACGGCTGAATAAAAAGAAAAAGCCTTCTATAAGAAGAAGACTTTTCCATTGAAAGTACATTCTTCTCATCTCTGTAAGCATCACAGCTCACTGGAATTAGCACCTTTTCAGCGTCCGTTTAATCGAGCGCTGCTGGTTGCTGAGGTGTCTTCGGGCCATTCCCTCAACCTCTCTGGATAAGAAAGTTCACTATTTAATTTTCTGAACAATTTAATTATTGTACTAATTTACAACAGGTGAGTGTGAAATGCAATGTTTTTTTCTGGATGAATTAATTTTATGCGGTGAAGGGATGGGGTAGAAGTTGTCGGGTTGGAATTTTTGTACTTACTAAATAGTTTCGCTCTTTATTGAAAATTTGCTTTGTATAGTGGATTTTACTTCTAATCCCTTCACAATAAAGCAATCCCTTCACTACTTCGTTCAATCCCTTCACAAAGAGTACCATTCCTAATAGATAGGAGGTCATTGATGAGCTTCAAAAATCTAATCCCGTCACAAGAGAAGATAATCCCTTCATAACAGGTAAAAATCCCTTCACATCTCCGAATAATCCCATCATAACGCAAAATAATCCCGTCACATGAAAAAAGGACAGTTTCGTCTCCTGACAAATTCGTTACTTTAATAACTGAAGAGGGAAAACATAAATATGTCATAAAATGGTCAATCCCTAAACAGGAAATTCCACCGAGCATGTTATATAATGTTAACCATATAGTTTGTGAAATTATTCACTAACTTTTACTGACTACAATAAAAATCCGATTTTCACTAACAACCAAAGCGAAAAGAGGGATTCAACTATATGACTGATTTAAAAACGATTGCCAAATCACATAGAGGCACAAGAATGACACTGATTTTAATCGCCCTCCTGACAGGAGCGACGGTCATCGGGCAAGCGTATTTCTTCGTCACCATCGTTGATCGCGTGTTCCTAAGGGGCCACACTTTCCAAGAAATCCTGCCTTTCCTTGGCGGGCTTCTAGCGGTATTGGCTGCAAGAGCGGCATTGACCTATTGGAGTGGGCTTACCGGCGTGAAGCTTGCGGCAAAAGTAAAACGCGAATTCAGAATTGCCCTGCTTCAGAAATTTTCCAACAGTCCGGTCCAAGCTTCCCTAAAAGGCCAATCTGGCCAAAAGGTAAGCGTCATGATGGATGCGGTGGATGAAATTGATCCGTACTTTAGCAGGTATGTGCCACAGGTCATCCAATCGAGCATCATCCCGATCATGATTTTGATTGCGGCATTCAGCCAGCATGTGAATACGGGACTGATAATCCTAGTTACAGCGCCTTTCATTCCCATATTTATGATTGTCGTTGGCTTAAAAACGAAAAAGAAATCCGAAGAGCAGATGGATAAACTGAACGCATTTTCCGGAACGTTCCTTGATACCTTGCAAGGACTGACGACGTTAAAACTTTTCGGTCGCTCGGCCAAGCAGCAGGAAACAATCGCAAAAAGCAGCTTAAGTTTCCGAGATGCGACGATGGAAGTGTTGAAGATTGCATTCCTTTCATCCTTGATGCTTGAATTCATTTCCATGCTTGCCATCGGGTTGATTGCGCTTGAAGTAGGCTTGCAGCTTGTTGTTTTTGAAAATGTCACGTTCTTTACAGCTTTTTTCGTACTGGTATTGGCCCCTGAGTTCTATTTGTATCTGAAGGAACTTGGGAGCGCCTTTCACACGGGGCGGGGAAGCATGGGAGCAGCGAAAAAAGTGACAGATGAGCTTGCAGAAGAGGAGTCTCCGATTGAATGGGGAGACGCTTCCCTTCCAACAGAAAACGGTCCGCCTTCTATCCAATTGAAAAATCTTGGCTTCCGCTATGGGGAACAAGGCTTTGCCGTAAATAATATCTCAGTGGATATTCCGCCATATACGCAGCTTGCCTTGATTGGACGAAGCGGTGCTGGAAAATCGACATTGCTTAACCTCATGGCAGGGTTGATTCGCCCGTCAGAAGGCGAAGTGTTGGTAGATGGAAAGCCGCTATTTGAATGTGAAGAAAAAGCATGGTTTGACCGTGTGAGCTATATCTCGCAGAATCCCTATCTTTTTTCTGGAACAATAGCAGATAATATCGCTATCGGTGGGAAAGCGGAAGCGACACAAGCAGAGATAAGAGACGCTGCGGAGAAAGCTGGAATTCTGCCGTTAATTGAATCTTTACCAAATGGTTTCCAAACGAAAATAGGAGAAGCTGGTAGGGGACTTTCTGGAGGTGAAAAGCAGCGATTAGCGTTGGCGCGTGCCTTTTTGAAAAAGCCGTCGGTTATCCTGTTTGATGAACCGACCACAGGGCTTGACCTACAGACGGAGCGAATATTGCAAGCATCTATGAGGGAGCTGGCCAAAACATCGACGGTCATCACCGTTGCCCACAGACTACACACAATTAAACAGGCAGACTCCATTCTGCTCTTAGAAGCCGGCAAGCTACTTGCCAAAGGAACACATGAGGAGCTGGTGGAAGCTGAACCGGCTTACCGTGAAATGGTGTCTGTCCAGCAAGGAGGGAACGCAGGATGAGAGAGTTAGCACATGTAGTGAAGCTAGTCATGTTGGAAAAGAAAGATATACTTCTTTCCATTTTGCTAGGATTCTCAGCAGGGATTACGGCTGTGGGGCTGTTTGCCTCCAGTGGTTTTCTCATTTCCAAAGCGGCCCTTGCTCCGCCGATCTATACCTTGACCGTGATGATTGCAGTGTTGAAGCTCTTCGGTTTTGCGAGGGCATTCAGCCGCTATGGGGAGAGACTATACTCGCATAGGGCGACCTTTACGATTTTAAGTAATCTTCGTGTTTCTTTTTATAAAAAAATAGAGCCGCTTGCGCCACAGATATTTCAGAAGTATCGCAGCGGCGATTTGCTTGCACGGATTGTGGGGGACGTGGAGAGCTTACAAAATTTCTTTCTGCGCGTGTTTTACCCACCGATTGTGCTGGTTCTTGTCTTTTTAAGTACGATATTCTTTATTACGTTTTTCTCTTTCTATTTAGCATTAGTGATATTCATCGGATTGATTTTGACAGGGTTTGTGGTACCGGCTATTTTTGCGGTTGGCCAACGTCGATTGCAAAATCGTGTCAGAGAAGAGAGAGGATCGCTTTCTACAGAAGTGACGGAACTATTTTACGGATTCCGCGATTTAAAAATTTGTCAGCAGCTGGAAGATAAGGAAAAACTGTTGGCTGATGCTGCAGAGTCTTATGTGGCGGAGCAGGAACGCGAGGGAATGCAGGCGATGTTCAATCAATCGGTGAACACGTTTATCACCTTGCTCGTTTCATGGACCTTGCTCGCAATTGGCGCATATTTGACCGTGGAAGGACAGTTTGAAGGGCTGTTCCTCGCGATGCTTGTGATGATTTCATTGACTGTGTTTGAAAATGCTGCGCCGATGGCTGTTTTCCCGAATCACTATGAGGACAGCAGGAGGGCGGCAGCTAGACTGGATGACGTGGTAGAAGGGGAATCGCCGCTTGTGGACGCGAAATCTGCGACAAGTGTGAGATTACCTGTGCGGCAGGCGTTTTCTTTTGAAATGAAGGACGTCAGTTTCCGTTTTCCGGGAGAATCCCGTATGACTTTGGACGGGGTGAATATCCTTCTAGCTGCAGGTTCCAAAACGGCAATTGTGGGTCCAAGCGGTTCCGGTAAATCTACGTTATTACAGTTGCTGCTGAAAATCTACGAGGTTGAAGAAGGGATTGTCTCGTTGGATGAGTGGGACTATTCTGCAGTGGACCAGGAGGACCTGTGGAGTGTGGCGAATGTCGTCCTGCAGGAAAATCACTTTTTCTACGGCACGATCAGGCAGAATCTTGCTCTTGCCAAGGATGGACTGAGCGATGAGGAGATGCTGGAGGCATTGGGCGCGGTGAAGCTCGACGGATTTTCCTTGGATGCTGAGGTACTGGAGAAAGGCGAGAACCTTTCAGGCGGGGAAAAGCAACGCCTTGCCATTGCCCGTGCATTGTTGAAGGCGGAACGTTTGTGGCTCTTGGATGAACCTACTTCCTCCGTAGATGCTGTAACGGAAGCAGCAATTTTTGAAGAGCTTTTTGAGAAAGCTGCTGATGATACTTTAGTACTTGTGAGTCACCGCCTGACCGGTTTGGAGAAGATGGATCAAATCATTGTCATGGAGAACGGGCGTGTCGTGGAAGCAGGGACATTTGATGAGTTGATGAGTATGCAAGGGTATTTTTATGAAATGAAAGAGATTGAGAAAAGTGTGTTTATGTAGGTGATTAGGCTTTGGCCGTCCGGCCGTCTGGGGATAGAGTGTGGTGGTCCCTGGGCGGCTTTTTGTTTTTAGTTTTGGTGGCGAGGGAGGGGGCAGAGTGAAATGTCCGAAGTTTTGGCGATCTTGACCGAAGATTTCGAAAAGTTGACCGAAGAATTTGGAAACTTGTCCGAAGTTTTGAGCTACTTGACCGAACGCATTTTTCAAATGTCCAAACGACCCTAATCTTTGTCCGAACATACCCTTGTAAATGTCCGAACCAACGCAAGAGTTGTCCGAATGCTTTTTCACAAGCTCAAAATGCATCATTTTCCGATTGAATTTCTGCAAAATCAACGAGGAAGCAAAAGTTCAAAAGACCAATTTGCTAGGCTCTTTTCTCGAAGGTTGTTGCTATTCACTTGTAAAAAGTCGGCATTTGGGACTTTTTACTGCTTATCTTTTCTAAAATTAGCATGCAAGCTATCCTGTACAGCCGGGAAAAGAGCACGACAGAAAGAAATATTACGGTTGGTTTATAAATACGAAAAAGCAACAAAGTTTACGAAAACAGCTAATTTGCTAAAACCCTTTTCAAGAAACACTCATCTCCGCCTCCTGGGAGTCATAACGTCCCCCCAAAAAAATGAGTCCCCAATCTCACAAAAAAAGCAGCCCCGTCAAAGGGCCGCCCTCAAAAAAGCTATTAATCATCCCACTCCACATACAATACTTTCCCGGTAATCGCGTCAACATAGACCGTTACCTCATCGTCGTCACCGTTTTGAGCAGTCTCAATTTCCACTTCATAAACAAGCTTGCCGTTATCGCGCTCTAGCTCAATATCATCCAGTTTGCCGGATACTTCCTTCAACGCGATTTCCTTTGCTTCCGCAATGGAGATCACCGCCTCATTCGCTCCAGCGTTATCTGAACTTCCGTTTCCACCAGCAGTAGAAGTCGCTGCCTTTTCACGCTTCTTCCCGTCACGCTCATCTCTTTCTTCCTTGATGATTTCGCCATTCGATGCATCCACTTTGAATTCGAATTCATACTCATCGTTCTTTACTTCGATTTCATAGACAAGGCGTCCATTTTCGCGGTCCTTTTCTGCTTCCGTCACTACGCCGTTTTCCACTTTTGCCAACACAATATTGGATGCCTCTGCTAATGTGACACCAGTCTTTTCGTCAGACGGAGTGGCAACCTGGACCTGCTTCAAGTTCTCCTTGGTGTCCTCGTTCTTTAACGCTTCCGCTCCAACACTGATGCCTCCGATAAGTACGGCTCCTGCCATTACTGCTGTGAATATTTTCATAGTAAATTCCTCCTTGAAATGTTGTTTGTTTTGCTTGCTACACTTACATAATAGCCAGCCAACATTAATAGAAAAGGAGAAAAACATTAAAAAATCTTAATGTAGCAGAAGTTTATGTTAATCCCAAGTCAAAGAGATGATCTCTCCTGTGTAGGCGTTGAGGATGATGGTCGCCTCCGAGTCATCATCCATTTCGATTTCAACTTCATACACTTTGACGCCATTTTCTTCATCAATTTCCACATCTTCCACTTTACCTGGAACTTCCTTTAATGCAATTTCAATGGCCTCATCCCGGGTAAGCATGCTAGGAGCTGGCTCCTCTTTGGCAGGTTCATCAGGTGCTTCAGGCTGGTCACCATCCGGTTCTTCCTTAGGTTCCTGCTTTTCTGAATCAGGTTCCCCTCCTCCAGCTTCCTCTTTCCGGTTCACCAGCTTCAAAGAGGTGATCTCACGAGTGCGTCCATCCACCTTCACCAGGTATTCCCCCATGTCGTTCTCCATGAACACTTCATAGGTATCCTCTTTTTGTTCCATGGAAGTTATGATGCTTCCGCTATATTGACTCTCCACCAGCCCACGGATTTCCGTTTCTGACGCCAGGACTTCCGTCTTGTTGAAAAATAGATAGAAGAGCGCAGCCCCTGAAAGCACCACAAAAGCTCCAGTGACCAGAATCAGAAATCCTTTCTTATTTTTCATTTCCACTCACTGTCCTTTCTGTTCCCTTTGGCAAAGTCACTTTCACGGTCGTGCCTTTTCCTTCTTCACTTGCAAAGTCGATCGTTCCCTGGTGGGCATTGACAATCTGCTTGGCAATGGAAAGCCCAAGACCGGCTCCACCCGATTCCCGGTTCCTTGCTTTATCCACCCGGTAAAAGCGGTCAAAGATTTTTTCGAGGTCCTCTTTTGGTATGCCCATTCCCTTATCACTGACAGAAAAATAGCAGCTATCATCAGACTCGCCAAGCTCCATCACCACTTCAGCGTCACTATATTTTTGGGCGTTATCCAAAAGAATATAGAGCAATTGTTTTATTTTATTAGGGTCAGCCTGAATGGGCGAATCCAGTCCGTTGTCGACAACCTCAATGTCCCTATCAAAGGAAATCTCGATATTGTGTGACGTCTGTCTGCAGAGGGTAAGCAGGTCAACTGCTTCCTTTTTCAACACAATATCATTATCCGCGTTTGCCAACTGGAGCATCTGCTCGGTCATTTCCTTCATCCGTATAGACTCGGAATAGATGGCATCCACCGATTCCTCCAATAACTCCGGCTTCTTTATCCCCCAGCGTTTAAGCATGCTTGCATAGCTCTCGATGACCGTAAGCGGCGTCTTCAGTTCATGGGAGGCATCGGAAACGAACTGCTGCTGCTTCTGAAAGTTTTTCTCCAGGATGTCAATCATCTGGTTGAACGTGTTACCCATTGTATAAAGCTCATCCTTGGAAGTGCCCGAAAGCCGTAGCTTCTGATAATCTCCGGTCTGCTGGATCTGCTTCATCGTTCTGGTCATGGCATGGATCGGCGTCAAGATGATTCGGCTCAATACGTTCCCGAAAAATAGAGCGGGAATCAAAATAAAAACCGAGGCCAGCAGTAATACGATTAGCAGGGTATTAATCGTCCGCTTCGAATCCTCAAGGGTTTCGGTCACCTCAAGCATCACGATGTTTCCATCCGACCATATGAGCGGATAGGATACGACTGCATATGGGGTGCCTTCAATCGTACGGACGGCTGAAAATTGCTGATTCTGAAATTTGGTGGGAATCAGCCTCATGTCATACTCCTTGGCGCTATTTGCGATAGAGGTGTTTTCATCTGTTACAATCCGAATCATCCCGTTTGGAGGGAGGTAGGCGTTTAGCAAGGCGCCGAAATCCGTTTCATTCTCGCTGATTGCCCTATTCACCGCCTCTGTCACCGATTCGGCATGATCCTTGACCCGGTTCAGGTCATTGTCCAGAATATTTTTTTGGAAAAGAAAATAGATGGTTCCGTTCACAAGAAGTAGCATGATGACAAGCCAGACGGTGGAAAACAATAGGATTTTACTTTTTATCTTCATCTGCCTGCTACTCCTTCAAGCGGTAGCCGACACCACGGATGGTCAGCAGCACATCTGCTAGGTCCAGCTTTTTCCGGAGGTGTCTGACGTACACATCCACAATATTGGTATCCCCGTAATAATCGAAGCCCCATACTCGCGTCAGAATCTGTTCGCGGTTCAGTGCCTGCCCTTTGTTTTCAATAAAATAGACAAGAAGGTCGAACTCTTTCGGGGTCAGATCTACGCTTTCCTCGCCGCTGAGTACTTCACGTGTCTTTTCATTTACAGTCCAGTCCTTCACGGTCAGGACACTGGAATTCGTAGGGTTGTCCTGTACTGTCCGGAGAGAGGCCCTCACCCTTGCCAACAACTCCTCGATCTCAAAGGGCTTGGTCACATAGTCATTGGCACCAAGGTCGAGGCCACTTACCTTATCCGGAATTGAGTTGCGCGCGGTCAGAAGGATGACGGGTGTGCCCGTATCCGTAGAGCGTATTCTCCTCAGCACCTCAAGCCCGCTCAATTCCGGAAGCATGACATCAAGTAGCACCAGGTCCCAGGTCTGGTCCTTGAATTTTTCCAAACCGCTTACACCGGTAAAAGCAGCATCTGTTTCATACCCTTCATGCTCAAGCTCCAATTGCAGGACTCGTGCTATCTTTTTTTCATCTTCAATGATTAGTATGTTTGCCATTGCACTTTCTCCCACTCTCATTCTCATATAGGATTCATTTGTTTTCTTTATAACATAGATAGTTGTTTGTTTCCTAATATAAATAGCATTGACGTTTCAAGGTAAAGGGTAGTATAGTAGACTTTAAATGATAACGATTATCATTAGAGAGTCGAAATAAAAAACTTCTATCATACTGAAGGAAGAGATAAAATACTAGAACATAACTATTCTAAAAAAAGGGAGTGGAGAGAGTGGTACGACGGTTTTTCTCATATTATAAGCCATACAAATGGCTGTTCATTTTGGATTTTTCCTGCGCAGTGTTGGTAGGGTTGCTGGAGCTTGCGTTTCCGATTGCCGTCAACCAGGTGATCGACCGCCTATTGCCGCAAGAGAGCTGGACCATCATCGTCTGGGCATGCATCGGACTGTTGGGAATCTATGTAATCAATACTGGCCTTCATTACATTGTTACATATTGGGGACATATGCTCGGGATCAACATCGAGACCGATATGCGCCGGAAACTGTTTCAACACATGCAGAAGCTGTCGTTCGGCTATTATGATAACAACAAAACAGGTCATTCCATTTCGAGGCTGACCAAGGATCTCGAGGAAATAGGGGAAGTGGCCCACCATGGACCGGAGGATGTATTTGTCGCTCTGATGACCCTGTTTGGGGCGTTCATCATCATGCTTTCCATCAACTGGAAGCTTGCGATCTTGTCATTCTTGGTAATCCCATTGCTAATGGTTTTAGCCATCCATTTTAATAAAAAAATGACCCATACATTCCGTAGAATGTTTAGTGACGTTGCGGAGATCAATGCAAGAGTGGAGGACAGCATCGGTGGAATTCGCGTTGTACAGGCCTTTGCAAATGAAAAACACGAACAGAAGCAGTTCGCGGTAAATAATGAAAACTACAAGAATACTAAGCTTTCATCCTACAAAATAATGGCCCAAAACGTAACGGCAAACTATATGCTAATGCGCCTGGTGACCCTATTTACGCTTCTCTTTGGCACCTTTTTCGTAATAAGGGGAGAGCTGAGTTATGGCCAGTTTGTTGCGTTCATCCTGCTTTCCAATGTTCTCATGGGGCCGATCCAGAAAATAAATGCTGTAATCGAAAGCTATCCAAAGGGAATTGCCGGCTTTAAAAGATATACAGAAATCATGGATACGGAACCGGATATCGCCGATGCACCGGATGCTATTCATGCTGAGCTGGATGGAGAAATCCATTACCGGAATGTATCATTCGGCTATGAAGGAACCGAAAGAGTATTAAAGAATATCAACTTGTCCATCCGTGCGGGGGAAACGGTAGCGGTTGTCGGTCCATCCGGTGCCGGTAAAACGACACTATGCAGCCTCTTACCCAGGTTTTATGAACTAGAGGAAGGGAGCATTCTCATTGATGGTTATGATACGCGCGAATTGACACTCGAATCCCTGCGGAGCCAAATTGGTATCGTGCAGCAGGATGTCTTCCTTTTCTCAGGGACGATAAGAGAAAACATTGTATACGGAAAACTGGATGCAACAGATGAAGAAATCATGGAAGCTGCAAGGCGTTCCCAACTGGATGAATTCATTTCGACGCAACCTCATGGACTCGATACAGTCATCGGGGAACGTGGAGTGAAACTCTCAGGCGGCCAGAAGCAGCGTCTTGCTATTTCAAGAATATTCTTGAAGAATCCACCTATCCTGATTCTGGACGAGGCTACTTCCGCATTGGATACCGAAACGGAACGCGCCATTCAAGAATCGCTGACAGAACTGTCCAAGGACCGTACGACCTTGGTTATCGCCCACCGACTGGCCACTATCAAAAATGCCGACCGCATCATGGTTGTGACAAAAGACGGGATTGCCGAACAGGGGCGCCATGATGAACTGATCGAAGCGGAGGGCATCTATAGCAGACTTCATTACGCACAGTTCGGGTAAAAGGTAATATCAGGAATCACGTTTCAACTACCTCTACAGGGGAATGTATAGAGTAAAGAACTATCATTATTCCTAGGAGGAGACAGACATGAAGAAGAAAGCGCTATTAGGTGTATATGATACAGAAATGAAAGCCAGAAATGTAGTGGAAGGATTGATTGTTCAAGGTTACCGTGCAGAAGAGATTGTCGTGGTGGCACTTGGTGATGGACTGGGCTCCGACTATCCAGATGGAACGCGAATCGAGCGGATTGTAGCTAAAGAGGACGACTCTGTAGTAGATAAAATAAAGCATTCTCTTTTGCCAGAGGAAGCCCAGACACCTCCAGACGTTGGGAACAGGCTATTAAAGCTTGGACTCTCCGACCGGGATGCACCGATGTATGCTACAGACGTAGAGAACGGGAGGATCTTGGTGTTGTCGAATGAAAAGGAGACCATGGAGGCACGAACCATGCCGCCCTGTACTACGGAAGAGAAGGAGACATCTTGGATGCAAGCTTCAGCAGGCTTGAGACCAATAGATTAATAAACAGTCAATTAAAAAGAGCTGTCCTAAAGATCAAAATAGACCTTTAGGACAGCTCTTTTTTCTATATGATTTTCACCCGACTATCGAACCTCATTATTTATTATTATTTGGCTGTCTTCGTAAACTTTGTTGCTATTTCGTATTTTTACAACGACCGTAATAATTGTTGCTGTCGTGCTCTTTTCCTGGTTATTCGGAGAGATTGCATGATATTTTGAAAGTAGATACACTGTGAAAAATCCAAAGGCCGATTTTTCTTGGTAAAAAGTCCAATTCCCGACTTTTTACAAGCGAATAGCAACAATCTTTGAGAAAAGAGCCTATTATTTTAATATGCTTTTAATGCTTTCACCGCCGGCCCCTCAAGTACTTCCCCCTTATAGGAGAATCTTGAAGCATGGCATGGGCAATCCCAAGAACGCTCCGCATTGTTCCACACAACATCACATCCCATATGGGTACAGGTAGGTTGGACGAGGTGACACTTGCCATCTTCATCTTTATAAGCACCGACCTTTTTGCCATCCAGTTTGACAATGCCTCCTTCATCGTGTTGAAGATCATCAATTTTGCGGGACTCCCGTTTCAACTTGCCTTTCACCAATTCTTTGGCAACCGTTGCATTTTCTTTTACAAAGCTTTTAATACTGCCGGATCCAGTTTCGCTTCGGCCGGGATTGAAAAGTTCCTTATATGAATTCGCCTTGTTCAAGATTCGATCTTTCAGTACATAGGCGGCAATCGTCCCGTTCGTCATTCCCCACTTGGCATAAGCGGTCGCAACTAAAATATTTTCTGATCCGGACTGGACTGGACCGATGTAAGGCAGCTTATCAAGGGAGTAGACATCCTGGGAGGACCAATGATAAGGGATGGAGGTTATGTCAAAGTAACGTGCTCCAAACTCGGCCAGTTTTTCATAGTGATTCGAAGTTTCTCTATCATTTTGACCTGTGGGATGACCTTCGCCTCCTATAAGCAAAAGGCTGTCGCCATCAGGTCCTATTGCAGAACGGAGGGAGCGGGTCGGCTTATCGGCACTCAAATACATGCCATCTGGAATATGCTCATCCGTGACCTTTGCAGCAAGGGCATAGGACCGTTCTATATGCAATCTGGAAAAGAGTAATCCGCTTATATCATTGAATGGATAGTGAGTGCTGACAATAATATGGTTGCTCTTCACTTCAAACTTGTCCTCCGTTTTCACAACCGTAGAGTCTTTCTCTATATCGACGGCCCTCGTCTGTTCAAACACCTTTCCTCCAAGTTCCGTGAATGCACGAACCAGCCCATTAAGGTATTTGACCGGGTGAAACTGGGCCTGATCACGCATCATCACTGCGTTTTTAGTCGAAAAGGGAAGTCTGATATCAACCTTATCGGCAAAACCGCCATTTATTCCAAGCTTAAGATATGCGTTTGCTTCTTCTTCCACCTTTTGTTCCATCACCTTGGATGTTGAGTAGATGAATGATGGGAGAGTGCGGAGGTCACAATCCAGTTGCAGAAGCTCTATGGTATCGTGGATAAATGCGAGTCCCTCTTGATTTGCCTCGTAATAGAGGCGAGCTTTTTCCTCCCCGTGCTGTTGTAATAGCTCCTGGTAGATCAATCCGTGCTGGGATGAAATTTTAGCTGTAGTAAAACCGGTGGTACCCCCAATCACTTGACCAGCTTCTAGGAGAACAACATCCAACCCTTCTTTAGCAAGTAGGTAAGCGGTGGTGATACCGGTAATTCCAGCCCCAATGACGGTTACATCTGCAGATATGTTTTCATTGAGTGAGGGAAAGCTATCAGGTGAATGTTGCTCCTTCCAGAGTGAAACGGGATAAGTCTTTATTTTGGTAGAGATGGACATAGCAAAACCCTCCATTATTTAGTGTTATTATTCAGTACCCCTTATAGAAGGGAAGTTATCGCGTTGAAGAGTATTGGAAAAATTTTATGGAGATTTTGATGTTAAATAGACTAAGTGTAAATAGATTTTGAAACGAAAGAAAATTTAAGGTAATATACAAAGTGGAAGAGTTAGCATGATTAGCTCGATAAAACATTTACGCAAGGAGAGTACTCATGACAAAAGTTTTAGTACTAGGACATAAAAACCCAGATACAGATTCCATCTGCTCGGCGATCGCTTATGCGGAGCTGAAAAAGCAGTTAGGCATGGACGCAGAGCCGGTTCGTTTAGGTGAACTGAACGGAGAAACAGAATATGCTTTAAAAGAATTCAACGCGGAAGTGCCTCGTTTGGTCGAAACAGTGGCAAACGAAGTGAAGGAAGTAATTCTTGTAGACCATAACGAGCGTCAACAAAGTGTAAGTGATATTGACCAGGTCCGTGTGCTGGAAGTAATCGATCACCACCGTATTGCGAACTTTGAAACAGCAGATCCTTTATACTACCGTGCAGAACCGGTTGGCTGTACAACAACGATTCTGAACAAGCTTTACAAAGAAAACGGCGTGGAAATCTCCAAATCTGTTGCAGGATTGATGCTTTCTGCAATCATCTCTGATTCTCTATTGTTCAAATCCCCGACTTGCACAGAGCAGGATGTACAAGCTGCTAAGGAACTGGCTGAAATTGCTGGTGTAAATGCAGAAGAGTACGGGTTGGCAATGCTGAAAGCGGGAGCGGACCTGAGCGACAAAACGGTTGAGCAGCTTATCTCCCTGGATGCAAAAGAATTCCAGATGGGCGACTACAAAGTGGAAATCGCGCAAGTGAACACAGTTGATATAAACGACGTACTTGCAAAACAAGAAGAGCTGGAAGCGGTGATCACAGCGAATGTTGCGAATAAGGACTTAGATTTGTTCTTACTGGTAGTGACGGATATTTTAGAGAATGATTCTGTTGCGCTTGCACTAGGTTCCCAGGCACCTGCTGTGGAGAAAGCGTACAATGTGACGCTTGAGAACAACACTGCTCTATTGAAGGGTGTCGTATCCCGTAAGAAGCAGGTTGTACCTGTGTTGACGGATGCTTTAACAAAATAAATTTGGATAGAAGGACGCATGGATTGATTCATATAGTGAGTTGGTCTATGCGTTTTTTTGTTTTTGGAAAAGAAGTAGGGGGTTTTGAAGGACTTTTGCCCACAACGGAAGAGAACATATCCCGCAAAGTCCCCCGCAATCCCACAATACCGCACTCCCGACCAAAAATCCCAAACATCAACCAACCCCCAAAGTGATCCAAATCCCTACCAAGAACGTTAGGTTCCTAAAGAACCTAAACCCACCCCAAACATACCAACATTTCAAAGAATAAAAGGAAAATGTTATATATATAGATAGGTATATTCGAATAGAGAGAAGAGGGATGTCCATGAAAACCCGGTTACTGGCAATATTATTTTTCGTGTTTTTAATAGCAGTAGGCTGCTCTAACGCAAACACTAACAACAACTCAAGCGCCGGCGAAGAACTGAAAGACAAAGAATGGAGCGACATCACAAAACTTGCCGATGGCTCCAAGGTACGCATATTCATGTGGGGCGGCGATGAAGGAATCAACCGCTATATGGATGAGTGGGTCGCGCCAAATCTAAAAAAAGTCCATAATATCGAACTAGAACGAGTCCCAATGGATACGAATGAAATCTTGCAAAAGCTGTCCACGGAAAAGCGGGCGAACAAAAATGATGGAACGATCGATATCATCTGGCTGAATGGAGAAAACTTTAAGAACGCCAAGGAGTTTGAGCTCCTCTACGGACCTTTCAGCGAAAATCTACCAAACTACCAAAATTTTGTCGATACTGATAGCCTTGACGTTCAATATGATTTTGGTACAGAAGTAGAAGGACTTGAGGCGCCATGGGGGAAAGTACAGTTCGTCTTCCTATATGATGAAGAAAAAATCCAGACTCCACCGGCCAGCTTAGAAGAATTAAAAGAATGGATAAAAGAAAACCCAGGAAAATTTACGTATCCTGAAGCCAATGACTTCACAGGTAACGCCTTTCTGAGACATATCCTTTACGATGCCGTTGGCGGACCGGAGAAATTAATAGAAAACGGCTTCAATGAAGAGGTTTTAGCAGCGCACCAAGACGGCTTGTGGAGTTATCTCCGAGAAATCCAGCCTTCCCTCTGGAGAAAAGGGGCGACATATCCAGCAACCCTCACCGACCTGGATCGCCTCTATAGCCAAGGTGAAGTTTGGATGACGATGGGATATAACGAGGCAAGAGCAGAAAGCCTTATCAAAGACGGCGTGTTCCCTGAAACGACGAAATCCTTTGTTTTGGATTCCGGGTCCATTGGAAATACACACTTTTTAGCCATTCCATTTAACGGCCCGAACAAGGCGAGTGCCATGGTGGCCATTGATTTCTTAATGTCCCCGGATGCGCAGCTTGCCAAATATGAGTCGACCTATTGGGGAGAAAATATGGTGCTAGATCCAACAAAGCTTCCAGAGGACGTAAAGGAACAGCTCGCCAAGATGGATAGAGGAGCATCGGTTTTGTCGCCGGAGGAATTGAGTGAAAGTCTTCTTCCGGAAGTGGATCCTGGGTATGTGAATTGGTTAAAGGAGCACTGGGTCAATGAAGTGGTTCAGAAGCAATAGCTGGAGTCTTGCACTCCTCCCGGCTTTTCTTTTCACGTTCTGTCTTGTCGTGTACGGGCTGTTCATGGCGACACAGGAAAGCGTGACCGGCCTGGACGGAATCTCGCTGGATGCTTACCGTAGCATCCTTGAAAATCAGACCTTTTTGGATTCTCTGCTTTATAGTCTGCAGATTACCATTATATCCACGCTTCTATCACTTGGGCTGGGGCTGATTATTACGAAGGTACTTTTCGAAACCCTGCAAAACCATATGGCAAGGACGATTGTCTGGCTTCCAATGCTGTTCCCGCATTTTGTCTGGGGATATATGATGATTCTGCTTTTCTCGCAGACTGGCTGGTTTTCTACATTCCTTCATGCGCTCACCATCATAGACAGTCCGGAGCAGTTTCCGGTACTGACCAATGACCGCTTTGGAATTGGCATTATCATCACCTACACATTAAAAGAAATCCCCTTTGTCGTCCTGATGCTTCTGCCGGTGTACACACAGCTGAACCGTGATTTGCCAAAAGTGGTGAAGACTCTTGGCGGCAACAGGTGGCATATATTTAAAACGGTAGAATGGCCATGGCTGTTTCCGGTGCTGATGGAGGCGGGGCTGATTGTCTTCGCTTTTATTTTGGCAGCGTTTGAAGTGCCATATCTACTCGGAACCACCTATCCGAAAATGGTATCGGTGCTTGCGTATGAATGGTTTTACCAGGGGGACTGGAGCAGAAGGCCGGAATCATTTGCGGCAATGATGATCGTAACCGGAATCATCCTCAGTTTGCTGTTTCTTGTTTTAGGTATTGTCTCCAGGTCAAGATACCGCATGATGAAAGGAAACGGGATGTAGCATGAGGAATAAAAGAATAACCATACTTTATATAGTCTTCATTTTCTTTTTATTTCTGCCTGTCATGCTATTGCTTCTTAAAAGTGTATCCTATGGGTGGCGATGGGGAGAATTGGTGCCGACCGGTTTTTCCTTAAGAGGGTTTGAAGTGCTCCTGAATGACCACCGCTTCTACTCGGCTGTAGGGATGACATTATGGATCGGACTTGCCGTCATCCTATTGAATCTTCTCCTTGCAATACCGGCAGCAAGGGCCCTTGCTTTTCACTCCTTCAGGGGGAAATCCCTTGTTGAAACGGTTCTTGTTCTTCCAATCCTGATTCCAAGTCTGGCAGTTGCGATGGGAATCCATGTCACGATGATACGGTTGGGCTTGGCGGACCAGTGGCTTGGTGTGGTCATGGTACATCTCATTCCGACGGTTCCTTACTCCATCAAAATTTTGAGGTCGGGTTTTGAACGGCTAGGACAGAAGTGGGAGGAGCAAGCAAGCACCCTAGGAGGAACAAAAGGTGTCATTCTATACAAAATCTATCTGCCGCAGTTGCTTCCAAGCTTCAGGAGCATGGTCTTTCTGATCTTTGTTATTTCATTGAGCCAATATGCGCTTACTTCCATTATCGGCGGGGGAAATGTATTGACGTTGGCAATGCTGTATTTTCCTTTCTTATCGTCGGTGGACGAAGCGGTCATTGCTAGCTTTTCCCTTGTGTTTGCATTTCTTCCAATCCTAGTTATGCTGGGATTGGAACTGACATATCGAATGGTGATTCCTTACCAGAAGCGGGTGTTTGATAATGAATGAAAAGATTACAATAAAAAATATCTCAAAAAACTACAATGGGAAGGGAATTATCCAAAGCCTTAGTTTGACAATAAAACAGGGTGAAATCATCAGTATTGTCGGACCTTCGGGTAGTGGCAAATCTACATTGTTGAAGTGCCTTGCCGGTCTTGAATCCATTTCAGGAGGAAGCATTAAAATAGGGGAAAGGGATATCACCTCAACTCGGGCCAATGACCGCCCGATTGTCATGATGTTTCAACAGCCATTGCTTTTTCCTCATATGACTGTATTGGAAAATGTGATGATCGGTCTTTCTTTTAAAAGAAAAGGGACGAAAAAAATGCAGAAGGAGCAGGCTACAAACTTTCTCATGAAGGTAGGGCTTGAGGGATATGGAGGAAGTTATCCATATGAACTGTCCGGTGGTCAAGAGCAGAGGGTAGCGTTGGCGCGGGCATTGATCACCAACCCTCAGTTGCTGCTTTTGGATGAACCATTCAGCAGCATTGATAATGAAAAGCGGGATGAATTACGGTTATGGGTGAAGAATTTATTGAAGGAGGAAGGTATCTCAAGCCTTTTTGTAACCCATGATATAGAAGAGGCAATGTTGATGGGGGATAGGGTCGCCGTATTTGCCGAAAAGAAAATCCAGCAGGTCGGGAAGCCGATGGAAATGTATGAAGAACCAGCGACACCTTTTGTGGCAAAATTCTATTCAGACGGTCTTTTAGTGGGAGCGGAATCCTTTGTTCTTTCCAATAAACTGACCGCGTCCAAAGAAATGCCCCATAATGCCTACCGCATTTATGAAGGTAAGGTGTTGCAAACAAAAGTGAAGCACGGTTGTCTTTTTTATGATATACAGGTGGGAGAACTCAAGCAAAAGCTTACTTTGCCTTCTTTGGAACAGTTCAGTCTTTCTCAAAAGGTGTGGGTGGCTGTTCGGAATGAAGCTGATATCATCGAATTTCCTGTGGTGACAACGCAATGAGCAGAAACAATGTAATAAAGCTTTTTTTGCTTGTGGTACTTGTTGGTGGTCTGCTGTTTATCAATTATCGTTATGTTTCCATTTCTACATCCTCCATTAGGGAGTGGATTCTCGGCTTTGGGGCATGGGCTCCGTTCATTTATGTGATTTTATATACGGTAAGACCACTTGTGCTGTTCCCGGCTTCTGTCCTATCACTTGGTGCAGGCCTCGCTTTTGGGGCTTTCTGGGGGACTGTCTATACCATTATCGGAGCAACACTCGGCGCAGCGCTTTCTTTTTTCGTTGCGAGGAAGCTCGGTAAGAACCTGGCGAATCGATCCTGGAAGGGAAAAGCAGCTGGTATTCAGAAGAATATGGAGAAGCAAGGATTTCTCTATATCCTGATTCTTCGGTTATTGCCGATCTTGAATTTTGATCTGATCAGCTATGCAGCAGGTGTTTCAAAGGTCCGGTTTTCCCATTTCATTCTTGGAACGTTGCTAGGGATCATTCCAGGAACGTTTGCCTATAATTTCTTGGGATCGAGCTTTGTGAAAGGGGAATATACATATATAATTGGGGCGGCAGTGGTGTTTGTACTGATTGCCATTATTCCTATTTTTTTCAGGGATAAGTTAAAAAAATTCATCAAATAAAGGAAGGTCTATATGCTAGATACGCATGCCCGCAAATATGTACAACCCATAATATCCAACACGGCGGAAAAGCTGCTGAAGTTTGGCTTGACACCTAATCAGGTAACCATCATTTCCTTTTTTATCGGTGTGTCATCAGGTGCTTTTTTCTATTTCGGTCTACCGGTTATCGCCGTTCTGGTTCTTTGGATTTCAGGGTTTCTTGATGCAGTTGATGGAACGATGGCCCGTAAAACGAAATCTTCACCTTGGGGAACGGTAATGGATGTCACATTCGATCGCCTTGTCGAGATCAGTGTCATTCTAGGAGTGGCTTTTGTCTATCCAGAAATACAGTGGGCGTTGCTCTTGCTGAGCGTCTCCATCATTTTTTCCATCACAGTCTTTCTAACAGTGGGTGCCGTTTCTGAAAAACAGGGGATGAAGTCCTTTTATTATCAGGCAGGTCTTGCGGAGAGAACGGAAGGATTTATTTTGCTGTCGTTAATGATGTTGCTGCCGGCATTCGTGCTATGGACCACCTTGGTCTTCTTGGCGGTCGAGATCATCACGGGCCTACAACGTTTTTTTGAAGCGAAGAGGATATTGCAATGAAGTCATCAGTTGCGTTTGACAAATTCTCATGAAAAAAGCTGGAAAGCTTCAGTGTAACCACTGATTCTTCCCAGCTTTTTTCTATCAATTATCACTACGGCCTTTTGCGCCCAGTGAATAAGTTAAAGACTAATGCGATTAGTGCTAATACAAGAATAATGTGAATGAGGTTTCCTGCGATATCAAAAGAGAATCCAAGTAACCACAAGATAAGTAATACTGCAAAGATTGTCCATAACATAGTGATATGCCTCCTAAACGTCTGACTTAAAATAACTGTACTATTGTTTTTCCCTTAGGAATTCCTATTAGACATAGAAATTTATGGATGAATGTTACCTGACGCCACGTCTTTTTCCGAATAGGTTAAATACGATTGCCAATACAGCTAGAACTAAAAGAATGTGAATTAGTCCTCCACCGATTTCCATTGCGAAACCAAGTAACCAAAGAACTAATAGTACTGCAAAGATTGTCCATAACATGTAATTTTCCTCCTCTATTGTTTTGGTATTTTTTTTCAACGTCTACACAGAAGGTAATTCCCCTAGATGTAAAATGTTAAACCATTTTTTTGTGGTGTTTGTTTGAATGTTTATGAAGGGAGAGTTTGGTCCTAATGTAAGGTTTTAAATAAAGATGAAGGTGGAATGGAATAACAAGTGACGAGCTATCAGAAGTCACAAAATAATGTGAGAGGAGATGTTTGAATATGAACGATACAACCATGAAAGGCAAGTGGAACCAGATGAAAGGTGATGCCAAGAAGAAATGGGGCAATCTCACAGATGATGATCTTCAACAAATTGAGGGTGATCGTGATAAGCTGGTAGGAAAAATTCAGGAGCGACACGGCAAGTCCAAAGAAGAGGCGGAACGCGAAGTCGACGGTTGGAATTGAGTAGTAGATTTTATAGAAGAGAATGACAAAGGCAGCCGGAAATATTGATGGCTGCTTCTTTATCTTATTTTTATAGACTTTTAAAAAAAGGAGAGGGAAAAATGAGTGAAGATAAATTTGCATCAGTGCAATCAGATGGTCAACCCGCACAGGAACAGGGAAAGCAGCCAGGTGACGAAAATGAAATGATTCCGGAACCGATTTTTGATAATCCCGACTACAAAGGAAGCGGCAAACTCAAAGGAAAGAATGCTATCATAACAGGTGGTGACAGCGGAATTGGACGTGCTGTAGCCATTGCATATGCTAAAGAAGGTGCAAATGTCAGCATTGTGTATCTGGATGAGCATGAAGATGCCAAAGAGACAAAGCGAATTGTCGAGGAATACGGTACCAAGTGCTTGCTATATTCTGGAGATATCGGGCAAAAGGACTTTTGTACCGATGTGGTCAAGCAGACGGTGGAGGAGCTGGGCGGTTTACATATTCTCGTGAATAATGCAGCCGAACAGCATGTGCAGGAGAAAATCGAGGATATATCAGAAGAGCAGTTATTACGTACGTTCCAGACAAACATCTTTTCCTATTTCTATTTCATCCAGGCAGCTATGCCATACTTGGAAAAAGGGAGCTCCATCATCAACACCGCTTCGGTCGTGGCCTACAAGGGAATGCCGATTCTGATGGACTACTCCGCAACAAAAGGTGCCATTGTCGCCCTTACACGTTCGCTGTCTGAAAATATTGTAGGAAGCGGAATTCGAGTGAATGGCGTCGCGCCAGGACCAATTTGGACTCCTCTCATTCCGGCTTCTTTCGACGGTGAAAAAGTGGAAGAATTCGGCACCAATTCCCCGATGGGCCGACCTGGCCAACCGGCAGAATTGGCACCGGCATACGTGTACCTAGCATCAGAAGATTCCTCTTATGTATCTGGGCAGATGATACACATCAACGGTGGAACAGTAGTAAATGGGTAAGATTAGGGACGGTTCTTTTGCTTCTTTACGAAGCAAAAGAACCGTCCCTGTTTTATTAAAAGGCTCTTTTCTAAAGGCTCTTTTCTCAAAGATTGTTGCTATTCACTAGTAAAAAGTCGGCAATTGGACTTTTTACAGGATATCTACTCTAAAACAGGCATGTAGTTTATTCCGTACAGCCGGGAAAAGAGCACGACAGTAAGGAATATAACGGTTGGTTTAACATTTCGAAAAAGCAACAAAGTTTACGAAAACAGCCTTTCTAAAAGATTGTTGCTATTCACTAGTAAAAAGTCGGCAATTGGACTTTTTATCGCATATCTACTCTAATATAGGCATGCATTCTATTCCGTATAACCAAGAAAAGAGCACGATAGTAAAGAATATTACGATTGGTTTATAAATTCGAAAAAGCAACAAAGTTTACGAAAACAGCCTATTAAAATTGATTCGTCCTGTCAACGGTATAAGGGAAGTTATGTTCCCATCTTGCATAATTGAACTGATACAGCTGAAGAGTGAATTTATGATCACGGATCATAGAGAGCTCATTTCCATCATTGAAGTAGAATACCATCTTATGTTTTTCCCCGTGCTTTGGCAGTACCAACACCACCTCTTTAACATCCTCCCAAGTATATTGGTTGGTCTTGAACGTCCCGGTTGCACTCCACGAGATGGTCTCGGAACCCAATGCCTGGTAACTGAACGTTCCGAGAGCGAAAAAGAACAACGCCGCGATGATTCCCACTCCAACCAGCCATTTCGCATATTTTACAAACAGGAAGGCCATAAAGAAAAAAAGCGCAAGCAAGACGCCGGAAACGGCATAAAGCCAATAGGTATCGCTAGATTCCTGCAGGAGCCAGATGGTCTTATCGTCAAAAAGCACCCCTTGGAAAATGAAGGGGCCAACCAAAATATACAATGGCAACAGTAAGAGTGAGCCCATTGCATACATGAGATATACGTGTTTCTTTTCCATATTGTTCAACCTTATCGTCCCCCTCTTGGTAAGTGAATATTTCTAATATTCTATACTTTATATTATACACGATCTGGAAAAAGGAGGAACCTGTTCTTTTGTCCAAGAATAAGTATATAATTCTGTTGATTTCCGGTTCAGGCGCTTCGCTTTCCTGCGGGCGGTCCGTAAGCCTCCTCACTCCGCCTGAGGGGTCTTACCTGTCCCTTCCTCCCGCGGGAGTCTGCGCGCCGCCTTCCACTACAATCAACTAGATGTTTCATTCCCCGTTAGAAGAACAGAAGTCATCTCTACTAAAAAGTGACTGAAATGGCAATTAACAAACTTACTTAAGAATTTCTAGCTGTGGATTGGAGCAAATGGCGAAGACTCCTACGGGGAAGTAGCGGCAATGTTGAGACCCCGCAACGGAGTGAGGAGGCTCAAGGTCGCCCCGTGGAAAGCGCAGCCATTTGCGGAAAGGAACAGCGGCGATTAACCAATCAACTAAAATTTTTTAGCTTTAAAAGGACCGTGCGGTTTTTCCCGGTTTTTCTTATTTGTCCAAGAAAAAGGATTTACTCAAAATATGTAGAATTTTAAGATATCGAAAAAGGAGTGGGAAAATCCATGGGCTTACAAACTTATATCTATGTATTGCGTCTGCCTGAAAGGTTATATGATCCGGAGCTTTGGACAGGAGAAGAGAAAAACATCGTGTCCCAGCACTTTTCCTATTTAAAAAAGAATGTGGAAGATGGGGTGGTTATCCTTGCTGGGAGAACCGACCAGACGGATGAAACAGGGTTTGGCATTGTGATTTTTGTAGCGAGGAGCGAAACAGAAGCGGAAAGGTTCATGAATAACGATCCTGCTGTTGCAAGTGAAATCATGACAGGAGAGCTGTCCCGCTACCGGCTTGCTTTGCTGAACGAGAAATTTTCAATTAGCGTATAAACATCGAGACAATGGAGAGTCCCGCTGTCCCGGTGTTTATTGCCATGATCCCAGATGGTTAAACACCCGCAAACTGCTGGCTTTCCGTTTCAAAAGCATTTTCCTCTATCTCAAAGCCAAGGTCTTTAATCATCTGATAATCCTGGTTGGAGGCCTGCCCGCTAGTTGTCAGGTAGTCGCCTACGAAGATGGAGTTCGCCATATAAAGTCCCAGGCTTTGCAGCGTTCGAAGGTTGAACTCGCGGCCCCCAGAAATCCTAATTTCTTTTGTAGGGTTCACAAAACGGAACATCGCAAGGATCTTCAGACATTTTAACGGAGTTAAATCATCCATACCTGCAAGCTTGGTCCCTTCAATCGGATGCAGGAAGTTGACAGGAATCGAGTCGGCATCCAGTTCTTTTAACGAATAAGCCATTTCCACCACATCCTCAAGCGTTTCTCCCATTCCGCAGATGACACCCGAGCAAGGCGAGATTCCTGCACTCTTCAATGTTTCAAGCGTTCGGATGCGATCATCGTAATCATGGGTCGTCGTAATCTCGCTGTGGTGCCCCTTGCTTGTGTTGATGTTATGGTTGAAACGGTCCACACCGGCTTCTTTCAAAAGCTTGGCCTGTGCGTCGTTGACAATTCCAAGACAGGCACATACTTTCATGTTGTCGATGTCTTTTTTGATATCCTGAACGGCCTGGACCACCGTATCCACGTCGCGGTTTGTCGGCTTGCGTCCGCTCATGACGATACAGTAGGTTCCAATTTTGTTTTTCTTGGCTTCCTTTGCACCATCCACGATAATCTTTTTGCTGACAAGCGGATAGCTGTCAATTTCCGTGTCGGCTTTCATGGATTGGGAGCAATAGCCGCAATCCTCTGGGCACAGGCCGCTTTTGGCGTTTATGATCAGGTTCAATTTTACTTTTTTTCCGTAATAGTGTTTGCGGATTTGAAAGGCTGCCTGGACAAGCTCCAGCACGTTATCGTCTTCCTCATGTAATATACTTAAAGCCTCATCGGGTGTTATGTGATAGCCCTCTACCACTTTTTCTGCAAGTTGTTTCCAAGTCAAAGTAATCACTCCTAAGTAGTAAGTATGTAAACTTAAATACATTACAAGTTTACATATGTGTACGGTAGCTGACAAGGAAAACAAACAAATCTGATAGAAAATTGCAAATTATTTTGTAAACGGTTATAATTATTTTTCCGGCAAGGCTCTTTTCTCAACCTTTGTTGTTATCGCATAGTACAAAGTCGGCAGTTGGACTTTTTACCGCTTATATACCCTAACTATACAGTGCTGTATAAATAGAATTATCAGGAAAAGAGCACGACAGTAAGGTGTATAACGAGTCATTTATAAATACGAAAATGCATAAAAATATGTGAAAATAGCACGCAGAAAAAAGAACAGAAAATCGTTGCGTACTTTGAAAAGGTTAGCAAGGATGTGTACCATGAATGGAGAAAAACTCTAGTTCATGGTTTTTTGCGTCTTATAAAAGGCTATTTTCGTAAACTTTGTTTGAGAAAATAGCTTTATAAAAACCTCAGGAGTGTGAAGGAGTTTGGCAGAAAAGAAGAAAAGGCATCCTGACTTTGATCAGGAAGTGGAGCGGCTGACATTTACCAAAAAGTATATGGATATCGTGATCCGAGCAACAGAAATGGACGAGGAATCATTCAAATCAAGTTTTAAAGAAGCGCTCGAAGGAATGGACTTCAAAGACAGCAGCTTCAGCTACATGAATATGCTTACCAACGCGAACCTGCTCCAGCGGACGACCGAAGAGATCCGCAGCCTCAAGAAAATCTACCATAAGCCCTACTTTGCTAGAGTGGACTACAAACGGTCTGGCAAAGAAGAAGAGGAAATCCTCTACTTCGGGAAAGCCTCTTTGTTTGACAGGGAAACGCAGGATCCAATTATCGTGGACTGGCGTTCTCCGATTGCCAACCTCTATTATGACGGGAGGCTTGGGGAAGTGGAATACGAAGCCGAGGGGGAAACATATGACGGCTACCTCTCCCTGAAACGCCAATACATCATGGAGGACGGCGAGCTTCAGGACATACGGGACGTCGACCTGACGACAACGGACGAGCTCTTGCAGGATTCGTTGTCCGGAAGCTCTAGCAACCGGCTGACCGATATCGTGTCCACCATCCAGGAAGAACAGAACCGAATCATCCGGGCCGACCTGAATAAACCGATCATCGTTCAAGGGGCGGCAGGGAGCGGAAAAACGACTATCGCCCTTCACAGAATTTCCTATTTCATCTATACCTACCAAGACCAATTCCGACCGGAACAGCTCATGATTCTCGCACCCAACAACCTGTTCATCGGCTATATATCGGAAGTTCTGCCAGAGCTCGGCGTGGACCGGATCTTGCAGACGACTTTCATTGATTTTGTAAAAAGTTGTATCGGCAAAAAAATTAAATTGCGGCCGCCATCTGAAAAACTGATGGGATTTATCAACCACGAATACGAAGACCCTGAAATGGTCCAATGGCTCGCAAGCTTTAAAGGTTCCTTAGAATTCAAGGAGATCATCGACCGCTATCTATCTGACATTTTGGAAACATTTATTCCAACAGAGGATTTCTATCTGACACCTAAGTTCAAACTCTATACAGCAGAAAGAATGGAGCAACTTATCCGTAATGAATATACCTACCTCCCGTATTACCGCCGGGTGGAAAAGGTGAAAAGTGTTCTGCAAAACTATGTTCGGACCGAGAAAAAAGTGCTTCTTCACAAAGTCGAAAAATTCTATGATCACAAGCTGGACAAAGCACTATTCAACATGAACCTCGACCCAGCCAAGCGGAAAAGCTATGTCACAAAAGCGATGGACAAAAAGGACGCAATGATCGAAGAGATAAAGCGGGAGTCCAGAACCGCCGTCAACGCCTTTATCAGGAAGCTCCCGAAGCACACACTTTTTCATTATTTTAAGGATCTGGTTACTGACAAGACGACGTTTTCGAAGTATGCCAGTGGTTATCTGGATGACTATCAAATCAAGTATTTTGTCGACTATCAGGTGAAATTACATAGACAGAAGCAATATGAACTGGAGGATTTGGCGGCGTTACTCTATTTGCAGCACCATTTGTACGGCATTGACAAGGATTTGCGGGCTCGCAATGTAGTGATAGATGAGGCGCAGGACTACAGCTATTTTCAATTGGCTGCTTTGAAAAGCGCCTTGGAGACGGATATGTTCACCATCGTTGGCGACCTCGCCCAGGGGATCCACTCCTATCGTGGTATACAAGACTGGAACAAGGTGAAAGAGGAGATATTCCCTCGAGCTGCCTACACGACCTTGCAAAAAAGCTATCGTACCACCGTTGAAATAATGGAAACTGCCAATGATATACTGAAGCTATTGCCATTCGAGCTGCCGAAAGTGGAGCCGGTGGTGAGGCATGGGGCAAAACCGGTGTTTCATAAGTGGCCAACTTCCGGTGGGACTGTTGGAATGGCTGGTATGCTGGAGATGGAAATAAAGCAATTGTATGCGGACGGGCGGAAAACGATTGCCGTTATCGGGAAGACGGAGAAGGAGTGCAAGAAGATAGAGGGACTGCTACGCCGTCATTCAGACTTGCGCGTGCAATTACTTGGGGAAAATGAAGAAATTAACCAGGAAGATGTCGTCATCGTACACGCCCAGTTGGCGAAGGGACTGGAGTTTGATGCCGTCTTATTGTGCTCGCTGGATGAAGTGTTTACTGAAACGGAGATTGATGTGAAACTGCTTTATGTGGCGATGACAAGGCCGCTGCATCATTTGAGCTTTAATGGCAATGATGTGGGGGATTTTCTGTTGGAGCATGTTGCGGCAGGGAAGTTTTTGTTAGAAAGTAGTAGTGATTAGGAATGACAGGGCCTTTTGGGGGCTCTGTTTTTTTTACTTCCGTAACCTCCCCCGCAGCACCACCAACACAACTCCAGCCGCTACCACAGCCAAGATCACCTTTCCTGCCGTATTCCATTGAAGCACCTGATAAACCGAAAATGCCTCTAACAACAATGCTGGAACCTTGCCAACCGTACTTGCAACCGCAAATCCGACTATGCCAATCCTGCTTGTTGCTCCAGCCAATGTCACGAGGCCGGATGGCGCAAATGGGAACAAGCGCAATGTCAGAACCAACAGAAATGCTTTTCGACCACCTGTCTCTTGCAATTTCATCAGCCATTTATTTTTCATCAACGCATCCGGTGCAAACTTTTTGATCCCTTTTCGATATAACCAAAAACTCACAACAGCCCCAATCGACTCGCCCAAAAAGGAAATCAACGTACCAAGCCAGAAACCAAAGAATGCCAGATTGGCAGCGGTGAGAAAAACACTTGGCATAAAAGCGAGTATGCTTATGAATGTATTGATTAGAATACTAAGTACGATGGCAAACGGACCGACCGCCGAGAACCAATCCAATACTTGATCTCTCCACATGACAATTACCTCTTCTGAAATTATTTTAATAGTATAAATTCAATCTCTTTACATACCGTATAGGGGTATGTTACTTTATAAGAGACAGGAGGTCAATAACCATGGAAAACCTTCCAGTAGAAATGATGAACAATGAAGAATGCTGTCATACGGAAAATGGGGAACGTAAGAGCCATCATTCCGAAGAGGTAAAAAAATCGCTTATTTCCCGCTTGAACCGAATAGAAGGTCAGGTGCGTGGGGTGAAGCGATTGGTGGAGGAAGATACGTATTGCGATGATGTGCTGACACAGATCGCTGCGGTCCAGTCTGCCCTGAATGGCCTTGGCAAAATGCTTTTAGAAGGACATATGAAATCCTGTATCGTGGAAAGAATTCAAGAAGGCGATACAGAAGTAATAGATGAGTTGTTAGTAACAGTTAAAAGACTAATGAAATAAGGGGAGATTAGAATGGAACAAGTAACGTTAAAAGTAAATGGAATGTCATGCGGGCATTGCGTAAAAGCGGTTGAAGGTAGTGTAGGGGAATTGGACGGAGTGAACTCTGTCAAGGTGGATCTAGCTTCCGGTACAGTAGCGGTAGAATACAAAAGTGAGCAAGTGACAATGGAGAAGATTAAGGAAACAATCGACGAAGAAGGTTATGAAGTAGCCTAATCCAGTCGATCATATGCGTGCTTTCTTACGGGAAAAGCACGTTTTATTCGCAATAAAATATACCCCCTATGGGTATAAAGGAGGTTGCTATCATGAGCGATCAAAAGAGAAAAGAAACCCAGTTACAGATTACAGGGATGACGTGTGCGGCTTGCTCCACAAGGGTGGAGAGGGGGCTGAATAAACTGGCTGGAGTAGAGACAGCCAATGTGAACCTTGCCCTTGAGAATGCATCCGTCACTTATGATCCGGAACAGGTGTCTGAAATAGAAATTGAAAAGAAGATTCAAGATCTGGGCTATGATGTAGTGAAGGAAAAAGCGGAATTTCTTATTACAGGCATGACGTGTGCCGCTTGCTCTAGCAGGATTGAGAAGGTGCTGGGCAAGATGGAAGGTGTCAATACAGCCAATGTGAACTTGGCATTGGAGAGCGGTACAGTGGAGTATAATCCGTCAAAGTTAAAGCCTGCCGACATCATCGCGCGCATTGAAAAAGCAGGCTATGGGGCAACGGAGAAGGTGGAGAAAAGTGAGAATGCCGAGAGCTTCCGCCAAAAAGAACTGGAAAAACAGCAAGGGAAATTTGTTTTCTCGTTGATACTGACGATACCGTTGCTTTGGGCGATGGTGAGCCACTTTTCCTTTACATCGTTCATCTATCTGCCTGATATGCTGATGAACCCTTGGGTGCAGCTCGCACTCGCGACACCGGTTCAATTCTTTATAGGGTGGCAATTCTACACAGGTGCCTTTAAAGCGTTGAAAAATAAAAGTGCCAATATGGATGTGCTGGTTGCACTAGGAACGTCTGCGGCGTATGTGTACAGTTTATACTTATCGATTGAATCGATCGGTTCTGGTGCCCATATGGTCGACCTTTACTTTGAAACAAGTGCGGTCATCATCACCCTTATTATTTTAGGAAAGCTTTTTGAAGTGAGAGCAAAGGGCCGTTCATCAGAAGCAATCAAAAAGCTGATGGGCTTGCAGGCGAAGACAGCGCTCGTCCTACGTGATGGAAAAGAAATTGAAGTGCCTTTGGAAGAAGTGCTTGTGGGAGATATTGTTTCCGTTAAGCCTGGTGAAAAAGTGCCAGTCGACGGAGAAATTATCGAAGGGCAATCGGCGGTGGATGAGTCGATGCTGACAGGGGAAAGCATCCCTGTAGATAAAAAGATGGGCGACACTGTATATGGTTCCACAATCAATAAAAACGGCTTTTTGAAAATAAAGGCGACAAAGGTCGGGAAGGAAACGGCTCTTGCTCAAATCATCCGGATTGTAGAGCAGGCGCAAGGGTCCAAAGCGCCGATTCAACGCCTTGCAGATAGAATATCCGGTATTTTCGTACCGATTGTGGTTGGAATTGCCATTCTTACTTTTCTGGTTTGGTACTTCATCGTCGATCCGGGGAATTTTGCACAAGCATTGGTAAATCTGATTGCCGTCCTAGTAATTGCTTGTCCGTGTGCACTTGGTCTTGCAACGCCGACCTCCATCATGGCGGGATCCGGCCGGGCAGCCGAGCTTGGCATCCTTTTCAAAGGCGGAGAGCATTTAGAGCAGACACACCGCATCACAACGGTCGTATTGGACAAAACAGGAACAGTGACAAATGGTGCGCCGGTTCTGACAGATGTAAAGTTGGTGGCTGGTGAGGATGAAGCGGCCGTTCTTGCATTGGTCGGTGCTGCGGAGAAACAGTCGGAACACCCACTGGCGCAAGCGATAGTAGAGGGTATCAAGGAGAAGAGAATCGAGTTTGGTTCTGTGCATTCTTTTCAAGCAATACCCGGGTATGGTATAGAAGCAGTCGTTGGTGAGAATCGTGTTATCGTTGGTACACGAAAGCTCATGACCAAGCATGGAGTGGCTGTCGAGCAGGCGGAAGAAGCAGTTCGCAGTCTTGAAACAGAAGGAAAAACCGCGATGCTGATTGCTGTAAATGGAGAATACAAAGGCATTATCGCAGTTGCGGATACGATAAAAGATACATCCAAGCAAGCGGTCAAACGTTTGAAGGACATGGGTCTTGAAGTCATCATGATGACAGGGGACAACGAACGTACAGCCCAGGCGATTGCAAAGCTTGCCGGAATTGACAACGTCATAGCCGAAGTACTTCCTGAGCAGAAAGCGGAAGAGGTAGCAAAGCTACAGAAGCAAGACAAAAAGGTCGCGATGGTTGGTGATGGGATTAATGATGCACCGGCATTGGTGACAGCTGATATCGGGATGGCAATAGGAACAGGGACAGATGTCGCGATGGAAGCGGCAGACATCACCTTGATGCGTGGTGATTTAAACAGCATTGCCGATGCGATTGTAATGAGTAAAAAAACAATCACCAACATTAAGCAGAATCTGTTCTGGGCATTTGCCTACAACTCCATGGGAATACCGATTGCTGCCCTAGGTTTCCTAGCACCATGGGTAGCGGGAGCCGCGATGGCGTTCAGCTCTGTTTCGGTTGTCCTGAATGCACTGCGACTACAGAAAGTGAAACTCTAATAAGGTGGGAATAGAATGAAAAAGTGGGTAGGATCAGCACTGATTTATTTGTTGATAGTCATCGGAGGCTATTCGGCGTATTCGTTTTATGCAGGTGGAAATGAGGCTCAAGATGCAGACCACGGAGAGCATCAGAACGAAGATTCGCATGATGAACATGGTGAGGAAGAAGGACATGATGAGGAGCACGGTGATCACGAAGAAGGCAATGAGGATGGCCATGGGGACCACGGCGACCATGAAGGGGATACATCCAGTGAAGTCAAAGCAGATGTAGAGCTGGATGGAGGTGAGTTGACTATTACTCTGACTGATCTTGATGGTAACCCGATGGATGACCTTGAAGTAAGTCATGAGAAATTGATGCATCTGGTTGTCATCAGTGAGGATTTGGAAGTATTCCAGCATCTTCATCCGGAAAAGATGTCAGCAGGGGTTTTCACGACGGATGCTGAGTTGGAGGATGGCATGTACCAGGCGTTTGTGGATATCAAGCCAAGTGAGTTGCAATATGTAAATGAACCTCATCCTGTGATGGTTGGGAAGCATGCTGGTCATGAAGATGCCCATGTTCATCTGGAAGCTGAATCACAATGGACAAAGGAACAGGGGGATTATACGGTAACCCTTGATTTGAACAATTTTTCTGTAAAAGAAAATGTGGTTCTCTCTTTTGACATAGAGGGTGCGGAGCCGGAAAACTACCTTGGTGCTTTAGGGCATGTGGTTGTTGTGGATGAAGGGTTGGATGAATTCATACATGTTCACCCTCGTAAAGGAACGGAACCTGTATTTGAAGCCCATTTCAGCAAGCCGGGCATGTATAAGCTCTGGGCTGAATTCAAATTGAACGGAGAAGTGTATGCCTTCCCGTATGTATTGGAAATCACAGAATAAAGGGGATGTGAAGTTCGTATGGGAGAAAAAACGGTGAAACTAGCGGTGAATGGCGGCATTGATTTTGGTGCCAAGCTGAATGGCAAGCAGCTATTGATGCTTGCCCGCTATATGGGAGAAGAACAGGAACTTGAAGTCACCACCTTTCAGCAATTGTATGTAGATGTTCAAGAGAACAGGTTGGAGGAGGCGAAGACGGATTTTGCGAGCGTTGGTCTTCGTTGCTATCCCGTCGGCAATTTTGTCAAAAGCCTTCGCACCTGCAATTTCTGTAAAGGGGAGCTTGAGGAAGGTATGCCCGTAGCGAAAGAGATCAATCGACGTATCGCCGGGAGAGCGGTCCCTTTTACGTTAAAGCCAGCCTACACAGGTTGTCCGGTTGGATGTGGAGAGCCCTTGGTCAACGATATTGGAGTCATCAAGCAGCATGGTGAACTTTTCGACTTATATGTCGGCGGAAAAGCGAAGGGGCTGGATGCCAGGACGGGTGAGCTGTTTGCGAACGGTCTTGCGGAAGAGGCGCTTTATGAAATGATTGATAGACTGATAGGTATCTATGCGGCAGAAGGCAAGAAGCGCGAGCAGTTTGCTAAGTTTGTTGGGCGTTATGGATTGGTAGAGTTGAGGGAGCAAGTAATGAAATAGGGGTATATTAGACGGAGAGCTCGGGGGAGCCAGCAGATTGTGGGATCGCTAGCTTCTCGGGTTCTTTTTTATGGGGAATTTTAGGTTTTTGGGGGAAGTGATGCTGGCCAGTGCCTTAAGTATTTGGTGATGCTGTGGCTCAATTGAAGTCTTTTTGCGTGAGGATTTGGAGTCCAAGCAGTCAAATGTCCGAAGATTTTGCATTCTTGTCCGAAGTTTGCCCAAACTTGTCCGAAGATTTCCCGTTCTTGTCCGAACATCGGCTATAAATGTCCGAACGAAATTTTAGCGTGTCCGAACAGATGAAAAAGTTGTCCGAACCGAGACTGTGATTGTCCGAACATCCCCTCTAGTCGCGCTATAAATGTCCGAACCAAAGGAAAAGTTGTCCGAACGCTTTTTTTACTCCTGAAATCAGCTGTTTTTGCAGTATCTTTTCTTGTTTTCTTCAAAATATCATTAACACATTCTCGAAATATCCTCCAAAAGCTATCCAAGTCCATAAACCCCCTAGTTCCATCCTCCCAAACAATTCTCCTCCCAATGTAACTTTTTTACAACACCCTCGTCTAAACGTATAAAAGGGGGCAATTTTATGAAAAAAAGGGCGATTATTTTTTCCTTCCTCATAGTGGGTCTGGCCATCATATTTGCAATAATCTATCAAACAAAGGAACCATTTGCGGTGAATGGTACAGGCAATTCGATCTCTACAAAAGATACACAGACCGTACTTTCTAATAAAACGTGGATGCTGACTTTCACCAAAGAGTTCAAGAAAGATACCATCCAACAAGGGGAGTCCATTTATGTGACAGACAAAAATGGGGATAGAGTCGAAGCTAAGTTGGAGTTATCAGATGATTATGTGACGGTATCTCCTCCAAACGGTGGATATGACCCAAGAAAAGGGCCATATGAGCTTCACATTAGTGGAGACATTGAATCAGTGGATGGGAAGAAGCTTGGGGAGCAAAAAAAGATAAAGTTTACGGCAATGGCGGCACTGCCTACTGTATCCTCTAAAAAAGAACTAAATGAACTGTTCACCGCTCAACTCGAACAGATGGAAACAGAACAGAAAAGCAGCCGGTCTTTTTTCGAATTCTCAAAAGAGGAATCGACCACCAGCTCTGATGACAGTGACGGAGGGGCAAGTGCAGATATGGCAGGTAGCGAAGGTGAGTCAAGTGGAGGCGGACATTCCGATACGAACGTCCAGGTCCAAGGGGTGGATGAAGCGGATATCGTCAAAACCGATGGTAGCTTTATCTACCAGGCTACCGATCAGAAACTTAAGATTACAAAGGCTGAGCCTGTCAAGAATCTAACCGTCGTTTCCGAGCTTCGCTATAAAGATTTTTACCCAAATCAACTCTTCCTGGATGGAGACCAGCTGGTGGTGATTGGGAACCATTGGAATGAAAAAATGATGTATGGTAGCAAACAGAGCAGTGCAGGCGACATGATCCTGCCAATGCATGAGGCGACAAGGGCGATTATCTATGATATTTCCGACCGCTCCAACCCTGTTGTCCAAAAGACGATCACGATCGAAGGGAATTATGTATCAAGCAGGAAGATAGATAACCATGTTTACCTGATCACCAACAAGTATGCCGAGTTTTGGATTCTTAGGGAGCATCCAGAAGCAGACTTGCGTCCACGATCAGCTCAAGTGAATGGGGATGAGGAAGAGGAACTTGAAGCTGTTCCATACGATGAAATCAGCTATTTTCCTGATTCTAACGAAAATAATTTCATGACAATTGCCTCTCTCGATTTGAATCAGCCTGAAGAGGATGCAGCAATTACAACCTATGTAGGAAGCGGAAACCAGATCTACATGTCCAAGGAAAATCTATATGTAGCAGTTCCTAACTACAGTTATGGACCGCATTGGACCCACAATGAAAGTACGGAGCTATACAAATTTGCAGTAGCTGGCACATCAGTGGAATTCCATGCCAATGGTTCTATTCCGGGCTATCTATTGAACCAGTTTTCCATGGATGAATACAATGGCCACTTCCGCGTGGCAGCAACCAAAGGGCAAGCATGGGATGAACACTCACCGTCCAGTAATCACCTTTTCATCTTGGACGGGGGCATGAATGTAGTCAGCAGTGTGGAAGATTTGGCGAGGGGAGAGCGCATCTACTCTGTCCGGTTCATGCAGGATAAAGCGTATGTGGTCACCTTTAAAGAGGTCGATCCACTGTTCGTCTTCGATCTGAGCAACCCGAATGAGCCAAAGGTGCTTGGAGAACTCAAAATCCCAGGCTTCAGCAACTACCTGCATCCGTATGACGAGAACCATCTGATAGGTTTCGGTTATGACACGAAGCTAGAAAAAGATCAATGGGGAACAAGGGTGACGACAAATGGCGTGAAAATTTCCCTGTTTGATGTAAGTGATCCGACAAACCCGTTGGAGAAGCATACGGAAATAATCGGCGGGCAATCCACTCATTCACCACTAAACCACGATCATAAGGCACTTCTTTTTAACAAAGAGAAGGATATATTCGCTTTTCCGATCACCATGTACAATGAAAACCAGAAAGATGGTAGCTATCGACTTGCTTTTGAAGGTGCCATGATCTATGGTATCGATACGGAAAAAGGCTTCACAATGCACACGAAAATTTCGCATCAACCTGAGAACACCTTATATGAGGACTGGGAGAACATGGTTCAGCGGATCCTTTATATCGATAAGCATCTTTATACCGTTACACCAAAGGAGATTAAAGCAACAAAAATCACATGGTAAGAGAGACGGGAGCGGAACACCCGCTCTCTTTTTTTCGTGGTTATCTGGGGAATATTGACGGCAAACATCGGCATTTTATTTCCTAGGAAAGAACTTTGTCGAAAATAATCTAGGCATTAAGGTTTGCCTTTAACACGTCGGTGGAATGACATTCATATATTATGGAAAAGATTTTACCTTTTCAACCTACTTAAAGGGAGGAATCAGTTTCGAATTCTTGTATGTAGGTGCTATAATGAAATAATTGATACAAACAAAAATATTAAAACCCATGGCTATTAGTTGGCCCTATGTTGATTGTAGTGCAAGGTGTGAGACTCCGGCGGGAGGTAGCGGTTGACTTGAGACCCCACAGACGAAGTCAAGGAGGCTCAAGCACCGCCCCGCGGAAAGCGAACACCTGGAACGAAAATCAACATAAGTTTAACAGAAACCCAAACGAATTTAGGGGTGTCATAACATAAACAGATCATCTCTTGAGGGGGAGCACAAAATGAAAACGAAATTGCATTTACTATACGGTGGAAAATCTGCCGAGCATCAGGTTTCCTTACAAACAGCTTTGGCTGTAACCAAGGCATTAGACACAGATAAATTTGAAGTATATCCGTTATACATAACGGAATCAGGTGAGTGGAAACGTGGAGTACTGTTGAACGGACCGGCTGAGAGCGTACACCAGTTGAAACTAGAAGAAGGCGGAACGACCATTGCGCCTCTTGCATTGACTTCTTCTGAAGAGACCGAAGAAGCTCCAACAGTTGTTTTCCCATTGCTTCATGGTCCGAACGGGGAAGATGGAACGGTTCAAGGGATGCTTGAACTTCTGAATCTTCCTTATGTAGGAAACGGTGTATTGGCATCGTCTGCTGGAATGGATAAAGTTATCATGAAAAACCTTTTCGACCAGGCAGGACTGCCACAAGTAGGATATGCACATTTCCTTCGCTCTGAGTGGGAAAAAGCAGCGGATGCAACGTATGAAAAAGTGGAGTCTGAGCTTGGATACCCATGCTTTGTTAAACCTGCAAACCTTGGTTCTAGTGTCGGAATCAGCAAAGCAAAAAACCGCGAAGAACTTGAAGCGGCATTCCGTGAAGCGTTCGAATATGACCGTAAAATCATTGTGGAACAAGGCTTGGAAGGTGCCCGTGAAATCGAGATCGGCGTGCTTGGCAATGATGAGCCGGAATGCTCCGTGGTTGGAGAGATTGCTCCTAAAACAGAGTTTTATGATTACAAAGCTAAGTATGAAGATGGCGATACTGCTATGATTATTCCTGCTGAGATCAGTGAAGAAATCTATGAGCAGGTAAAAGAAATGGCTATCACTGCTTTTAAAGCAATTGATGGAGCAGGCCTTGTGCGAGCGGATTTCTTTTTAACAAAAGAGGGTAAACTATATATCAATGAAGTAAACACGATGCCAGGTTTCACTCCGTTCAGCATGTTCCCGTTATTATGGCAGCATACTGATGTATCCTATCCAAAATTGATTGAAAAGCTGGTTGGATATGCACAAGAGCGTCACGAAGAAAAACAGAAAATCAAGCATACTTTTTAACATTCATTTTATTGTGAACCCCCTGTAGATTTGAGTGTAAGGTGTGAGACTCCGGCGGGAGGTAGCGGTAGACTTGAGCCCCCCCAGGCTTGCCGAGGACGCTCAAGCACCGCCCCGCGGAAAGCGAACACCTGAAACGGAAATCTCCAGGGAGTTAAACAAACCACACTATATGCAGGGACGATTTACAAGCAGGGGGTTGGGTCATCACGGGCGAAACAGCATTACACGTGATATCAGCCTTTTCTCTGTGTAAAGATGAACAGGAGGGTGGAAAGTCCATATGATAAAAAGAAGCTTAAAAGAAATTCAGGAGATGGCAAAAGGAGAGGAAATCTCCTCTGAATATAATGCCATCGTAGTGGAGGGGGTTTCTAGAGACACGCGTGAGGATATGAGCGGGAAACTGTACATACCGATTATCGGGGAAAATTTTAACGGCCACGCATTTGTCCGTGATGCCATTGAGAAAAAAGGGGCAGTTGCTTCCTTCTGGCAAAAAGACCAGCCCGAACCACCGGCAGACCTGAACCTTATATTTGTCGAAGACACGATTGAGGCTTTGCAGTACCTTGCAAGCAGCTACCGGAACGAAATCGGCATGAAGGTTGTGGGGATTACCGGTAGTAACGGCAAAACAACAACCAAGGATATGGTCACATCTGTGTTGGAAACGACCTTCCGTGTACACAAGACGGCAGGCAACTACAACAACCATATTGGTTTGCCACTCACCATCCTTTCTATGAAAGAGGATACGGAAGTGGCAGTGCTGGAAATGGGAATGAGCGGTCGTGGTGAGATAGAGTTACTCTCTAGAATCGCCAAGCCTGACGCAGCCATTATCACTAACATCGGGGAATCCCATATGCAGGACCTTGGATCAAGAGAAGGTATTGCCGAAGCCAAGCTCGAGATAGCTGCTGGCCTGAAGCCGGATGGGAAGTTGATCATTAACGGAGACGAGCCACTATTGACAAGTAAGGTGGTCCCAGAAAACGCTATTCTTTTCGGGCTCAATGATAATAACACCTACAAAGCAAAGGACATTTCGCTTAAGGGGAGAGGCACTCATTTTATAATAGAAGAAACAGAGTATTTCATCCCGGTACTTGGTGCCCACAACGTGACCAATGCCCTTGCCGCAATCATAGTCGGAGAGCTGTTTGGGGTAACGGAAGTGAACCGGAAAAAAGGATTGGAGAACTTGACCATAACCGGCATGAGAAACGAAGTGGTTGAAACCTCCGGCGGTTGGACAGTGATCAACGATGCCTACAACGCAAGCCCGACTTCCATGCGAGCGGCACTGGATCTTCTGGGAAGCCTGACCGGCTACGGTAAAAAGATCGCCGTGCTAGGTGACATGCTCGAACTTGGTGACATGGAAAGAGCATTCCACCATGAAATAGGACGATATGTCCAAGGGGGAAATGTGGACTATGTCTTTACATTCGGTGAGCTTGGAATGGAGATTGCCAAAGGGGCACAGGAAGTCCTGGAGCCTTCTCGCGTCAAACCATTCATGAACAAACAGGAACTGATCAATGAGTTGTTGCCTCTATTAGAGTCCGATGATGTTGTGATAGTTAAAGGTTCAAGAGGTATGAAGTTGGAAGAAGTTATTGAGGGGATTAAGTAATTTCCTTTTTCCCAGGAATACAAACCCTCACAAAAGAGAAAATTAGTAGTAAGCGTGTTGTATTAGCTCCGGTTGGCACGGAGAGAAAAAAATATTACCGATTTTTCGGCGGGGGAGTGCGGATGAAAGCGCAATCTCCTATAAGTTGACATTAACCTTTATTGCTATTTAGTAACCAAAGTGTTATGATAACAGGTAATGTGTTTAATATGTCTACTTATAAAGGTTAGGCAAGCGCCAAGACGCGTGCCTAATTTATTAATTTGTATAGATAAAGGAGTAGGAATAATTTGGCGTTATTTAAAGAATTAGGTTTATCAGAAGATATCATGAAGTCGATTGACAAAATGGGGTTTGAAGAAGCTACCCCTATCCAAACAGAAACGATTCCTGTGGCATTAACAGGGAAAGACGTAATCGGCCAGGCTCAGACTGGTACAGGTAAAACGATTGCATTCGGTCTTCCTTTACTTGAAAATGTTGATGTGAAAAACGATTCCATCCAAGGTATCGTTATCGCTCCAACTCGTGAGCTAGCAATCCAGGTTGCTGAAGAGATTTACAAAGCTTCTTACCATAAACGTGCTCGTGTTCTTTCCGTATTCGGTGGTCAAGACATTAGCAGACAGATTCGTTCATTGAAAAAGAACCCTCACATCGTAGTTGGTACTCCAGGTCGTCTACTTGACCATATCAACCGTAAGACTCTTCGTCTTCAAAATGTGAACACGGTGGTCCTTGATGAAGCGGATGAAATGCTGAACATGGGATTCATCGAGGATATCGAAAAAATCCTTGCTGAAACACCAGAAAAGAAACAAACATTACTTTTCTCTGCTACAATGCCTGCACCGATCCGTGCAATCGCTGAACGCTTCATGAGTGAGCCAGTAAGTGTAAAGGTGAAAACGAAAGAAGTAACTGTTTCCAACATCCAACAATTCTACGTGGAAGTTCCGGAAAAGAAGAAGTTCGACACTTTGACTCGTCTTCTTGACATCCAGTCTCCTGAGCTTGCTATCATCTTCGGTCGTACAAAGCGCCGTGTAGATGAGCTGTCCGATGCATTGAATGTGCGCGGATATTCTGCAGAAGGAATTCACGGTGACCTTTCACAAGCGAAGCGTATGAGTGTACTGCGTAAGTTTAAAGAAGGTGCCATTGAAGTACTTGTTGCAACAGACGTAGCAGCACGTGGACTTGACATCTCTGGTGTAACACACGTATATAATTTCGACATTCCACAAGATCCTGAAAGCTATGTTCACCGTATTGGACGTACAGGTCGTGCTGGTAAGAGCGGATTGGCGATTACATTCGTAAGTCCTCGTGAAGTTAGCTACCTGCACCATGTAGAACGCGTAACTAAACGTAAAATGGATAAAATGAAGGCACCAACTCTAGACGAAGCTCTAGAAGGCCAACAAAAAATGTCCATGGAAAAATTAACACAAGCGGTTGAAGCGCAAAACCTTGGTTTCTACCGTAATGCAGCTGAACAATTACTAGAAGAGCACGATGCAATAACACTTGTATCCGCAGCTCTGAAGTTGTTCACAAAAGAGCCGGACGAAACTCCAATTCGTCTTACAGATGAAGCGCCTATGCACTCAAGAAGAGGCGGCGGCGGCGGCAGCAACCGTGGCGGCGGCGACCGTAACCGTAGTCAAGGCGGCGGTAAAGGTAACTGGAACAAACGTTCCGACAGCCGTGGCGGATCTGGTTCAAGAGACTCAAACGCTAAACGCCAAGGCTACAAACGTTCTTCTCGTAAAGAGCGCGTATAATTAATTATTAAATGCTCGAAAACTAACCGGTAATTGCGGTTGGTTTTCGGGCTTTTTTTGAAAGATGAGAAAGTATATAATTCTGTTGATTTTCGTTCCAGGCGCTTCGCTTTCCTGCGGGCGGTCCGTAAGCCTCCTCACTCCGTTGCGGGGTCTTACCTGTCCCTTCCTCCCGCGGGAGTCTGCGCGCCTTCCACTACAATCAACAAGGTGGTTTCATTCCCCGCTAGAAGAACGAAAATCATTTCTACTAAAAAGTGACTGAAGTAGCCATTACCCAAACTTACTTAAGAATTATAGCTGTGGATTGGAGCAAATGGCGGAGACTCCTACGGGGGAGTAGCGACAATCTTGAGACCCCGCAACGAAGTGAGGAGGCTCAAGGTCGCCCCGTGGAAAGCGTAGCCATTTGCGGAAAGGAACAGCGGAGGTTAACTCAATATTAAGCATTAAAGGAGCGGGCTGGTTTTGCCCGGTTTTTGTTTGTGGGACTCATCAAACTTGGGCATACTACTCCCGAATCACCATCATCAAAAAGGAGTGACCAAACGCCATGACCCTTGTTAAATTAGGCTATGTCGCAATGAGCATGCAACTCACCAACGCATCCCCGTCCAAAACCATGACCTATGCTCAGTTCAGCAAACTGAAGGACCGCCAAGCGGCAATTGAAAAACTCGAACGCATCTCCAATGAGAATTTGGAGAACTGCCTGCGCCTCCTTAAGCATAATGTCGCCAACGATATCAGATTCTTCCGATTCAGCTCTAGGCTCATTCCGCTCGCAAACCATGAAGAGTTGAAAGAGTGGAAATTCATGCGGCCACTCAAACCAACACTGGGCAAAATTGCTGACTATTTAGAGGAGAACCCGATGCGTGTGGACTTCCATCCGGATCACTTTGTGCTGCTCAATTCCAAGAACAAAGATATCATCAACCAGACCATCAAGACCCTCAGCATGCACCGATCTCTTTTAAAAGGAATGAGGGTTCCGACTGAACATAGATGCGTGCTCCATATTGGTGGGGGATATGATGACAGGGAGCTGGCGCTTGAACAGTTTATTCATAATTGGGCGCTGGTCCCCCAAGCGCTTCAAGAAATGCTCATATTAGAAAATGACGATACGACCTTCCACCTGCGCGATGCCTTGTACGTTTGTGAAAAACTTAATGTCCCGCTTGTGTTCGACTACCATCACCACCTTGCCCATTTTGAAAAGGAAGCTGAGGGTTGGGAGCGGGACTGGGAACGAGTGGTGCAGACTTGGGAATACTCTCCGCTACCTGTGAAAATGCACATATCCAGCCCGAGAGATGAAAAAAACTTTCGTGCCCATGCGGACTACGTGGATCCAAAGATGTTCATGGAATTCCTCCACGGTATTAAAGGAAGCACTCCCGAGATCCATTGCATGATTGAAGCGAAGAAAAAGGATGAAGCGCTTTTTCAGCTCATGGAAGACCTGAAAGGTTATACTGAAATAGAAATAGTGGACGGTGCTTCCTTTAATATCAAATAAAATTTTCCAACTATATCTTTACGTAGTATACTAGGGACTGCGGCAGCGAGAATAAGTTGCTATCAAGTGATTTGGAGGGAACAAAATGAGGCCGGAGCCTAAACAGATGATAGACAGAAAAGCATTGTCGGTGTGGAGGATATCCGCTGCGCTGAATGCAATCTTCTACTTACTGCTTGTAGGAGGATTTTGGTTTATACAAAGCACATTTAACTTGCCGTGGTGGACTCTACTGATTGCGGGAGGACTTTTTGTCATTATCTTCATTTTTACCGTGTTTATATTCCCGACCATGCAGTGGAAGCGGTGGCGATTTGAAGTGCATGAGCATGAAATTGACTTGCAACACGGCATTTTTATAAAAAGAAGAACTCTAGTACCGATGGTCCGCGTTCAACATGTGGACACAAGACAAGGGCCGATCCTGAAAAGGCATCACCTTTCCACAGTCCTCATTTCCACAGCAGCCACCATCCACGAAATTCCCGCTCTGGACGAAGAGCAGGCAGACCAGGTTCGTGATTACATATCTAGGCTTGCAAGGGTGACAGAAGATGATGTCTGAGAAAAGAAGAATGCATCCTGCTTCCATTGTCGCAGCTTTTTTCAAACAACTGCGCGAGCTTCTGTTTCCGATCATTCTTTTTGTATTCTTCGGAAGTACAGGTGAGGGATTCTTCGGAATGATCTATGTAGGGGTCATGGCCATCTGGTTTGGCGGATTGATTGTTGTGGGGATCATTTCGTGGTACCGCTTCTATTACTGGATTGAGGACGGCGAGTTACGGATGGAATACGGGGTTATCGTGAAACAACGCCGTTTCATTCCACAAGAAAGAATTCAAACATTGGACACGTCAGAAGGAATCATCCAGCGGATCTTCGGCTTGGTGAAAGTGCAGGTCGAAACGGCAGGAGGCGGAACGGAAGCGGAAGCAAGTCTGACAGCCGTAACCAAGGAAGAGGCCTCCCGACTAAGAGAAGCGCTGTTATATAAAAAACATCAAGAAACTCCTGGGGAAGAAAGGGAGAGGTCTGTTGAGAATGAAACATATGAAGAGGTGCTGGCCGATGCACCACCTAAACCGACCTTCACCGTTTCCTGGAAAACTCTTTTCATTGTAGGGACAACCTCCGGGGGAATAGGTGTCGTCTTATCAGCGGTCATCGCGTTCACCTCCCAGTTTGACCAGATCGTTCCATATGAGGATATTATTGACCGGTTCGGAATGGTTCTGCAGACGAGTGTGTTTCTGATTGCTTCAATCGTTTTCCTGGTTTTATTTCTTTCATGGCTCATATCCATTATCATGACCATGTTCAAGTACGGGAACTTCACAGTTGTCAAAAATAAAGATGAGCTCCTTATATCAAGAGGAATTATCGAAAAAAGACAATTGACAATTTCGCTCGAGAGAATTCAGGCGATTCGTATAACACAAAACATCTTGAGGCAGCCTTTCGGATTTGCCACCGTTTATGTAGAAAGCGCCGGCAGTTCCGGTGGAAAGGAAGCGGACTTCTCGACGATCCTTTTTCCATTGGTGAACGTGTCTGAGATGGAGGGACTCCTAAGAGAATTTGTGCCCTCATATCAGCTATCAAAAAATGTGCATCCTTTACCGAAACGGTCATTAATCCGCTATTTGATCCGGTTGGTAGTGCCGGCAATCATAGTCTCTGCACCGATTGCCTACTTCTTTCAGCCGTATGGATATTTTGCATTTCTTTCAGTTGGAGTGGCTGCTCTTTTAGGATACAGTCAATTCAAAACGGCTGGCTGGTCCCTTGGCGGGAAGCAGTTGCAACTGTCCTACCGTCACCTCAGCAAAAATATCGTAATGATCCGGAAGAAGCGAATACAATCGTTCGAGTTAAGAGAGTCCTTTTTTCAAGGAAGAAGAAAGCTGTTCACTGCCAAAGCTTCGATTAAAACCGGACTTGGAGGGAAGAACTTTCAGGTAGTGGATGTGGAACAGAACGATGGGGAACAGATTTACGAGTGGTATTCTTATGAAAAAAAGCAAGGGCATGTCATGTAAACGACTCCCTTGCTTTTGTTATTCATATAAACCGCGACAAGATTCCGACAAGCACCAAGGCAATCAACACAATCCATACGATGCTCTGTTTACCGGACCTAGGAGCGCCGGGTCTCCCCACTTTAGGGAAAATGGCACGCAAGGAACGCGGACTTGTGTTCGGCCCTCTTCCTAAGAAGAAAGGTGCCATGACCGTACCTGCGAAGAATCCGAATAGGTGGGCAATGACATTGATGTTAGAGTTCATGAAGGTCATCACAAGCCCTATCACCAATATCGTCAGGATAACCTGGGAATTCGCCCTATCCAATAGGTCTGGACGCAAGAACACCATATAAAAATAAAGACCGAAAATCGCAAAAATGGCACCGGACGCCCCTAAATGCATATAGAGGTCTGGCTTTAACATTAGAGTCGCGACGTTGGCGAGAATCCCGCCTAGTACATAGAACACGATGAATTTCACCTTGCCTAGCATCCGCTCCACACCTGGACCGAACAGTACAAGCGACAGGGAATTGAACAAAAAGTGTGTCAGGCTGGCGTGAAGGAAGATCGGCGTGACAAGCCGCCATATTTCGCCTTGCCAAATAAGTAGATTAAAACCAATAGTTAAATTGCGAAACGTTGGTGAAAACTGTACGACCAGCCATAAAATGAGATGGATGGCTACAATTGTGGTAATAATAGGATATAATCTTGTAAATGTACGAAAATTTTCCGTTCGGACGAACATTCGCTTCACCTCTCTAATTGTAAGATTACCATTTTACCACTCAAAAGTCTTTTTAGGAGAATCAGAAAATATATCATTAATATATGTGAAAGGTTGGTCAAAGTATGATTATTGGAACAGGAATAGATATCGTCGAGCTTGCACGGATTGAAAAGCTGATGAACCGCCAGTCGAACTTTGTGGACCGCATCCTCACACCGGCTGAGCAAGAGAGATTCTCTTCACTTAGTGATAAACGGAAGGTGGAATTCCTCGCAGGGCGTTTTGCCGCAAAAGAAGCCTACTCCAAAGCGAAAGGAACTGGTATCGGAAAAGAGCTCAGCTTTCAGGACATGACGATAGCGGCGACGGAAATAGGAAAGCCATATTTTGCAGAGCCCCAGCACCCGGAGAAGTCGGTGCACCTATCCATATCCCACAGTGATCAATATGCCATCGCGCAAGTAATTATCGAAAGCTTGTCAAGCTAGTCTGCATATTCCCCAAAACTTGCTCATATACATAGTTCAGAAAGGAGACAAGGTGTACAAGTAAGAGGTGCAGCCAGCCTGAAATACGTAAAGAAGCGGCGGGTCTGTAATCTCTGCACTCTCACTTTTCTCTAAGATAATCATGTAATTAAGGCAAAGGGGATGAATAATTTGAGAAAAGCATGGCTATTGTTAGTGGTTGGCCTTGTGAGTATCCTTGTTCTCGCAGGGTGCGGTACGAAATCGAAAGAGGATGTAACAGCTTCTCTTGGTGCGAAAGTGGAAGAGATGAAGGGCTATGAGTCCAATGCAAAAATGACACTTCAAACAGGCGCCGAGCCACAGGTATATGAAGTGCAGATTGGGCACAACAAACCGAACTATTACAGAGTCAACTTGAAGAATGCGGAAAAGGATCAAAGTCAGATCATCATCCGCAATGATGAGGGCGTATTCGTCTTAACGCCAGCATTAAACAAGAGTTTCCGCTTCCACAGCGAATGGCCGCAGAATAGCAGCCAGGCCTATCTGTTCGAGTCGCTCGTAAATGACATCAAAAATGATCCTGATGCAACCTTCACTGCAACGGAAGAACACTATGTATTCGAAACCAAAACAAACTATCAGAATAATAAACTGCTGCCAACCCAGGAGATCACGCTTAGCAAGAAAGATCTTTCTCCAGTTTCCGTAAAGGTGATGGACCCGGACAAGAAGCCATTGGTGTTGGTGGAATTCTCCGACTTTAAATTTGATGCAAGCTTCGATGCCGACGCATTCGATGTGAAGAAGAATATGACTGGGGCTCGTGCAAGCCTGGAAATGCCTGCCTCTGGACCTGTCACGGAAGAGTCGGATGAGTTTTCTGTCATGACGCCGCTCGATACTCCTGCCGGTTCTGTACTTAAAGAAGAAACGGTCGTGGAAACAGCCAATGGCAAACGCGTCGTCATTACGTACGAAGGCGATAAAACCTTCACCCTTATCCAGGAAAAAGCCCGCAACGCAGATGTCCCGACATCCCAACTAGTCAACGGTCACCCTGCCGATCTTGGTTTCACAGTAGGAGCCATGACCGACAACAGCCTGACCTGGACCTATCAAGGAGTGGACTTCACCCTAGTATCCAAAGACCTCTCCCAAGAAGAACTATTCATGATTGCCCGCTCCGTCCAAGGCGCAGCCATCAAATAAACCAGACCCAAATGAGCAGGCCTGTTGAAACAGGCCTGTATTTTTGTTTTTTTGGGCTTTTTTTTGGTTTTTTGAATTTTTTTCGTTAAGGGGTCAGACCCCTGCAGGAATTTTGCCCTCAATCTCGAAGGTCTTTCTCGCATGACTTTCCCGCATTTTTTCGTTATGATAGGAACATATTAATTTGAGTAAAGTTACCTGTATTTAAAGAGTTTCATCTAAATTTATAATTGATATTGTGATCAGTCAAGGTTAAAAGGAAGTGCTTAGGAAGATGTCAAGCTTTCATCGGGATACGTGGGTTGAAGTGGATTTGGATTGTATTTATGAAAATGTGAAAGCCGTTCAGGAGCATGTGACAGAAGATGTCACGGTTATAGCGGTGGTTAAGGCGAACGCCTATGGCCATGGAGATGTGCAGGTTGCTAACGTCGCATTGGACGCTGGCGCAAAATACCTTGCCGTATCATTCCTAGATGAAGCAATGTCTCTGAGGCAGCAAGGAATAACCGCCCCGATCCTTGTACTCGGGGCCTCGAGAGTATCAGACCTGCCACTTGCTGCAAAGGAAAAGATTACCCTGACCGTTTTCCAGAAAGAATGGGTGGAGGAAGCAATAAACGCCTACGATGGCACAGAAACGATCAATCTCCACCTGAAACTGGATACCGGCATGGGCCGCATTGGTGCGCGGACAAAAGAGGAGATCGCGCAAATCATGGAACTGACAGAAAAAGCGCCTAACCTTCAAATGGAAGGCATCTATACACACTTTGCTACAGCTGATGAATTACACTCCAATTATGTGGAGGAGCAGTTTGAAAGGTTCCAAGCATTACTTGCGGAAATAACCAAGAAACATACCGTTCAAATGATCCACTGCGCTAACAGCGCTACAACGCTCCGATTCCCTACTCGCATTTTCAATTCCGTGCGCGTCGGGATTGCCATGTATGGATTAACACCATCGCCTGAAATGGAACCAACTCTTCCATTTCCGTTAAAAGAGGCGTTTTCCCTTCATACAAAGCTAGTACATGTTAAAAAGCTCTCCATCGGGGAAAGTGTCAGTTATGGGGCAACTTACACTACAAAAGAAGAAGAGTGGATTGGAACGGTTCCAGTCGGATATGCGGATGGGTGGATTCGAAAACTTCAAGGGATGAATGTCCTGGTGGATGGGAAGTTCGCGCCAATTATTGGAAGGATCTGTATGGATCAATTTATGATTAAGCTGCCCCATGAGCTGCCGATCGGGACCAAGGTTACACTTATTGGAAAACAGGGCAACAGACAGATAAGTTCCAATGATGTTGCTGCCAAGCTTGAAACCATCAACTATGAAGTGCCATGCATGATTAGCTACAGGGTTCCGCGCATGTTTTGGAGGGATAAAAATATAATGGAAGTGAGAAATTATTTACAACACAAGCCTGTAGAATTGTAAATGGCAATTTTCTGCATAAAAAAGGGATTATATAGTGATAATAGAGAAGAATTCGCTAAATCGACTTTGCAATTACCGGTATTAATGGTATTATGGAATATGGAATAGTATTATGTGTCTGTAGTTCTTGGAGGTGTATGCTGTGTCTGAATCCAGCGCAACAACTGAAATCTTGATTCGATTACCTCAAAACTTAGTATCGGAATTAGATGGATTGGTAAAACAAGAAAACGGCAATCGAAACGAATTAATCTTTCAAGCAACAAAGATGTATCTTCGCGAGCGCAAGAAGCGTCAAATTCGCGAGTCCATGAGACGTGGCTACATGGAGATGTCTAAAATTAATTTAAACATTGCATCTGAAGCTTTTTTGGCTGAATATGAGGCGGAGCATACGGTTGAACGCTTAGTTAGCGGGGGGTAATCATTTGATTGTCAAACGCGGTGACGTTTATTTTGCTGATTTATCCCCGGTAGTTGGGTCTGAGCAAGGAGGCGTTCGACCAGTACTTGTCATCCAAAATGATATCGGAAATCGATTTAGCCCGACCGTTATAGTTGCTGCAATTACTGCTCAAATCCAAAAAGCCAAACTCCCAACCCATGTAGAGATTGATGCGAAGCGATATGGTTTTGAACGTGACTCTGTTATCTTGCTCGAACAAATTCGAACGATTGATAAACAAAGGTTGACGGACAAAATAACTCATCTCGATGAAGAGATGATGGACAAAGTGGATGAGGCGCTTCAAATAAGTTTAGGACTTATTGACTTTTAATATTGAATCCGTTTTATCGATAAGAAGCTATTCACAAGTGAGTGAGTAGCTTTTTTATTTTGTGCCGCCCTTATCTGTTTAAGTATTCATCAATTCATCATCTAACAATATGTACACCCATTTCTAATAAAGATACCACCAATAATAGGTAAATAAACCACAATTATGGTTGGATGGAATTAAACATATTTGACTTTTAAAATGATAAATCTTTATAGTGGTAGTAGCGGAATTATAATTATTTGTTGAAATTATATATATCAATTATCAAAAAAGGAGCCGGGAGAATGAACCAGGATATCATCAATCATATTGAGGAAAACCGTGAAACTATTTTTAACCAATGGATTGAAGGCATGGATGAAATCGGTGAGAAAAAGGAACTGAAAGCCATTTCGGATAAAGTGTACTTGAGTACCAGCCGTGAATACATCAATCTGTTGTTAAATAACATCAGCAAAGACATGGAAAACCTGTCTAACATATTATCCGATTTTGCTGAGAAGATCGTTCGTTTTGGTTGGCCATTAATTTATGTGACAGAAGGTTTATCGCTGTTTGGAAAGATTGTTTTTGAAGGAATGACCAAAGAAGTGGATGATAGCCGCAAAATAACATTGATGTATGACTTTGAGAAATGGCTACGTCCCGTCTATAACGAAATTGTCAAAACCTATACAGGATCTTGGGAGCATACCGTATCCATGCAGAAGATCGCACTGCAGGAATTGGCTGCACCGCTTATCCCGGTATTCGATAAAATCTCTGTGATGCCGTTAGTTGGCACCATTGATACAGAACGCGCAAGACAGATTATGGAAAACCTTCTACAGGGTGTCGTCAAGCACCGTGCGGAAGTGGTGCTGATTGATATTACAGGTGTACCTGTCGTGGACACTATGGTGGCGCACCATATTATCCAGTCAGCAGAAGCGGTCCGACTTGTCGGTGCTAAGTGCCTTCTTGTGGGAATCCGTCCTGAAATTGCCCAGACCATTGTTAATTTAGGAATAAACCTAGATCAGATCATTACGAAAAACTCCTTGAAAAAAGGAATTGAGACAGCACTTGAATTGACGAACAGAAAAATTGTGACTGAGGGGGATCAAATGTGAGAATACCTATCTTAAAACTGCATAATTGTCTTTTAATATCGATTCAATGGGAGTTAGATGATCAAACAGCATTGCAATTTCAAGAAGATCTTCTAAATAGAATACATGAAACAGGGGCCAACGGAGTTGTAATTGACCTCACATCTGTGGATATGATCGATTCGTTCATCGCAAAAGTGCTCGGAGATGTAATTAGCATGTCAAAACTAATGGGGGCGCAAGTCGTTCTGACAGGTATTCAGCCTGCTGTAGCCATTACTTTGGTAGAACTGGGTATTCAATTGGATGAAGTGTACACAGCACTAGATTTAGAAAAGGGTCTAGAGAAACTACAACAGGAACTGGGGGAGTAAACGATGGCTGTCCAATCCTGTGTAAAAATTAGAAACGAGTGGGATATTGTAGCTGCCCGCCAAATGGGTAGAAATGTTGCCAAAGATTTAGGTTTCGGCACAGTAGACCAAGCGAGGATAACTACGGCAATTTCGGAGTTGGCTCGAAATATTTATTTATATGCGGGTACAGGTAAAATCTGTATTGAAGAAATGGACGAGTACGGAAAAAGGGGACTGAAAGTGATTGCTACCGATGATGGTCCCGGAATTCCAGATATTCGTCAAGTAATGGAAGATGGATTTTCCACATCAGGAGGGCTTGGTGCCGGATTGCCTGGTGTTAAACGATTGATGGATACGTTCCAGATAGACTCTTCCTCAGGGGAAGGAACGGCAATCTATGCCGTGAAGTGGGTTCGCTAGAAGGGGGGATTGCCCATGGATTATGGAAGTTTAGAAAAAGAATATAAAGAAATACTCTCCGCCTATTTGAACCGGCAGTCGGAGGAAGCCTTGTATAAGGGTCAGGAATTCAGCAGAAGGCTGCTGGGGGAGAAAGTATCACCAGAAGAGATTATTAGTGTGCATAAAGCGATGCTACAGGACCTTTCTCCTGATATTCCGGATAATATCCTGCATTCGCTGGATTTCCTTCTCGAAGTCATGATCGGATATGGCATTGCCTATCGTGAGCATCAAAGCCTCCGTCATCGACAACAGGAGATTCAGACGGAGATTGCCATTGCTGTAAATGTGCAACAAACTCTGCTCGAAACGAAAATTCCTGAAACGGATTCTGTGGAAATTGGTGCAATAAGTGTTGCTGCCAAGCATATGAGCGGGGACTATTACCACTTTGTCCATAGTGAAAATGATTCGTTCAGTGTCGCGATTGCAGATGTCATCGGAAAAGGCATTCCTGCTGCGATGTGTATGAGCATGATCAAATATGCGATGGATAGTTTACCAGATACTAGAGTTGCACCAAGCTATGTTTTAGGGAATTTAAACAGAGTGGTGGAGCAAAATGTGGATGCAAGCATGTTCATAACGATGTTTTATGGAATGTATGACCTTCACAAACACCTCTTTTCATTTGCTTCCGCGGGACATGAGCCGCCTCTGTATTTTGATGCGAAAAAGAATGAATTCTATGAACTGGATGCAAGAGGGCTTGTTTTGGGCATTGACCGCCTCGCAACCTACCAGCAGTATGAAAAAGAAATAGAAATCGATGATATGGTCATACTTTTTTCTGATGGGGTAACTGAATGCCGCACAGATGAGGGATTTATCGAGGTTGATAAAATAATTGATTTGATAAGATCATATATCCACCTGCCTCCACAAGCAATTGTTGAACTTGTGTACAGGGACCTGGAAAAAATCCAGGACTTTCAGCTCAGGGACGACTTTACCTTAATTATTTTGAAAAGAAAGGTTTAAATGTTAAAGAAGCGGGTATCTAGTATTGGGATGACCTAAAATTGGAATACTAATTCATGTTTGAGGTGACGAAAGAATGAATATGGACATTCAGATAAAAGAAGAACAAAACCAGACGCTTGTTGTTTTGGAAGGGGAAATTGATGCCTATACTGCACCAAAGGTAAAGGAAAAGGTTGCCCCGTTATTGGAAGGATTCACTGGAGAATTGATTTTTGATTTATCCAATGTTAATTATATGGACAGCACAGGTTTAGGGATGTTTGTAGGATTCTTTAAAACCGTTAAGGCAAACAACGGTGTCTTTCGTCTAGTCGGTTTATCCGATCGTTTGAAAAGATTGTTTGACATCACTGGTTTAGCGGGAATCATGGATATCAAGTAGGCTTTTTTCTTAAAGGTTGTTGCTAATTCATTTGGACTTTTCACCGTTTATCGGCTTTGAGTGATGCAAATAGTTCATCCTGCTCATCAGAAAAGCATGACATCAACTTTAATGACGGTTGTCATTTAAATACGAAAAAGCAACAAAATTTACGGAAATGGCCAATAAAATAAGTTCACTTATAAAGGTGGGGGAACAATGAACCGGGCTTATGATTATATAGAAATGTCGTTTCCAGCGAAGGCTGAGTACGTCGGAGTCATTCGACTTACTTTATCTGGAATTGCGAACCGTATGGGATTTTCATACGATGAAATTGAAGATATCAAGATTGCTCTTAGCGAGGCTTGCACAAATGCTGTAGAGCACGCTTATAAGCAAGACGAAAAAGGAAATATTCGAATCGGATTCGGTATATATAAAGACCGACTTGAATTGGTCGTAGCTGACAATGGACAGAGTTTTGACTTTGATCAAGTAAGAGAAGAATTAGGTCCATACACCGAGTCGCAACCAGTAGAAACTTTGCCAGAAGGAGGATTAGGATTATTCTTAATCCAAACGCTGATGGATGATGTGAAGGTGCACAGCAATCAGGGCGTTACCGTCTTCATGACAAAGTATGTACAAGGAGAGCAGGTGGAAAGGGATGCGGAATCAATCTCAGTCCAGTAATCTGGATGTTAATATGCTATTAGAGCGGTACCAACAAGACGGTTGTGAAGTATCGCAGTTGCAATTAGTCGAGCATTATACTGCACTTGTTGAATCCATCGCTCGTAAATATTCCAGAGGGAAAGCCTTTCATGAAGACCTGTCCCAAGTAGGGATGATCGGATTGCTTGGTGCCATGAAGCGCTTTGATGCAAGCTTCGGTCGAAGCTTCGAAGCATTTGCCGTTCCGACTATCATTGGAGAGATCAAACGTTTCCTGCGTGATAAAACATGGAGTGTTCATGTACCACGTAGAATCAAAGAAATTGGACCAAAAATTAAATCCGCAGTGGAAGAGCTGACAAATGAGCTTCAACGTTCACCTAAGGTCTATGAAATTGCGGATTATCTGGAAGTAACCGAAGAAGAAGTATTGGAAGCGATGGAGATGAGCCAGAACTATCAAGCTCTTTCTGTCGATAATGCGATTGAAGCGGATTCAGATGGAAGCACGGTAACCATCCTTGATATCGTTGGAAACCAGGATGCCGGTTTTGATCAGGTAGACCAACAGCTTCTATTGCAAAAAATCTTCCATGTGCTTTCCGAAAGAGAGAAGCAAATAATTGAATGCACCTTCTTTAATAATATGAGTCAAAAAGAGACCGGGGAAAAGCTTGGCATTTCTCAAATGCACGTTTCCAGGCTCCAACGTAAAGCGCTAACCAAGCTTAAGCAAGCATTCATGGCTGATAATGCAAGCACGGAGATCTTTTCATGATAGAACAATTCAAACATGCAAGAGCTAACGTTAATGCTTACCAGAATGCCAAGAATGGAATGTATTTCTGTGGGGACAGCTACTATGTGAATACAACAGATGAATACTTTCTGTGTGTAGTGGCGGATGGTCTAGGCAGTGGGGAATTTGCGCATGATGCATCACAAGCAGTCATTTTCGCTGCCAAAGCCCATGAAACAGAGGATGTTTCGGTCATTATGAATGCTTGTAACGAAGCGATGAGAAATAAGCGCGGAGCTGCAGTATCTGTGTTGAAGGTCAATTATGACCGGCAAGAGGTTGTCTACAGCTGTGTTGGAAATATTCGCTTTTTCCTATATCCTCCGACAGAAAAGCTTATCTACCCTCTTCCGGTCAAAGGCTACCTATCTGGAAAACCTCAAACTCTTAAAACCCATCGTATTCCCTACAGTTCCAAAATGAAGTTCTTTATCTATTCCGACGGATTGAATATACCGTCCGTAAAACAGTACATCAAGGATATTCCATCCGCGACTTCATTGCTTGAAATGGCAGCCATGTTCACTGGCAACGGAATGGATGACGTAACCATCATCTCTGGAGAAATCCATTAGGGAGAACGGTATAAGTTGCAGTTTTTTTCCTGAATGCAGAAACCTAGTTGATTTGAGTGGAAGGTGCGTAGACTCCTGCGGGAGGAAGGGACAGGGGAGACCCCACAGGCGAAGCCGAGGAGGCTCCCGGACCGCCCGCGGAAAGCGAAGCACCTGGAACGGAAATCAACAGCTGAATGCGATGGAAAAATACAGGGGATTATTTCAGTCCAAGACTAACATTTCGGTGTTAGTCTTTTTTCTTTGTTCATTATTTTTGCTAAAATAGATATTGGGATACAATGTTGGGAGGCTACTAAATTGGAATGGAACGAAAAGAATGAGCAGTTGGTAAACTTACTAGTCAAAGATGTAGAGGTAACAAAAGCACAGGCAAAAAAAGTGATTGCACTTTTAGAAGAGGGCAATACGGTTCCTTTTATCGCCAGGTACAGAAAAGAACAAACCGGTTCGCTGGACGAAGTGCAAATCAGGGATGTCATGGAAAGATGGCAATACATACAAAACCTTGAAAATAGAAAAGAAGAAGTCATCCGTCTTATTGAGGAGCAAGGTAAACTGACTCCTGAATTGAAGGCAAGCCTAATGAAGTCAATAAAACTGCAACAGGTCGAGGATCTATACCGACCTTACAAACAAAAGCGCCGGACAAAAGCGACCGTAGCAAAAGAAAAAGGATTAGAGCCGTACGCTCAATGGTTACTTACCTTCCCGTCATCTCCTTCGTTGGAGGAAAAAGCGCAAAGCTTTTTAACTGAGGAAAAAGAAGTCGTTTCAATCGAAGAAGTGTTGGATGGAGCGAAAGATATCCTCGCCGAAACCTTCTCGGACGAACCGACTTTCCGCCAATACATTCGTGACCTAACCTTCAAACAAGGCAAAGTCGTTTCGGCAGTCAAAAAAGCAGACAAAGACGAAAAAGAAGTGTACGCAATGTACTATGAATATGAAGAAGCCATTTCTCGAATCCTTCCTCATAGAATCTTGGCAGTAAACCGAGGGGAGAAAGAGGAGATATTGCGTGTCTCCATCACTGCTCCGATAGAAAGAGTGGTTGATTACTTGAATCGCCAAGTAATCAAGAGGGAGTCCTCCATTGCAACACCTCTTTTGAAGGAAGCAATAGAAGACGGCTACAAGCGTTTGATCGAACCAGCCATTGAGCGTGAAATCAGAAAAGAACTGACGGAAAAAGCCGAAGAGCAGGCTATTCACATCTTCTCGGAAAATTTGAGGAATCTGCTTCTTCAACCACCTCTAAAAGGTCGTGTTGTGTTGGGAGTGGACCCAGCATATCGAACGGGTTGCAAGCTTGCAGTGGTGGACGAAACCGGGAAGGTGCTTCATATAAGTGTTATCTATCCGCACGTAGGAGCAAATAAACATGAAGAAGCGGTCAGAAAGTTGTTGGATGTTCTAGAAACTCATCACATCGAAGTAGTGGCAGTAGGAAACGGTACTGCATCTCGTGAAACGGAGCAGCTTATCGCCGAAGTGATCAAAGAAAGCGGTAAAAGTATTTCCTATTTGATTGTCAATGAAGCAGGAGCTAGTGTATATTCGGCCTCCGATCTGGCAAGGGAAGAATTTCCGGATCTGCAAGTGGAAGAAAGAAGTGCCGTCTCTATTGCCAGAAGACTTCAAGATCCGTTGGCGGAACTAGTTAAAATAGATCCTAAATCAGTAGGTGTCGGTCAATACCAGCATGATGTCGCCCAAAAGCGTCTGGCAGAATCCCTGAATTTCGTTGTGGAAACAGTAGTGAACCGAGTGGGAGTGAATGTCAACACTGCCTCCTCATCTTTGCTTCAATATGTCGCAGGGTTATCTAAGACTGTAGCGAATAATATTGTGAAAAAGCGCGAGGAAGATGGCAAATTCGCCAGCAGGTCTGATCTAAAGGGAATCCCGAGACTTGGTGCCAAAACGTACGAACAGTGTATTGGTTTCCTTAGAATCATAGATGGTAAACAACCTCTGGATAGAACCGATATCCACCCGGAAACCTATTCGGACGTAAAGAAACTATTGAAGCAGTTGGGAACTTCCGAAAAAGAGATTGGTACTGCCAAACTGCAAGATGCCCTAAAAGGATTGGATGTGGCCAGACTTGCGGATGATCTTGGTATTGGACCAATCACGCTGCAGGATATTATCGACTCCCTGATCAGACCGGAACGGGACCCTCGGGATGACATGCCAACTCCACTTCTCAAGCAGGACGTCCTGAAGATGGAAGATCTGCAAAAAGGAATGGAACTAGAAGGGACGGTACGTAATGTTGTTGACTTCGGTGCCTTCGTTGACATAGGAGTGAAGCAGGATGGCCTTGTCCATATCTCTAAACTAAGCAACCGTTTCGTAAAGCATCCGCTCGATGTTGTGTCAGTGGGGGATATTGTCACTGTATGGGTGGACGGAGTTGAGGTAAATAAAGGTCGAGTTTCCCTGACAATGCTGCAACCAGAAATGCAGGAAGTATAATAAGATATTAAAGCTGTTGATTGAAGCCCTGGGCGGAAATCAACTGCTCCGTTTTACGAAAACAAACCCCAAGTTGCCGTCTCGTTCAGAGGCAATTCGGGGTTATTATCATTCAGCTATTCTTCTTTTGATAAAAAAACCAGCACTGATTCAACATTTTAATTTGGTATCGATCCTTTTCCAGGTAAGCGCGCTGCATCTGCTTTCTAAACCAAGACGGCATCTTCCCGTACCTCCTTCAACATTTTACTCGAAGGCTCAAAAATGATATTTTTTTCTATAGTATGCAGTATAATGGGGAGGGTTCGAAGGTAAGGAGGGGAAAGAAATGGAAGACAAAGAACTACAGAAACTTACTGAAGAGATTTCCTTAAAATATTTCGGCTGGCCATTCCGCCACACGGCATCATTCAATCACCGTTTAAAAACAACAGGAGGAAGATACCTGACCTCCACAAGTAATATCGAAATCAACAAAAAGTATTACAATGCCCTTGGTATGAATGAACTTATAGGAATCATCAAACATGAACTCTGCCATTACCACTTGCACATTCAAGGGAAAGGATATAAACATCGAGATCATGATTTTCGTTCCTTGCTAAAGGCAGTGGGTGCTCCAAGGTTCTGTACCCCCATCCACACACCACAATTCAAACCAAAAACTTTCCGCATATATGAATGCAAGGATTGTCATCAATTATATAAAAGAGTAAGAAGAGTGAATACAATCAAGTATAGATGTGGAAAATGTAGAGGGAAACTTAGAGAAATCGAAAAGCATGTTGACATCCACCAGTAAAATATGATAATTTATTCTAGTCGCTGTTTTAGAAAAGTGGCACGAAGACAATTATGATAATATATCATTCCAGCTTCAAAATAACTTGACTTTTTAGTACAAGCTTATTAAAATTAAAGCAGTCGGTTAACATCCGACGTACCGTTTCAATAGTAATATTCCACCATAGCTCAGCGGTAGAGCATTCGGCTGTTAACCGAAGGGTCGTAGGTTCGAATCCTACTGGTGGAGCCATATATGGAGAAGTACTCAAGTGGCTGAAGAGGCGCCCCTGCTAAGGGTGTAGGTCGTGTAAGCGGCGCGAGGGTTCAAATCCCTCCTTCTCCGCCATTTCTTTAAGGCCCGTTGGTCAAGCGGTTAAGACACCGCCCTTTCACGGCGGTAACACGGGTTCGAATCCCGTACGGGTCACTACAAAGTGGGAAGCAATTCAATTTTGCTTTGCTTCCCATTTCTATCCTGGAGGATTAGCTCAGCTGGGAGAGCACCTGCCTTACAAGCAGGGGGTCGGCGGTTCGATCCCGTCATCCTCCACCAGAGGGACTTCGGATTTCCTCTTTTCTATAATATTGAGAGTCTCTCGGATTTTGGTGTCGATATTATTCCGCCTATTTCCTTCAGAAATAGACAAAATAATATCTGCGGTGTAAGCACATGCAGCTTACTCTAAGAAGCTAAATTCACGGAGCATATTCAATGGGCTATAGCCAAGCGGTAAGGCATCGCACTTTGACTGCGACATGCGTTGGTTCGAATCCAGCTAGCCCAGCCAACTTTATAAAATGTATGCGGGTGTGGCGGAATTGGCAGACGCGCTAGACTTAGGATCTAGTGTCTTTGACGTGGGGGTTCGAGTCCCTTCACCCGCACCATACATTTACTAGCCATTCATTTTTGCGGTCGTGGCGGAATGGCAGACGCGCTAGGTTGAGGGCCTAGTGGGGGCAACCCCGTGGAAGTTCGACTCTTCTCGGCCGCACCAAAAGAAATTTAAAAAAGTGTTGACATAGAACACTGGAATTGATATTATAGTTAAGTCGCCTCTCAGAGGGACATCAAATAAAACGTTAATATGAAGCGCCCGTAGCTCAATTGGATAGAGCGTTTGACTACGGATCAAAAGGTTAGGGGTTCGAGTCCTCTCGGGCGCGCCATTATTTATAAAGTGAACGGGGAGTAGCTCAGCTTGGTAGAGCACTTGGTTTGGGACCAAGGGGTCGCAGGTTCAAATCCTGTCTTCCCGATTTTGAATAATGCGGGTGTAGTTTAATGGTAAAACCTCAGCCTTCCAAGCTGATGTCGTGGGTTCGATTCCCATCACCCGCTCCATAATATTGAATGATCTTTGAAAACTAAACAAAACAACAGCGTCAAACGTTGATCCTACGGGATTAACAAATGAACGAAAAGTAAGACAAGCTAGCAAATTTTGAGCAAAAGCTCAAACTCTTTATTGGAGAGTTTGATCCTGGCTCAGGACGAACGCTGGCGGCGTGCCTAATACATGCAAGTCGAGCGGACTTCTTAAAAGCTTGCTTTTAAGAAGTCAGCGGCGGACGGGTGAGTAACACGTGGGCAACCTGCCTGTGAGACTGGGATAACTTCGGGAAACCGGAGCTAATACCGGATAAT
>NZ_LFEL01000079.1:0-7025 GCF_001037965.1 Bacillus sp. LL01 | reverse complement strand
TTTCCTCTTCTAGCAATTGGAGCAAATGTTATCTTCACTTTGAGGACTACTCATAATCCACTGATTGAAACGAAAAAGGAGGCATCAAATTGAGTAATGAAAGTCTTTGGATTAGGAGTAGATATAGTTGATCGAGAACGTGTCGAACGTCTAACCTGTAAGGGGTCAATCACTTGCTTTATAGAAAAGTGGCTTTCAACTGATGAGAGAAAATATCTTGAAACCACTACGAACAAAGTAGAATTATTTTCAATTATTTTTTCAATTAAAGAAGCATTTATTAAGGCTTCTTCAGGGCATGTGAAATTAAAAGATATTAAGAAGATACGTGTTGTTATGTCTGAGGGAGCCTATTCAGTATCCTATGATGATTTTTTAAAGAATAAACATTGCTGGATTACAACGAATGTATTTCCTAATTATACGATTTCGTCAGTTACAATTGTAATTATTTGAGGCTGACGGACCAATCTTAGGAGGATAAGATGGTAAATGGRCATAAAAGCTATGATGTAATTGTAATAGGATCAGGACTTGCTGGTCTARCTTCAGCAGCTCTTTTAGCGAAGTCAGGTAAAAGGGTATTAGTACTAGAGCAACATTATTACATTGGTGGTTGTGCACACACATTTAAAAGGTTTGGGTATGTGTTTGACACAGCAATCCATGTAATAGGTGGAGGAGAAAAGGGAGGAGAAATTTATTCATTATATGAGAAGTTAGGGCTATCTGATAAAATTGAGTTTCTTCCAATAGAACCCCTCATTACAGTTAACATCAATAATGTACTGTATCCAATACCAGGTAACATTGATAAGTTATCTATCAAAATGCACCAATGGTTCCCAAATGATAGGGTCGAGATTAATAAAGTCTTAGAAGAAATTAAACACATTGGGGGACTCAAAGGGAATTACAATGTTCGAGAAATGAAACGAGCCATTGAGCTTGAAAAATTGTCCTATAAAGAATATCTACAGGGAAGATTTTTGCACCCTCACATTGAAAAAATACTAAGTTCTCTCATTTTATTTGCTGGGACTTCAATAGATGAACTTTCTACCTTTAAAATGATGAACTTAATGATGAGTTTTAATGGAGGTGCTTTTTATCCAAAAGGTAATTCTCAAGAGTTAAGTAACGTTCTAAAAAACTACATACTCTTAACAGGCGGGGAAATTAAGGTGAATCGAAAAGTAGAGAAAATATTGTTAGAAGGTCCACAGGTCAAAGGTGTAGTTGATCATAAAAACAATACCTTTTTAGCTGAAATAGTTATATCAAATGCTGATTTGAAATCTACTTTTTCTACTTTACCGGAGAATTATCCTCTGCCAAAAAAATATGAAAAACGCATGAATAGACTTGAAAATTCCAATTCAGCAGTCATATTGTATGGTGCGATAAAAAATGAGCATTTACCTAGAGAAGGATTATCGCATGAGATGGTTTTTCTAACAGATACGAACATTAATCATGAAAAAAAACTATGTTTTGACCCGCTTGACCTAAGTAATGATCCAGTTATTTCATTATGTTGTCCTTCTCTATCGGATAAAAGTCTAGCTCCAAATGGATATTCAATTATCACATTTATGTCACTGTGTAAAGGAGAATATATAGAGGAGATCAGGGAGGAAAAAGGAAAAGAATATTTATTCGAACGTTATGCTCAGTTAATAGAAGAGAAGCTTCCTGGCGTTATAGAGCACTTAGAGTATTATGAGTTTGCTACTCCGAGAACGATAAAAAGATATACTCTTAATGACAAAGGTTCTATTTATGGATGGAAAAAATCAATTAATCAAATGGGGCTAAATAGTATAGGACCTAACACTCCAATAGAGGGGCTATATGTTACTGGCCATTGGAGTCAAGGAGCGCATGGAGCGTATGGTGTTATGAGGTCTGGCAGATTGACAGCAGAGCATATCATCCAATTTRAAAATACAGTTGAAATAACAGCTCATTGATTGCAATGCTCATTTACTATGAGAAGGTAGTAAAAAAACGAGAGGAATGGAGCTATTATATGAGAAATATCATCTCGGCAAGTCTTATACTAATGACACTATCAATATTTTCAAGAAGACCAAACAATAAAAGATATATCAAGATCACACCTAGATATAAGTGAAATGTTCTTGGCAAAAATCTAGGTTTTTGAAGCTTAATTGCCAAAGCAAATATCTTTTTTATGGTTCTTAAGATTATAAATTTCTTAAAAATATAGATTATGTGTTAGCCCCTCTTCGCATTTTTATTTTGAAATGGTTAAAGTGTAGATAAACCCATCACTCTGCGTGAGCGATGGGCCTTCCTAGTTATGTCGAAATAAAATCTCCACCATTAACATGCAGTGTCTGACCTGTCATGTAAGACGAGTCATTACTAGCTAGTAGAACAAAGCAGCCAACATGTTCAACCGGTTGTCCTGGGCGTCCCATAGGTGTGTCGGTTCCGAATTCTGCCACTTTATCCTCAGGGAAGGTCGATGGAATAAGCGGTGTCCAAATTGGTCCAGGCGCAACGCCGTTGACGCGGATTCCGTCTTTTACAAGAGCTTGAGCCATTGAGCGCGTGAAGGCATTTATCGCACCCTTTGTCGCTGTATAGTCAATTAGCTGCGGATTTCCGCGGTACGGGTTAATAGACGTTGTATTAATGATCGTGCTACCTGGCTTCAAGTAGTCGATCGCTTTTTTCGTGAAGTAAAAGTAAGAATAGAAATTGGTTCTGAACGTTTTCTCTAATTGCTCGCTTGTGATGTCTTTAATGCTTTCTTTTGGATGCTGCTCAGCTGCGTTATTCACAAGGACATCTAAACTTCCGAGCTCATTTACTGTTTTTTCGATGGCCTCGTTACAGAAAGACTCATCTCCGACATCTCCAGGGATTAAGAGGCATTTCACTCCCTCTTTTTCGACGCGAGCTTTTGTATCCTCGGCATCTCCATGCTCATCTAGGTMGACAATGGAAAGATCTGCGCCCTCTTTGGCATAAGCCACGGCAACAGCTCGTCCGATTCCACTATCTCCTCCTGTAATCAATGCCACTTTTCCTTTCAACTTGCCTGTACCTATATAGTTATCATCCTCGTATATAGGGAGAGGATTCATCTCACTTTCAATACCAGGCTGACGTTCTTGCTCTTGTTTCGGTTGTCCTTCTGTTTGTCTGTTTCGTAAATCCAATTTGATCTCCTCCTATTTTAATGAAGCATTATCTTCTATTTTGTGTTTAGCCTGTTGAAGTGAATTTGAAACATTTGGGAGAGAGGGGAGAATACTAGATTATTTCTTAGGAAGCAGCATGATATATGTCAAAATAGAATGAAAAATACCAATAAATAGGTAATGATAACTTGTCTTTTTATGTCAATTGAATGTAAAATAGTTCATGTGGATCAAGCTTGTATTTCGACATGATAAAAAACTACTAACCTTTGAAAAAATATACTTACGTTATTGAATTGGTAAAAAATAGTGAGAGTTCGAGTGTGGAAATAAAATAAACGTTTACTTTTCTAAAAGAAAGGCAATGTACTACTAACTACCAAATGAAGGAGAATCATTAAATGTCTACTTTGAAAGAAGCTACAAACTTTACCGAGCAACACTTAAAAGACTTGCTTCAACATATTCAAACAAAAGGAACGGAAGATGCGAACCTCACATCGGCTCAATTGGTCGAAGAGATTGCATCAGCTTTTAAGCCATTTATTAATCGTGAAGAAGTGTAAGTGAAATGTATACTTTTCCCAAGGTCATCAAACACTAATTATCAGTACTGATAACGGAGGGATTTCATGCAAACTGTAACCTTGCAAGTAGAGAAAATGAGTTGTGGCAATTGCTTAGACACAGTGAAAGCAGCACTTGAAGGAATCGATGGAGTAGAGCAGGCAGATGTTCACCTCGAAGACAAGACAGCAAGAGTGGCGTACGATGAATCGCGCGTCACGACTGAGCAAATGGCTGAAGCCGTTGAAGACAAAGGATATATGATTGTCCCGTAAGCCGTCTTGTGGATGGCTTTTTTTGTGCGCTCTTTTTGAAGGTTGAGGGAGTAGGTTTTTGAGCAAATTCATCAAATATGTGGAAATTCATAGGCCGCATTAGAGTCTAAGCAGATGATTCCGCCGAATTTTTGTCGAAATCCGACAGAACCACAGCATAATCAGTCAAATCAGCAAGATATTCCGCCGAAATCCGCTCATAATCAGGCAAGTGCATACATAATATGGAAATAATCTATTGTTTCAACCTCTCGCCGCACCCACCACGCACCGCAGCTTTTTCAACGCCGTCTTCCGCCACGTCGCTACTGTATTTTTCGATACGTTCTGCTCGGCTGCAATTTCACCAAGCTTCTTTTCATAAACAATCGCCTCTCGGACCCAGAGAAGTTCCCGTGTCGAGAGCTGCTCCAAGTAAGGATCGAGCTCGGCTAATGGATCCTCTCCTCTGAACAAATCACCAATAGACGCGGGGATCACAAAGTCTGTACTCGTTTGCTGGTCTTGCAGGACAAAGCGCTCGTCATAGGTGCGCTCTTTTCGTAGCTCCATCAACATGTGGCCTCGTACTGTATAGAGGGCGAATGCCGGAAACGAGCCTTTTCCTTCTTCATATTTCCGATAAGCTTCCCATAAGGCACAGACGCCAATTTGGTAGAAATGATCATGAGAACGGTAGAGATTGAGTTTTTTTAGCTGACCTTTAATGAGGGGTTCATATTGGGTGAGAATTTCTTCAAATGATTGACCTTGCATGGTGGATCTTCCTTAGTCAGAAGCGCTTCTGTGTATTCCGCGGTAGAGTAAGCGTACAGCGGATAGGTGAGAGGCGCATCTTGGCAAAACGGCAAAATGAAGATCGACGAGGTGAGCATTTTCACGTTTTGCTCTAGTGATATTGTCAAAACGAGTCCACCAAGGATAGTCATTTTGGCAAAATGATGGTATTTTAGTAGGATCGAAGAATTGAAGGAGTTTGTGCAATATGCTTGTTAAACATACATGGTCATGGGTAAGTGTCTTCCTCTGGATGGCGCTGATCTTTTATTTGTCACACCAACCAGCATCAGAATCGGCGGAATTAAGCAGTGGGATCATGGACAGACTCGTAGCGGTTGTTGAAATTGTCGTTCCAACCATTCATCAGCATCTCGAATTGGTCCATTTGATCATCCGAAAAGGGGCGCATTTCTTTGCTTATTTCATCTTAGGAATACTCGTCATTMATGCCTTAAGAGATCGCCGTCCTACTGGCTATCGCAGAGTCTTGCTTGCTCTCACTATTTGTGTGCTTTATGCGATATCAGATGAGGTTCACCAGTTATTTATTCCAGGGCGAAGTGGAGAAGTAACGGATGTTTTGATTGATAGTGTCGGCGCAAGTGTCGGAATTGGGTTGTATCTCATCGCCAAAGCAACAATGAGAAAAAGGGTATAGCTGCTTATACCCTTTGCGCATAGTAAGAGAAGGTAAGAGGAAAGGGGGGAGCATAGACATGTGTCATTTTCAAAAAGGAGTTAAAAACGATGTAGCGTTTGTGTTCTCATGTCCAGGAGCTGCGGAGGAAGCAGCGAATAGACCTGCGGCAGGCAGAACAGGAACGAATTTACATCAATTATTATCTATTCTTCACTCACATTTTAGAGAAGTGACGGAGTGGTCGCGAGAGGCGATTACGATTACCAATGCATGGAGCAAGGTTGAATACCGCCAGCTCACCGGTCGTACAGAGGCTACAGTGAGCGAGGTCCTATCAGAAGAAAACCTTTTTCGCCTAGAACAGGAATTAAGCGAAGTAGAGAAGGTAATCATTTGCTCTGGGCAACGAGCAACCCTCGCAGTTTCCGCACTAGCCAACAATGACGGGTTACGTGAGGGAGTAAAAGTAATTAGCATCCGTCACCTTGGACTTCGATCCCTTAATCAAATAAAAGTAGACATCCATGGGAGGCCTATTTATTCTATTGCGGAACAGCTAACTAGAGACGGTACCGCAAATCCGCAGCTTGGTCCTGAAAATACAAAGAAGCGATTAGAAGTAGTGGCTTATGAAATCATCAACGTCCTCCAATAAAGTACTGAATTTTCAGTTTTTATATTGCTTATCCTATCTTAAGGTGCTAGGATGAAAGTAGAAACCACATCCATCTACCTCAAGAATACCTCCTGTGATTTTCATCCTATCCGTCATAACAAATCATCCAGATGAATACTTAGTAGTAACAGCTTGTGTTATTTTGCGAACAAAACATACTAACTGGTTAGTATAACGAAGAGAGGAGAGGGTACTTATCACTCATTTTAACTTTTCACATCCAATTCGAGTTCGCTATTCGGAAATTGATGGGCAAAAGATTGTCTTTAATGCGCATTACTTAACCTATATTGATGTTGCGGTGACGGAATATTATCGCAAGGTGATTGGCCCCAACTGGCTCGAGTTAGCAGAGAAAAATATATTTGATCTTGTCTTAAGGAGGGTCACACTTGATTATCTTTCTCCAGCAAAACTAGATGATCTTCTTGATATCCATTGCCGTGTCGTGAACATGGGCAGATCGAGCATGAATTGTGAGTTTGCGATCAAAAGAGGGGATGAGCTCTTAATTCAGGCAGAGGCTGTYCAAGTGTGCTTTGATTTAGAAACAGGTAAGTCAAAGCCTATTCCAGAGGAAATTAAAGAGCGGATCAGAGAGTTTGAAGGATTGTCGATATCCGTTGAATAGAGGAGGGGAGACGATTGTTATCATTTAACCGCAATCAGTGGGAAGCGTATGTGGGGATTGGGCAAAAGGAAGCTGCTCAGCTATTTAAGGATGTGTTGAGGGAAGCAGACATGTCTTTTGAAGAGAAGGTCTTGCCCCCTGTTTATATGTATGATTCAAAGCATAATAGCATTGAACTAGAGACCGACGGGTTAGTAATTACACTAATCTACGTTTCAGGTGACCCACTTACCCGGTTCTTTTCAGGGATTGTTGGTAGCCGTAAGCATTTTGAAGGGGT
>NZ_LFEL01000078.1:0-7081 GCF_001037965.1 Bacillus sp. LL01 | reverse complement strand
TTCCATTAACATTCTTATTTGCCCAATGGTATGGAGAAAGAGGGATAGCCCTTGGTATGGGAATGAGCTTTATCGTCAGTAGTGTGATTGCAGCGAGCTATTATTTCCTCGGAAATTGGCGAAAAATAAGTGAAGATGTTGCAAAACAGACAGAGGGTACAAAATAAGGAGTAGTTGATACATTGATGGAGGAATTAGTAGATGTCAGTAACAGTTAAAAGAGGACTATTTTATCTTGTTGGATTATTGATCTTGTCATTCGGGATTACGATGACCATATTGGCCGGCTTAGGAGCAGGGGCATGGGATGCTCTAAATGTAGGGCTTTCACTAATGACTCCATTTACGGTAGGGAACTGGGTTATTYTAGTTGGGATCTTCTTAATTATTTTAAATGCGATCTTATCTAAAAGGAAACCGGAGATCTTATCATTGATCACGATCGTCATACTTGGCTTTTTTATCGATTTTTGGTTGTTATTCATTTTTCCAAATGTATTTATAACAGGAGTTGTCTTACAATATCTTGTTTTAACCATTGGGATTGTCATGATGGCTTTAGGGATAGCGACTTATTTACAAGCGAAATTTGCAGTTATTCCGATTGATCGCTTTATGTTTGTGCTTCAGGACTTGTTTGGAGTAAGGCTAATGGTAGCGAAAACGATTGGTGAAGTGTCCGCTTTAATAGCAGCCTTTGCTGCTGGAGGTCCCATTGGAGTTGGGACAATATTAGTTACATTTTTAATTGGTCCGTTAATTCAATTCTTCTTTCCGAAACTTGAAAGAATGGTCTATGGAACAAAGGAAGCATAATAGTAAGCAAAAAGGTCTGAGTGGGAGCTCAGACCTTTTAGTTTTTTTTTTAGTTTTTTTTCGCTTTAGCGTGGTCATTTGTTGCTCTAACTGCTTCAATAATCGCTTGTTGAAAATGATTTTTTTGTAATGACTTTAATCCTGCATCTGTTGCGCCCCCGGGAGAGGTAACTTGTTCTCTCAAGGTCGAAGGATCCTTATAGGTCATAAGCATTTCCGCGCTGCCGATGACCATTTCATTAACCAGATTCTGAGCTTGCGCTGACGTAAGTCCATATTCAGTTGCAGCATCGGCGAGAGCTTCGATAAAATAATATAAGTAAGCAGGTRCACTTCCTGTTACAGCAGTTAGGTTATGAACCTGTTCTTCAGCTAGTTGTTCTGATTGACCAATCGAATCAAGAATGACTTTCATTTTTTCTTTATGTAGAGGTGTAACATGTTGTCCATATGTATAAAGAGACATGGATTTCCCTACACTTGCTGCTGTATTAGGCATAAGCCAAGCAACAGCGACCCCTTTTGGTAAATGGGCTTCTAAAAAAGTAGGGTCTACACCAGCAGCCACGGTTACCACAAATTGTTCTTTTACTTGGGGTGAAAGTTGGTTCAATACTTTATCATGAGCACTTGGAGGACAAGCCAAAAGAATGGTATCAGCTTGATCGATTACCTCCATCCAATCTTCTGTTATTTCTATTGGATACTTTTCTGTTAAGTTCACTAATTTTTCCTTGTTTGATAAATTGGAAACGGTAATCGTTACTTCTTTATTGTGCTTGTTTAGTATTCCAGAAAAAATAGCTTCAGCCATTCGACCGGCACCGATAAATAAAATATGCATCTTCTTCATCCTTTCTTTTTCTTATACGGTATCAAAAAGAAGAGCAAACGGAAAGTAACGGATATTTTTTAAGCTTGCGGTTTACACTACCGATAACAGAAAAAATCAACCTATTAAGGAGGAATGGATCATGAAGCGGATCGTTCTTGCACTTGTTATGTTTCTCATCCTGTGTGTACCACTTCAAGCAATGGCAGAAGGCGAAAGTGAAGGTAAGAAAGACTTTACCATCCCAAGTTCAGTCTTGCCTATCTCAAAAGAAAACACGTATACCAACCCTACTCAAGATCTGCCTTATCTTCAGCCAAGTACGCTTGCACAAGAATTACTTGATTCAACAGATGTGAAAATTGAGAATCCAGATCTCATTCGAATTTTTAATGAATCAACGATCAATGATTCGAAACTTGCGATTGGGTTTCGAGCGTCCATCTATTTAGGGGAATGGCCTCTTGCTTATGAATCTCAAGGGACTGAAGTGAATTGGGAATATCAAAAAGTAAACACAAACTATGTGGATAATCGAGGTGGACGTGCTCCCCAAAAGCTTGCTTATACCCAGGAGCAACAAAAACGGGTTAGTGGCGGATTAACAGCTAAAATTCCAAATAGTGAAGCAGTTAAAAAGATGATGATGATTAAAGCTGCTGAACACACGAATTTACCACTCTCATTTGATACAGTTATTGGGCAAGGGACAAGAAAGAATAATACTTACAACATCGCACCAAATCAGGTTGGTTATTTGCACAGCTATGTTCCGGCAGCTAATGAAAAAGGAAAGGTCACGTATGGTGAAGTGTATCTTTCTTTTAAAGGTGGAAAAAGAAAGCTTGAAGTGAAAAATGTAACTCAACAAGGCGTGGGAGCTTGGATTCCAGTTCAAGATCATTTATCCTTTGGGTTTGTTGCAGCAAATCAACCTAAATAAGCAAAAAAAGTCGTCCCCTTTGTAGCGGACGACTTTTTTAAATGTTTGTTTTTCTAGTTGTAAAGTCAATATCACGATAATAGGCATCTTTTACAAGCACATTAGGACCAAGACATTTAACAGATGGACAATGACATGATAATGATTGGTTTAAACTCGTCTTACTCCATGTCTCATATGCTTCATTTAAAGAGGTATCTTGAATATTTCCAAGTGGAGGTGTATCACCAAAATCAGTCACAATAATATCTCCATCAAAAATATTTACATTTARTCTTGAACGACCATCTGGGTCATTGCGGAGAGTGACATTCTTTTCTTCAAACAAGCGCTTTTGAAGGACTAGGTCTTCTTGGTTATCACTACAAGGATAAAACGGTAATGTACCAAATAACATCCAAGTCTTAGGGTTGCGCACATCTAGTAGACGGTGAATTCCGTTACGAATTTCATCTAATGTAGCAACTTCAAGTTTGCTGGCGAAATCACTTGGATACATAGGATGAATTTCATGTCGTTGGCATCCCATTTCTACAATTTGTTGGTGGATCTTATCCAAATGAGGGATGGTACGTTTATTAATCATTGTCTCAGCAGAAACTATGACTCCGCGGCTTGTTAGTTCTTTTGCGTTTTTTACCATGCGATCAAACAAGGCAGCACGTTGTTCGAAGCTAGGTTTTCGGTCCATAACAGCAAATCCAATGTCGGCAAAATCCTCAACACTCCCATAGTTATGAGATATATGAAGAACATCAAGATAAGGAATGATCTTCTCATACCGTTTTAAATCAAGCGTAAGATTTGAATTAATTTGTGTGCGAACCCCACGTTCGTGAGCATATTTTAAGAGGGGCACTACATAATGATCTACAGATTTCATTGAAAGCATTGGTTCCCCACCTGTAATACTAAAAGCTTTCAAATGAGGTATCTCATCAAGACGCTTTATTAGTAATTCTAATGGGAGTGGGGTAGGGTCTTTAGGTTGCAATGTATATCCAACGGCGCAATGTTCACATCTCATGTTGCAAAGTGTGGTCGTCGTAAACTCAATATTCGTTAATTTAAGATGACCGAAAGAGTTTATATCTTCATATGCCTCCCACGGATCATAAGAAGGCGTGATTTTTGGTAATGTTTGATTCAAGAAAATCGAACTCCTTTTTTGTTGGCAAATATCTGCTTTGAGGAGGTTTGTGACCTCTAGTTGTTCTGTCTAATCATAACGTAAATGCGAGATGAGAAAAAGTCTTATCGTTACAGATGAAGAAGGTCTAGTTGTCTGGATGAAATGAATCTGTTAAACTTTAAACAGTTTTCGGAAATGAGCGCGTAACGATAAGAAATAGTACGCATATGAAGGAGCGATTTTTGTGGGTGGAGCCATTCATGATAAAAAAGAACAGATGGATTATTTACATCGTCGATTAGACTTACTTATGAATGTTTTAGATTCAATTGATCCTGAAGAAGCAGGGGTTGAAGAAATTGATCGTTTGCTAACGATGCTTGATGATATCGAATTAAAATGCAAACAATTTCGGAATGACTGGTCTGAATAAGGGGGCAGCATAGTGAATCTTTATTTAATCCGTCACGGAGAATCAGAAGGAAATCGATTAGGAAAGATTCAAGGTTGGCATGATTTCCCTTTATCAGATCTAGGGAAGAGACAAGCGTTACAACTTGGGAATTTCTTTAAACACATACATTTAGATCACATTTATAGTAGCGATTTAACTAGAGCGTATGACACAGCACTTGCGATAGGAAGTTACAAGGATCAAACCGTTCATAAATGGGAAAAGGTACGTGAAGTGAACCTTGGACCTCTTCAAGGGTTAACTCGAAAAGAAATTTATGAACAGTTTCCACAAGCTAAAGAAAAGTCTATTCTGACTTCAGGGTTAGAGGGTACGGAGTCAGTGGAAGAGCTGACTAAACGTTGTGCGTATATAGTAGATCAATTAAAAAGAGCACATTATAAAGATGATGTAGCGATTGTATCCCATGGCGGGTTCATTAGTATTTTCTTGATGTATCTCATGCTAGGAGAGAATTGGGGAGAGGTTCATCGACCATTTCAAATTGGTAATACAAGTGTGACACATATTGAATGGACCAAGTCATGGAAGCCATTATTTCATTATGTGAATCGTGACCATCACTTAACAACAGAAGCCATTGCTTCACAAGAAATGGGCTTATTATAAAAAAATATTGGTATACAAAAAAGCGTTAGGGAGCAGGGTTTCCTTAATGCTTTTTCGTTTAACCGTATCCTTAGCTGTTTACATCGATGAGATCTGTGAGACAATAGAAGGAACGTTAAAAATAGAAAGTGGGAAAAAAGTTGAGAAAAAATAAGTTCCAAACGAATGAAAAGGTGCTTTTAAAGTCACTAAATGAAACGGTCACGGTGAGTAAATTCAGCTACGTGGCTAATATGAAAAGATACTCATACACAGTTAAGGAATACCCACACACTTTCTATTTTGAAGAGGAACTTGAACAAATTACAACATAAATTTGCTTTTCTTTTTTCAACATGTTATGATGAACTTAATTATTCCTGTTCGGATGTCTCGATAAAGTTAAGACTTTCTTTTAAAAGTAGTTTTCTTCTTATTAGATTACAGAGCAAGGGTAGTAATATATTTGTGGATAAAATCCACGCTGGAGGAATTTTTAATGACACAAGGTACAGTTAAATGGTTCAACGCAGAAAAAGGTTTCGGTTTCATCGAAGTTGAAGGTGGAGATGACGTATTCGTACATTTCTCAGCTATCCAAGGTGACGGTTTCAAATCACTTGAAGAAGGTCAAGCTGTTTCATTCGATATCGAGCAAGGTGCTCGTGGACCTCAAGCTGCTAACGTAACTAAGTAATAACATAAAAGAAGGACTCCTTATTGGGGTCCTTTTTTATTTGTCTATTTTTGGTGAATAGACTGTAGACGCTTTCAATTTGGACTTTCGGAATGTTTGGACTAGCAGTATAATAGAGATTGACAAGTATAGAGAAGAACGGAAAAGGAGCTGGCAGAAGTGGAGAAATTGCAACAAAGCATTTATGAATTAATTGTCGAAACGTCTACGAATCTACCTAATGATGTACGTCGTGCGATTGCAAAAGCAAAGACGCAGGAAAATGCAGGTACTCGCGCAGCGCTTTCTTTATCAACGATTACAGAAAACATTGAAATGGCAGAGGAGAAGGTGTCACCGATTTGTCAAGATACTGKTATGCCTACTTTTGAAATTAAAACTCCTGTAGGCGTGAATCAAATTGAAATAAAAAAAGCGATTCATAGAGCTATGGAGCAAGCAACTGCAGATGGAAAGTTGCGTCCTAACTCTGTAGATTCCCTAACAGGACAAAATAGTGGAAATAACTTAGGTGAAGGAACACCTGTTATTCATTTCTCTCAATGGGAAGAAGATATAATTGATGTCCGTCTTATCTTAAAGGGTGGCGGCTGTGAAAATAAAAACATCCAATATAGCTTACCAGCAGAGTTAGAAGGTCTAGGTCGTGCTGGTCGTGATCTTGATGGCATTCGTAAATGTATTATGCATTCGGTCTATCAAGCACAAGGACAAGGCTGTAGTGCAGGCTTCATTGGCGTCGGAATTGGTGGAGATCGTACAACGAGTTATTCACTTGCGAAAGAACAATTATTCCGTACAGTAGATGATGTTAATCCTGTAGAAGATCTGCAAAAGCTTGAAGATTACGTGATGGAAAATGCCAATAAATTAGGTATTGGAACAATGGGATTTGGCGGGGAAGCTACGTTACTAGGCTGTAAGGTAGGAGCGATGCACCGCTTACCAGCTAGTTTCTTTGTCTCTGTTGCCTATAATTGCTGGGCATATCGCCGCCTAGGTGTGGTACTCGATCAAAAGTCTGGCGAGATTCGTGAGTGGTTATATAAAGATGGAGAAAATGTTAACCTTAACACAGAAAGTAAAGAAATTTCTGATGCTGCAGAAGTGAAATCAGAAGCACGTGAAGTTGTACTTGAAGCTCCAATCACAGAAGAGAAAATTCGTGAACTTAAAGTAGGAGATGTAGTCATCATTAATGGAATGATGCACACAGGTCGTGATGCGATTCATCATCATTTAATGGACCATGATGCACCAATTGATCTTAATGGTCAAATCATCTATCACTGTGGACCAGTAATGCTTAAAGATGAGCAAGGCGAATGGCATGTAAAAGCGGCTGGTCCTACAACGAGTATTCGTGAAGAACCATACCAAGGTGATATCATGAAGAAATTCGGTATCCGTGCTGTAATGGGTAAAGGTGGAATGGGTCCTAAAACGCTAAAAGCGCTTGAGGAGCATGGTGGTGTTTACCTAAACGCTATCGGTGGTGCAGCTCAGTACTATGCTGACTGTATTAAAGGGGTCAAGGGTGTTGACCTAATGGAATTTGGTATCCCAGAAGCAATGTGGCACCTAGAAGTAGAAGGCTT
>NZ_LFEL01000077.1:0-7229 GCF_001037965.1 Bacillus sp. LL01 | reverse complement strand
GGAAGATTACCACTAAGTTTAATACAGCCATTAAGCCCATAAATAAATCAGCCATATTCCATACTAAAATAATTTCAGCAACTGAACCAAATAACACCATTAATAACACTGCTACTCGGTACACCATTTTCCATGAAGAGCTTTCACGAATAAATTCAATATTTGTTTCACCATAATAATAGTTGCCAATGATCGAGCTAAAGGCAAATAGTAAGATAGCAATGGCTACAAAACTTGGTGCCCATGAACCAATATGTTGGCTTAATGCATTTTGAGTTAACACAATCCCGTTGGATTCACCAGTTTGGTAAACATCTGTTAAAAGAATCATAAAAGCAGTGGCAGAACAGATAATCATTGTATCGACGAATACACCTAATGATTGTACTAACCCCTGTTTTGCTGGGTGACTTACATTGGCAGTCGCTGCAGCATTCGGGACACTACCCATACCAGCTTCATTCGAGAATAATCCACGACGTACACCTTGCATAATCGCAGCCCCAATTCCACCACCAATGACTTCATTTAACCCAAAAGCATTAGAGACGATTAAACTAAACACAGCTGGAATTTGCGTGAAGTTCGTTAACACAATAAAGAAAGCAATAACTAAATAGATAATGGCCATCACAGGTACGACAATCTGTGTAACGCTTGCAATTCGCTTAACGCCACCAAAGATAACTACCCCCGCAATAGCGGCTACAATAACTCCAATGATAAGACGATCAACATTAAATGCGTTCTCAAAAGCTAATGTGATGGTATTTGCTTGAACCGCGTTAAAGATTAATCCAAAACAAAGTGTAATTAAAATAGCAAAAGCAATGCCTAAACCTCGCTTATTTAAAGCCTTCTCCATATAATAGGCAGGTCCACCACGGAACTGATCACCATCACGCACTTTATATACTTGAGCTAAAGTACTTTCAATAAATGCTGTTGCCATACCGATGAGAGCTATCACCCACATCCAAAATACAGCCCCTGGACCTCCAAGAGCGATCGCAATAGCAACCCCTGCCAAGTTCCCTGTTCCAACACGGGAAGCTGTACTGATGGTGAAAGCTTGGAATGCAGATATTCCTTTATCTCCATCCTTTTTCTCACCGATAACACGGAACATTTCTCCAAATAATCGTACTTGTACAAAATTCGTACGAATCGTGAAGTAGACGCCCAATCCTAGCAATAAAGCGATTAACACATACGTCCACAGTAGATTATTCCCACCGTCAACGACCCAATTTAATCCATTCAAAATGCTTTCAGTCAATCTGCTCACCTCAACTTTTCAATATTTATTTATTATAACAACATAAAGGAAAAACATTATTTTTCTGAAAAATCAAATAATTTTTACATACCCTTGACAGTTCCTTATCCCCCCTTCTAAAATAATAAGTATCATATATCCAAATCAAAACCTATACCTATAGGAGTGGATTTTTCTAAGAGGTTTTTCTCTTATTTTCGCCACACAGCTACTTGTTGTAGCTGTGTGGTTTTTTGTTTGTTAGGCTACTCATTATAATAAGGAAGGAGCTTTCCTCGATGAAATTATGGATCTACCCCCTACTTGTTTTTATCGGTGGTTGTTGTCTTGGTATTTTATCTACCTTTGTAAAGCTTGCTTATAGTGCTGGTTATACCCTTAGTGTTGTGACATTGAGTCAATTTATATTTGGTATCGTATTCCTTTGGATTATTTTCCTCTTTTCCCCTAAAACCAAACTACCTTTCAAAAAAATAACGTTGATGTTCATAGCCGGTGTTCCCATGGCCCTTACAGGCTTATTTTATTATCAGGCACTACAAACATTAGACGCATCTCTTGCTATTATCTTTCTTTTCCAATTTGTTTGGGTTGGTTCATTACTTGAATGGGTACTAGAGGGAAAACGACCAAGCAGACTAAAGCTACTATCCATCGCTATTTTATTGTTTGGGTCGTTACTCGCAACAGGAATGTTTACACATGGAGGTACATCTTTTACATGGAATGGCGCTTTCTGGGGGTTTCTTTCTTCGATTACGTTTTCTTTATTTGTTTATTTAAGCGGAACGGTTGGCGTATCTCTTCCGCCTATTCAACGGAGTACGTTATTTGCAACAGGTAGTTTAATCTTGATACTGTTTGTATTTCCACCATCAACTTTGCTTCACGCAACTTTATCAGCTGATATTTTGTTTTTTGGGTTTATGTTAGGGTTATTTGGAGTTGCCTTGCCACCTTTATTATTTTCAATTGGCATGCCCCATATCGGATCAGGCCTGGGGACGATCTTAACCTCTGCCGAACTCCCAGTAGCTGTATTCATGTCCTTTATCATTCTTGGTGAAGCAGTCACTTTTATTCAATGGGTGGGAGTAATAATTATCTTAGCAGGCATTTTAGTAGGAAATAAAGAAAAATCAATAAGCCACCAATCTGAAAAGAAGGCTGCAAGTTAAAACTTGCAGCCTTAGTTAGTTCATCGAGTTGAATTTCCATAAGTCTTCTCTAGATGTTGTGATCGCCCGAGCTCCTGCTTCAAATGCTCGCAAGACATCTTCTTTTGTCTCAATTAAGCCTCCAGTAATCACTTCCGTCTTCGTATCTTTGCGAACCTTCTCAATATATTGAGGGATGACTCCAGGTAATACTTCAATAAAATCTGGCTCAATTTGTTCGACTAATTTATAGCTTGTTTCTAGCGCGATCGTATCTAAGAGAAATAAACGTTGAATGGCCATTACATTATTTTTCTTCGCTGTTCTGAGCACATCTCCCCGTGTTGAGATGAGACCAGCGGGCTTGATTTGTTGACATAGAAATTCTGTTGAATATTTATCATTTCGTAAACCTTGGATCATGTCCGCATGAAGAATCACTTTCTTTCCAGCCTTCCGTACATGACTCATAACAGCTCCAAGTTGAGCGATATGAAGATCTAGCATCACCATATATTCATCATTATTTGAAAGCACCTTCTCAAAATCCTTCATCCTCTTAATAGCAGGTAAAACCTTTTGACCATTAAAATCCATCTTACTCACYCTCACTATGACATGATTGATAATTGTAGCACGAATATCCTCAGAAAAAAAAAGAGAGCACAACTAGATTTATCAATCAAAAGTTGTAGCCCTCTCCACATAGACTATTTATTAACCTACTTGCAAGTATAGCAAGTCTCTTTGTGACCGTAAACGATTGCTAGTGGGTAATTAAGACTTAGAGTTTGGTTTAAAACCCATCGTTGACTTAACAGCCTGCTTCCAACCCTCATATAATGGCGTGCGTGTCGCCTCATCCATCTGCACTTCAAAAGAACGATCCATTCTCCAATTTGTTGCAATCTCTTGTTTATCTCCCCAAAAACCTACAGCAAGCCCCGCAAGGTAAGCTGCGCCAAGAGCAGTCGTTTCATTTACAACAGGACGCTCAACAGGAACGTTTAAAATATCACTTTGGAACTGCATTAAGAAATTATTCTTAACAGCTCCACCATCTGTGCGCAGTTTTCTTAGTCGAATCTCAGAATCAGCCTCCATCGCTTGCAAGACATCCTTTGTCTGATAAGCTAGCGATTCAAGAGTCGCACGAATAAAGTGCTCTTTTGTTGTACCTCTTGTTAAACCAAATACCGCTCCACGGGCTTCACTATCCCAATAAGGAGTTCCAAGTCCAACAAATGCCGGCACCATGTACACACCCTCTGTAGAATCGACTTTAGCCGCATAGTCTTCAGTATCAGCTGCTTGATTGACCATACGCATTCCATCTCGTAGCCATTGAATCGCTGAACCAGCAACAAAAATACTTCCTTCAAGGGCATATTCTACTTTTCCATCAATTCCCCAAGCAATCGTTGTTAATAGGCCACTCTCTGATTTGACTGCTTTTTCACCAGTATTCATTAACATGAAACAGCCTGTACCATACGTATTTTTTGCCATTCCTTTTTCAARGCATGCTTGCCCAAATAAAGCAGCTTGTTGATCACCAGCAGCACCAGCAATCGGTACTTGTTCACCAAAGAAATGGTACCCTTTCGTTTCTGCATACACTTCAGAAGAAGAACGAACCTCAGGTAACATGGATTTTGGAATATCTAAGATTTCAAGTAATTCATCATCCCACTTTAAATCATAAATGTTATACATCAATGTTCTAGAAGCATTTGTATAATCCGTAACATGAGCTGCTCCACCACTTAATTTCCAAATGAGCCATGTATCAATCGTCCCGAATAATAAATCTCCCGCTTCAGCTCGCTCACGTGCTCCTTCTACGTGATCCAGTAACCATTTCACCTTTGTCCCTGAGAAATAAGCATCAATGAGTAAGCCTGTTTTAGTTCGGAATAAGTCATTATAACCATTTTCCTTTAACTCAGTACATATATCTGCTGTTTGACGAGACTGCCATACGACTGCTTTGTGGATTGGCTTACCYGTATGCTTATCCCAAACCACAGTCGTTTCACGTTGATTCGTAATACCAATCGCAGCAATTTGACTAGGTTTTATATCTGACTCTGATAAGACACTAGCAATAACAGATAAAACAGACCCCCATATTTCATTTGCATCATGTTCTACCCAACCAGGCTTCGGGAAATATTGGGTAAATTCTTTTTGAGCAGAATGAACAATCTCTCCTTTATCATCAAATAAAATAGCACGCGAGCTTGTTGTTCCCTGATCAAGTGATAGAATATATGTTTTTTTCATTTTAATCTCTCCTCTTTTTGTTTATGAAATTTCACTTTAATTATTTTGATAATGTGTGGTTACCTTTGATGTAGCCGGCATCATTTTTGAAGCTGCACTTATGATCAATAGGATAGCCATTAAGACAAAGAGCGGAATGATTGATCCGCCATTAAACATAATATGATAGAATTGTGCACCTAGCACGCCACCCATTGCTGGCCCAACAATGGGTACCCATGCATACTTCCAGTTCGACGTTCCTTTTCCTGCAATCGGTAGAAGAAAGTGTGCAAGTCGCGGGCCCAAATCACGAGCTGGATTAATCGCATAACCAGTCGTTCCTCCTAATGAAAGTCCAATAGCAACAATTAAGAACCCAACAATTAATGGATTAAGTCCTTCTGTGAATTGGTTTGCACCTATAGCCAGTAACCCAAATAATAAAACAGCTGTTCCTATGGCTTCACTAAGTAAATTGGAAGGTGTGTGAGCGATCGCTGGATCTGTAGAGAATACAGCCAATTTAGCTCCTTGATCTTGTGTTTCCTTCCAATGAGGCAAGTAGTGAATGAAGACAATAACTGCACCTATAAAGGCTCCAATCACCTGARAGAGAATATAGCCTGGAACTAAGCTCCATGAAAACTCCCCTACTGATGCTAAACCAAGTGTAACAGCAGGATTAAGGTGGGCTCCACTAATGCCACCTACCGCGTAAACCGCAAAAGCTACTGCAAACCCCCAGCCAAATGTAATGACAATCCATCCAGAGTTCTCTGCTTTTGATTTCTTTAAAACGACACCTGCTACAACTCCTCCTCCAAAAATTATTAAWATCATGGTACCAATTAATTCCGCTAAATAGACACTCATGGACCTTACCCCTTTCATGGAAGCGTTTACCAACAAGGACAAAAAAAGAGACAGCTTTTTGCGAGGAACGATCTTAAATGATCACTTCYCGCAAAAAGCTGCCTCTCAATTGAACTCATCAGCTTCATTATAAACTTGCTTTCTAATATACATGACTCTATCAATCTTGTAAAGGAAATCTAAATCCTATTAAAGATAATTTTCAGAAAAATAAAATAACAATCGACAAGTTCTAGTTTATTTAGTACACTAGTTCTAGGAGGTGGTACGAACAACTTCTATGCCCATTCACCTTAGACTCTCCATCAGGACGTTTCTTTCTTCGCCAGTTAATTCACGCCATTGTCCATATGGCAATCCACTTAAAGTAAGATTCATAATTCGAACTCTTTCAAGACTTGTCACATAGTATCCAAATGCTTTTGTCATTCTCCTAATTTGACGATTAAGACCTTGGGTTAAAACGATTTTGAATGTTTGATCGTCGACTCTAGTCACCTTACATGGTTTGGTCACCTGGTCTAATATCTCAACTCCAGATGCCATACTCTCCATAAAGGAATCTGGAAAGGCGCGATCAACTGTTACAACGTATTCTTTCTCATGGCCATTTTCAACACGCATTAGCTTATTAACAATATCTCCATCATTCGTTAATAACAGCAGACCTTGAGACTCTTTATCCAGCCTACCCACTGCAAAAATACGTTCTGGGTAGTTCATGTAATCGATTAAGTTATTTTTCACTTGCCGTTGGGCCGTACATATAATGCCCGTTGGTTTATTTAACAAAAGGTAAATATTACGCTCTTTCATCGGAATAGGTTGACCATCTAATAAGGTACAATCGGATGGTTCAACAAAGGAATCTTTCGTAGCAACTTTGCCATTAACTGTTAGACGACCAGCAACTAATAATCTTTCTGTCTCTCTTCTTGAGCAGTATCCTGTTTTACTTATATACAATTGAATTCTCACATGGGTAATTCCTTTCTAGACAGTTCTATTACGTCTATATTAGCATGTGTTTGTTTAACTTTATTTAGATAGTTGTTTTTGTAATCGCTTTCATTATCTGTTATTTAGGTCCTGTTCTCATGGGCCATTCTCTATCAATCTACTTTTAGGAGGAATTTACATGGTTTATAAAAATCCAAACACAGACGGAGCACTAATTAACTTTAAGGATCGCTATGAAAATTATATAAATGGTGAGTGGACAGCTCCTGTAGGCGGCAACTACTTTGAAAATATCACACCTGTAACAGGTAACGTTTTTTGTGAAGTAGCTAGATCGTCTGCTGAAGATATTGAATTGGCACTTGATGCTGCTCATGCCGCAAAAGACAGCTGGGGTAAAACATCTCCTGCAGAACGTGCCAACATCTTAAATAAAATTGCCGATCGAATGGAAGAAAATCTTGAAATGCTTGCAGTAACCGAGACATGGGAAAATGGGAAAGCTGTGCGTGAGACATTGAATGCTGATATTCCTCTAGCGATCGACCATTTCCGGTATTTTGCAGGCGTAATACGTGCTGAAGAAGGAAGTCTATCTCAAATCGATGAAAACACCGTTGCTTATCACTTCCAAGAGCCACTTGGGGTAGTCGGACAAATTATCCCTTGGAATTTCCCGATTCTCATGGCTA
>NZ_LFEL01000076.1:0-7233 GCF_001037965.1 Bacillus sp. LL01 | reverse complement strand
TCTGCGGCATCGGAATTCCCGGAGAATTATGCATCACAGGCTCTGGTGTCAGTCGTGGCTACCTAAACAGCGAAGAGCTTACAAGGGAAAAGTTTGTCGAGAATCCCTTTGGCGAAGGGAAGATGTATAAAAGTGGAGATTTGGTGAGATGGCTGCCAGACGGAAATATCGAATTTCTAGGCAGGATCGACCACCAAGTGAAAATACGGGGATTCAGGGTGGAATTACAAGAAATAGAGGAAGTTTTCAACAAACAGGCAGGAGTAAAAGAAACCGTAGTCCTCGCAAAAGAACTGGACGAAGGAGTTCAAGCCCTTTTCGCTTATGTGGTGATGAAAGAAAACGAAGCGCTAGATCTAGCAGCTATAAAAGAAGGTGCTAGAAAAGAATTACCAGAGTACATGATACCATCCTATATGATGGCAATAGATGAGATCCCTTTAACTGTAAACGGGAAAACCGATAAAAAGGCGTTGCCGGATATTGGATTTGAAAGGCAAGATGACTATATTGCCCCAAGTAATCCGATTGAAGAAGCACTTTGTAAGGTATTTGAAGAAGTCTTGGGTGTGGAAAAAGTAGGAATAAAGGATAATTTCTTCGAACTAGGTGGACATAGCTTAAGGGCCATGAACGTAGTGAATTTGTTAGAAGAAAAACTTAAAAAACGCATAGAAGTGAAATATATATTTGAATCTCCAACTCCAGAATCACTTTCCAAACGCATTGAAGCGATGGAAGAAGGGAATTACCAACCAATCCCAAGGGCTGATTGGAAGGAAGCCTATCCCATGTCATCGGCACAGAAACGGTTATTCCTGATAAATCAAATGGATGAAACCGAATTAAGCTACAATATGCCAGTCTGCTTATCCTATACAGGAAAAGTACAGGAGGAAAAGGTTCAACATGTATTCGATGAATTAGTCAAAAGACATGAATCCCTTAGAACCAGTTTTCATTTTGAAGGGGAAGAAGCTATCCAAAAGATTGCGGCTGAAAGTAGAATCCTAGTAGAAACGGAAGAAAGGGACGCAAGTCCATTCCCAGAAGTATATTTAGAGGAGTTCGTCCGTCCTTTTGATCTAAGAGAAGCACCACTATTAAGAGTGAAGATCATAAAGACCAATGATAACCAAGGTTATCTTCTATTTGACATGCATCACATTATTTCCGATGGCATGAGCATGAACATTTTGATCAAGGATTTCTGTCAACTTTACGAAGGGAACGCACTAGCTTCCTTGGATGTCCACTACAAAGATTACAGTGAATGGATGGGAAAGAAAGACTTAGGAAAACAAGAGAAATATTGGTTAGATACTCATAAGGAAAGGCCATACGTATTGGATTTCCCTCTTGATGCAAAAAGACCTCAACTCCAGAGCTTTAAAGGGGATAGTGTTAAAGAAAGATTGGGTAAAGACATCACAGTAGAATTGAAAACCTTCGCAAGGAGAGAAGGCTATACGGACTATATGGTCATGCTTGGGGCCTTAATGGTATGCATAAGTAAATATAGTAGACAAGAAGATATTGTCATAGGAAGTCCAATATCAGGAAGAACACATCCTGATACTGCAAGTATCGTTGGCATGTTTGTCAATACACTTGCGATGAGGGGATATCCAGAAAAAGAGAAATCAATCAAAGCCTTTTTAGATGAAATAAAAGAACATTCGTTGAATTCCTATGAAAATCAAGAATATCCATTTGAAGAATTAGTAGAAAAAACTGTAACTAATCGTGACCTCAGCAGAAACCCAATGTTCGATATTATGTTTACGCTACAAAACAATGAAGAGGTTATTTTTGAAACAAAAGATTTTACATTAGGAACCATCAGTCAAAAACCAGTCGCAAAATTTGATCTGGATTTCCATATGGAATATGGCAATGAACACTACAACCTAAATTTAATATATAGCCAGGCATTATTTAACAAAGAAAGCATGATAATTCTGGTGAAGCAATATTTTAATATACTTCGTGAAATCGTCGTCAATCCAGAACGAACAATTGGGGAACTTACGCTTTCCAATGAGGCAGAAACATTAACTATACTCACGGATTTCAACCATACTGAAAAAACAATGGAAAAAGGAAAAACAGTACAAGAACTATTTGAAGAAGCCGTGGAGAGAAATCCAGGTAGAATCGCCATCGTAGATGGCAGTATCGAACTAAGCTATGAAGAATTCAACCATAAGATCAATCATCTGGCAGACAAACTCCGAAGCCTGGGCGTTAAACCTGGAGAAAGAGTAGCTATACTGTCAAAAAGAAGTGCCGCAATGATGGTAGGAATCTATGCCGTCATCAAAGCCGGAGGCAGTTATATACCAATCGATCCCGACTATCCACTAGAGCGGAAGAAGTTTGTACTGGACGATTCTGAGCCAAAGATCATATTACGAGGCGAATCGGAATGGTTGTCAAAAGAAGAGCTAGGAAGTGTCAACTCAACCATCCTGGACTTGGACGAAGAGTGCCATGTATCTGTCCATCAGATCGACAATTTACCGAAAATTCACAATGAAAATGATTTAGTCTATATCATGTACACTTCTGGAACAACCGGCAAACCAAAAGGCGTCATGGTAAAGCATAGTAACCTATTTAACTATTTGGAGTATGGGAAAAGGTCCTATCTTCCAGAGGAAGTCTCCGCGCCTTTATTTACAAGTGTCGGATTCGACCTGACAGTGACGACCCTATTCCTGCCCTTATGTTCTGGAGGCAAGTTGGTCATCAAAGAACACGATGTAGAAGAAACCATCAGAGAAATATTCCAGGAAGACAAATATAGTTTTGCGAAAATGACGCCGGCACATTTAAAAATGGCTGTACAAGAAAGGCCAAAACGATTAAAAAACCTCCACACATTAATTGTTGGYGGAGAAGAACTAGGAACACGTCTCGCCCAAGACATATTAGATAAATTTGGCGATCATCTAAAAATTCACAATGAATATGGGCCAACAGAAGCAACAGTCGGTAGTTGTGATTTTATCTTCCCAGGATTAGTCCATGGTGAAGAGGCAAAAGGCGTATCCATCGGAAAAGCAATCGACAATGCAAAAATATTTATTATGGATAAAGACAAGCTTTGCGATATAAATGTACCAGGGGAATTATGCATATCCGGAGCAGGGGTAAGTAAAGGTTACTTTAATCAAGAAGAACTTACRAAAGAAAAGTTCGTGGACAATCCATTTGGAGAAGGCATCATCTATCGTACGGGAGATTTAGCAAGGTGGCTGCCAAACGGCAGGTTGGAGTATTTAGGTAGGATCGATGAGCAATTTAGTATTCGGGGCTATCGAATAGAACCGGGAGAAATAGAAGAAGTTCTAAGGAAACAAGAGGGAATAGAAGACGCAGTCGTCATCGCCAAAGAATCGGGAGAAGACAAAACCCTTGTAGCTTTTGTCGTAATGGAGACTGACAAAGAACTAGATATCTCTAGATTAAAAGGTGATTTAAGAAAAGAATTGCCAAGCTACATGATCCCAACGTATATSGCGGCAATCGAAGGAATTCCGTTAACGATAAACGGGAAAATAGATAAAAATGCATTACCAGCTATTGAATATAATCGCCAAGACGAATACATTGCGCCAAGAAATCCTGTTGAAGAAATACTCTGCAGTATTTTCGAAGAAGTCCTAGGAATGGAACAGGTCGGCATAAGGGATAATTTCTTTGAGCTTGGTGGAGATTCAATAAAGGCTATAAGGGTAGTACCAAAAGCTAGGGAATTAGGATACGAAATATCTTTTGGAGATATCATGCGGTTACATTGTGTAGAGAACTTAGCTAAGGAAGTAAAGGAGATTACAGTCCATTATGAACAAGGTGAAGTAAATGGAGAAATAGATTTGTCTCCTATCCAGAAAATGTTCTTTGATTGGGATCTTACTAACCGAAATCATTATAACCAAGCTGTAATGTTAGAAAGTAAAAACTCATTATCTGCGTCTGTTATTAGGGATGTATTGGATGTATTAGTAGAAACTCATGACATGCTGAGGGTCGTCTTAAAAGACCATCATCCAACAATATTACCAATGGACTTAAGTAAAAAATATACTTTAAAAGTATTTGAGTGTGAGGATTGGGAAAATCTCGAAGATAAAATGGAAGAGGAAAGTACTAAACTTCAGAGAACTATGAATCTAGAACATGGTCCATTAATGAAAGTAGCATTGTTTAAAACAAATGATTGTGATTACTTAATGATAGCAATACACCACTTTATTATAGATGGTGTATCCTGGAGAATTTTATTAGAAGATTTTGTAACATCTTATGGCTTAGCTATGGAAAACAAGGAAATAGTCTTACCTAATAAAACTGCATCATATAAACAATGGACAAATGCTATAGAAGAATATTCGAACAGTACAATATTCGTTGAAGAGAGCAAATACTGGGAAGAAGTATACAATCATATTACTAAGAGTCAATTGGAGAGGGAAACAAATCAACCCTTTAACGGTTTTGGACATGAAAGCTTTGATATTGATTCTGAAATTACTAGAAAGCTTATTTTTGAATCATTTAAGGCTTATGGTACAGAAGTAAATGATCTACTTTTGACCTCATTAATGCTAGCAATGAAAAAATGGAAAAAAATGAATAAAGTTACGATAGATTTGGAGAGCCATGGTAGAAATGACATTGTGTCCAATATCCATTTGGATAGGACGTTAGGATGGTTCACAAGTATTTATCCAATTCATTTACAAAGTTTTTCGAGTATGAAGGAGAGCATAGTAGAAACTAAAGAAATGTTAAGAAGGGTTCCGAACCTTGGAATTGGATATTCTTTATGGAAACAGCAAAATCCGAAAGAGAGAAATTTAAATTCCTCTATAGCTTTTAACTATATGGGTGATATGGACCTAAGTATTAGTGATGAATATGGATATCAAATGTCTTCTAAAAATCCTGGGGTAACAATTGATGAAAATAATGAATTGCTTTATGACATAAGTATTGATATCCAAAAAATCGATAAAAAATTGTATGGATATGTAAATTATAAAGAAGATAAATTCACTAAAGAAAGCATAGGTGAATTCTGTAGACTCTATGCTGAATCATTAATTGAAGTTATTAATCATTGTTTAACTCAAGAAGAAGTAGTAGCTACACCTTCTGACTTCGATGCATTAGAAATGGAAATGGAAGAACTAGAAGATATACTTAATGTTTTTAGTTAGAGTAACGACTAACTCTAACATGAAAGGAAATTAATGATGAATAGTAAAAAGAATATACAAAGTATCTATCCATTATCTCCCCTTCAAGAAGGCATACTATTTGAAAAACTTAGAGATCATGATAATTCTAGTTACTTTATTCAAAATGCATTTACTTTAAAGGGGAAGATTAATGAGGTGTATATTAAAGAAGCTATTTCTCTGCTTTCTTTAAAATATGACACCTTAAGAACGGCTATTGTTATAGCAAAGTCTACAGGGAAACCTTGGCAAGTTGTCTTAAAAGATAGGGAAATCGAAGTGCATAAAGAAGATATTAAAGATACACCTGTCTATGAAAGAACAGAATTGATAAATTCTATAAAAAATGCAGATATTAAAAGGGATTTTAATTTAGAAAGTGATAGTTTACTCCGTGTAACCCTTATAGAGGTAAGTAGTGATGAATGGATTATACTCTGGAGCTCTCATCATATACTTATAGATGGTTGGTGTAATTCTATTATCATAGGTGATTTCTTTAGGCTTTATGAACTCCTGAATAGTGGATTAACTTGTAATACTTTAAGGAATAAAGTTGTTGTTGAAAGAGAAGAAGTTGGTTCTTATGGCGACTTTATAAAATGGTTACAAGTTCAAGATCATAAAAAGGCTGAAGAATATTGGAAAAATCTCTTAGTTGGCTATGATACTGTGGCTGGTTTTATTCCTATGGAAGATAAACCAGCTCCCTCTGAGGGGAACTGCGTAGTTCACACTATGACTACCGAAAGAAGTGAGAAAGTAAAAGAATTTGCTAGAACTCATAAGATGACATTAAATCGAATAATAGAAACAGCATGGGGCATATTATTACAAAAATATAATAATTGTGATGATGTTGTATTTGGGAAAGTTGTTTCAGGGCGAAGTGGAAGGGTTGAAAATATTGAGAATGCAATTGGTTTATTTATAAATACGAATCCAGTCCGTGTCCGATCCAACAAAGACACAACGGTATTAGAGCTATTGAGGGATATGGATAGACAAGCCATACTAAGCCAAGAATACGAATATTTTTCACTCAGTGAGATACAAAAACAGAGCGCTATGCAAGGGAAACTTTTTGACACACTATTTGTTTTTGAAAACTATTATATTTCAAATTCAGATATGGATATATCTTTTGATTTTGAAATTATTGAAGAATCTGGTAGAGAAGAAACAAATTATGATATATGTGTAGCAGTTGATGTCCAAGATAAAATAGTTCTAGATATATTATATGATATTGACAAATTTTCGGAAAAAGAGATCAAGCTTATATTAGAAAGACTAGATTATTTAATAGTAGAAATGATAAATAACCCAGGGAAGAATATCGATCATTTAAACTTAATAGATGAAAAAGAAAAGGAAAAGGTAGTAAAGCAATTCAATCAAGGCAGCTCTCTAGATAAGACTTATACAGATAAAACGTTAATAGAGCATTTTGAAAAGCAAGTTGAAAAAACACCTGAAAATATCGCTCTTGTATATGAAGAGGAAGTACTAAGTTACGATGAGTTAAATAAAAAAGCCAATTCTATAGCACACAAATTGAGGGAGATAGGCGTTGGCAGAAATGACATAGTAGCCATACTCACGGAAAGAAGTATGGAAATGATGATAGGTATCTATGGCGTTATGAAATCTAGTGGAGCCTACGGACCAATTGATACAAGTTTCCCGAAAGAACGAATAAACTTCATCCTAGAAGATTATGCTCCAAAAGTGGTTCTTGTAGGCAAGGGGGTAGAGGTGCCAGAGGGAGACTATATTTGTTTAGATCTATTTTCCGAAGATACGTATTCTGAGCGTGAAGAAAACCCGGTAAACATTAATGAAAAAGAGGACTTACTTTACTTAACTTCCACGTCAGGAACTAGTGGGAAACCAAAAAGTGTCATGATTGAGCATGCGGGATGTATATCGTATGTACGATCTTTTGCAGATGAGTTTAATATCACGGAAGATACGACAGTAC
>NZ_LFEL01000075.1:0-7241 GCF_001037965.1 Bacillus sp. LL01 | reverse complement strand
GATGCGATGTGAAGCTAATTGATGGTCAGGAAGCGAGTCGTGTTATGATGCCTATGTATGGGGTTAGCCAGGGGGTTAGGGATGAAGAATGAACGAGGATTTGTATATCCCATCGTTTTAATATTGTGCASCCTTTTACTGTTTGGTTTTCTAACTCRTACAAATATCTATCTACAAGAAAAGAGGTTTATTGCAGAACAAAATCATATAATCCAATTAGATTCATACTTGCAAATGAGTATAGTGGATTTTTTAGAGGAGGTAAGTTCTAACGGAAACTCTTCAACATTTTCCTTTTCATATGATGGTGGGGTCGTTACACTTGTAGTAGTGACTAAAAACGAAAGTGAATGGCATGTAGCGATGCGAGCGACTCTTAATGAGCCTTTTCGTACTCGAAATGCGCAATTTTATTATGATCCTAATCATCATGTGATAAAGGAATATTGGGGGGTATCAAGGCGTGAATGAGAAAATTTATCTTACAGGCTTTATGGGTTCTGGAAAAACGACTGTAGGCCAAGCCTTAGGGAAGGCGATTGGCTATCAAGTAATTGATACGGACCAATGGATTGAGCAGACCTACAAGACGTCTATTTCGACTATTTTTGAAGAAAAAGGGGAGGGCTATTTTAGATCCCTTGAAACAGAGGCACTTCGCAATCTTTTGAATAAAAGAGCTATTATTACGACTGGGGGAGGAATCGTAGTACGTGAAGAAAATCGACAAATCATGAAGCAATCAGGTAAAGTCATCTTTCTTGATTGTGAAATAGAAGAAGTGATTCGACGTACTTCGATGGATCACTCTAGACCATTATTAAAACAAAAAAACAAAGAACAGATTTCAGCAATGTTTAAGGAACGACTCCCCTTTTATAGAGAGGCTGATATTCAGATCGACACAACAGGTAAATCGATTCTAAGTTTGGTTGAAGAATTAAAATCACTTATGCTTAGATAGCTTGAAATATGGTCATACTAAAACGAATAATCGTTGAGGTGATGATCGTGTCATTAAATGACTATGTAAAGTTTTTAACACAACAATTTGTTCTAAGGCTTGATCAACCAAAAGAAGTTAGAAAAAAAGAGAAAGCTGCAAAGAAAGCAGAACGTCCTCCATTTGCTTATCGTACTTTTGGAATTGTACCACTTGCTATCAGCCTGCTTTTTAAAAAAAGAGCATCAAAAAAATAGGCAAAAATTATCAGGTAATTAAAGTGAATCTTGATAAATATGTTAGTAAATGTCGATTTAAATCCACGTGACACACATTTGCCACTGATCAAGCATTTACAATCAAAGTTTATCTCGTATATAATAAGTTTGTACTCTATAATTAGATAACCAGCATTATGACTTCCAATTGACGGATAGTGATTGCAAAAGAAGGAGGGAGTAAGCAAATGGAGCGCATGTATCGTGTTTTAGCTTTCTGGACAGGTATCTTCTCAGTCTTGTTCTTTGTTGGTGATATGCTTAACATGGCTTTGCTATTCTTTGCCCAAACAGGTGCATTGCTAGCACTAAGCTATTTAAACTTATCAGAACGTGTGTATATTTACATTTTTGGTGCGTACTTAACGATTTTCTTCGTTGGTTTTACRTACTATTCAACTTTCTTGTTAGTACCAAGCCTTGGAGGTCACTAGGATTTTCGGTACATATACACACAAAAAAGAACGTTGCTCCGTATTGGAACAACGTTTTTTGTTTGCTTAAAAGCCGGATAAGAAAGGATTTCCATCCATTTCTTCTCCTATTGTTGTTGTAGGACCGTGTCCTGATGCGACGGTGGTATCTTCGGGTAATTCTAATAATTTTGAATGGATACTTTTTAGTAACTCTTCGTGGTTTCCTCCGGGTAAATCAGTTCTTCCGATACTTTGTTTGAAAAGAGCGTCTCCTGAGAACACGATACCTTCTGAAGCAAGATAATAGGAGACACTACCTGGTGAGTGGCCAGGTGTGTGAAAAACTTCGAATTTAAACTCGCCGATATGTAGGGGGGCTTCAGAAGTTAAAAGATGGTCAGCAGGTTGAGCTGAAATAGCAGCATCACCTAAAAAGCGTGATGAACCATTTTTATTTGGGTCTGTTAACCAATGCTCTTCTTCTTGATGAATGTATACAGGGCAATTGAATGCATCTCGTACCTCGTCTACTGCACCGATATGATCAAAATGAGCATGGGTTAATAAAATCGCTAACGGATTAATCGATTGATCTTTTAGCCATTTAATAAACTCAGGTCCATTACCACCTGGATCAAAAATAACAGCTTCTTTTTTCTCATTCATTAGTACGTATGCGTTTGTTTGCAACGGCCCTAATGGGATTTGTGTCCAGTTCATTTTATCTCCTCCGTCTTCCTTTTCTCATACTATCACCTTTATCTTACTATCTTCTATAAGATGTTACAAAGGTATGCTCATTTTGTTATCGACTTAGAACGTTCACAGGTACCATTTTTTTGGTCTGTAATTTCCCTTGCTTTTTGAGTATACTGAAGGTAAGAGGGTGAAGTTTATAAAGTAAGCTTTACTCAATGAGATGGTTTTTGTCCAGTGCTTTATCGCTATTGTAAGGTGTTAAGCCTAATATCCTCTTGTTTGAGGACAAGGTTTTGTTTATAATAAGATGTACAAACTGGGTACTGAGTTACATACATAAGGAGGGGTGAGACCGTATGTTTTTAGCAATTACTTTTCTATTAGTAGCGATCCTTTCTGCACTAGGAATTGTGCGTGAAATGCGTAGAAAGAACTTCTTTGCAGTAGGCTTTGCTGCATTATCACTTGCTGTATTTGGCTGGTTCTCAGTCATGACTATTATCTCAATCGTCACTGGTGGCGGGGCAACAGCTTAATGAAAAAACTCCCTTATCAATCCGATGAGGGAGTTTTTTTGTTTAGTGGAAGACTTGTTGTTGTAAATAAAAAATTCCACCATTAATGATCTCAACGATAATTTTAGGTTCATATTGTTCGGTGAGGGCCTGTTTTTCTAACTCATAACTCTCAGGTTTTTCATCATATTCTTCATAAAATTTCTCGAGTAAGGCAAGATCTGCTCCCCACCTGTTCATTGCATCCTCAGCCCAAGTTGAATCTTCATTTTCAGCATACGTTTGCACCATTTTCTGTAAGCGAATAATCCCGCTTTTAGGTGTGATGAGTGGTGATAAAGTAAAACAATAATCTGGAATTGTTGATTTTAATTGTTTTCCTTGAATTGAATCATAAAATCCTGGCACGATTTGACCATGAATTAAATTAAGACCAAGAGATAGAATGACATCTTTCTTTCGATCACATTGAAACGATACTTTTGTATTTAGACATAACCATGGTTGAAGGGGTGTCGAAGTATGTCCTTGAATAGGAACTTGTTCATACAGCCTAATAAAACCGCCTAAGGTTCTAGTTGAAGCAAATAATTGATGAAKGCGAGGAGATCCAAAATGAATCGGTTCTCCCCTTAGATCCTCAGGAGCATTTGCTTTGTCAGTAATAAAGGTAACTTGCATTGGGTTAGGTGTACCGCCAGTCTTTTCTAAATAATGCCAATAAAAGGGTCTATTCATTAATAATTTATCAAGCTCAATCGAGAGCTGAATGGTTAAGTGGGTGGGTGAATTTTCAAGGACTGAGCTATCATTTGCAATAAAATAACGTTCTAGGAAATTATGAATTTGTTGCTGTTGCATCGAGCTCATCACCTCCATCATTTTCTTTCTCGCTTGCTGCTTCGTTCATAATAGCGGCAAGGTGATCTAATTTTATTTTTACTTCTCCATCAGAGTCTGAGTGGACGATAATATCTTTTACATGTTCTTCAATTGAAGGAAGATCAATCCTCGTTAAGATTTCATCGAGTTCACCGATAACCGCTTCAAACAAATGGATTTTCTCATAAAGTAATTTTAGGATATGTTGTTCGACGGTGTCTTCTACAGCAAAATTATAAATGTGAACATCATTTTTTTGTCCGAGTCGATGGATACGGCCTATACGTTGTTCGATTCTCATTGGRTTCCACGGCAAATCAAAGTTTATAATATGACTACAAAACTGTAGGTTAATGCCTTCTCCACCTGCTTCTGTAGCAATTAATACCTGTGCATGAGATTCAAACAATTGTCTCATCCAATCTTTTTTTCCTCGTTTAAATCCGCCTCTAAATGGGACTGAAGATATACCATTTTGTTTTAAGTACCATTGTAGATAAAGTTGGGTTGCCCGATATTCCGTGAAAATGATGACTTTATCATTAATGGATTTTACCAGCTCCAATGCTTTTTCCGCTTTTGCATGTCCATCAATTTCACCGATCATGTTAAGCAGTTTTTCAGCTTGTGGGATGGTACGGTCTTCTTTGTGAGCTTTCTCTATCATATTTTTTAATGTCATAAAAGCAGCTTCACGACTACTACAAATTTCTCTTTGGAGTGTAATCAAAGAAAAGTGGCTAGAGTCCCCTTTAAGAGTTTGCAAAGCATCGTAGAATTCACGTTCTTTTTGACTAAATGTGATAGGAATCGTTTCTACGACTCGTTTAGTCCACTGAATACCTGTTTCTTCTCTTCTATTACGGACCATTACTTTACTGACCAGCTCTCGAAGTTTTTCATCGTTTTTCGGTGAGCGTTTATTCGATCTAAACTCTTTTTCAAAACTGGAAACATCACCAAGATGACCCGGTTTTAACAGAGAGACAAGGTTAAAGATTTCTTCTAGTTTATTTTGTACGGGAGTTGCCGTTAATAATAAACAAAACTTCTTCTTAAGGTTGCGAATAAATTCATAATTTTTTGTTTTTGGGTTTTTAAGCTTATGCGCTTCATCAATAATAATAAGGTCATAGGATTGGCTCATCACAATATCTCGATGGGGTTGCCTTTTAGCCGTATCAATTGAGGCCACAACGACATCACACTGTTCCCACACATACGTTTTCCGTTGAGGGGTGGCTGGAATAAAAAATTTTGTGTTAAGCTCGATTGCCCACTGAGAAACAAGAGAGGCAGGCACAAGGATTAAAGCTTTTTTCACAAGCCCACGAATCATATATTCTTTTAAAATTAGACCCGCTTCAATTGTCTTCCCAAGTCCAACTTCATCAGCAAGAATCGCTTTTCCATTCATCTGTTCAATTACTGTATTAGCAACTTCTATTTGATGAGGGAATGGACTTAATTGTGGGAGGTGGTTAGGGGCAATGAGTCCTTGGAAAGCTGGAATCGTTTGATGTTGCTCAGCTTCATAAGCTAAACGCGCTAATTCCCAACTAGCAAAGGGACCATCTTGATCGAGGCGTTCAAAAAATTGTTCTTGCCAATCATTGTCAAATTGAATGTCGATTTTCATGTGTTGTACATCCTTTCCTAAAAGAAACTATTGCGCCTTTTGAATCGTCTTGGTAGGATATGAGTAGAAGAAAACAGACAATTCGTCGAATTCTGTAAGTTATATTAAGATAATGTATGAATAAATTAGATTTATGACTTTCTTTTCTAGTATGTACCAATTAAAGATAAAACATGAAAAACTGTTCTAATAAAAGTAAAACGATCAGCGGATGAAAGTAGGGGGAGAGACTGTGCGATGGTTGCGCAGCGCCGAAGGAGCAAGCAAAAGTTGCGAATCTCTCAGGCAAAGAAGACTCTTACGGGACGCAGCTCTGGAGAGTGCTCTATAAAAATAGAGCCACCTACGAAGACAGTTCTATTTAGAACGAAACTTTCTGGTTAAAGGACAGGGTTATACATTCATTGTATAACTCTGTCTTTTTTTGTTTATTTATAATCACTTATTAGGTTAGAGATTTCAGAATAGTGTTGGTTTTTAAATAAAGGAGGAGAAGGATGACGACATTAAAACGTACCCCGTTATTTGAGCAATACGCTGAGGCTGGAGCAAGAACAATTGATTTTGGTGGGTGGGATCTTCCGGTACAATTTTCTAGCATTAAGGAAGAGCATGAAGCTGTGCGTACCCAAGCAGGTTTATTTGATGTATCTCATATGGGAGAAGTTGAAGTGAAAGGTGAAAATGCACTAATTTATCTTCAAAAGATGATGACAAACGATGTTAGTAAGCTTGTTGATAATCAAGCTCAATACACGGCTATGTGTTATGAAAATGGTGGAACAGTTGATGATCTATTAATCTACCGTAAATCAAAACATGACTACCTGTTGGTCATTAATGCCTCTAATATTGACAAAGATGTTGATTGGTTGAAGCAACATCTCATAGATGGGGTAGAGGTTACAAATGTATCTGATGATATGGCACAGTTGGCGATTCAAGGCCCGACGGCAGAGGAGATTCTCCAATCACTTACAAAAACAAATCTAAACGAGATTCGCTTTTTCTATTTTCAAGATGAAGTGAATGTCGCTGGGGTGAGTTCACTCGTTTCTAGAACAGGTTATACAGGTGAAGATGGCTTTGAGATCTATTGTTCATCTACTGATGCAGTAACGCTTTGGAAAGAGATTCTAGAGGCTGGTGCAGAGGCAGGATTAGTACCTTGTGGACTTGGTTCTCGTGATACGTTGCGTTTTGAAGCTAAACTACCTTTAWATGGGCAAGAGTTAACAAGTGAGATATCGCCACTTGAAGCCGGAATTGGATTTGCAGTCAAATTAACAAAAGATGAGGACTTTATTGGTAAAGAGGCGTTGAAAAAACAAAAAGAAGAAGGATTAAAACGTAAGCTTGTAGGGGTAGAAATGATCGATAAGGGTATTCCACGTACCGGATATGAAGTGTTCGTAAATGAAGAGCGTGTTGGATTTGTCACGACTGGCACCCAATCACCTACGTTAAAGAAAAATGTCGGACTAGCCATTATTGATAATAAATTTACTGAGGTTGGTACAGAGGTTTACATTCAAGTGCGTAAAAAGAGATTGAAAGCTGAAGTTACTCAAATACCATTTTATAAGCGTCCGATAGCATAAGGAGGATATGGCAATATGACAAACCGCTATTTACCAATGACTGAGCAGGATCAAAAAGAAATGCTAGAAGTAATCGGAGCAAGCAGTATCGAAGAACTATTTTCAGATATTCCTGAGGGGATTAGATTCAAAGGTGAACTTGATATTCCCAAAGCATTAAAAGAACCTGAACTCGTGCGGTATTTTCAAGGATTAGCTTCTAAAAATATTTCTCTTAAGCAAAAGCCTTCTTTTCTAGGGGCAGGAGTATACGAGCATTATATCCCTT
>NZ_LFEL01000074.1:0-7247 GCF_001037965.1 Bacillus sp. LL01 | reverse complement strand
GACGTTCCAGCCTTATACGAGCCGCCGTCTCCCGAAATGGACCCACCACCAACAACAGAAGTGCTTAATGAGTATTCTTGAGGCTTCGGTGCTTCTGGTTGTGGTTTCGGTTGTTCAGGAGCTGGCGGCTGTCCTCCGCCTGAATTAGATTCGTTTTTCGCAAATACCGCCGTCACACTGCGATTTCCGTTCATCGTGACAGATGTATGCACATTACTTCCACTTGCGCTTCCTTCCCAGCGAACAAATCTCCAACCATCCGCAGGTACCGCAGAAATCGCGACTTGAGTTCCAGGTTGGAAAGTAGAGCCTGACTTGTTCATCACGACATTCCCTTGACCTGTCGTATTAAGACTCAAACTGTACGTATTCCCCTCACTTGACTCATTTTCATCCGCTTCCGTACTATCGGTTTCATCTGCAGGAGAGTCATCACTATCTCTTACAAACACAGCACGTACCGTTGTATCACTATCAAGCTGGAATGTGATCGAAGCATCTGCGCTTGTCACATCACCTCTCCAACGTTCAAATGTCCAGCCGTCCGCAGCGCGTGCCGTTAAGGTAACCGGCTCATCTGGTGAGAATGTCGAAGAGAGAGAGCTTCTTAAAATCGTTCCTTCTCCTTCTTTTTCAACAGCTAATGAATGACCGCCATTACTGAAGATCGCTTTAATCGTTAAGCTATCTTCAATCGTAATCGTCTGCTCGATCTCTGATCCTGAAAGGTCGCCTTCCCATCCGGCAAATTCCCAACCAAGTTGTGGAACCGCACTTACGGTTACTTCTGTTCCGACCTCATAAGAATCTTGTCGAGGAGAAAGGAGGATTGAACCATTTCCTTCTGTTTGAGTAAGGATCGTTTTTTGATCTCCATCAATTCGTATTTCTAATATCGAATTCAAATCGTGATACGAGACAATGACAGCTTCAATCCCTGCTTCTTGTCCTGTATATGTCGTGCTAGAACCACTAGTAGAGCTTAGCGTACCAAAATTATTCTCCAGCATCCAAGCAGGGGAGATCGACATGACTTCCCCATTTGCATCGGTTGCACGAATGGAGAGCTCGATCTCTTCATCAATCGCAATCGTTTGCGGCTCGTCAAAGTTAAACGTTAACTCTTCCACGACTTGCTGTTGCACCGTGATGTCTTTTTCTTTTGTGAAATACTCTGTTTCAGCGATCACCGTGGCTGTACCTAATTCTTTTCCTTCAAACAGTACTTCACCAGATTCACCACTAGCAATGGCACCAAACGAATCGTCTGCTACCGTCCACTCTGCTTCCATAACAGAAGATTGCCCACTGTTTCCTTTCCACTTCAACTGAAGAGGGCGTTCAAATCCAACTTGAACAATCGAACGCTCACTCTCAATACTAATATTCGAAACAATCGATTGAACKGCCTCGGTTAAGGTCTCGCTATTTGTGCGCTCAATCCCTTCATTTAATAGAGAAAGGGCCTGAACGACCTCAGATTGTCCTAAATAAAATTGAGATGTGTGTAAATAGAGGGTCGGCTCAGTGGGTGRAAGCTGCATCCCCTCTAATAGAAGTTGTTCTGCTGCCTCTACTTGCCCTAACCCAACTAAACATTTAGACAAGCCAATACGAGCCTCGACATCAGTAGGATCTGTATCTAATAATTGCTGATACATATCAGCACATAATTCATAATCTCGCTCTTCAAAGGATTGCTTCGCATCCTCCATGGTAAGCATGGCAGGATCATCTTGAAGAATCGTCATCACTAAAATGGCAGCTAAAACTAGCACACCAATTAAACTACCAATAATTAATATAGGTTTTTTCCTCTTCATAAAGGTTCCTCTCTTGTCAGAAATTGTGGTGAAATATGGTAATGGTATGTTACTCCCATTATAAATAAGAATAATAGAAAGGAAAAGGAAATCTTTTAGGAAGTATGTCGGATCTATACCGATTTACTCGAAAAATAAGTAGGCTAATAAAGAGGATCAACGAAGGGGCATACCGAATTCCTTCTATCTATTACATTTCAACCATACTGGAGGACCTTATGACACTAGAGGACTGGATCACGAAAAAGCCGACACTTGAATGGAAACAAAGACTTGAAGAAGACGAAGACTATGAAGAGTTTTACTCGCACGAAAGTATTGCAGCTACGAATCAAACACTGGACTCCTATATCAATGACTTAAAAGGACTCCCTTCCAGTCCCACGCAAGATGAAATCATCCAATGTGTGAAACGAGTCGTCCTAAAACTAAATGATGTCAATGAAGAATACGATGATTTTATTGAAACCGAAGAGCGAGAAGAACTTTACGAATTTATTGACGGAGCAGCACGAACAGTAGGACTAGAAGAGGATGGCGATTGTACAGAAGAATGGAGAGAGTGGTAGACGCCTCAAAAAAGAAACCGTACCTCAATATGGTACGGTTCTTCTCATTCCCAAATGCTTTCAATTGTACTTTCAAATCCCACCGTATATAATCAGCTGTATAATAGTTGTATAACACATGTCSAAAATAAGATGAATCAATCAACCGTGTTCGGAGAGGGGAACAGCCAATGATATCCTGGCTTATTCGCAAACGCAAAATTACTATTCTATTCTTTATTATGTTCACTCTCGTTGGGGTACTGAGCTTCCTGCAACTCCCGCAACGTGAAATCCCAGAAATTGATCCACCGATTGCCCAGGTAACAACCGTGTACCCAGGTGCATCCAGTGAGCAAGTCGAGCAAAATGTCACCGATTTACTTGAAGAAGGCCTCTCGCAAATGCCAGAAATAGCCTCACTTACGTCGGTTTCAAGCCCAGGCTTATCATTTATGACAGTTGAACTTGAAGAAGGGATAGATACCGATCAAACCTGGAATGAAGTACGCCAACGTGTCACTGATGCCCAGGCCGAGTTCCCAGATGATGCGAATGCTCCGATCTTCAATAACGAGCTTTCAACCCAAGGTCTCGCAACATACCAGCTCACATTTGATAACCCAGACCTCGTTCCGGAAGTCGATGCGCTTCTAGACCGCTGGAATACGAGCTTAACTAAGCTTCCAGATATCGTCTCGATGCAAACACAAGGAACGCTTGAAAAAGAAATCCTCATTGAAGTCGATCCAGAGGAATTAGCCGATGCTGGTATTTCTACTGACCAACTGATTGGCGTCTTAAATGGAGAAATCAGCGCTGTTCCACCAGGTGAGTGGAAGACCGATGCCTACAATTACCGCGTCGAGCTCCAAACATTCACCAGCCTATCTGACCTTGAGACCCTTCCAGTAGCTGTTGACGGTGAAGGTGAAATGATCCAATTTGGCGACGTTGCTTCGATTAATGAAACATTCAAGCCAGTGACCGAGAAAGTAGCATTTGAAGGAGAAGAAGCGATTTCACTAACGTTCTCTCTCAAGCAAGGTGCCAGTGTCACAAGAGCTCAAAACGAACTAAATGGCTTAGTTGACCGAATCGAAGCTGAGCTCCCAGAGGGCGTGGAAATGACGCTTCTCTACACACAAGCAGATCTCGTTAACGAGCTATTCCGTGACCTCGCAATTTCTTTTGCCATTGCTGTTGTGTCCGTACTCATTGTCTGCTCACTCGGACTTAATGTCTCGACCGCACTCAGTGTCGCACTCGCAATCCCAGTATCACTCTCTTTAGGTGCAATCGTGTTGCCATTTATCGGAGTCGACCTGAACCAAATCTCCCTGATCGCCTTTATTATTGCCCTGGGAATATTGGTCGATGACGGCATTGTGGTCAACGAAAACATCGAACGCCGCTTACAAATGGGCGAAACACCGATCAACGCTGCCATCAATGGAACGAAGGAAGTCGCTGTCTCAGTCTTAACATCTACACTGACAGTCGTCTTCACCTTCCTACCATTAATGCTACTGCCAGGAGCTGCCGGAGGATTCATCCGCCCACTCCCAGCCGTATTAATTGCAACGATGATCGCATCAACATTTGTCGCCTTATTCTTAATTCCGATTTACAGATCGATTAAGGAAAAAACGGCTTCGCCTACTAAAAGAAGCAAGAGAAAGCCAGCCGGTTTTTTAGGTGGGACCTTTGATAAGGCAGCAGGTTTCTATGGAAAGCGGATGATGAGAGGCGTTACAAAACGCCCACTTCTCGTTGTCGTAACAGGCTTTTTGCTTGGAACAGCAGCGTATGCGCTCATTCCGTTCATTCCACTGGAGTTCTTCCCAGACACGGACCGTGAAGAAGTGTTCGTTGAGGTGACGCTCCCTGAAGGAACCGCACTCGGTGCAACAGAAGAACAAGCAGAAGAATTAGAAGCATGGCTTTATGATGTTGAACATGTTCGCTCTGTTTCCACCTACGTTGGAACAGACATCCCGCGTCTATTCGGAGCAGGGGGAGGCGGAGCTTCAGGTGAAAATGCCGCCAATTTCCTCGTCTTCATTGACCGCGAGCAATACTCAACGCGTGAGACAATGAACGAATGGAATGAAACATTACCAGAGCAATTCCCTGATTTAAACATCAACGTCTCGATGATCGAATCAGGCCCACCAGTTGGTGCCCCGATCGCAATCGAAGTCAGTGGCGAAGACTTTGAAACATTGCGCGAGATGGCAGCCGAAGTCAAAGACATCCTCGCTGCAACTGATGGTGTTGCAAACGTCGATGATGATGTCGGTGGTAATGTCGAGACGATTCAAGTTACACCCGATCGTGATGCCCTTGAAGAGAACGGCCTCTCAAGTGACGATATCGCTACAGCACTACGACTAGTCGGTGAAGGCTTGCCACTTGGCCAACTGCAGCAACCTGGTGAATTGATTGATATGCGAATGGTATTTGATACGGGTGATTCCTTATCTGTTGASGTATTAGATGATATTACAGTGGAAGGAATGACGGGTGAGAGCATAGCACTTGCTGATGTCGTAACAACAGAAGAAGTCACCTCTGACCCACGCATTCCACATTCGAATACGATCCCAACAATCACGGTGCGTGCGTATCCAAACGAACGCTCAAGTGATGAGATCTTAGCAGATGCCCGTGCAGACCTCGATGCAGTCACGGCAAACGACGCTGCATACAACCTGTCCATCGGCGGGGAAACATCAGCTAGAACTGATGTCTTTATTGATATCGGGAAAATCTTTATCGTCGTTGTCTTTTTAATTTTGATTGTCATTGCGATCCAGTTCTACTCACTGACGCTGCCAATCTTAATCCTAAGTACTGTTTACCTAGCCATCGCCGGTGCACTAATTGGACTATTTATCACCCAGACCGGACTAGGCTTTATGTCGATGATGGGGGCCGTCAGTTTGGCTGGTATTGTTGTTCGAAACGGAATTGTCTTGATTGAATTTATTGAGCAACRAAGAAAAGAAGGAGTCGACCCACGCGAAGCTGTCATGCTAGCAGCCGAGCAGCGCTTCCGCCCAATCGTGTTGACCTCGCTCACCTCGATTGCCGGCTTACTCCCTGTTGCACTCGGCAACAGCACCTTGTTTAAGCCGCTAGGAATCGCGATCGTCTCCGGACTGATCTTCTCAACGCTACTGACACTATTCATCGTGCCTGCACTATACCTGTTGCAGTCCAATGTCAGACAGCGCATCCGCGCACGACGAGCATAATGAAGGAAACCGCGCCTGTTGGGCGCGTTTTTTTGTGTGGGGAGCGTAGACGTGGCTGCGGGTGCGGAGGAGTGCGGTGGTTTCGCTCATATATGGGGTGCCAGAGTGCGGCTCGCACATATAATCTGAATAGCGCACATAAGTGGCGTGAGATCGCACATATTTGCTGAATAGCGCACATATCCGGCTTGAGCTCGCACATAAGTCGGATATTGCGCACATAACTAGTCGGAGAGCGTAGGTGCGATGGTTTCGCTCATATATGGGGTGCCAGAGTGCGGCTCGCACATATAATCTGAATAGCGCACATAAGTGGCGTGAGATCGCACATATTTGCTGAATAGCGCACATAAGTGGCGTGAGGTCGCACATATTTGCTGAATAGCGCACATATCTGCCAGCGGCTCGCACATAAAATCGAGAATTTCGCACATACGCCTTCGGGGCAGCCGGAGAGCAGAGGAGTAAATGGTTTCGCTCATATATTCCATATTCCGCACCTAACCAGCTCGCCCTCGCACATATAATCGGAATAGCGAACATAACCACAACCACCTCGCTCATAAACCCGATCAAATCGCACATATCCACCCACCAGCTACCCTACACATTAATAAAAACGACCCAACCTCAACTCAGCCTCTTCATGTAACTTTAGTGTGAGCAATTGATAGTTATTTACTAATAGATAGTACAAATGTCGAATAGTGGAAATTTCCTCCTTGTGTCAAGATAATAGTGTGACAATTCTAACTATTAAAAAGAAGGAGTGTCGTAATGAAAAAATATCTTGTTTTCATGCTCATGATTATTCTTATTCTCCAAGCTTTTACGTTCAACAACACGTCAGCCGAGGCCACGTCTACGGTAGTCGATGAAAAGGTATGGTCTGCTCTTGAGAGCAAATCAACTGCACAAATTATTGTGACGTTTGACGGGGAGGACAAGCCTACCACGCAGAACATCTCACTGTTAGAGAACCTCAATATCACAACGGCGGTTACGCTCAATCAATTGCCGATCGTCGGTGCCCTCGCCACGAAAGCGCAAGTGGAGCAATTAGCCCAAGATGAAGAGGTAAAGTCGATTTATTTAAACGAACGCCTCACTTACTTTAATGCTGATGCCAATGAAATAACAGGAGTGAATCAAGTTCGTGCCGATGAACAATTTACTGCGCAAAATGGCGGTCTACCTGTTACAGGAAATGGGGTAGGGGTTGTTGTGAACGATAGTGGAGTAGATGGCACGCACGGGGATCATACATTTAAAAAGAACCTCGTWCAAAATGTGTTAGGCACCTCTTATTTATCTAGTACCGGCATCATCCCAATCTCCTACATCGAAAATGTCATCAACACGGATACCAACTCAGGTCACGGAACCCACGTAGCTGGAACCGTTGGCGGAACGGGTGCGATGTCTGGTGGGAAGTACGCAGGTGCGGCGCCAGATTCCGATCTGATTGGCTATGGATCGGGTGCTGCATTACTCGTTTTAGATGGAATTGGTGGCTTTGATTATGCAATCGAGCACCAGGATGAGTACAACATCCAAGTGATCACGAACTCTTGGGGCTCATCTGGAGAATTTGATCCACATCATCCGATCAACGT
>NZ_LFEL01000073.1:0-7341 GCF_001037965.1 Bacillus sp. LL01 | reverse complement strand
TCATCTAAAAAACCTCCCAATGAAAATCTACATCTATCTTGTTTGCATCTTAAGTTTATTCCAAATAATCTCCAATCTCTACCTTATTTCACAATAAGTTAAGGCTAATTTGTGAAMCGTTTCACAAAGTAATTTTAAAGAGAAACTGGCATGAGCGATACCAGTTCCTATCTTACTACTTTCTTTTATATACACCTTCACAGATCACTTCTGCAGCTCCGGTCATTAATACATCGCCGTCTTCTCTCCACTCAATCTCTAAATCGCCACCGAGTAAATGAACGGTTACTGCTGTTCCTTTTCTGGCATGATGATTTAAAATAGATGCAACGACGGCTGCACAAGCACCTGTACCACAAGCTTGTGTAATGCCAGATCCACGTTCCCAAACACGGAAATGAAGCTCAGTTTCACTGACTACTTCCACAAACTCAACATTAATCCACTCTGGAAAACGTGGGTCCTTCTCAATAATTGGTCCTAACGTATCTACCGGAGCTTGGTTAATATCCTCTACAAAAAAAACTCCATGTGGATTCCCCATCGATACAGCTGTTAATTCAAGTTCTGTGTTGGCAACGTCAAATGGCTCTGCTACCACTTGATGACTCGCCTCTCCTTGCATCGGAAGGCTTTCTCTAGATAAACGTGGCTGCCCCATGTTTACAGTGACTGTATGTACACGCTCATTTTCTACATGAACCGTTGCAGTTACAAGTCCACCTAATGTTTCGATTTGGAAAGTCTCCTCATTAACGTATCCATGTTCATAAGCAAATTTAGCGACACAACGTAGACCGTTTCCGCAATTTTTCGCTTCTGAGCCATCATTATTAAATACTCGCATCTTTACCGGAGCTTTATCTGATGGACAGACTAAAATCATGCCATCTGAGCCAATTCCCTTATTCTTATCAGYCACTTCAATAGCAAGAGGTGCTAACTGCTCTTCTAATAGCCTTTCTTTAAATAGATCAACATAAATGTAACTATTGCCAAGACCGTGCATTTTTGTGAACTTCAATCCTCACGCCTCATTTCCTTAATTTTTCATCCGCCCAAAAATAGTCTTCATCTGCTTCTAAAATCGTAATCTTACTATGGCAACAAGGCATAATAAGATGGGTCTTCACACCATCTTTTGCCTGTTTATAATCACGTGCTTTCATATTCGTTAACACTTGCTCAGAGTCACAGAACGGACATGTACTTATATAAATATCCTCAAACTGCCGTTCATAAGGCAAGGTATTTTGAAACGGAATCACATCCATTCAACATCACCCTTTTTGATATAGATAGAAGGTTATATGTACAAAAGAAGCTTCTAGAATGACTAGAAGCCTACTATTAGAACATTGGATTTTCTTCTAAGTAATTATAAATATTTTCGACTAATTCTTCATTTGTTTCACCTGATATATATTCTCCATTTACAAGTGCAAAAGGAGTAACAGCACAGCTTCCACAATTTCCGAGACAGCCATACTCAATAATATCTAAATTGGGATCACGCTCTAGCTCTTCCATCGCTTTTTGCGTGCCACTTGCTAAGTTACTTAAACAAAATTCGATAATAGGACGCATCACTTTCACCTCAATTTTCTTGTCTATAATCCTACGCGCAAGCTCCTTATAAGTCAATCCTCTTCCCTTAGCAACCCCTAAAAAATTTACTTCCTTCAACCTCTAAAAAAATTCACAAATTTGTTGTTATTTATCGTATAAGTCGTTATAATCAAAACTGACCAGGGTCATTTTTAAGGAGCGACGACATGAGCGAAAAAGCAAAGAAAGAACAAACTAAGATAAGAATCGAACAGGCAGCCAGAGAATTATTTCTTGAAAAAGGGTTTTCCCATACGACTGTTTTAGAAATAACAAAAGCAGCTAATGTCGCTAAAGGCACGTTCTTTAATTATTTTCCTACAAAAGAATCGATCATGCAATCGCTTGCAAATGAGCGCATACAAGCTGCTCTTCCTTATATTGAACAAAATCATTTAAGAAGGCTTCCTTTAGTTGTGCGCATTCGCTCCTACTTACAATTTATTTTAAGCGATTATGACATACACCCTAAGCTTACAACTCAGATTTGGAAGCATGTCATTGAAGATGAGCAATCCCTTCTTCCTCATTGGGAAATACTATTGACACAAGCAGAGGAAAAAGGCGATATTCACTCACCAATCCCTAATAAGACATGGAGTCACATTATCAATAGCCATGTTTCATATGGTTTACAAACATTTGCTAACGAACCAACAAAGGCTCAGCTAGTCAATAAAGTCATGGCGTTGATCCATGCAAGCTTGGAAGCTATTACGGAACAAAGGAGACATTCACTTATGAAAAAACTTGTCATTTTAGGTGCTGGTTACGGCGGAATGCGGGTTATGCAACGCCTTTTACCTAACGACCTACCAGAAGACGTTGAGATTACGTTGATTGACCGACTACCTTATCACTGTTTAAAGACTGAATACTATGCACTCGCAGCAGGAACCGCTGCCGACCATCATTTACGTGTCCAATTCCCAGAAGACTCTCGTTTGARTATTAAATACGAAACGATCACTGAAATTCATTTAGAAGAAAAGACGGTTGAATTAAGCAATGGAGAATTCGTTCCTTATGATACGTTGATTATTGGTCTTGGTTGTGAAGATAAATACCATGGTGTGCCTGGTGCACCTGAGCATACGTATGGCATTCAAACAATGGGAGCTACAAGACGCACATATGAAGCTTTGAACAACGTTCGTCCTGAAGGAGTAGTCTCAATTGTTGGTGCAGGATTAAGCGGAGTTGAACTTGCCAGTGAACTTCGTGAAAGCCGCCCCGATTTAACCATTAAATTATTTGACCGTGGCGAGATCATCCTTTCCATGTTTCCTCGTCGCTTAAGTACGTATGTACAAAATTGGTTCATTGACCACGGTGTCGAAGTGATCAACAAATCAAATATTACAAAAGTTGATGAAAGTGCTCTTTATAATCATGATCAACGTATTGAAAGTGATGCTGTCATCTGGACAGCCGGTATCCAACCCGTTGAAGTCGTACGTAACTTAGATGTTGAAAAAGATCAACAAGGCCGTGTTGTCTTAACACCTCAACACTTCCTACCAACCGATGAAAATGTTTTTGTCGTAGGTGACTGTGCGAGCCTTCCGCACGCTCCAAGTGCACAGCTGGCGGAAGGACAAGCGGAACAAATTGTAACGATCCTAAAGAAACAATGGAATAATGAACCACTACCAGAAGAACTCCCACGCATCAAGCTAAAAGGCGTTCTTGGATCACTCGGTAAAAAACATGGCTTCGGACTTATGGGCGAGCGCACCCTGCTCGGCCGCGTACCACGCGTCCTAAAAAGCGGCGTATTATGGATGTACAAACACCACTCCGGGTCATAGAAAAGCGGAAGGGCTCGTTCAGGTATGAGGGCGGTGGAGCTTTGTCAAACGAAGCGCTGTTTGCTTCGTTTGACAAAGTGAAGCGACCGATGACCTGAGCCCTGAAGCTAGACAGGAAAAACGGAGGCGACTGGGCTGGCATGCGGAAATATGAGGGGGAGCGATATGAAGRTGCTTTTTACCTTCATTCGATCCACCGTTATTTCCCGCAGGACAAGGAGCCGAAGCTAGACAGGAAAAGTGAAAGAGCTACTGCAAATGCAGTAGCCTTTTTTTGATATGTGCGTAAAATTCGAGTTATGGGCGAAATTGCCGGGTGTATGTGCGAAATAATCGAAATTTGGGCGAAAAGCCGCCTTTTATGGGCGCCATATGCAATAAATGTGCGAACGACCTTCATCCTCTACTCTTATGTGCGAAACACGCCCCCACACGCCCCACCAGCTCCTCCTCCGATTCCAAAACCTCAAATACTCGCTTCAATTTTTTCGTAAATTGTCTTCAATCTAGGATTGCCTTCACCTACTACTTCATCATTGAACACAATCAATGGATAAAAGTATTCATCATCAAGAATGGCTTGTACATAGGAGCGGTGAGATTCATCAAAGCTGCCATGAATGTCAATATAATCTACTTCTACTTTGTTATCTTCAAACTTTCTCGATAAAGCAGCTTCTAACCATTCTTTTGTTTCATAAGCAGTTGGTAAATTAATGCAGCTTGCACATTTTTCCTCTGCTCCGTACACAACTAGCTTGATCTCTCTCATCAATAGCACCTCTCCTCTTCTTTAAAACAAGCATATATGAAACCGTGCAATAAGATCAATCTACTTTAGAGAAAGACCGCCATCAGCAATCAGATTATGTCTAATTATATACGAAGCATCTTTTGAAGCTAGAAAATAAATAATAGATGCTATTTCATCAGGTGCTTTGCCTATTCCTCTTGGATGCTTAGAATTTGCGCATTCAAAAGCCTTTTTCCCACCATAAAGCCAATGAGCAAACGGGGTGTCTACGAGTTCCGGTAATATCGCATTTATTCGAATACCCTGTTTGGCGTACCGACTTGCTAATGATTTTGTTAATGACTCATTGAGGCAAATGACTTCTGTTTCATTCGCTATATTCGCTTGAAAGAAATCAACATACCCTATGTAACCATTCGAATCACTTTCTTGAAGTAATTGCATCCCAATAGTTTGAGATCTTCCAACAGCAATGACGTGATCGCCTTCTTTTGCAAATCGATGAACGGCTGCTCTTCCAATCCCCTAAGTGGCCCCCGTATCCATTACCACCGTCATTCCTACCACACTCCCCCACATTATGTAAATACATTATACATAACTTAAACGAAATATACACTTATTGGAGTATCTCATGTAAAATAAAATAGAAATAAAATATTTAGCCTAGTTTTAAATGATCATTGCAGATTCATGGATTTTTTTTGCGTTGGCTATTATAATATAGAGTAGAAAGGGGTTGTTAATAATGGCAACAAGTACTGAAATGGTTGAGCAAGTACAGGAAGTATTAGAAAAGCTTCGTCCTTTCTTGCTTCGTGATGGCGGGGACGTTGAACTTGTAGATGTAGAGGATGGAATTGTTAAAGTTCGTCTTCTTGGCGCGTGTGGTTCTTGCCCAAGTTCGACTATTACGCTAAAAGCAGGGATTGAACGTGCTCTTCTTGAGGAAGTTCCTGGAGTTAAAGAGATCGAACAAGTATTTTAATTTTAGAAATGAATATCGATAGCAATCGATACTGAACCATATTAAAAAGCCCGCTTACGCGGGCTTTTTTCTTGTTACTACATCATATATTCATCAAACGATGCCTCTGCTTCTTCATAAGAGGAGAAGATTGCATCATCTTCTTCAATCGGATGATAATAATCAAATAATACAAACGACATTTGTCCAGGATTCATTGGATCGAATGCGATAGTGGCCTCTTGAATAGCTGAGACTGTTGGTGTATGTGGATTGCGATAAATCACATACACTTGTTGTCCCTCATGTAACTGATTGGCATCAAGCATGTTCGGACACTCCTTTTTTTCATGATGGTACTGGTTTGCCCGATATTGCTTGATCTATTCATTTAAGCTTCTTTTAAAAAGCTTGGTACTTTCACTTGGATGCCATGTTTAGCAGGCGCTAATACATCTACATCAAACTCTGGAAAACGGCTTTCAAGTACTTTTTTAACAGAACCACCTTGATGAAGAGGTGCAAGACAGAAGATGGTTGGACCTGCCCCACTTAAAGCTGCTCCATACGCTTGCGTCTCTTCATTCACTACATGGATCACTTCCTCTAGATGAGGAACGAGTTCACCACGATAAGGATGATGGAATACATCAGAASCCATCATTTCTCCTGCTAACTCAAAATCACCTTGTAACAAAGCTGCGACAAGAACATTCGCTACCCCACTCCCTCTAACTGCTTKTTTAAAAGGAAGAGTTTCAGGTAAAACTCCTCTTGCCTTTTTAGTTAGCAATTCATGTCTAGGAATGACCAATACAAGATCTAGGTTAGGAACACCGCCATATAAAACGTGAGTAGAATCCACAGTATGAGTTCCAATGACAAGCCCCCCGTAAACCGACGCGGCGACATTGTCAGGGTGACCTTCCCATAAGCTGGCTAGGCGAACTTTTTCTTTTGGAGATAGAGAATTTCCCATTTGTTGATTAGCAAGTTCAATTCCAGCAACAATCGCAGCAGCACTGCTGCCAAGACCTCTTGTTAGTGGAATATCACTTGTCATCTCTACTTCACAAGGAGAAAGCTGATAATCAAATGTCTTTGCAACATGATTAGCTACTCTGCAAATTAAGTTTTCCTCACCACTCGGTATCCCTACTAAATCTGGAGAGTCGGAAGAAAAGGACCATACCTCAGCTGGTTTGACAACCAAGTTTAAATAGCGATCAACCGCAAGTCCCACAGAATCAAATCCTGGACCAAGGTTTGCTGTGCTGCCTGGTACAGTAATCATAATAGGCTCTAAACTCACAGCGTAACCCCTCCCTTAATATGAGAAAGAAAGACATCTTTTTCATTCGGGAGAACTGTAGGTTTAACAGTCACTGTATCCATAGCTGTACTTGGATCTTTTAAGCCATTTCCAGTTAGAACACAGACAATTTTTGCACCTTTCTTTAATTCACCTGATGCCAATTGTTTTTTGACGCCAGCCAATGAGGCACATGACGCAGGTTCTGCAAATACACCTTCACGCTGAGCCAATAATTGATAGGCTTCTAGGATTTCTTCATCTGTTACATAATCAATGGCACCATTGGAATCTTTGGCTGCGCTCACTGCTTGTGACCWACTAGCTGGATTTCCAATACGGATCGCAGTAGCAACCGTTTCAGGTTCTTCGATGATTWTATCGCGTACAATAGCCGCAGCACCTTCAGCTTCAAACCCACGCATTTCAGGAAGACCTGTACCTTTTTTCTCGTTATATTCGTTGAACCCTTTCCAATATGCTGTAATATTACCGGCATTGCCTACAGGAATCGCCAACACATCTGGAGCTTGCCCTAGTGCATCACACACTTCAAATGCCGCCGTCTTTTGTCCTTCAATTCGATAAGGGTTAACTGAATTTACAAGGGTGATTGGCTCCGTTTCACTAATTGAACGAACGATTTCAAGCGCGTGGTCAAAATTCCCTTGAATTTCTATTACCTCAGCACCATACATAACAGCCTGAGCCAGCTTTCCAAGGGCAATCTTCCCCTCTGGAATGACTACTATACACCTCATGCCAGCACGCGCCCCGTAAGCCGCCGCTGCTGCAGATGTATTACCAGTTGATGCACAAATGATGGTGTCACTGCCTTCTTCTTTCGCTTTAGCTACTGCCATCACCATGCCGCGATCTTTAAAAGAAC
>NZ_LFEL01000072.1:0-7363 GCF_001037965.1 Bacillus sp. LL01 | reverse complement strand
TCCCTAGTTCAGCTAACCAACCATCACCCCAAATCCAATGTGCAACGATCGGATAGACAAAGGCTGAGAATAAAACAGCAAAGACGATATAAGCTGATAATTTCGCACGTTCAGCAAAGCCACCAAACGCAATTGTTAAAGCAATGGCTGCAAATGCTAATTGGAAAAAGAAATCAACTGAACCCGCTAAGCCATCGAACATCGTTGTAAAATCACCGAAGAAGAAATCACTTAATCCAATAAATAAGTTCCCTTCACCGTAAATAAATCCGTAACCAACTGCCCAGAAGACAAGTGAGGCAATCCCGATTGTAAAGACTGTCTTCCCTGCGATGTGACCTGCATTCTTCATTCTTGTTGAACCTGCTTCAAGTAAAATAAATCCACCTTGCATCAACAAAACTAATACTGCACAAACCATAACCCATAAGTTATTCATCAAAAATAGTTCATCCATCGTACTGACTCCCCCTTTTGGTATTGTTTATTTACCAGTAATGATGTCTTGAGTGCTCTGCTGACGTTTTTCGTCATCTAAGCTAACATCTGTTGTTAAGTCCTATTATACGTTCCGAATTTTCAGAATCTACTGTTTTGTTAGATATCCTGACATGGTTTTTAAAARGAGAAAAATCACTGAAAACGCTTACTGTTTTGGGGTTATAGGATCAACTAGCTAAAAGAGGCAGGATGAAAAAACCGAATGGGGAAAGAGTAACAAAAGGGGATTTTTCGTCCTCTAATGATTTTGGGAGGTCATAAGATGAATCAAATGAATCAACAACAACCAACAGGTACCATTCAATCCAACCAGTTACCACAAAATATGAGCCACGGTGGGCATGAGGTGTTTGATGCGCATGAAATTCTGGCTGAAATGATCAATGTAATGGATCAATATATGATGTTCCGTTCATTTATGAAAGATCAAGAATTAATTGATATTCTCGATCGTCAGTATCAATTTCTAGAGAGCCAATACAATTTAGCTGTAGGCGCTTTCTCTACTGGTTCGAAGCCTGCAGCTGAATCAACCGATGTCTACAAGATGACACAAAGCAACGATGTCGTATTTGGTCTCACACCATCACAACCCAAAAAGCCCAATCGATCGATTTCTGAAATTAAAGAAGCCGGCTTATCCGCTCATATGTTAGGTCTTCTTAAAACAACTGCCTCTACAATGGCAATGACAGCCGTTGAGATGACAAATCCTGTATTGCGCCGAATTATGGCTGATACTGTTCCTAACATGATTGAGATGGCTTATGAAGTATTTTTATACCAAAACAAGCATGGTTACTATCAAGTACCTCAATTAAAACRACAGGATATGCAAATGATGACACAGGCTTTTGCACAAACGACTACACCGCCGCAAATGCCAAATGCAACTATGCCTCCAAACCCAACTCAACCTAACCAACAAATGACTCAATAAACAAAGAGCAACCCACTGTGATTATGAATCACGGTGGGTTTTTGGCATATGTTTAACAGCAAACCATTTTATTAAAAATGGGAGGGCAAGAAATAAGGCTAGAACCCTTAACATCTGAAGTGTAGCCACCATGGTTGGCTCTATAGCTAAAGCCGTGGCAGTTGAAGCCATTTCAGCTGCGCCTGCAGGTACAATGCTTAACAGGCTGGTTGAATAATGAATAGGTGTTAGCAAAAAGRAAATCGTCGCTAATCCAAAGCTCATCAAAAAGTACATGCTAAGAGTAGCCGCACTAATACGCCCTACACGTTTAWTCTCATGAAACGTTTCTTTATCAAAGCGCATACCAATAATCGCCCCCATCAATGCTTGAGCCAGCCCTGTTACAAAAAAAGGCATATCTGAGGATGGGAGGACCCATTGATGAGCAATAAACCCTAAAGCAATGGCAAAAAACAAAGCAGAACCAGGAAATTTCACTTTCGTACCTAACCAAAGGGTTAAAAAAACGATGACCACTAATGCACTAATCGCTAAACCTCCACTAATTAAGGAAACATTAGTTGAAGTGAAAACTGGATTTACCACTGGATGGCTTAGCCCTACAATAAAAGGTATAAAGAGCACAAATAACGTAATTCTCGTCGTATGAAAGGCAGCTACAAGACGTTGATCAGCTCCGTAATCTTTGCTAAGCGCGATCACTTCAGACGCACCCCCTGGCAAACAACAGAAAAAGGCCGTATTTGGGTGAAGTCCTGAATAGCGTAGAAGAAATCGCCCTAATAAGACCCCTCCAATAATCGTTAATACAAGAGTAATSAAAAAAGGACCAACCAACATATGATAGGTGAGAAATTGCTCAGGTACGACCATATATCCAATGTTCCCTCCGATAATCGCTAAAGAAATCTTAAATAATTGGTCAGAGAAGATGATCTTCTTAACATAAAAAGCAGAGATAATGCCGGTAAATAATGAGCCTAGTAACCACCCTGCCGGAACATTCAGCGAGGCGAATATCGCTCCAACGATTGTTGCAACAAAGAGAAAGAGTGTCTTTTGCATCATATGGCCCCCCGTTCCTAGTCATAAAGCTAAAAGCCTTCACGATAGAGAGCGGAAGGCTTTTAAACAAATTATAATACAAATGTATCTGGGTCCGGACCGTAGCGCTTATCTTGATTTAACTGGTCGAGTTGTCGAATTTCATCTACCGATAACTCAAAATCAAAGATTAAGCTATTTTCGACGATTCTTTGTGGCGTAACTGATTTTGGGATCGTGACCACTTGATGCTCGATATTCCAACGTAGAAGAACTTGAGCAGGAGTCTTCCCATGGGCTTCAGCAATTTGCTTCACCGTTAAATTCGTAAAAATATCTCCTTTAGTTAATGGACGCCATGCCTCAACTTGGATCTTATTTTCTCTACAATAAGCACGGACTTTATCTTGTGTAAGATACGGATGGAACTCAATTTGATTAACCATTGGTTTAATCTCAGCCGTTTCCATTAACTCTTCTAAATGGGATACTTGAAAATTACTCACACCAATGGCACGCACTTTTCCCGCTTTATACAATGTCTCAAGTGCCCGCCATGTCTCCTTGAACTTATCTGCCACTGGCCAATGAACAAGGTATAAGTCAAGCACATCGAGACCTAGCTTACTCATGCTTTTATCAAACGCTGCAATAGTCTCCTCATACCCTTGATCATCATTCCACACTTTTGTTGTCACAAAAATCTCTTCCCTTGGAACATTGCTTTCCTTAATCGCTTTGCCAACGCCTTCTTCATTAAAATAAAACGAGGCTGTATCAATGCTTCTATATCCTGCCTCAAGTGCACTATGAATTGCTTTTTCTACCTCTGTACCGTCTTCAGCTTTGTAGACTCCTAGTCCAAGCCAAGGCATTTTCACTCCATTTGCAAGGGTAGTATAGGCTGTTTTTACATTCATACAATCAACTCCTATAATTATGATTTGTACAATCTAGACAAGAGAATTAAAAAGATAATCGTTGTTGCACTCAAGGCGAGCACCATTAAATGAGCATCCATCATTCGGTTGGCTTGAACAGCATCATAAATCGCAATCGATAAAGTCTGTGTTTTACCTGGGATGTTACCTGCTACCATAATGGTGGCGCCAAATTCACCCATTGCTCGTGCAAAACCTAATACGAGGCCTGCGAGTATTCCTTTGTAAGCGAGAGGAACAATAATCAATTTTAGTAACTGCCAATGTCCAGCTCCATCTAGTTTTGCGGCATCCAATATTCCCTCATCAATTGATTCAAATGATGCTTGAATTGGTCTAACTAAAAGGGGTAAAGCCGCAATAGCAGCTGCAATAACAGCGGCCTTCCAGGTGAAAATAATCGGCTGTCCAGTTAGGCTCTCGACCCATTGACCGAGTGTACTATTGCGCCCTAAAAGGATGAGCAAATAATAGCCTAATACAGTCGGCGGGACGATTAATGGAATGGTCACTAGTATCGAGAGTAATTGAGTGAGTTTAGACTTATAGAAAGCAAACCAACAAGCAAGAAGAACGCCCACTACAAAAGCAAACCCCGTAGCTACTACAGATATTCTAAGTGATAAAAGTAAAGGTGTAAGAATCGTATCCATTACTACGGCGCTTCAAATCCATATTCACTAAGGATTTCTCTTCCTTTTTTACTCACCATATATTCTGCAAATTGTTGACTAAGCTCAAGATTTTCAGATGTACTAGGGATCGCTAAAGCTTGGACAATTTGATTATGCGTTTTCTCATCAATTAGATCATAGCGTAGTTCACTTTCATTCATTAAGGCAAGAGCAACGATTCCTGCATCTGCATTTCCAGATTCAACATATTGATAGGCTTGTCTAATATTCTCAGCATATACTAATTTATCTTGAAGCTCTTCCCATACCCCCCATGATTCCAACGTTTCCTTAGCTGCTTTTCCATACGGCGCATGCTCTGGATTCGCAATTGCGATCGTTTGTATATCAGGATCTGTAAGGCTCTGCTCACCTTCTAATTGAGTATCTCCCTCCGAATAAACCAATACATTGCGACCAATTGCATAGACTTGCTTGGAGTCTAAAACAATTGCACCGCTCTCATTTAATTGATCAATATACGATTCATGTGCCGCTGCAAATAAGTCAAAGGGTGCCCCTTCTTGGATTTGTTGTGTCAACAATCCGGTAGAACCAAACGTAAATACAACATCAACATTTGTTTCCTTAGCAAATTCTTCCCCTATTTCTGTTAAAGCATGATCCAGATCAGAGGCAGCCGCTACATAAATAGTTTTAGTTGCTTCCTCTTCATTCGCGCATCCAATTACACTAAATAATGCCAGGAAGATCAGTACAGTTAAACTCTGTTTCATAATCGAACCCTTTCCTTAGCCTTTATGTTTTTAAGATCTTGGTTAATGATATTCGAGTGCTTATAAGCTAAGCTACCTTCATCATACTATTCTACCTTTTTGGAAAATTTTTTTGAAGTCTTTCTTCTTTTCCCTAATTGAGCTTTCATTGCTTGAACTCTTACATAAATCCTTTTAACCAGATGAAACATCCCTTCAACTAATAATTGAAGGGATGTTCCGTTTACAGGTTCGGCAGTTGCCACTCGATTGGCTCTTCACCTAATTCGACTAGCATTCTATTAATCATTGAAAAGGGACGACTTCCAAAAAAACCACGGTGTGCCGAAAAAGGGCTTGGATGAGGTGCCGTGATGATTCGATGGTGATGATGTGTGATCCGTTCTTGTTTTGCTTCAGCATGCTTTCCCCAGAGGACAAAAATGACCGGCTGCTCTCGTTCATTTAATACATCAATAATCCGGTTGGTAAACAACTCCCATCCCTTTCCTTTATGGGAAGCTGCCTGCCCCCCTCTAACCGATAGCACGGTATTTAATAAGAGAACACCCTGCTCGGCCCACGGTACTAAATAGCCATTGTTAGGAACGGGGCACCCTAGATCTTCTTTAAGTTCTTTAAACATGTTCAAAAGAGAGGGAGGAATTTTCACACCAGGCTTTACTGAAAAACTAAGACCATGAGCTTGCCCTTCTCCGTGGTAAGGGTCTTGCCCTAGAATTACTACTTTCGTGTCTTTATATGATGTTAGTTGCAACGCTTCAAAAAGATGATGCATAGATGGGTACACGACTTCAGATTGGTACTCACCTTTTAAAAACTCCCTTAGCTCTTTATAATAAGATTGTTCAAATTGATCACTCAATAAATCATTCCAGTCATTTTTTAAAATACTCATGGACTTAAACCTCCAAGTCATACTTAGTTGTTGGTAGTATAACATGGAGAAAAACGGGTTAGACAAGCATCTCACCTACACACTAGTAGGAAAGTAATAGGACATTCCTGTCGAATTGTAAGATGAAACAGGAGTAATTTACTGAATAATACAACTATTATTGTGGGAGTTTTACAAACGTGGTACAATCAGAAGTGACATATATTCCATTTTTATCCTTACAATGTGAAGCACCTATATGAAGCACCCTATGCAGACTCTTATACCATGAGTCCTACCAGTCGTCTTACTACTGTGTAGGGCTCTTTTTGTAAAAAAGGGGGGGATAGTTGTGATGGTGTTGCTTGAGCAGTTGTTGACGTTGTTCGTTCTTGCTGCCACTTGCTTCTCTACCGTCATGTTAGGAATTAAACACTATAAAGAGATCAGAAAAAAGAAACCTAAAAAGAGAAGACGATTCCCTTGAGGAAATCGCCTATATGAGAAGATTTTTTGCCTACGAGTAAAGTATAATACAATTTACACTAATTTATACAGATTATTTTCGGAATTTTCAATTAAAATATAAGTGTATTTATATTGTAAGGGTAAATTGGAAATATGTCGAGTCATTTAACAACATTTCTTCTATTAAATCACCTAAAACTAAAGGGGGAATTACATTGAGTAGAGTAAGCCTTATTCCTTTCAAAGTCGAAAAAGTGCTGAATGATACTAAGGTTGTTCCACCGGGAATCGAGTTAATTGAAGCCCCATCTCTTTGGGAGGCTGGATACTCTGGTGAGGGTACGGTAGTAGCTGTGCTTGATACAGGTTGTGACACCGATCATATTGAATTTAAAGATCAAATTATTGATGGATACAATTTCACAACTGATGATAACGGAGAAGCGAATAACTACGAAGACTATAATGGACATGGCACACATGTATGCGGAACAGTCGCTGCTGCTGAGAACGGAGAGGGAGTTATTGGTGTCGCTCCAAAAGCGAAGCTGCTTGTAATCAAAGTTTTAAGCGGACAAGGATACGGGGATACGAAATGGGTTACAGATGGCATTCATCACGCTATTAAGTGGAGAGGTCCTAATAATGAAAAAGTACGCGTGATTTCAATGTCACTTGGTGGACGTATTGATACACCTGAGCTTCACCAAGCCATTAAGCAAGCTGTAGACGAAAATATATTGGTCGTTTGTGCAGCTGGAAATGAAGGAGACGGGAATCACGATACGGATGAGTACGCTTACCCTGGCGCTTATCCGGAAGTGGTTCAAGTCGGTTCAGTTAATTTAGATGAAGAAATCTCTGAGTTTAGTAATACTAATTGTGCCATTGATCTTGTAGCTCCTGGTGAGGAGATTATCTCCACTTATTTAAACAATGGATATGCCGTACTCTCAGGTACTTCTATGGCCACCCCTCATGTCTCAGGTGCCGCCGCACTTTTAATTGAACAATGTGAAAGAGAATTCGAACGGACACTGACAGAAACAGAATTATTTGCACAATTAATTAAACGAACCGTCTCTCTAAACTTCAGTAGAAGAGCTCAAGGGAGCGGAATTCTCAAACTAACCTCTGGGCTCGTTTCTAAAACTGAAGAGCCGATGATTTCCGCGTTA
>NZ_LFEL01000071.1:0-7470 GCF_001037965.1 Bacillus sp. LL01 | reverse complement strand
ACAGATAATGTATGTTTAATTCAAATTTTTCTGAATTTTATTGCCGTTATTATGACTTTTAGATCCTTTCTCCCATTAATTAAACCAACAAACAAAAGTTTGTTGGTTTTAAATAAAGTCGTACTTATTTTACTATTAATACAGGACATTTCGCTCGTTTAGCTACCTTGTGACTAACACTACCTAATACAAACTCTTGAATGCCATCCAAGCCACGACTTCCAACAATCACAATGTCAAAACCTTGTTCATTTGCATGTTTAATAATAGTAGGGCCCGATTCACCATGTAATATTTTAATGGTATAGTTTATTCCTAACTCTTCCGCCTCTTTTGTGACCCCAGTTAATAACTCTTTACGCTTTTGATCGACACTTAGTGAATTCCAATTGCTTAATACATCATKTTTTGCTTTGTTTCCATCTACAACATACACAATTTCAATCATCGAATCCTTATGGCACTGAGCAATATTTAACGCATGTTCCCCAGCTCGCTTTGAATATTTGGAACCATCATATGCTAATAAAATTTTTTTATACATTCATTCACCTCCAAGGTTTAATGTCCACCTAATTTATTGGCTAGTTTATTCACAAGTTCTGAGCTATCTTCATTTAGTCCTTTAACATTAACATTTATTCCATTTTCTTTGAATTTATATACGATCTTATCAATTGCAGCCACTGCAGAATCATCCCAAATGTGAGCTCGAGACAGATCGATAATGACATCTTCAACGGTTTCTTTATAATCAAACTTTTTAATGAGATCCGTAACTGATGCAAAAAAGAGTTGTCCATCTAGTTTATACATTCTTATGTTATGTTCCGGATGTAATGACCTCTCTACTTTCACATTGGATATTTTTGATACGAAGAAAATGGCACTTAACAGAATACCTGCAAACACACCTATCGCTAAATTATGAGTAATGACAACTGTTAATACGGTAACAATCATCACTACAGCATCCGTTCTTGGCACGATATGAATTGTTTTAAGGGAATTCCAATCAAATGTACTAATCGCGACCATAATCATAACACCTGCTAACACAGCCATTGGAATTTGGACGACAACATCTCCTAACACCACAATTAAAAACATCAAAAAGAGACCCGCTACGAATGTTGATAATCGACCTGATCCTCCTGATTTCACATTAATTACTGATTGGCCTATCATTGCACACCCTGCCATCCCACCGAAAAGCCCGACCGCTATATTGGCTATACCTTGACCTCTACTCTCAATATTCTTCTCGCTTTCTGTATCGGTCATATCATCGACAATAGACGCTGTTAACAATGATTCAATTAATCCTACAGTAGCCAAAGCTAAAGAATAAGGGAGAATAATCATTAATGTTTCCATATTAAAAGGAACATTTGGAAATAGAAATGTCGGGAGTGTCTTAGGGATCGCCCCCATATCTCCAACCGTCCACGTTTGCATATTTACCAACACAACTACTGAAGTTACTACAACTATTGCTACAAGTGTGGAAGGGACAACCTTTGAAATGAAAGGAAACAGGTAAATAATAAGCAATGTTAAGATGACGACTCCATAAATCATTGGACGCTCTCCGATAAAATATTCAAGTTGAGACATGAAGATGAGGATGGCTAGCGCGTTAACAAACCCTACCATAACGGATCGTGGAATAAACTTCATATATCGTGCGAGTTTAAATACTCCAAAAAGAATTTGCAAAACACCAGTTAATATCGTGGCGGCAAGTAAATAGTCTAGACCATGGTCAGCAACTAATGAAACAATGACAAGCGCCATCGCCCCTGTAGCAGCGGAGATCATTCCTGGTCTTCCTCCAACAAAGGCAATCACTACTGCCATAACAAACGATGCATAGAGACCTACCATCGGATCTACACCAGCGATAATTGAAAATGCAATCGCTTCAGGGATTAAAGCAAGGGCTACTACAACTCCTGATAAAATATCTCCTTTTATATTTCCTTGCCATGATCCTTTATAGCTACTTTCATCCAACGTACTCCCTCCTTTATATGTATAGTATTTATTAATACAGCCATTTTATTTATCAGTTTGAAAATAGTATTCTAATCAAAGATTCGTTATTTTTTACTAACAGAGATCTCTTCATGAAGCATTTGTATGAGAAATACCTAAAAAGTCAGAAAATTCCCTATTCACATTTAAGCTTTTATGCTATAGTAAGTTCACGAAATTATTTTGTTGTATTAAAGGGGGAATACGTTGTGTCACTAAAGGAAAATGTAGGTCGTGAGCAATGGGGCTCAAGGCTAGGATTTATTTTAGCTGCGATGGGTTCTGCAGTGGGGCTAGGTAATGTATGGCGCTTTTCTTATGTAACCGGAGAGAATGGTGGAGCAGCCTTTTTACTTATTTATTTAGCTTGTATTTTATTAATTGGTATTCCAATTGTTATGGCAGAGTTCACAATTGGACGTAAGGCAAAAAGCGATGCAGTAGGTTCTTTTGAGAAACTAGCACCAGGAAAGCCTTGGATGATTGCTGGTTTATTAGGTGTAGGAGCAGCATTCATGATTCTTTCCTTTTATGGGGTCATCGCTGGTTGGATTTCTTACTATTTCGTTAATTACTTAACAGGAAACCTTTGGAGCCCTCCAGAAGGTGGATATGAAGGTTTTTTTGTAGACTTCATTACGAATCCTTATCACCCGCTGTTATGGCAGTTCTTGTTTATGGCAGCCACTATAGCAATCGTCTTTATCGGAGTTAAAAAAGGAATTGAACGTTCAAACAAAATCTTAATGCCATTATTAGGTATCTTATTAATCGGTCTTTCAGCTTATGGGTTAACACTAGGTGGAGCAAGAGAAGGGTTAGCATTCTTATTTAGCCCTGATTGGAGTGCACTAGCAGATCCTAACATTTACTTAGCTGCACTAGGTCAAGCATTCTTCTCCTTAAGTCTTGGTATGGGGGCCCTTATTACGTATGGTAGTTATTTGTCAAATAAAGAACGCCTACCTGGAGCAGCAGCAAGTGTCGCTGGTTTAGATACATTATTTGCGATTGTTGCAGGGATCATGATCTTCCCCGCCGTATTTGCTTTTGGAATTGAACCTTCTTCTGGTCCTGGTCTTGTCTTTATGATTATGCCTGATGTGTTCGATAGTATCTCGATGGGTTGGTTATTCGGATTATTGTTCTTCTTCTTACTGACAGCCGCTGCGCTATCTTCAGCTGTTTCGTTACTTGAAGTTGCCGTTGCTTATTTCATCCGTCGCTTCCAGTGGTCACGTCAAAAAGCGGCAATTATTATTGGTTTAATTATTTTTGCCCTAGGAATTCCGTCGTCATTAGGTCAAGGTATCCTCTCTGATATTTCGATTATTGGCGGTCGTGACATCCTTGATTCCATTGACTTTATTGCTTCAAACATCTTTTTGCCACTCGGCGGTTTAATGATTGCCTTATTCATGGGTTGGGGCTTTAAGAAAGCGGATGCTCTTGCTGACTCAGATTTTGGTGATACGTGGTTAGGAAATGCATGGTTATTCTTGCTTCGCTACTTCGCACCAGTTGCTATCTTCATTATTTTCCTTAGCTCGGTTGGGYTATTAGATGTGATTCTAAACCTCTTCCGATAAGTAAACAAAAGCGTGTGAGCTATTCAGCTCACACGCTTTTTCTTAGTTGTTAGGAGTAAATATGAGGGTTTTTACTCTTTTCTTTTAATAACTCTAGTAATAAGCCCATGCCTTTTTCAATTTTCTCAGGCGTAGCATGCGTATAATTTAAACGCATCGTATTTTTTTGAGCGACATCTGCATAGAACGGTTCGCCTGGCACGTAAGCAACACCTGCTTCTACTGCTTCTGTTAATAAAGCCGTTGTATTGATCTCCGGAGCTAATTCAAGCCAAAGGAACATGCCACCTTTTGGCTTAACGAAGCGCAATTGATCAATATTTGCTCTTTCAATGCAGTTTACCATGACGTTCATTCGACTCTCATATACTTTAATTAACCCTTGGATATGAGCATCTAAATCAAAATTCACGCATAACTGATAAAGGGCTTGTTGAGAGAGTGAATTAGAATGAAGATCATTCGCTTGCTTAGCTTGAGCCATCATACGAATCACTTGGAATGGACCAGCAATCCACCCTGTACGAAGAGCCGGAACTGCCGTTTTTGAGAAAGTACTCGTGTACAATACTTGCGTTCCATTATCTAGTACTGCAAGCGGAGTATAGGTTTCATCTTGACGAAATTGAATATCACCGTACGGATCATCTTCTAAAATGATCACATTCCCTCGTTCTGCTTGTGTCAGTAATTGTTGTCTTCTCTCTAACGACCATACTCTTCCTGCTGGATTTGAGAAGGTTGGTACCACATAGATCGCTTTTGGCTTATATTGTTTCATCTTCGCTTCTAAGTCATCAGGTAGCATTCCGTGGTCATCTGAAGCGACTGCAACGACTTTTGCTTCATACGATTTAAATACTTGAAGAGCAGCGAGATAAGTTGGATCTTCTGTTAAAATGACATCCCCCGGATTTAGCATCACACGCGAAAATAAATCAATCGCCTGTTGGGAACCCGTGGTGAGCATAACATTGTCCGCAGAGAAATCCGTTATTCCTTTTCTACGCATTCTTTCTAAAATGACTTCRCGCAATGGTAAGTAACCTTCTGTTTCCATATATTGAAGTGATTTTTTACCACTGTCAAAAACACGACCAAATGCCTCCTCAATTCCTTCGATCGGGAAGAGCTCATCATCAGGTAAACCACCTGCAAATGAAATGATATCTCCTCTTCCTACGACCTTTAAAATATCACGAATGGCTGATGATTGTAGATGACGGACTCTCTTTGCAAACGCGTATTTCATCTGTGACACCTCTAACATTTTATATTTGGATAATAGTTCAATAGTATCTGATTTATTAGAAATGTCAATCAATTTCTCGCTGTTTGTAGTGAGAAAGCTTCTGCACCTTTTAATTTTGTTAATAAATCTGCAAACGGAAGTGGTTTTGTCCAGACAAATCCTTGCATTTCATCACACTCTAATCGTTGCAGTAGGGCGACATCATCAAAGGTTTCCACGCCTTCAGCAATCACTTTCATCCCCATGTTATGCCCCATTGAAACAATAGATTTGATAATCGTTTGATTGGTTTTCGTTTGAACCCTTAAAAACGACTTATCTATTTTTAATTTATCAATGGGATATTGACTTAAATACTGCAGCGACGAGTAGCCTGTACCAAAGTCATCAACCGAAACGGCAACTCCTAATTCTCGAAGGGCAATCAGCTTTTCCATCACCTGTTGCTCATCTTCCATCGCCACGGACTCGGTAATTTCTAGCTCTAAGGATGATGGATTAAGCTTAGCATCAGAAAGGGCTTTTGTAATGATTTCTACTAGATTAGGTTGAACAAATTGAACTGGTGATAAATTTACCCCCATGCGAACTGGTCGATTTAATTCTTTTTCAAGGTTTGCAGCATAGTGACACGCTTGTTCAATTACCCATTTTCCAATAGGAATAATTAAGCCGGTTCTCTCAGCAACTCCAATAAATTCCAAAGGGGATACTTGACCAAGTGCAGAGCTATTCCAGCGTAACAAGGCTTCGACACCAGATAACTGTCCAGTAGCCAAGCAGGCCTGTGGGTGAAAAGCCAATGAAAATTCTTGCTTCGATACCGCATGCCGTAGCTCGTTTTCAATAATCATCTCACGGATGGACCCTGTGCTCATTTCCTTTTCATACACTTGAATAGATCCATGCGTGGAATCTTTAATCGTATGAAGGGCAACTTCCGCTTGTCTAATTAACTCATTCACATCCATGGTGACCTGATTAGACATACTAATTCCCGCACAAAGATGAACATGGAAATAAAACTCATCTAATTGCAGAGGTTCATCAAAGCAATGCAGGATCTCTTCAACCGTTGAAAGGATAGACTCTTCCTCTATTTTAGTCGTAAAAGTTAGAATAAATTCATCCCCATCTAAGCGAGCTACAAGAAGATCCGGGGCACACTTTTGCTTCAGAATCTCACTTACTTCCTTTWCTAACCGATTACCTGCTTCAATTCCCATTGCGTCATTTACCGTTTTCAAGCGATTCAAACCTATTGTCGCTACAACAACAGACTCTTCACTCTTAAGCTCACTAAGTTGTCTTGTTACCTTTTCTTGAAATGCTCGACGATTCATTAGCCCTGTCACTTCATCATGATAAGCTAAGTAGGTAATTCTATCTTCTTGTTGCTTAAGCTCTGTGATATCCCGTAGTGCAACAAGGCGAACTTCTTTTTTCTTATAGGGGTAAGGACGACCTTGAACCTCGACATAGATGGTCGAACCGTTTTTATGTAACCCTTTCAATTCAAAGGGCTCTTGTTTTCTATTAACAATTGCATCTTGAGCTTTAGTCCATTCTTCAGGGGAAATTAGTTCAAAGACGGATAAATGAATCAATTCTTGACGCTTATAACCAAACAATGTTGCTGATCTTTCATCAACGTCGATAATTTTACCAAGATCATGAATTAAGGTGCCTTCAAATCTCGTATTTACAATTTGCTCTAACTGTTGCTCAATTTCACTCATTAACTCTAAACGATTATCAGCAGGATAAAGCAAGAGATAGGAAAATCCTTTTATTTCTTTTAGCTGGTTTTTATAGACTATGTAAGCTTGTCCTTGTAATGTTAGTTCTTGCTTGGTCACTTGGTTTGGTGACTCAGCAAGCTGATGTAGGACCGTTTTTAACTGCTTCATCGGATGAACCAACAACTTTTTTGTGCAGTCATTATAAGAAATGATTTTATTTTCATCAGAGACAATTGCAACCGACAAATTGAGGTCTGTACAAACCTGAAATATAGGAGACCACTTCTCCCCCTTTTCACTTTCCATCTTTCATCCCTCCTTACATCACTTCTATTCTATTCTGTTCTTACTCACCAATCTAATCCTATTATACCATGTAGTAAGGCTTTTCTTTTACAATTGGTACAAGTATTTACATAAGAGGAAGTATGAAGAACCATATTAACTAAAACGAACGATGCTCCTGCCTCCTTTGTTACGAAAAGACACATCTCTCCCCCACCTAACCACTAGCTTGGTCCTTAACGTATTTTAAGGAAGGGGTATCCTACCCATAGTGAATGAAAAGCTTTCATTTTGAAAAGAAGATCTCTTTCACAAGAAAGAAGACCTATAAATGGCCAAACCATTTATAAGTCTCCTTCATCAGTTATAAAGCTGTCATTGCCGCATATTGTGATTGGACAAGTTTGAAATAGATGCCTTGCTTTTTCATTAATTCATCATGAGTACCTGCCTCCATTACATCACCATGGTCAAGAACGATGATATGATCTGCATCACGAATCGTGGATAAACGGTGGGCTATCATAATCGCCGTACGATTATGTAGAAGCTTTTTCAGCCCTGC
>NZ_LFEL01000070.1:0-7705 GCF_001037965.1 Bacillus sp. LL01 | reverse complement strand
TGAGTGTATCTTGATGACATTTCTCGCAATGATCTTCTGTAGAGTGTGTTTGTTTTTTTCGCTTCGCCATAACACCCTCCTACCTTAGATCAAAAATGAACCGAACCGTCTCGAAAAAGCCCAGTGGAACCATTGCAATTTGAATAACAAAATAAACAATAATAGCAGCAAACGGAACAGATAGCATTAGTGGCTTTTTCATTCTAAAAGCGAAAAAGATCGATAACGCTGTAATAAGTAAAAACACGTATAACATAAGAAACCTCCTTTAGGTCATTTTATTCCTGAAGCTTTTTCCTCAGACCGGATGGTCAGTCTTTTTTAGTACTAATACAGTTAAAATCAGTATTATGTAAGCGTTATCATAAATTCTTTCAAAGAATTGGAACATCCTCATCTTTTTATAGCGGTGTTCCATAACAGTCTTTTTACAAGGTTTATTATTTCAAATATTCTGAAATATGTCAAGCTAGTGAATAAATCTATTTGGGAAAAATTCATAGACAAAATGCGACTCGCAAGGGGCCGGAGTGAGGCTTGTTGGAGAGATCACTTGATTATTCGGGCGAACACACTAAAAAGCGACCCACGCATCTATGCGTGAGTCGCTTACTTACTAATTAACCAATAGTATTTTCTTCTTCATCTGAATCTTCAGCACCGTCTTCGTCTTCAGCTGGTGTTTCAACTTCATCCTCATCACCTAGTGCATCTGGCTTCTCTTCGGCAGGCTTGTCTTCACCATCACCTTCAGCAGGCTCTGTACCTTCTGCTGGTGCTTCCTCCTCAGCCTCTGCTGCTTCTTGTTGCTTTTTCACAGCATCACCGATTGAATCAATTGGTTGCTCAAATACATCTGAAGGGTTTACAGCAATTCCGTCTTGACGAATCGCAAAGTGAACGTGAACGCCGGCATCTTGATTGTACAGATTACGTGCTGCTTGACCAATGACGTCGCCTTGTTTCACGACTTCACCTTCTGCAAGGTCTACCTTATCTAAACTGTGGTAATGCGTAACAATCCCATTGTCATGGTCAACCTCWACAACATATCCAAGAAGTGCATCTTTTTCTGATTTTACAACAGTTCCACTTAGCGCAGCGACCACATCAAAGCTTGCATTTTCAACGTGACCAAAATCAATTCCTTTATTCTGGCGGTATTCATTATTGTAGTATACTAAAGCTTGTTCTTTTTCTTCAGCTGATCCTGCTTCGTCAAAGTAATGAACAACAACTTCAATTCCTTCTTCTTCCACAACAGGCTTTTTCACCACTTCATTCGCGGCGGTTACTTCAACTGCTTCCTCACCATACATACCATCTTGAGACGGGTCTACAACCTCGACACCTTCACCTGGTGCAGATGACTCATCTCCACCTTGCATGAATAATACGGCACTTAATACCCCAGCTGCTGCGACTAGATAAACTGCGGGAACAACCCAGCGCTTCTTTAAGAAGCTTTGTAGATCAAATGAATTTTCCTCATTTTTAGAAGAGCGTTTATTTTCTTCTTCTCTCATTTCTCATCACCTCAGCAACCAGTTTGAGCTGATTGATGGAAATATATACATATAACTAAAAATTTTTTTAGATTAGTTTTCGACAAAGGTGATTTTGTTATGCATAGATTGGAGAAATAAATAAAACTAATTCTCGAATAACAACAAAAAGACCCGCCCCCACAGCAGGTCTTCTCTCCTTTATTATTCCGCTTTTGCCGTTAATTTCGCTTCATAGGTGTCTACCGATTGGATGCTCACCCCTTGATAATAGTGATGAACAATCTCCTCGTAGCTCTTCCCCTCTTTAGCCATGCCATCTGCTCCGTACTGACTCATCCCAACGCCATGTCCCCATCCTCTTGTCTGAATGACGACCTGATCGCCTTGACGCTTCCAATCAAAGTCTGATGAATCAAGCTCCAGCTTGTCGCGAACCTCACGTCCACTCAACTCTTTACCTCCCACACTGACACTAGCCACACGTCCACCATCTGTACGAGCAACAATCGACCCTACCGTCCCATCACTCGGTAAGCTGACCCCAAGCTTCTGCTCTACTTCCCCAACAGAGAGTACTTTTTCAGCTGTGAAGCGTGGAGAAGTTTGATCCCACGGACTCTCTACACTACGTAAATACGGAATCGGATTCGGCCAATAATCCTCAGAGTTCTCTGTAAACCCATTACTCGTTGAGAAAAAGGCTGCCGTAATTGGTTCCCCGTCGTACGTTAAGACTTGTCCCTTTGTTTCTAGAACCGCCTCTTTAATACGAGCATACTTTACGTCGTAGTCACTGCCCCAACTATTTTTCAGCTCGTCTTTGCTTTGATACACCTGGTGCATCACAGTATCCGTTACCATCGCTTCACCAGGAAGCTCCACATCCCCTGGCTCTAGCATTTGCCTTAAAATGTAGGTTCTTGCGGTCAATGCTTGTGCTTTTAATGCTTCCATCTCAAATGTCGCCGGCATCTCAGAAGCAACCACTCCAACTACGTATTCTTCAAGCGGTACCTCTTCAACGAGTTCTTGCTTGCTTCTAAATACTTGGATCGCTACATCTGATTCTGGCCGATAGGTGACTTGAGTCGATTCGGTTGGTTGCTGTTCGCCTGTCGTAGGCATCACTGTTGATGTTGATCGATCTCCGATTAACACCATCATCGTTGGAATGATGAGCACAACCGTGCAAAGAATTGTTGCGATAATGAGTAACCGTTTCATATTCAAGCCTCCATTATGTCGTTGATCTCTTTCTAATTCTATGAGTAGCCTCTCCGATGTAGAACAAGTTCTTTTCTAGCTGTGCTAAATACGTACATGCTTGAATAGAGATCAATTACAAGCTAAGGATTTTGCGTATTAGGAGGGTCATCTATGCTACGGAGAAGAAACCCACTGCAACCTTTTGTCTTACCAGCTATTGTGCTTATTGCGCTCTTTTTTCTTATCGTCTTTTTCTTTATTCCGTCTGAGGCAAGACACGTTAAGAAAGTGGTCAATGAATTTTATTCATTAGAACAAGAGGCAAAGTTCTCTTCATCTTGGGATTTGTTTCATTCATCGATGAAAGCTCATTTTTCTCGTGATCGCTACATTAGTGATCGTCCCCATACGTTTATGAATCATTTTGGTGTGGATACATTTGACTTTCATTTGAATCGCCCAAAGAAGTTGAAGAACTGGAAGATGTWTGACGACACAGAGATCATGGAAGCTTATGAAGTGATAGTAACGAAGTCATATCGTGGCACCTATGGCCATTTCGAGTTTATTCAATATGTTTATGTAACTTATGAAGAAGGCGCTTGGAGAATATTGTGGGACTACAAAGAGGAGTAAAGAAGTGCAAGCTTCTCTTTTCACATATGTGGACAACCTGTTAATAACCTATTTATATAGAACCTATCAGGAAAATATGACTGTTTTTAAAAAAAGAGGAATAAAGAAGGTAATATTCAGAATATAAGAATAAAAAGGATCATAATAGGCAAGAGTGGTAAGGAAGCTTCTTTACTTATGTGCGATCTGATGCAACATATGTGTGCAATATTGAGAATATGTTCGACTGAGTACTACTTATGTGCGCAATTCTTCAATTATGTGCGCAATCAGAGCTTTATGTGCGATCAACGTATTTTCCCAGCATATATGAGCGAAATGCCCAGCAAAGACCAGCAGCGACCTCTCAAACGAAGCTTTTGCTGTGCCACATCCACACCACTAAAAATAGCAAAACAAAAAGCCCTTCGAAAAGGGCTTTTGATTAAAGGTTTGAGTTTACACGTAATGGAGCTTCTTGAGTTGTTGTATCTTCTTCAACTTGCTCTTTCACACGTTCAACGTCTGCTCCTAAAGCTTGTAGCTTGCCAGCAAGATCAATATATCCGCGATCGATATGCTTAAGTTCAGTGACGCGTGTAACACCGTCTGCTACAAGACCAGCGATAACTAGAGCTGCACCTGCACGTAAGTCAGTTGAAGCTACTTCTGCTCCTTGAAGATTGTTAGGACCAGAAATGATCGCTGAACGTCCTTCAATTTTAATATTCGAGTTCATGCGACGGAACTCTTCGACATGCATGAAACGATTTTCGAATACAGTTTCAGTGATTACWCTTGTTCCTTTTGCGTGCAAAAGAAGTGCCATCATTTGAGCTTGCATGTCTGTTGGGAATCCAGGATGAGGCATTGTTTTAATGTCGATCGCCTTAAGTGTTTCTGGGCCAACTACACGTAAACCATTTTCCTCTTCTGTGATCTCAACACCCATTTCACGCATTTTTGCGATTAATGGACGAAGGTGCTCTGCAATCGCGCCTTCAACTAGTACATTTCCGCGAGTGATTGCCGCTGCAACCATGAATGTTCCAGCTTCAATACGGTCACCAATGACTGTATGCTCTGCACCGTTAAGTTCAGGCACACCTTCGATACGAATGACACCTGTACCAGCTCCGCGTACTTTTGCTCCCATTCCATTCAGATAATTCGCAAGACAAACGATTTCTGGCTCTTCTGCTACGTTTTCAATGATAGTCGTACCTTCTGCAAGTGCTGCAGCCATCATGATGTTCTCAGTAGCACCTACACTTGGAAAGTCAAGGTAGATCTTCGTTCCTTGTAACCTACCATCAATACGTGCCTCGATAAAGCCATTTCCAATCTCAACAGTGGCTCCCATTGCTTCAAAGCCTTTTAAGTGTTGGTCAATCGGACGTGAACCAATGGCACATCCACCAGGAAGCGCGATGCGTGCTTTACCTACTCGTGCAAGTAAAGGACCCATTACTAAGAAAGACGCTCTCATCTTGCGAACATATTCAAATGGTGCTTCTGTTTTTAAAGCCTTCTCAGCATTTACTTTAAATGTATTGTTTTCATATTCCACATCAATATTTAAGTTACGTAATACTTCTTTCATCGTGTATACATCAGCAAGTTCTGGCACATCATAAAGATGGCTTGTGCCTTTTCCAGCTAAAATCGATGCAGCAATTACGGGTAGCACAGCATTTTTAGCACCTTCAACTTTCACAGTGCCTTCTAGCTTATTGCCACCACGGACAATAATTTTTTCCAACGTATTCCCCTCCGCGTCTAGAAATTATAGTCTATTCTATATCATCAATATTCAGTCGTAATAATAGGCGTTCCTATTGTCACGGTTGTACCGGAGCCCATTGTATCTCCGCTTCTTAATGCAACTTGCWGGTTCATCTTGTTACCATTTGTGACAATGGCATCTGTCCATACATCATTGTATGCAGAAACCGAGACAAACGTTTCTTCATTCAGTGATTCAATCTCCGTAGCACCGAGAGTTGATATCATCGCTCTCGCTTGCTCCATCAGAGAAGGTTCCACGTATTCAGAATCTTCCGCTCGCACAGATGTTACTTGGGAGTAAACAGGCGAGTCTTGCAGGGAAAATAAAGTTCTTCTCTCTTCAAGTAATTCGTGTAGTTCTCTCTCACCAAGCGCTTGTGTGGATGTTCCATTCAGTTCATAAGTGTGGATGATTTCATAGGATCCATTTTGTTCGTATGCATAGATACTAAGTCTTTCAAAGCTATCGTCCTGGTTTAATGAACGAGTTGCCGAGACTGACCACTCTGCCTCAGACATGTGTACGTCACTCACATCCCAATCAGTGAATTGGTTGTTCAAATTATGTACATGTTGCAAGAAGGCGTCTTGGCCTTTTATCTGACCTTGTCCCTCTCTCATTCGCAACTGCCACTCTTGAACGATTAATTCTTCGTGATGTGCTAGTTCTAGAATAGATTCGATTTCACTTAAGTTGTTGTTATGAGCGTGACTTATTGTTGCCTGCAAATAACTGTACCCTAGAATTATGAAAATGAAACCAAAAAATATAGTTCGTACCATGTTCATAAGACTCACTCCCCCAAATAAAGCTGATTACTACCATTTTTACCTTGAGGAGTAAAAGCATACATGGAAGTTGTAGTCATTACTCGACATAAACTTCCTTTACCACAAATACCGTAACATCGTTGAAGCATTGTAATAATCCAGAAAAAAGCTACTGACTAACTGGGCTATGGCAATGGTGACTAAGATCACCAATGCTTTTGCCTTTGGGCTATTCGGTTCTTTGACAAATAAATCAAACTTAAATGCTTGCAATGCCCACCATGTAATCGCCAAAAACATGACATTTACGAATAGGTGGATTAATGCTTGCTGACCCAAGCCTTCAAACACAATGTAACCCCCAGTTCCAATCCTTCTTTCGTTGTTACCGATTAGTAGAAATTTGTCGATTGCTTTCGAAAAATAGAAGTCAAGCATAAAGCAATCCATTTTTCATCTTAACGGATTTCCATTAAAAAATCTATAGTGATCTATCATTAATTTTATAGTGGTACGGACCTATCTTTTGACATCTTTGTCRTCTAAATCATGACTATTTACACAGACGCTGCACACTCTTCTATCATAGTTCAATTATATGGAAAATATTCTCATAATCAAGTGGATATTTCAGTTGAAATGCTGACGTATTTGTGAAAGTTTGCTTTTAAAGAAAGCGAAAAAGTTAGTGGGATAATTAGAGTGGATTAACAAAAAAAGCAAGGTGAGCATCACGCTCACCCCGCTTCGTTTTTACTTATTTACCAGAGACATCAAGACGGTTGATCGCTTTCTTAAGAGCAAGCTCAGCACGTTTGAAGTCAATAGCATCTTTCTTCGTAGAGTTAACACGATCTTCTGCACGTTCTTTTGCAGCACGTGCACGCTCTACATCAATCGCTGATGGTAATTCAGCAGCCTCAGCTAAAATCGTTACTTGGTCAGGGCGAACTTCAACGAAACCGCCACTAACTGCAACTTTTTCTTCAGAGTTGCCTTTTTTCAAGCGTACAGCTCCAACTGTTAAAGGAGCAACTAACGGAATATGTTTTGGCAAGATACCAAGTTCGCCCTCAATTGTGCGAACAACTACCATATCCACATCACCATCATACACTTTGCCATCAGGAGTAACTACATTTACACGAATCGTCGACATGTGAAAACCCTCCTCGAGTAGCATCACGGGGTTTAGTTTATGCATAAACGAGTGCACTAGCATTCGCTAGTGCCCCCGCTTTAGTTTATGCGATGCGTGAATTACGCCATTTGTTTTCCTTTTTCGATAACTTCTTCAATGCGTCCAACAAGACGGAATGCATCTTCAGGAAGGTCATCATATTTACCATCAAGGATTTCCCTGAACCCTTTGATTGTCTCTTTAACTGGCACGTAAGAACCCTTCTGACCAGTGAACTGCTCAGCAACGTGGAAGTTTTGAGATAAGAAGAACTGGATACGACGCGCACGGTGTACAACAAGCTTATCTTCTTCAGAAAGCTCGTCCATACCTAGGATTGCGATAATATCTTGAAGCTCTTTATACTTTTGAAGCGTTTGTTGAACTTGACGTGCAACACTGTAGTGCTCATCTCCAACGATTTCAGGAGAAAGTGCACGGGATGTTGATGCAAGTGGATCTACCGCAGGGTAAATACCCATCTCAGACAATTTACGCTCTAAGTTTGTAGTGGCATCCAAGTGAGCGAACGTAGTCGCTGGCGCTGGATCCGTATAGTCATCGGCTGGTACATAGATCGCTTGGATTGATGTAACCGAACCAACTTTAGTTGATGTGATACGCTCTTGAAGCTGAC
>NZ_LFEL01000007.1:0-180185 GCF_001037965.1 Bacillus sp. LL01 | reverse complement strand
TACAAAAGGACTTTAAAGGAAAATAATATTACTCAGAGTATGTCTAGAAAAGGAAACTGTTATGACAACGCAGTAATGGAGAACTTTTTCGGAATCATGAAATCCGAATTATTGTACTTACAAGAATTTGATAGCATCGACCATTTTAAGGAGGAGCTAGAAGAGTACATCCATTACTACAACCATCTGAGAATCAAATCAAGATTAAAACGTAAAAGTCCAGTAGCGTATCGAGCTAATTTTGAGCAAGCTGCTTAAAAAATAAGTGTCCAGTTTTAAGGGTCCAGTGCAACGCCCTGCGGGGTCTCAAGATTGTCGCTACTCCCCTGCAGGAGTCTACGCTATTTGCTCCAATCCACAGCTAGAAACCATTAAAAACAATTCGTTTTCAGTTTTTCAGTGGTCTCCTTCTTTGCGGGGTCTCCCTTGTCCCTTCCTCCCGCAGGAGTCTTCGCGCCTTCCACTTCAATCAACATGGTTATTCCTTTAGCATTTCAATATATGGCTACGTTAACGTGGGATGTTGATATAATAGCTATTTCTAGCTGAAGATTGGAGCACATGGCGAAGACTCCAGCGGGAGGTAGCGCTTAGTGGAGACCCCGCAGGCTTGCCGAGGAGGCTCCACAAGTGCCCCGCGGAAAGCGAAGCCAAGTGCGGAAATCTACAGCGGCGCTTACCAGAGCCAAAAGTTTAAGACATCAGAATGTTCGCGAAAACCTGTCAATTTTTGATACAATAAGTCCATACATACAAACTAATTAAAAAGGGAGAGAGTTAAATGGAAACGCTAACATTTGGAGAATGGAAATTGACTTGGCTGAACGGAGGAGTAACTCATCTGGATGGGGGAGCAATGTTCGGGGTTGTTCCAAAGGCATTGTGGTCCAAAAAATATCCTGTAAATGACAGCAACCAGATTGAGCTTAGAACAGACCCTATTCTCGTCCAAACAGGGGAACGTAACATCCTTATTGAGGCAGGACTTGGAAAAGGGAAGCTTTCAGACAAGCAGAAACGCAATTTTGGTGCGACAGAGGAATCGGCAGTAAAGGAAGATTTGCAAAAACTTGGGTTGACAACAGAGGACATTGACACCATCATCATGACACATCTTCACTTCGACCATGTATGCGGACTGACTAGATGGGATTCAACTCGAGAGGAATATGTATCTGTATTTCCGAATGCGACCATCCATGTTTCAGAAGTTGAATGGAACGAAATGAGAAACCCTAATATCCGTTCGAGAAATACGTACTGGGAAATGAATTGGCAAGGTATCGAAGAGCAAGTGAAGACATTCCAGGAAGAGACGACGGTCATCAGTGGTATAAAAATGGTTCATACAGGTGGACATAGTGATGGCCATTCCATTGTTGAGTTGACACAGGGGGAGGAAACGATTATTCATATGGCAGACCTCATGCCAACACACGCGCATTCCCCTTCCCTTTGGGTACTGGCCTTTGACGATTATCCGATGACTTCAATACAAGCGAAAGAGAAGTGGATCAAGGAGGGAATTGGCCGCAATGCATGGTTTACCTTCTATCATGATGCATTATACCGTGCAGTAAAGTGGAACAAAGCCTTTGAAATAAAAGAGAAACTTGAGCGTGTGAGGTAATTATAAACGCCTGGCAGGAACGCTAACTGCCAGGCGCATTGTCATTTTAATTGATTGACATCCAATATAACTCCCGTATTCTTGTCAACGATAAATTCATACTGCTCCAAAACGTCATCGAGTCTTCTGGAAATTCCACCTCGATAGATGGAGTAGGACATATCATTCCGAATAATCGTTTCCGGGACCATCTGTATCCAGGAGCCATCAACAGGGCCACGCTTTTTGAAAGCTTCTTTGGCTATTTTCAATGCTTTTTCAGGTTTTATGGCTTGCTGTTTTGATGCTTCAGTGAAGAAATATGCGGCTGCTGCACCAATTCCAGCACCAATAAGAAGTACCTTCCATCTCATCTCGTATCATCCCTTCCATTCATCATAACCGTACTTTTACGAAAGCCTTTACAAAAGTGGATAGCTGATTAGTTGAATTGATTACGTCTATCTTACTAATAGTATAACTTGTAAAACAAATAAATGTCATGTTAAAGCTGGAAACAAAAGAGAAAGTTCGATACAATATAGTTATAATATTTCGATAATCTAACGAAGTATATACATATCTACATACATAGAAGCTTGATATGAAAAGGAGATGACTATCTTGAATCAAGAAACATTGACATTATTTAAAACTTTAACGGAACTGCAAGGGGCACCAGGTTTTGAACATGACGTGCGCCGATTCATGCGCAGTGAATTGGAAAAGTATTCTGACGAAGTGGTACAAGACCGCCTTGGTGGAATTTTTGGTGTGAAAAGAGGAGATGAAACAGGTCCTACAGTTATGGTGGCAGGCCATATGGACGAAGTAGGTTTCATGGTAACTTCCATCACAGAAAACGGAATGATAAGATTCCAGACACTCGGTGGCTGGTGGAGCCAGGTTCTACTTGCTCAACGTGTGCAAGTAATGACAGACAATGGTCCAGTAATCGGTGTAATCGGATCCATTCCTCCTCATCTTTTGGATGAAGCGAAACGTGTCAAGCCAATGGATATCAAGAACATGTTAATTGATATTGGGGCTGATGATAAAGAGGATGCCCTGAAAATCGGCATCAAGCCTGGTCAGCAGATTGTTCCGGTTTGCCCATTCACACCTATGGCGAACGAAAAGAAAATTTTGGCAAAATCTTGGGATAACCGTTATGGTTGCGGACTTGCTGTGGAGTTGCTGAAAGACCTTCAAGGCGAAACGCTACCTAACGTTCTCTACTCTGGGGCTACTGTCCAAGAAGAGGTAGGTTTACGTGGAGCCCAAACCGCGGCGAATATGATCAAGCCTGATATTTTCTTTGCACTGGATGCTTCTCCTGCAAATGATATGACAGGGGATAAGAAAGAATTTGGTCATCTGGGTAAAGGTGCGTTATTGCGTATATACGACCGTTCCATGGTTACCCATACAGGAATGAGAGACTTTGTATTGGATACAGCTGAATCCAACAGCATTCCATATCAATATTTCATCTCCCAAGGTGGAACGGATGCAGGGCGTGTTCATACTTCGAATGAGGGAGTACCTTCTGCTGTGGTAGGAATCTGTTCCCGTTATATCCATACACATGCTTCCATTGTTCATGTGGATGACTATGCAGCTGCAAGGGAACTTATCGTGAAGCTTGTAAAATCCACGGATCAATCCACGGTGGATTCCATTAGGAGCCGTTGATAGAAAATAGTTAAAAAGAATGAAATGAATAAGTGGGGAAGCGGTGGGGTTACCTCATCGCTTTCTTTTTTTTTTTGAAGGGGGAGAATTAGGTGAAAGTAATAGTCGGATCAAGAAACCCTGCAAAATATATGGCGGTGCAACAGGCATTGTTTGATTTGGGATTGGTGGACTGTGACACGGTGGCTATGGATGTGGACTCTGGTGTACGTAATCAGCCGCTGTCGGATCAGGAGACCGTCGACGGTGCACTGCAACGAGCAAGGCAAGCAATGGCTGAAAATGCGGATGCGGAATTTGCTATTGGGCTCGAAGGAGGAGTGGTTTTGGACTCTACGCCGTCGTCTGCTGTTATGGTATGTAACTGGGGAGCGCTTGTAGCGAAAGATGGACAGGAATATATCGCTGGCGGTGCACGGATACCCCTTCCAAATTCATTTAAAGAAAAATTCCTGGCAGGAAGAGAGCTTGGAGATCTAATGGATGAATATTGCAAGCGGAAGGATATCAGGAAACATGAAGGAGCTGTCGGGATATTTACTGAGGGGGCTGTTACAAGGCTGGAAATGTTTCAGCATGTAAGTCGATTGCTGGTCGGACAATGGAAATACAATAGAAAGAAGCAGACTTAGCGGTCTGCTTCTTGTTCGAGCACATAAGTAAGTACTTTTAATGCTTGGTTCACGGTTTCCACCGTTACATTTGCTTTATTGGACAATTCTTTTAACGGATGGTGAAGCTTTTCCGGACGAATCAGGATAAGTGGTTTTTGAAGGCTGATGGCAGCACTTGCATCCATCGCTGTGTTCCATTGCTTATACTTTTCGCCAAACAGGGCAATGACAAGATCTGAATTTTTCATCAAAAGCTGTGTGCGCAGATTGTTGATCTGAGAAGCGGCTTCGTCTTTTGCGATAGAGTTTGCTTGAGTCCCCATCACCAATTCACCTATATTATCAGAGCGCTCATGGTCTGTCATAGGCCCGACGAACTCCAAAGGAAGATCTAATGCTTGTGTTTTGTCCTTCAGTTCTTCTCTCCAGTCGGTATGAATCTCTCCGGCAAGGTAAACAGTAAATTTCATGACAATCCCTCCAAATAGTACCTCTTGTTATTTATCTACTTTTTAGTCTATCATAAAAAAGGAAATTAAGTGATAATTCCAACTTATCCTTGTCACGGAGAAAGAATTATAGGTATGATAGAAAGAGTGTGAAATTTATAGTCTTTTAGTACTAAAGGAGTGAGAATATTGTATTTCGGAAGAGCCATCATTTCTATTTTATTATTATCATTATTGGTTTTAGCAGGATGCTCCATTTCTATTGAAGATGCCACACAAAAATCCATTGATTCTTTTGAGCAAACTTTCAATGGCGAAGAAATGGAAGCAGCAGAGGAGACGGATTCATTTCGATATCATCTCCCATCACAGTTCGTAGTTGACTCAGAATCGGAAAACAACATAGTACTTACACATAAAGAGCAAACTTATCTGTTATTTGTGAATCCTTTTGAACCAAAGGATTCCGAAGTTTTATATGATTCTACCAAGATGAACTATGACAAATTGGAACTTGATCATACTGTTACGCAAGACGGTCGTCTAGGTTACTTGCTGATTTCTCCACTTGAAGGGGAAGAGGAAGAGTTCTATGAGGTGACTGTAGGGGTTGGTGGAGTAAAGATGACCACAGTTACAGACACCAAAAATATGGAAAGTAGTACTACAAGCATGATGGAGGTTGTTTCCTCGGTTAAAATTAAGTAAGTATGGTGTGCGCAAAAGAAAACCAGTTTGTCCCGAGAAGTTCGGGAAGTAAACTGGTTTTCTTTTTCTATCGGTTATTTTCATGTTCAGATGTAGTAGCCGCTTCTTCCATACTGGAAGTCGCTTCCTTGTGAGCCCATCTACCTTCAGATTCTTCTTCGTCAGGAGTGATTTCCTCTTCCATAAAGTCTGTGCTTTCCTCGGCCTCCAACGCTTCCTCGCCTGTCTGTTCCATCCCATCTTCCACGATGAACTGACTTACTTCCTCTTGAAGCTCAGTGGCGATATCAGAGAGGGAGATAGCCGCCTCATTCACCTGTTCGATGGCGACAATCTGATGCTCACTTGAAGCGCTGACCTGTTCAGAGGTTGCTGCCGCTTCTTCAGAAATGTAATGGACCTCAGATAGTTTTTCTTCGAGTTGCTTGTTAGATTGGGTAACTTGTACAATCGCTTGCTGAACGTCATCAACCTTATGATTGATTTCAAGAACATTTCCTGCAATCTTCTCAAAGGATGTTTTTGTCTGGTCGACTGAGTGCTGTTGCAGATCCCTGTACTCGTTGAACTGCAGAGCGTCATTGGACAGTTTGCTCATTTGACTGCCCATCTCTGTCACCAGCTTTTTGATGGATAATGCTTCATGTTTGGAACGTTCAGCGAGTTTGCGTACCTCTTGGGCAACAACAGCAAATCCTCTTCCTGCTTCACCTGCACGAGCGGATTCTATGGCAGCATTAAGTGCCAATAGGTCGGTGTTCTCCGCAATTTCCTGGATGGTCGCAACGATGGAATGTATCTGCTGTGATTGTTTTGTTGCCTGTTGCACTCGTTCGGTTAAATGGTTAGCAAGCTCTAGAAACTGTTCGGAGGATTGGTGCAGGTCCTTGACCACCGTCAATCCGTCCTCACCAACCAATCTTGCAAGGTTGGCTTTTGATTTGATTTCTGTGCTTAGATGATGGGCCTGTTCGACAGCCGCCTTCACCCGCTTCAAGATATCTGTACTTTCGTCAAGATGCAATGCCTGTTCGCTAGAACCAATGGCTACTTGTTTAATCGCTTCATTGACCTCTGTGGACTGAGCGGTCGTTTCTTCAGATATTGCCGCCAGGTTTTGAGAGGATGACTGCAGTTTATCAGTAGCTTCCATGACTTTTAACAAGGATACCTGTACTTTTTCGGCCATTGCATTAAATGTTACCGCCAAGTCCGCCATTTCATCTTTGGTTGTAATCGGAACCCGGTAGGCAAAATTCCCTTCTCCAATTTTGGATGCTCCATCCTTCAAAGATCGGATAGAAGAGGCTATCTTGCGGTTTAGGAAGTAGCCTGTCGTGCTTAAGAATATTAATAGTAGAACGCTAATAATTAAAGTAAGTAACATGATTGTCTGGAGCTTTACGTTTGATTCCTCTTGAAGTCTTGCCTGCAGATCGGAGACCGCAACTTCCACTTCATTAACACTTGCCTCCACTTCGTCACTTATCGCTTCAAAGTTTCTTACAAAGCCGTATGAGGCAGTGTAATTATTGTATAAATCAGTCATTGCTTGCACATATGGATTGTAAAGTTCCATTAGTCCATTCTTCTGAGAATCGGGAAGATCCGTTTCAGCCAATTGCTCTTTGAAGGTGTCGGCACTTTTCATGAAATCACGGTATCTTGCTTCTTGTTTGGTAGCCAGATATTGTTGTTCATAGAGTCGCAGATTCATCAAAGTTGTATTCAATTCCTCGCGGTTTGCTCCTCTTACATTGATGACAAGGTTTCTGACTGCGCCGTTCATCACCCCTTGAAGGCCTGTGAATTCAGTAAAGCCTATTTCCTTATATAGCTCTTCAAGAGGTACAAATTCATTCATATAGTTGGATGCTGCGGTTTCTATTTGTGAGAATCTGCTAGCAATCTCTTCATACTCAGCAAATTGCTTTTGCATATCAGCTGACTCTGTCTGGATGCTCTCCAGATTTCCCTTTATGACAGTGGAAGTTTCATCACTTGGAAGTCGTAAAAACTCTTGTTCATTTTTACGAGTGTCCGAGAAAGCGAACTTTATTTCCTTACTCCCATTTACCGCATCAAATAAAGCGGTTTCTTGCTCTTTTGCAGTGGATTGCGTAAAGTAGAAAAAGAAATTGAATAATAAAACAATGATCAGTCCTGTAATTGCCGCCAATAAAATAAACCTTACTCTACCTCTTATAGTTTTCATGGTACCCCCCTAAAACATAAAAGACTTTCGAATTTTATATGTTTTGTTAAAAATCTGATATTTTAAAGTAATTATAGACATATTTCTACAAAATCCACAATAAACTTTTAACAAAAGATTCTATTTATTAAAATATCTACTAGTATATATCGACAGTTATTCGTTATTATTAATGTAAATCGGATAGGAAAAATAAAAAGGAATGAGTGAGAATATGAAAGATTTTCTACATAAAAAAGGAGTAACACTTTCCCCAAGGGTGTATCTCATTGACGGTTTGAGCTATATGGCTCTCGGACTGTTCTCGTCATTGATCATTGGATTAATCATAAAAACGGTCGGGGATCAACTGGGGTGGACTTTCTTTACGGAGATGGGTGTATTGGCAATGGGCTTGATGGGGCCCGCCATTGGTGCAGCGGTAGCATATGGTCTGAAGGCACCACCATTGGTTTTATTTGCGACAGTGATAGCCGGAGCGGCGGGAGCACAACTAGGGGGACCAGCAGGCAGCTTTGTAGCGGCACTACTGGCAACGGAAGTGGGAAAGCTAGTTTCAAAAGAAACGAAAGTAGATATTCTTGTTACTCCTTTCGTGACCATTCTGACAGGATTTCTTGTTGCGAAATTTATAGGTCCACCAATTAATGCAGGGATGAACTCATTGGGATCATTAATAATGTGGGCTACCGATCAACAGCCTATTATAATGGGAATGCTGGTTGCTGTTCTGATGGGATGGGCCCTTACTGCACCGATTTCCAGTGCAGCAATTGCCATGATGCTTGGACTTGAAGGGATTGCTGCGGGAGCTGCCACAATAGGCTGTGCTGCCCAGATGGTTGGATTTGCTGTAAGCAGCTACCGAGAAAATAAAATGTCGGGGCTTTTGGCTTTGGGTATTGGAACTTCTATGCTCCAGGTGCCAAATGTTATTAAAAATCCGATGATCATTATACCGCCGACGGTTGCAGGTGTTCTTTTTGCCCCGTTAGGAACAACGATTTTTCAAATGACGAACGTGAAAGAAGGAGCCGGTATGGGGACGAGCGGATTGGTCGGTCAGATAATGACCTTTGCCGCAATGGGCTTTTCTGTATCTGTTTTATTAAAAGTCTTGTTGCTTCACATTGTTGGACCCGCTGTGGTAAGTTTAGTTGTATCAGAATGGATGAGAAAGAAAGCCTTCATTAAAGAAGGGGATATGAAAATTAATATTGGAGGGTAATGATGATGGAAAAACTACAATCCTTAGAGCAATTCAATCAATTGAAAAAAGAAACGGATGTCGTATTTATGTTTTCGGCGGATTGGTGCCCAGACTGCCGTGTCATTGAGCCGGTATTGCCAGCAATAATGGAGAAGTTTAGTCAATATACATTCGTTTATGTGGATAGAGACGAATTCATCGATTTATGTGCCGAGCTGAGTGTATTCGGAATTCCAAGCTTCGTTGCTTTCAAGAACGGGGAAGAGGCAGGTCGTTTTGTTAGCAAGGACCGGAAAACACAGGAAGAGATTGAAGCGTTTGTGGGATCTTTGGGTAAGTAAATGGGGAAATAGGAAGGGTGCAAGCGGGGAATTGGCTTGCACCTTTTTTGCGTTAAAATAAGAAAAACCAGGCATAACCCACCCGGTCCTTTTATCTAAAAACTTTAGTCGTTTGGTTAATCGCCGCTGTTCCTTTCCGCAAATGGCTGCGCTTTCCGCGGGGCGACCTTGAGCCTCCTCGGCAAGCCTGCGGGGTCTCAAGATTGTCGCTACTCCCCCGCAGGAGTCTTCGCCATTTGCTCCAATCCACAGCTAGGAATTTCAAGAACTTTTCGTTAATACTTTTTTCAGAAAGCTCAATTTAATGATATTTCTTTAACCTTTAGATGAATGAAGGTCACCTTGTTGATTGGAGTGGAAGGCGCGCAGACCCCCGCAAGCAAGCGAAGCGCCTGGAACGGAAATCAACAGAATTATATACTTACTTATTCTTTTACAAAAAAACCCCTCTCGTCCGAGAGGGGTTCTGTTCATTCTAAGTTATTAGTTGTTCTTTTTCCCAGGTTTCTCTGGCTTTGCAGGTTTCCCGGGCTTCCCAGGTTTTCCAGATCCGCCATCAACCGGCTCGTTGATGTACAGTTTACCGTCTGCAATAGCACGGGTCACATTGCCGAAGTCATCTGAAACTTTGACCTCGATTTCTGCGCCGCTAGCTACTACGCTTGAAGTAGCTGTCCAATAACCAACATAGTAGCCAGGAGATTGCTCCATCAATGGAAGTTCGACTGCGTTGCTTACGTCGTTACCTTCCATCATTGTTGCAGCGTTTGTTAATGGCATACGGATAGAGAATGTTGCACGAAGTCCTGGTTCACTGTTGAATTCAATCTTTACAGATTCCCCAGCTCTTAAGTGCTTGTCTTCCGTTGGCTTCAGGTTGGTAATTTCAGGAGCATCGTAGTTTGCAAAGACAGTAACATCTTGTCTTGTACGATTTCCAGCCAAGTCCTGAGCAACAACACGGATATTGTTTTCGCCATTCTCAAGCATTACTCTGTGAGAGTATGTTCCATCTGTCACAGTAGCTTTCTGCCCGTTCACTTTTACAAAATTCAAGTTCTCGTCCGCCACAGTACCTGTTACAGTTACTGTTTCACGGTTTGTTTTGGAACCATTTTCAGGACTTGTAATAGCAAGTTCAGGAGCTGTCTGATCAAGAATGACTGTTACAGGAGCAGATTCCTCCGTCTCGCCTGTTTCAGTAGATGACTTAGCAGTTAATACATTATCTCCTTCGGTCAAAGTAACATCAACAGCAAACGTTCCATCTTCAGTCGCCGTTGTAGTTGCCACTTCTTCCCCGTTGTTCAATACATGAACAGTTGTTGTAGGGGAAGCATTACCTTCTACTGTTACAGTTTCTTCATTTGTGAAGGAACCACCAGCAGGAGAAGTGATCGTTGGTGCAGTTACTTCAAAGTTAACCAATGCACGGATCATGTAGTTACCTTCTGCCTCAGGAGCAGGAGACCATGCTCCGCCTACATACTGCCAGCTGCGGGCAGCGTTTGGTCCATCTTCATCTGTTCCAAGTCCAGGTGCATTCGGGTTAGGTTGAGACTGGATGTAAACCATGTAGAAGTCTTGTTCTACGATGATTCCATGCTCTGCCAGGTCAACAGTTGTCCACTCACCAGTACGTAGGGCTGTACCGTCAAATGGTCCTGCAAGTTTGGATCCAGGAGCTCCATCTGTACCAGAAGCATCCCAAACCTCTACTTTAAAGTCAGTACCACCAGGTGTTGGCCATGTAGTATCCCAGAATCGGAATAATCCACCAGTTACAAGCGCACTGTTTTGACCTTCAGGTAGGGACATTTTTACTGCCCAACCGTTTCCGGCGTCATAGAATGCGCGGGCATTCTCAGCAGTGCCATCGTCATAGCCAATTTCACCAGGGTATCCGATGAATGGGCGTAATTCTAAATCAAGTTCAGTTGTTTCATCACCAATAATAGATACTTCTACCGTCTCACTATAGTAGGAAGGAGCCATAATACGTAATGTATAGTCGCCTTCTAAAGCGGTGATGGAGAAGTTACCGTTTTCATCTGTTGTTACAGGTGCAACGGCTGCATCTTCAAGAAGCATTAATGTTGCGTTCGTAATAGGTTCACCAGTGACACTGTTTGTTACAGTACCGCTAACTGTTCCACGTGCCATTTCTTCTAATACGAAGTTAGCGACGGCTTCACCGTCTGGAGCGATTTCAACTGTTTGCTGAGCTGGATGATATCCATATGCTTCAGCTTGCACAGTGAATGTGCCTGCTGCATGTAACAACTCGTATTGTCCGTTAGCAGGATTTGTGTTTACAGAACGGTTTGTTTCCAATACAGTAACTTGTGCCTGTAATGGAAGAACTTGAGGATTGATGTCCTCTTTCACAGTTTCTTCTTTTTTAGGAGTAGCAACCGGATGGATTTTATCTGGATTTACTTGCTCCTCTTTAGCTTCTACTTTCTCTTCCTTAGTCACTTCCAGCTGAGTGGAAGCTGATGCTGCATTAGATTCTGCAGCTAATGCTACATCATCAATATACCAACCTGTACGTACTACACTTCCATCAGTTGTTACATTGAAGCCGATGTAAATTCGTTGACCAGCATACTCAGAAAGGTCTACTTCTCTAGCAGTCCAGCTTTCGCTGATACCGTCAAAACGTAGAAGTTGAGTCCAGTTCTCTTGGTCTGTAGAAACAAATACGTGACCAAAATCGTAACGTGTTTCAAGGTTGAACCAGTTCATGAACTGAAGGTATGCACCACTATCTTCAGGCAGGTCGATAGGAGGCATCACAAGTGTCATGTTCGCGCTGTTGCCATAGTTACCGGAAAGGTTAGTACCATACACTTTCTCGCCAGAGTTGGCTGCAGGTGGTCCCGCAGTCGGAACTCCCCACTCCCATGAGTTAACAGCACCGAAAGAGTACCAGCCCACAGGTTCAGATTCGAAATCTGTGGAATAGCCAACCGTGATACCAGGCTGTACACTCACTTCATACGTATCAGATGTTACATCATTGCCGCCAAAGTCGACAATATGCCAACTATATGAAACGGAAGGCTCAGCAATGTCATCCCCAGGGATGGAAGCTGTGTACGTGGCATCGTTATAAGAACCAGAAGCACGCTCAGCAGCTACGCTCACCATTTCGCCTGCAGAATTTTCATATTGTAATGTTACAGAAGAAATACTCACGTTATCCTGAACATGAATGCTTAAAGGCAGGTTCATGCCAGCATATGTCTCAGCAGGAGCAGTATGTTCGAATGTTGGAGATTCGTCATCTTCTCCATCCTTTGCAACTTGCCCTTTCACTTTTCCTAGACCGGAAATGATGGAAGACACTGCATCAAATGCATTGACGATACCATGTCCATATCCGTTGTTTGGAGACTCAGGGAAATTGGAATCTGTTCTTTCAGTTGCAGTAGTCATCAAAATTTCCTCAATGTCAGCAACAGTCAAGTTAGAGTTAACCTGCTTTAGTAACGCAACAACACCAGCTACGTGCGGGCTTGCCATGGAAGTTCCACTAGCAGCGCCGTAGCTGTTACCAGGGAAGGAAGAACGAACTCCAACACCAGGTGCAGATACTTCAGGCTTAATTTCTTGATAAGGTGATGGACCTTGTAAAGAGAAGCTCGCAAGGTTCATGTTCACATCCGTTGCACCAGTGGCAAAAGATTCTGGATAGTTACCAGGAGTTGAAACAGATCCAGGACCACCAGGATTTCCAGCTCTTGTGTTACCTGCAGCGAATGCAGGGAAGATATCAGCTGCTACCCATGCTTGGACCATTGGACGATACCACTCATCTAAACCTGGTCCGCCGCCCCAAGAGTTGTTAACAACGTCCGGAGCCATCGCAGGGTTTGGAGTTCCGCTAGCATCTTTAGGAGCTAGAATCCACTCACCAGCTGCAAGTAACGCAACGTCCGTACCACCGGATGGAGTAAATGCTTTAACGCCGATCCATTTTGCTCCAGGAGCAACACCGACTTGGTTGGATCCGTTCGGCTCAGCACCAACCATTGTACCTGTTACGTGCGTACCGTGACCGTCATCATCGTAAGGAGTGGATTGGTTTGCAGGAGTAGCATCAAACCAGTTATATTCATGATTCGCACTACCACCATTGTAGCCACGATATTTTTCCATTAATGCCGGGTGATCCCACTGGACACCAGTATCAATGCTTGCAACGACAGTGCCTTGACCGTCAACACCCATTTCCCATGCTTGAGGTGCACCGATTTGAGCAACGCCCCACTCGATGTTCTCAAGTCCTGCAGCAGGCTTTTCTTCCACTGCAATTTCAGTTGTGGCAGCTGCTTCTGCTGCCGGGTCCAACTGGCGTACTTCGTTTGGTAGAAGCTTTTCGATTTCTGGGAATCTAGCAAGCTCTTCCATTACTTCTTTCGTAGCAGTAACGGCCATACCGTTTACTACATAGAAGGATTGGATGTCCTTTGCTCTTCCGTCTGCTACCGCTTTTTCAAGATACTCTTTTACATTTGCTTGGGTTTCGATAGATGTTGCTCTTAACTCAGAGACAACAGCATTACGTTTCATCAGTTTTTCTTGACCAGCAGAAGCTTTTTGAAGCTTTGCTGTTTTCATAGCTTTTTCAGCTACAGCCAATGTATCCACCTGTTCCTTAAATTTGATAAGGAACGTAACTTGTTCCCCGTCTTTAGAGAACTGTGTGGACAACCGATCCGGAATCTTGCTTGCCATCACTTCTTTTGATTCCCCTAAAGAAACAGAAGCTTTTTTCCCTTGTGCAGAAGCTGTACCCGGGACAAAGCTTGGGGCGATCAGTAATAAACACATAATAATACTGAATACTCTAGCAAAATTACGTTTTTTCTTCCTGCTCATTCAACATCCCCCTTTAAATTTAAATGCAAAAAACCGATGACTTTCCCCCTTTGCCAAAAGAATTTCCACCAATCATCGCTGTTCGGCAGAATCTTGCATTATGTAGGAATATCTCGGTGACATCTTTAGATTAATAAACTGTGTAGAAGAATAGTGTCGAAAAAGAAGGAAAACTATCAGAATATTCTAAAAATAGTCCGTAAGTTTCAGACAAGTTTTTCAAGCTAGTAAATTGGTAGAGGTTGGATAAAAGTGTTAAATGGAAGAATAAATGTAAAAAAATTCTATCACTACTAGAGTTTTGCATGCTCTTTCCTATAATACTAATGGTGTATAGAGAATAGGGAGAATAGCCTAATTAGAACTACTTGGTTGAAAATATGACAAAAACAAGAAAAACTTACTAGTGTTCGTATTCCTAAAAGAATAAAGGAAACCTGTATAAGCATTAAGTTTCAGGTGTTTCAGTGAATGGGAGGGTATTTTGTAGGAGGAAAAGGATAGGGATTGTAGAAAGAGGGTATTAAGACCACTGTGTATAGGTCAAGCGAACAAACTGTAAAATATTTGAATTACTGCTGTCAAAACAATATTCGACAATTACATTATCCTTCTGTTTTGTTGTACAATAAGGGTTGACCTAAAATGAGAGAAAGGATTGTTCCTTATGGAAAAAATGACAATACTGAAAATCAGACGCCTTTTTGAAGATAAATTGGCCCATCCCAATTGGGTTTTTACATACGATAGAGAAAAAGAATCCTTACGTGTGGAGGATAAGGAAACACAGAAGGGAATAACAATAGCCCTTCAAGGAGTGCTTTCTAAATATGAACAAACGAATGATCTCCAAGCTGTTGAAGAATACGTGTACTATGTAAGAGAAGCACTCACAAGTATGAAAATGCCTGTCCGGTTGAATGGGGCAGAACGCCATATCTATCCTGTCATCCGTTCCACTTCGTTTCCTACATCAAGCAATGACGTGCCTCTGGTGTATGACGACCATACAGCGGAAACAAGGATATACTATGCTGTTGACTTGGGTAAATCCTACAAATTAATAGATGAAAACATCCTTCAAAGAGAAAACCTATCCAAAAACACTATTAAAGAAATGGCTATGTTCAATGTCAGATCATTGCCTACAAGTGTGAAGGAAGATGTGGTAGCAGGGAACACCTTTTATTTTGTACGTTCCAATGATGGTTACGATGCAAGCAGGATCCTTAATGATTCCTTCTTGGATTCATTTAAAAGGAAAGTGACAGGAACTATGACAGTAGCTGTTCCCCATCAGGATGTACTGGTACTGGCGGATATTCAAAATGAGGTGGGATACGATATATTGGCAGAATTGACGATGAGCTTCTTTGCGAATGGGAAAATTCCTATAACCGCCTTATCTTTCTTATATGAAGAAGGGGAACTGGAACCTATATTTATCTTAGGAAAAGATAATAAAAAAAACAACAAGTGATATCGAATTAAAGAATTGAATGGTAGAAAAACACGGTGACGCTGCGAATATTATATATATTGAAACAAATCACAGTGATTTTTGAGCATCTTGTTTACCACTGGATTACTCTAGTGTTTTTTTGCCTACTGAACCTCCTAAGAAAGAGTGTGATATATGTGAACTGGTTTAAAAAGCTGTTTGCTCAGCTAAGTGATGAAGAAGAGGAATCTCTTGAGCAAGATTATGCTAAGAAACCGGAAAATAAACAAAAGCAGTCAACAGCAAAAGTGGCTTATCAATACCCAACCGGTAAATTTCGCTTTCCGCTTATTCCGGATGAAGGTGTAACGGAACAGTCAAGCAAGAGGAAAAAAAGAGAGAAGACAAAGAGTCCTAAGTCAAGTAAACCACCTGAACAAAAGAAATTTGACCACGTAAAAGAAAAGCCAAAAAGCGAGTTGGCAGAAACAACAAAGAAGAGTGAGCCTGAAAAGAGAAAAGCTGTTCACCCACAAAAGAAGTTCGAAAAAGTAACAAATACAAGTAAGAAGCCTTTTCATCCGACAGAGGTTGTATCTCCTATATACGGATATAAATCTCGTCCACCAGTTCAGAAAAATGAGGAATTTATACCGGAAATAGAATTAATGAGTAAAGAGTCTGATTTACAGGATATTGAAGAGCATAACCCGCTTGAAACCTATCCTAATGTTAATGAAAGCTATGCTCCTTTGGTAGAGTTAGAGAATGAGAAGGTACAAGCATTTAGTGACAGTCTGATAGAAGAGAACCATGAACCTCAGGTAGTGGAAGAGACTGTTTCTGTTATGGAAACCCAAGAAGATTTAAACAAACCATTAGATGTAGAACCTGTTATCGAAGTGGTCGACGCTGAAAAGAAATGGGAATTTGTTGAAAAAGAAGAAGTCCAAGAGCTATATTCCGAGGATGAAAGCTTACTTGATGAAATAGAAGAGCAGAAAAAGGTGGAAGAACAACCAGAACCGGTACCTGTTTTTGAGAAGAAAGAAGCAGAAACTGTAACATATGAGGAATCTGCGGCAGCCGTTGAGCATGTGCGACCTATTGAAGCGAAGAAAGAGCGTCAGAATCCAGAAGCCTCAGGACCGAAAGATTCGAATAATAAGCAGCATATTCCTTTCAATGTCATTATGCTTAAACAGGATAAACGATCCCTTGAAAGAAAACAACAAGTGGTGACAAGAGAAGAGAGTACACAGCCTTACTACAGAAAACCTTCTATCACCATGCTTTCAATTCCACCACAGCATTCCCTGGATGATCAGGAATGGGTAGAAGCTCAGAGGCAGTTGCTCGATGAGACGTTGCATCATTTCAGGGTCGGAGCGAAAGTGGTGAAGGCTACCCAAGGACCATCTGTCACACAGTTTGAAGTACAACCGGAGCCTGGGGTAAAGGTGAACAAAATTACCAATCTGAGTGATGATATCAAGCTAAGCCTGTCTGCACGAGATATCCGGATGGAGGCGCCTATTCCGGGGAAAAACACGATTGGAATCGAAGTGCCCAACCGTGTGAGTAAGCCTGTTTTCATAAGGGAGATTATTCGCCATCCATCCTTTATCCAGCATACTTCACCGTTGACAGTTGCATTAGGGTTGGACATCTCGGGTCAGCCGGTAGTATTGGATTTGCAGAAGATGCCCCACGGATTGATAGCGGGTGCAACTGGATCGGGGAAAAGCGTTTGTGTAAACTCTATCATTATGAGTTTGCTATATAAAAGCAGTCCTGATGAAGTAAAGATGCTCTTGATCGATCCTAAAATGGTGGAACTTACACCATATAACCACATTCCTCATTTAGTAAGTCCTGTTATCACCGATGTCAAAGCGGCCACCGCAGCTCTTAAATGGGCAGTAGAAGAGATGGAACGTCGGTATGAGCTGTTTGTTCATGCTGGAGTACGGGATATTGGTAAGTACAATGAAAATGCGAAGAAGCATAAACAAGAGACATTACCATATATGGTGATCATCATTGATGAGTTGGCAGATCTGATGATGGTTGCACCAAGTGACGTGGAGGAAGCAATATGCCGAATTGCACAAAAAGCGAGAGCTTGCGGAATGCATTTGCTCATTGCAACCCAGCGTCCTTCTGTTGACGTCATCACGGGATTGATAAAAGCGAACATCCCGACAAGAATCGCCTTTTCTGTTTCCTCTCAGGTCGATTCCAGAACCATCATTGATATTGGAGGTGCCGAACGTCTACTGGGCAGAGGGGACATGCTGCTATTGGAAAACGGTGCGCCAAAACCGATCAGGGTGCAGGGGAATTTCGTATCTGATGAAGAGATTGAAAAAACGGTGAATCACGTCCGTAAGGAGCAGAAGCCCAGTTATCTTTTTGAACAGAGTGAGCTGTTGAAGGAGAGTGCCAGTAAAGATGAGGACGAGCTGTTCTTGGAAGCATGTCAGTATGTAGTAGATCAGAACGGCGCTTCCACCTCCAGCCTGCAAAGAAGGTTCCGCATCGGCTATAACCGTGCGGCACGCTTGATGGAGCTAATGGAGGATCACGGTGTCATATCAGGACCAAAAGGCAGTAAAGCAAGGGATGTTCTTGTGTCGGATGAGGAACTTGTCAGTATGCAAGATTCTGACTATTAAAGCTCTGTAACAGGAAATGTTGTAAATGGATACAAACTTCTATTATTATAAATAATAGTAGACAATAGGAGTCGGCATATCCGGCAAGACAGTAACCCAAATATAGGGTCGTAAGGAGCTTTTAAGAGGATGAAAGAAATTGAGTTGAAGCTACAAGGTAAAATAAAAAGGCTGACCAATCGCACTTTCAAGTTTGATGAGCGTGTGAAAGAAGGATGGTTCTCAGCCGTATATTTTTTGAAAACCCGTGAAATCGTAAAAGAATTCAAGCCAGATAATATTGTTACCATGCAGTTTTTTCAAAAAGAACATGCAGTATTATGCGGAACAGACGAAGTGATAGCTTTAATCAAAACCTTCGCTGAAGACCCAGAATCGCTTGAAATCTACTCATTAAAAGACGGGGACAAAATCTCTCCGTTTGAAACAGTTCTGACCATTACAGGTCCTTATCAAAATTTCGGCTTTTTAGAAGGTGTGATTGACGGGATCCTGGCCAGAAGAACTTCTGTGTCCACGAATGTCTATAATGTGGTGAAAGCTGCAGGACAAAAGCCCGTCATCTTTATGGGTGACCGTGACGACCATTATACACAACAGGCAGGAGACGGTTATGCTGCACATATTGGTGGATCCACTGCCCAAGCAACTCATGCAATGAACGAATGGTGGGGCAAAAAAGGGATGGGCACCATGCCGCATGCTCTTATACAATTATTTAACGGGGATGTTGTGGAAGCTTCCAAAGCCTACCATGCGAAATTCCCGGAGGATGATCTGCTTGTACTGGTGGATTACAATAACGACGTGATTACAGATGCATTACGCGTAGCCAGAGAATTCGGAGACAAGCTGAAGGGTGTCCGGGTGGATACTTCAAGAACAATGATCGATCAGCATTTCATCCGCCATCAGGATGTATTGGGAACCTTTGATCCGCGAGGGGTAAATGCCCCATTGGTATTTGCTTTGCGTGAAGCGCTAGATGATGAAGGCTTCCACCATGTGAAAATAGTGGTGAGTGGCGGATTCAGCGAGCAACGCATCAAGGAATTTGAAGAACTGAACGTACCGGTCGATATTTATGGTGTCGGTGGTAGTCTGCTGAAGATCCATATCGGTTTTACGGGGGACAATGTTGTATTGAACGGGGAGCCCCAAGCAAAGGCCGGTAGAAAGTACCGCTTTAATGAACGTCTAGAAAAAGTGGACTGACGTATATCGTCCCATGTTTAATGGGAAAACTGGTAGAAAAAAGAGTCTATCAGTTTTTCTTCTGTCTTTTCAGAAGGCTCTTTTCTCAAAGATTGTTGCTATTCACTAGTAAAAAGTCGGCAATTGGACTTTTTACAGGATATCTACTCTAAAACAGGCATGTAGTTTATTCCGCACAGCCGGGAAAAGAGCACGACAGTAAGGAATATAACGGTTGGTTTAACATTTCGAAAAAGCAACAAAGTTTACGAAAACAGCCTTTCAGAAGATCGAACTGAACTAGAGGAATTTTTCAATTAGTGTTATAATAGGTGGCTGGTAGGCAAAGTACTTTTCTACATATGGTTTGAACCCTGCAATATAGGGGAATTAGCAATTTTAGACGCTTATCATATAATGGAATATCCATTCAGAGAAAGCGATGTCTTGAAAAAAAATAAACTATTAATCAGTTCGTTTGCAGAAAAGTAATCGAATTATATATAGATAAATGTTGGAGGTTTTTTCATGACCATTTATCATTTTGTTGGTATAAAAGGTTCAGGAATGAGTGCACTTGCGGGGATTCTCGACGATATGCACTTCAAAGTTCAAGGCTCAGATATTGAAAAAAGGTTCTTTACTCAAAAAGGACTTGAAGAAAAAGGCATCCCGATCCTTCCGTTCGATAAAGACAATATTAAGGAAGATATGACAGTAATTGCCGGTAATGCATTTCCTGACACACATGAGGAAATCGAGGCGGCGAAGCAACTGAATGTACCTGTCATCCGTTACCCACAATTTCTCGGACAGTTTATGGAGAAGTACACAAGTGTAGCTGTTACTGGAGCCCATGGAAAAACATCCACAACAGGATTGCTTTCCCATGTCATTCAAGGGGCAAAGCCGACATCTTATCTAATAGGGGACGGTACTGGCCGAGGTGTAGAAGACAGTGAGTACTTCGTCTTTGAAGCATGTGAATACAAAAGGCACTTCCTATCCTATTTTCCTGACTACACGATCATGACAAACATCGACTTTGATCATCCCGATTATTTCGGCAGTATCGATGATGTGTTTAATGCCTTCCAAGAGATGGCCTTGCAAGTGAAAAAAGGAATCATCGCCTGTGGAGACGACGAGTATCTGCAAAAAATTCAAGCCAAAGTCCCTGTTATCTATTACGGCTTCGGTGAAGAGAATGATTTCCAGGCCCGTCATGTGGAAAAGTCCACAGAAGGGACAACATTCGATGTGTTTGTCCGTAACAACCATTACGCAACCTTTAAAATAAAGGGCTATGGCGACCACAATATCATGAATTCATTAGCAGTAATCGCTCTTTGTCATTACGAAGAGATTCCGGTTGATGTAATCCAAAGCCAGTTGCTTACATTTGAAGGGGTAAAACGCAGATTCTCTGAGAAAGTGGTCGATTCACAAGTGTTGATTGATGACTATGCGCATCATCCAACGGAAATTCGTGCCACCATCGATGCTGCGAATCAAAAATACCCAGACCGAAACGTCATTGCTGTCTTCCAGCCACATACCTTTACTAGAACGCAAACCTTCTTGAACGAGTTTGCCGAAAGCTTAAGCGGAGCGGATCAAGTCTACCTATGTGATATTTTCGGCTCTGCGCGTGAGAACCAAGGGAAACTGACGATCAATGACCTGTTGGAAAAAATAGATCAGGCAGAGATACTGACGGAAGAAGGGACGGAATTATTGGCAAAGCATGAAAATAGCGTAATCATTTTCATGGGTGCCGGAGATGTTACAAAGTTCCAGGAAGCGTATGAAAAGTCGCTACAGCATTAATAGAAATTGATTGAAGAACCGGTTTTCCTTTGCGAGAAGGGAGGCCGGTTTTTTCTTAAAAAGTAAGACAAGTATAAAATCCGGTTGATTTCCGTTTTTCACCGATAGGATAACTAAAAACTATCTTAAAGAGACGACTGGTTTCTAGCTGTGGATTGGAGCAAATGGCGAAGTCTCCTACGGGGGAATAGCGACAATCTTGAGACCCCGCAGGCGAACGCCGAGGAGGCTCAAGGTCGTCCCGTGGAAAGCGCAGCCATTTGCGGAAAGGACCAGCGGTGATCAACCAAACAGCTAAAGATTTTTCGCTTTAAAAGGACCGGGCTTTTTCTGCACGGTTTTTCTTAAAGAAAAAACCATCCACATTTCGAAATGTGGATGGTTCTCAAAAAGTAAACCTATTTCAAGTTCTCCGGATTTAATCCTTCAAGCTCTGAAACAACAAACCTTCCATCTTTTCTGATCAATACATCGTCAAAATAGATTTCTCCCCCACCATATTCAGGGCGCTGAATCATTACCATATCCCAATGGATATCAGAATTGTTGCCGTTCCATGCATCTTCATACGCCTGACCAGGAGTGAAGTGGAAACTGCCATCGATCTTCTCATCAAATAGGATATCCTGCATCGGATGTTGGATATAAGGGTTTACTCCTATTGCAAACTCCCCGACAAAACGGGCACCTTCATCTGTATCGAAAATTTTGTTGATACGTTCGGAATCATTAGCAGTTGCTTCAACGATTTTACCATCGCGGAACGTCAACTTTACATTCTCATAAGTGAATCCTTGATAAGGAGATGGAGTGTTGTACGTAATAGTACCATTAACGGAATCCTTAACTGGTGCTGTGTAAACTTCTCCGTCCGGGATGTTCATTTCACCAGCACATTTAATGGCAGGGATATCTTTAATTGAGAAGGTCAAGTCTGTTCCTTCACCTGTAATACGAACTTTGTCCGTTTCGTTCATCAAATCTACCAATGCATCCATAGCATTGCTCATTTTTCCGTAATCCAAGTTACATACGTCGAAATAGAAGTTTTCGAACCCTTCTGTGCTCATCTTGGCAAGCTGTGCCATGCTGGCATTCGGATAACGAAGGACAACCCATTTTGTTTTAGGCACACGGATGTCACGGTGTACTTTCTTTCCTACTGTACTGCCTTGAATTTTTTGCTTGTCATCAGGCACATCTGATAGTTCTGAGATGTTGTCACCTGAACGAAGTCCGATATAGGCATCCATGTTCTTCATAACATCTGCTTCAAAATCCGCTTTCATGTTAAATTGTTCTTCCTGTGCACCCATTAAAAGCGCACGGTCGACCTGAACATCCTTCAATGATACGAAGGGGTAGCCTCCTGCTTTGTATGCTTCATCTACAAGTGCAACGACAAGCTCCCTTTGCAGTCCGAAGTTCTCGATTAATACCTTTTCCCCTTTTTGAAGACGGACGGAATAGTTGATCAGATTTTTTGCAAGTGTTTGAATCCGAGGATCTTTCATTGTTTTGCCCCCTAATGAAATTGGTTATGTACCTCCTATATTGTAACCGATTTCGCGAATATTGTTGAATTTTTTGTCTATAAAAAAAAGTAATATTTTCTACAAATCTTTTGTTTTTTGCAGGGATTTTCTTTTTGTCCTAGAATAAAAAGGGGTATAGGATGTTTAAACTGTAACATGTAGGGTAAATAGTAAGTATGTATATCAGCAGCCAGGAGGTGTCACTTTGAGTGAATTGCTTTACATTAGCGCAATTATTGTAGCTATTGCTTTTTTAATATTGGTTATTTTTGTTTCAAAAACCCTTCTATCAGTGCAAGGCACATTAAATCAAGTAGCCGGGACTTTAGGTAGCATTGAAAATCAGATGAAGGGGATCACATCCGAGACAGAGCAGATATTACATAAGACCAATGTATTAATGGACGACATTCAGGACAAGTCGCAGCAACTTAATACGGTTGTAACTGCTGTTAAGGATGTAGGTACTTCCATTCAAGGATTTAATCATTCCGTATCACGTTTATCTAATAATGTTGCCCAGCAGCTAGATCAAAATCAAGATAAAGTGTCCCAAGTTGTACAATGGTCCAATGTAGCAATGGAGCTTGTCGACAAATGGAATGAAAGAAAACAGAAAAACAAAATCAACAAATTATGAGGAGGAATCGGAAATGAGCAAAGAAGAGATGAATAATCAAGAGGTAAACAAAGACAGTATCAATGCAAAAGATTTATTGATTGGAACATTGATTGGTGGAATCGTGGGTGCTACAACAGCCCTTTTTCTAGCTCCTAAATCCGGTAGAGAACTTCGTGGTGATATTACAGACCAGGCAACGCAACTTAAAGAGAGAACTGACCTTTGGAAGCTTCAAGCTACTGAATATACTAGTGAACTTGCTGAAACTGCAAAAGATAAAACGAACCAATTATCAAAGGCAATCACTGACCAAACCCAACAGGTGATGGATAAAGTGAAGCAATTGAGAGAGAAAAATGGAGATGTGTCCTTGGAATTGCAGGAGCAGGTTCAGGATATTATTTCTGAAGCGGCTACAGCCATTGAAAATGGAACAGATGATATGTCCGATGAAGTTAAACAAAGACTTGAAGAGACAAAAGCTGCGTTGGAAGACGTGGAAAAAAAGTTATCTGAAAGTGATGAAGAGCAAAAGAACGTAAACGCATAACTTGAGAATAAAACGGCGAAGTGGTATGATAACTTCGCCGTTTTTAATTTCATTATTAAACAGAGAAGGGTGTAGTACTATGAGTAAAACCGTCATTCACACTGTAGAAGAATTTGATCAGCTCGTCCAGGAAAATGAGACTTTCCTATTCTTTAAAAACAGTACAACTTGTCCAATCAGTCATGCTGCATATGAAGAATTCGAGAATTTCGTAGCAGATCAGGATCAGGTCCCTTGCTTTTATTTAAATGTCCAAGAAGCGAGACAACTTTCCAATCATATTGCAGAAACTACTGAAGTAAAGCATGAATCTCCTCAAGCACTATTGTTCAAGGATGGAAAAGTGGTTTGGAATGCATCCCACTGGAAAATCACTTATTCTTCATTACAGGAGAATGTAAAATAAAACGAACGTGCGTGTATGCACGTTCGTTTTATTTTGTAGCTTAAACTCGGACGCTTCTGTTCTCCCACTGTATATCTAGTTCATCTCCATGATCAATTAGGTCATAAAAGGAGGACTCTGCTCCATTTTTCTTCAGAAGGAAGGAGCCTGCACCTTGTGGTCTTTCTATTTCCACGAACCGGAACATGTCTTGAAAGATAAAAGGTTCTTTTCGTCTGACCATGAGTTGCAGATGGTCTCCTCTTTTCAGAATATCCTCTTCTTCTAACAACTCCCCATTACGGTAAAATTCAAGTAAGATTTTAGAAAGTACAACTTTGTTTCCCTTATAGGTGACGGCAATTTCCTGCTTTGTTTCGTACTGTTGGAGAACGGACAGCATTTTGACTGTTGGGCTTGCGGCCTGTTCCCAGCATATTCTATCATCATTGGAAAAGGTGTCGCCTGCAGGAACCTTAATACCGTTCTTCTTAATCTGTACAGAAAAGGAAGGGAGGATGGTTTGTTCATCATTGATGTATATGGAAAACGGTTCAAGCTCATCCTCATGAAAATCAGTAGTGGAAACAAGCAAATCTTTTATGGTATCCGGATAGGTGAATGTTACCTTATCCCGATCTGAAAGGGATTTGTCCATTTCAGCAGGTTCCCCGTTCACTAGTAATGTTGGAATGAGGTCATGGGTCTCTTCATTGAGTTGAATGGTTAAAGTAGTGCTCTCCATATCGGTCACTTGTCCGACTGTAGCGCTGGCTGATTTTCCATCTGAACCTTTCTCTACGACAATAACATCTCCATTTTTTATCGGATCAAAGCTTTGGGCAGCAACTCCGTTTTTGTAGATTTTTGGTGCCTTTCCAAAACTGCCAGGTATGGTGATGTTTTTCCCATTCACTTCTGCCATTAATGCCAATCCCGGTTTACCGACAAGCTTATTGATGCTTATACCTGAAGCTAAAAGGCTGTCACCAATAGTCAGTTTTTTAACATCAAACAACCTTACAGGAAGCTCGTTTACGGTGACAGAAACATATTCAATCGGTTTTTCTTTCGCAGCAATGGCAATTCCTATAGGTGTGATGAATTCAGGTCCTTTCACTGGAAAGTCTGTAGGCTGCAGCTGTTGTATACCATCCACTCCACGAATCGCAACACGATTTTCTGGCAAATTCAGTTTCTCCGCAATCAGAGATGGAAGTTTTGGGGTCAAACTACCGCCGCCTACAAGCATGACGGCTTTCGGAGCCTTTTGGTTATTTTGCCTTTTTATTTCATTAATGATGGAAGTTGCCAGCTTTTCGATGGACGGGAAGATCTGTTCTACCATTTCCGATTTTGATAGTGTCTGCTCAAAGCCAAGTATATCGGTAAAAGTGATTTCTTCTTTCGTCAGCATATCTCTTTTAGCCTGTTCAGCCTGTGGGAAGTCGAGCAGAAAGGCATCACTCACAGCTTCTGTAATCTCATCTCCTGCAACTGGAACCATTCCGTAAGCGGTTACGGTTCCGTCCATAGAAATAGCTACATCGGATGTACCTGCTCCAATATCGACCAACGCAATATTAAGGCGTCGCATCGACTGTGGAATGAGAACATTGATGGCGGCAATCGGCTCGAGTGTCAGCGCTTCGAGTTGCAGATTGGAGCGCTGCAGGGCGGAAATCAGCGATTCCACGACAATTTTAGGTAAAAAGGTGGAGATGATTTCGACCGATGCCTTTTCTCCTCGCTGATCAAGTAAACTGCCAATTTCTTCTTCATCCAAATAATAGCGAAGCACTGAATAGCCGACACAGAAATACTGGTTGGTATGATTAATCTCATTCTCTTGCAATAGTTTCCGTTGAGCTTCCTGTACAGCAGCCAATTCAAGAAGGAAAATATCCTCTTCTTGAAATAAGGCTTTCCCTTTGATGTCCTGGGTGGAAAAGGCTGTCTGAGTCTTTAACGCCCTCCCTGCAGCGGCCACACAAACTTTTGTCAATGGGCCATGCTTTTCTTCCAATTGCTCTTTTACATATGTAATAACCTTTGACACAGCCAATATATCGTGGATTTGTCCATCGAGCATCGCGCGTTCCTCATGCTCTTGAACAACTAAATCCACAATGCGATATTTCTTCTCATCTTGTTCTAGCAACAGGCCTACAACCGACCTTGTTCCGATGTCCAATGCGAAAATCAAAAACATTCACCATCCCTATATAGCATCATATAATACTTTACCGCTTAAAAGCGTTTAATTAATAAAGAGAAAATCCGTGACATTCTGAAAGTCATCGTTTATAATAACTAATTAATAGAAATGTACCACAACTCGGTACTGTTATAAATACAGAAAGGATGAAATTATATGAGTCATAACGAACTAGATGCCTTGCGAAAACAAGTCGAAGAACTGAACTTACAACTATTAGAGGTAATCAACAAGCGCGGTGAGCTTGTCCAGGAAATTGGAAAGCTAAAAGAAGCGCAAGGTGTAAATCGATATGACCCAGTCCGTGAAAGAAAAATGCTGGACTTGATCACGGAGCATAACGATGGACCTTTCGAAACTTCAACCTTGCAACATCTATTCAAAGAGATATTCAAAGCAGGCTTGGAACTGCAAAAGGATGATCACAGAAAAGCACTGCTAGTTTCCCGTAAGAGAAAGCCGGAAGACACGGTTGTGGAAGTAAAAGGTGTAAAAATCGGCGATGGATCACAAAACTTCATCATCGGTCCTTGTGCAGTTGAAAGCTATGAACAGGTGGCACAAGTAGCTCAGGCAGCAAAAGCGCAAGGAATAAAACTTCTTCGCGGCGGTGCATTCAAACCTAGAACTTCCCCTTATGACTTCCAAGGCTTAGGTCTTGAAGGATTAAAAATATTAAAACGTGTTGGTGATGAATTCGATATGGCGATCATCAGTGAAATCATCAACCCTGCTGATATTGAAGTGGCATGCGATTATGTGGATGTCATCCAGATTGGTGCACGAAATATGCAAAACTTCGAATTACTGAAAGCTGCAGGAGCAGTGAGAAAGCCTGTCCTCCTCAAAAGAGGACTTGCTGCAACCATCGATGAATTCATAAACGCAGCAGAGTACATCATCTCCCAAGGAAATGATCAAATTATCCTTTGTGAACGAGGAATCAGAACGTACGAGAAGGCTACACGGAATACATTAGATATTTCTGCCGTACCAATCCTTAAAATGGAAACTCACTTACCTGTATTTGTGGATGTTACACACTCTACAGGTAGAAGAGACCTTCTATTACCAACAGCAAAAGCTGCTCTTGCAATTGGTGCAGATGGGGTTATGGCTGAAGTACATCCTGATCCCGCGGTTGCATTATCTGACTCGGCACAGCAAATGGACATTGATCAGTTCAATGAGTTCATCACCGAATTGCGTAGCCACTATGCGTACAAATTATAAGCAGATTTCACCAAGACGAGCGGGCAAAACGCTCGTCTTTGTCTGTTTTCATAAGTTTTCATAAAAAATTTACATTTAGTAAAAGATATAAGCAGGAGTATAGTAAATTCATTGCTTGTCTGCTTAGAATAACGTATGATTATTAGATAAATGCGTTATTTTGCCAAATTTATCTTATTAAATATTGCCTTACATAGATGCATGTATATAGAAGGAGAGTGTGTGTGAATGAACGTAACGATTTATGATGTTGCCAGAGAAGCGAATGTTTCCATGGCAACCGTTTCCCGAGTAGTAAACGGAAACCCGAATGTAAAACCGACAACAAGAAAAAAAGTATTGGAAGCAATTGAACGTCTTGGATATCGTCCTAATGCAGTAGCAAGAGGACTAGCAAGCAAAAAGACAACAACAGTAGGAGTTATCATCCCAGATATCTCGAATATCTTCTATGCAGAACTGGCACGGGGTATTGAAGATATTGCCACCATGTACAAATACAATATTATCTTAAGCAACTCCGACCAAAATGTGGACAAGGAGTTACACCTGTTAAACACAATGCTTGGCAAGCAAGTAGATGGAATTGTTTTCATGAGTGGTAATATTACAGAAGAACTTGCAGCTGAATTCGAAAGGTCACCTGTTCCAATTGTATTGGCAGCTTCCATTGAAAAAGACAATAAGGTGCCGTCTGTAACTATCGATTATGTCCAGGCTTCCTTTGATGCAGTAACAGCATTGATCGAAAAAGGCCATAAACGTGTTGGATATGTATCAGGTCTTTTCCATGAACCGATTAATGGAGAGAAGAAACTGACAGGATATAAACGAGCATTGGAAGAGGCTGGCATATCCTATGAAGAGGAAATTGTTCTGGAGGGTGACTATTCCTACGACTCAGGAATTGAAGCAGTTGAAAAACTGATTGGTCTTAAAGACCGCCCAACAGCAATTTTTGTAGGTACCGATGAGATGGCATTAGGGGTCATCCATGGGGCTCAGGATAATGGGCTGAATATCCCTGAAGACATCGAGGTTATCGGTTTTGATAACACGAAACTTGCAACAATGGTTCGTCCACAGCTTTCTACAGTTGTCCAACCGATGTACGATATCGGTGCAGTTGCAATGAGACTTTTGACGAAATTCATGAATAAAGAAAAAGTGGAAGACCAAACTGTCGTACTTCCTCATAGAATTGAATTTAGACGCTCAACAAAATAAAAATGCTGTCGATATAGATAGTAAAAGAAGAGGACAAAATCTCCAAACTTTGTCCTCTTTCTTTATTCAAGAAAATGATATATGTCATGTTAAATGGAGTCCCCCTGTTGATTGAAGAGCAAGGTGTGAGACTCCGGCGGGAGGTAGCGGTAGACTTGAGACCCCGCAGGCAAAGCCGAGGAGGCTCAAGCACCGCCCCGCGGAAAGCGAACACCTGGAACGGAAATCAACAGGAGTTAAACAGTACACACACTCTAAATACACACAGCTTTATCAAAAAACATAAACATGAGCGTTTAAGGTCAGGGGAGAAAGTATGAAAAAGTTTGATATGTTAACACCAATAGGTCTCGTTCTCGGATTAGCAATGATTTTGTTCGGTATCGTAAATAATTCAGGGTTCAACGGAGCAAGCAACTTCCTGCATCTTCCCTCTTTTCTAATAGTGATAGGGGGAACGCTTGGAGCTCTCTTAATCACATTCAACCTGAAAGAGATGAAGGTAATGCCAACTGTAGTGAAAGCGGCCTTTTCAAGACAGGAAAATGAATTGCCGAACTTGATTGAAACATTTGTGAGGCTATCAGACCGAGCTAGAAGAGAAGGGTTATTGGCTCTTGAGGCAGAGCTTGAAGAAGTGGAAGATGATTTCATCAAAAAAGGCGTGCTGCTAGCGGTGGATGGGGTCGAACCGGAAGTGATCCATGATATTATGAATGCAGAAATTTCAGCAATGGAAGAAAGGCATATAAAGGGAAGAAGCATTCTCGAAAAAGCGGGAGATTATGCACCGTCATGGGGGATGATCGGAACGCTCATCGGATTGGTACTGATGCTGAAAAACCTGAATGACCCGACTACGCTTGGACCTAATATGGCCATTGCCATTCTGACAACATTATATGGAACACTATTAGCGAATCTCGTTTTTCTCCCGATGGCTAGTAAACTAGCAAATAAAACAGAAAAAGAAGTATTCTTAAAACAAATTATCATAGAGGGTGTCATAGGCGTTCAATCTGGTCAAAACCCCAAGATACTGGAAGAAAAGCTTTCCGCTTTCCTTTCCAATCAAGATCGTGTAAAAAAAGATGAAGCAGTGGCTGAAACGCTCGAGGAGAACTTCCAATGAAGCGTCAAAAAAGGGCACCAGCTGAAAAAGGTGCACCAAAATGGATGGTTACGTTTTCCGATCTATTCATGCTTGTCCTTGTATTCTTCATTTTACTCTTTTCCATGTCACAGATAGATCTGGTGAAGTTTAAAGCGGTGGCAGAATCTTTTAAGCAAGTGAATATTCTTGATTACAATCCTTCGGCTGTCCCTTTTGAGAACCCGACAGATTTTTCCGTCAATACGGAATCGACCAATAACCAAGATGATGTTTCCAACGAACAGGACGAAACAGAAACGGAAACTGAAACAAAAACCGGGAGAGAATCTGATAGCCTTCAGGAACTCCTGGTCGAAGTAAAGGTATTCTTAGCGGAAAATGATTTGGAAGATGTGGTGGTTGCCAACCGGACTGAACGTGGCATAGTGCTTGTTCTGGAAGAAAAGGTGTTGTATGAGACGGCTGAAGCAAGGATACTTCCGATTGCTCATCCATTCTTGGACAAAGTGGGAATGCTTTTGACAAAAATCCCTAACTTGGTCAAGATAGAGGGTCATACCGATAATCGTCCAATCTCAACCGACAAATTTCCTTCCAACTGGGAATTGTCTGCAGCCAGGGCAAGTAGCGTCATCCGATATCTTGTGGATTCACACGACTTGGATCCTGAGCGCTTTGTTGCAGTAGGATATGGTGATACAAGGCCGATTGTGGAAAATATCTCAAGTGAAAATTACCAAAAAAACAGACGTGTCGAAATTGTCATCTCCGACCCACAGCAGGAAGAAAGAATCGACTGATAAACGAAAAACCAGCTCCACGCAAAAAGGCGTAGGGCTGGTTTTTATGTTTTTTTATCCAATCTGTGAGTTATCATTTCGCAGATGACTGATAGGGTATAATGCCTTCAGTAGAATTTGTTTATTTTTCTCGGTAATCTCCTGTTTACGCGGGATAGGTTTGTACATATTCGTTTTGTCTTCCCATGTATTAGGCAATTCCACAGGTGATTTACTTTTCCAAGCATTAATCCAATCTTCTGATAAAGAACCTTGCACGTCGTTCTTTTCGATCATTTCCAACCAGATATGGGACCATGCTCTTGGAACGACTCTCCATATATCATAGCCTCCGCCTCCTACTCCAATCCATTTCCCCTTGCAATATTGGTGGGCTATTTTATGGGCCAGCTTAGGTATCTCCCTGTACACTTTTATTGAAGTAGAAAGATGTGTAAGAGGGTCATAGTAATGAGCGTCCGCGCCATTTTGGGTAAGAATAACATCAGGTTTAAAGAATTCGGCGATTTCCGTTAATGCTTGTTCGTAAACTTCCAAAAAGGAGTCGTCTTCAGTAAAGGCATCGATTGGTACATTGAATGAATACCCATAGCCATCCCCTTGGCCACGCTCGTTAACATTTCCTGTACCAGGGAATAGGTAGCGGCCGGTTTCATGGATGGATAAGGTGCAGACATCCGGATCCTCGTAAAACGCCCACTGGACACCATCCCCATGGTGTGCATCAGTATCGACATAAAGAACTCGGGCTTTATATTTTTCCTGTAGATATTTAATGGCAACCGCGGTGTCATTGTAGATGCAAAAGCCGGATGCCTTGCCGCGGAAACCATGATGAAGGCCGCCACCAAGATTCAGCGCATGTTCGGATTTACCAGTCATGACCTGGTCGACTGCGGTTAACGTGCCGCCTACAAGCAGTGCGCTCGCCTCATGCATATCTGGAAAAATAGGGGTGTCTTCCGTCCCAAGCCCGTAGTTGTTTGCTTTTTCTGTAGGCAATTGCCCTTTTCCAGCCAATTTAACTGCTTCAATATAGCGCGGATCATGAACTAGCGCCAATTCTTCATCTGTAGCCATTCTTGGCGGAACAATATCCTGGAATGACAGATGATTGCTCTTTTGAAGCAGATCATATGTCAATTTGACTCTCAGTTGATTGAAAGGATGATTCTCGCTGAATTTATACGTTTGAAAATCATCCGAGTAAACAAAGACAGCTTTCTTCATGATGTCACACCCGGCAAGTTCGGCCATAGCACTTCATAGCCTTCCTCCTGTAAGTCATGGATGACTCCGGTAGGGTTCATCGTTTGAACACGGAAGACTAGAATCTTAGACTGCTCATCCTGATGAGGGTAGACAAGCACACTGAGAATATTCAATTTTCTTTTGCTTAAAATGGAAGTCACTTCAGCCAGTTTTCCGGCGATATTTTCCACCTTCACTTCAAACTGGGATGCCGGCTGGTTTGCCCCGGTCAATTGTACAAACGTGTACAGAAGGTCCGTCTCTGTAACAATTCCTACGAGTTTTGAGTCTTGGATAATTGGCAGGCAGCCAATCTTATATTCGAAAAAAGTGGCGGCAACCTCCTCTACAAAATCGAGGGGGTGACCTGTCAATAGATTTGTCTTCATCACTTTTGAAAGGGGCTGCTGCAGATCCTCTTGCGCACTGTTTTCATATAATGCTGCCTGTAATCCGTTGCGTACATCTCTGTCAGATATGATCCCGACCAATTGCTGATTGCCATTTACAATTGGAATGTGACGGATGCTCTTTTCTTCCATAAGATGAAGCGCATGCTCGACAGTATCTGTTGGCAGCAATGTAAAGACATTTTTCTTCATAATTCTTTCTACAATCATGGTCTTTCCTCCTTGTCAAACAAGTTCCCATAAGACATCATATGCTAGTACATAAAGCGGTTGTGAAAGCGAAGTTGATCAAATTTCTGAACGGATTCAGGATCGATATTCTTTCCGATTCTGGCCATCAGACAGTTGGCAGGATGAGAGCTTATCTCCGGGTCATCTGTTGCATAATATTCCAGTCCGCCTGCATTCATCATTTTCTCCATTATTTTTCGATATTCCCAGACATTTAGGCCAGTGCCCTTCAAATCCCAATGCCAGTAATATTCTGTTGTTATAACTATATAGTTTTCCATCATTTCATCCATCATGGATACCTGTAGCAATGATTTTCCTACAGAGCTGCCCCGAACTTCTGGTACGACTTCAATAGCCCCGAGCTCAATGAGGTTCTCCATCTTGCCTTCGGACCATCTCTCCATCGGATCGGGATATAGATACGTTACATATCCAACAATGGTATCCTGTGTTCTTGCGATGATGATTCTTCCCTCGGGAAGCCCTGCAATTTCAATCAAGGCTTTTCGCTGCTGTTCTGGAGGTCTAAATGCAACAAGATCCTTATGAAACTCATAGCTTGCCAGTTTCTCGGGAGTAACAGGCCCTTCTATGATCAAACGGCTGTTTCTTGTTCTAATCTCTTTGGCGTTATACGTTTTTCTATGTTCCATCTAAGTTCCCACCCACTTTTACTTACAAGAATAATAGTAAATCTCTAGCTATATTTTCTCATTTTACTAGAATAACACAAGATAAATAAAACGCTTTCATGGCATTCTATCTCTAGTCTACTAGAAAATACGAAATTATTCATGTAATAATATCAATTTTTAAAAAATTGAGAAAAAACCCTATCTGTACTATAATAGAATTGTAGATTATACATAAGGGGTGTTTGTGGATGAAAGTGGAAGCGTTACCAGTAACGAAGGGAAACTACAATCTAGAAGACTATGAACAAACCTATCGCAATTTTGATTGGTCAGAGGTGGAAAAGAATTTCAGCTTTGCAGAAACAGGAAGAGTCAATGTGGCTTATGAAGCAATCGACCGCCATGCAGAATCTGCACGAAAAAATAAAGTTGCATTGTATTACCGTGATCCGGAACGTGATGAAAAGTACACGTTTAAGGAAATGAAAGAGATGTCCAATAAAGCGGGAAACATTTTAAAACAGACTTGTGATGTGGAAAAGGGCGACCGTGTCTTTATCTTTATGCCACGTTCACCGGAATTATATTTTGCTGCCCTTGGAGCTATCAAGCTTGGTGCGATTGTCGGACCATTGTTCGAAGCGTTCATGGAAGGCGCTGTAAAGGACCGTCTGGAGGATAGTGAAGCGAAAGTGATCATCACCACACCGGAACTTTTTAAGCGCATCCCATTTGATGACCTGCCTGCATTGAAGCATGTTGTGCTTGTAGGAGAAGACGTGAAAGAGGAAGGTCCTTTTGTAGACTTTAATTCCCGTATGAAAGAAGCGAGTAAGAAACTTCAGGTGGAATGGGTGGAAAAGACGGATGGCTTGGTGCTTCACTATACTAGTGGATCCACCGGTAAGCCAAAAGGAGTGCTCCATGTCCACAATGCAATGGTCCAGCATTATCAGACGGCGAAATGGGTGCTTGATCTGAAGGAAGAAGATGTGTACTGGTGTACAGCTGACCCAGGTTGGGTAACAGGTACAGCCTACGGAATATTCGGTCCTTGGCTTGTCGGGGCATCCAATGTCATTGTTGGAGGTCGTTTCAGACCGGAAGCATGGTACGAGACAATCGAGGATTACGGAGTATCCGTATGGTACAGTGCGCCAACAGCATTCCGTATGCTGATGGGAGCAGGAGATGAAGTGGTGAAAAAGTACGACCTTTCTTCGCTTCGCCATATCCTGAGTGTCGGGGAGCCATTGAACCCGGAGGTTATTCGCTGGGGGGTAAAGGTATTCAACCTGCGTGTCCATGATACCTGGTGGATGACGGAAACAGGTGCGCAATTGATTTGTAACTATCCATCCATGGAGATTAAGCCTGGTTCCATGGGTAAACCGATCCCTGGTGTGGAAGCAGCAATCGTGGACGATCAAGGAAACGAACTGCCGCCATACCGCATGGGCAACCTTGCTATCAAAAAAGGCTGGCCATCCATGATGCACACCATCTGGAACAACAAAGAAAAATATGAGTCCTACTTCATGCCGGGCGACTGGTATGTATCAGGGGACTCCGCCTATATGGATGAAGAAGGATACTTCTGGTTCCAAGGGCGTATCGATGATGTGATCATGACATCAGGAGAGCGGGTTGGACCATTTGAAGTGGAAAGCAAGCTTGTCGAGCATCCAGCAGTAGCTGAGGCTGGAGTAATCGGTAAACCGGATCCGGTACGTGGTGAAATCATTAAGGCGTTCGTTGCCCTTCGTGATGGCTACACAGCAAGTGACGAGCTGAAAGAAGAAATTCGTCAATTCGTAAAACGTGGGCTTGCAGCTCATGCAGCACCACGTGAAATCGAATTCCGCGACAAGCTTCCGAAGACCCGTAGCGGTAAAATCATGCGTCGCGTGTTAAAAGCATGGGAGCTGGATCTACCGACTGGTGATTTGTCTACAATGGAAGATTAATAAGTTTGAAATAGAAACAACCTGCCGTAATTCCGGTGGGTTGTTTTTTTCGATATTTTAAAATTTCGTATTGCGAAATAAACCTCATAAAGAGTAATATATAAACAGAACATATGGAACAGGGGAAAACGCAATGGGAAAACATAAGTTATTTTTATACACAAAAGCTTTATCCGACTTTGGTTCATTCATGGACTTGATTGTGTTGAATGTGGTCGTCTATGCAGCTACAGGAAGTCCTGTTTGGTTGGCTGCAACGATGGCAGCAAGAACTATTGGGGGAGTATTGGCGAGTTTGGTGAGTGGGGTAGCGGCAGATAAATGGAACAGGAAAACTATCATGCTCGTGACAGATATTTTGAGGGCAGGGTTAATTCTCCTACTGATACCTTTTCCCGATCCAATGATGATTTTGGTGGTATCCGGTTTGATCGGTTTTATTAACAGTTTCTTTATGGTCAGTTTCAGCGCTGAGGTGCCGCAAATATTTGGCCAGGATAGAATTATTGAAACGAACTCACTAATTGCCAGATTGACGTCCATCAGCTTGGTTACAGGGTTCATTGGGGCTGGCGTCATTACTGAGATGCTCGGATATAAATACACTTTGATGATTGATGCGGGTACTTATCTGTTATCTGGACTTGTTTTATGGAGATTGAAGTGGAATGCGACATCAGTTAAGGAAAACAAGGAGATTGTGCGCGGATTCAGAAATAATGTTCTGTCTGTTTTCAAAGATACGAGAGAAGTGTACCGTTACTTGAAATTGGCACCAATGCTCTTGATGATAAACGTGGTATTTCTAGTTGGTGCTTTTGCAGGCAGTTCGCATAATCTGGGGATTCCTCTCTTGGCAGAACAGATTGATGGGGAACGCCAAAGCTTCTATTACGGAATGATCTGGGGTGTCTGGGGAATAGGTTCGGTACTTGCAACGTATTCCATACCTAAACTGAAAATCATTAGAAGTGATAAAATATACTCCGTATTTTTCATATCGGCCATGTTCATGTCACTAGGCTTCATTCTCTTCTTATCAAATACTATTGTAAGTATCATATTGTTTTTCGCATTTTTGACAGGGATATATGATGCGTGTTTTACCACTTTACATGCAAGTATCCTCCAGAAATCGGATAATTATATAAGAGGACGGGTTTTTGCGGTGGGAATGCTGCTGAAATCATTAGGCTTTGCCCTTGGGTTCATCATTGCTCCGATTTTGTTGAAAGGTCTTACCATGCCCCAGATGGTATTCGTCCTGCATGGAACGCTCATTACGACTTCACTTGTTGTCCTTATTGTTGCTAGCATATGGAGCAATAAGAGAAAGCAGGCAGCGGCTTTGATGTAATGTGAAAAGGCACTTGACCCATTTAGGGTCAAGTGCCTTTATTAGATTAATTGAGAGAAATCAATCTTCTCCGTCATCTCCGCTATCATCTGGTGGTGGGTCTGTGGAGTTGTCGTCGCCGTCATCGTCATCATCGTCGTCGTTTCCTCCATCATCGTTCCCACCGCCGCCGTTTCCATTACCGCCACCATTAGAAGGCGGTTTAGGGTCTGGCTTCGGTTTTGGTTTCGGTTTTTCTTTTTTATCCGGATCTCCAAGTTTAGCAGAGCTTGAAGCTGCGGATTCTTTTCCACTTGCATTAACTGCGGTGACGTAGAAGTACCCGGAACTTTGAGATATCTTTGTGCTCATGTTCTCACCAGCCTGCACAGAAGCAATCTTACGCGCGGAGCTGGAGCTGTTAGCTTTATAGTAGACGTAATATCCTATTACATCTTTTTCCGAGCTAGCCGACCACGTTAATGTGGACCCTGATGCGTTCACTCCACCAACCTGTTTCGGTGCTGAATTATTGGCAGGAAGTGGATCATCAGAAAGGACTGTTAATCCATCAAAAAGATTTTTATTTTTCATGTACTTAGCGAGTTCTTCCAAGCTCTCCACTTGAAGCTTCTTCAGGAAGTCCGGTTTTATCATTGGCCCTTCTTTTACAAATTCGGAAGGAGTTGAACTTAATGGTGCATAGGCAACGTCGCCAATTTGAACATATTTGCCTGTTGTTAAGCTATCGTCGGTTTTCGTAGGAGCATATTTTGCGTTAAAAATATCTTCTCCAACAAGTCCGGCTTTTTGACACAGGCTTGATGGAAGCAGTCCGGACAGCTTACAATAGCTGCGGCGAACGATTCCACCAGGCATTTGGAATTGTTCAGATGGGCCTACGAGTTCAGGGTTGATATCATAGGCACCATTTAATAGTTGTGCCCAGAGTATTTGACTCCTTTGAGTAGGGGTTCTGCCACTATTCCCTTTTAAGACGTGTCTTTCATCATACCCCATCCAAAGTCCGAAAGTGATATTTGGGTTGGATCCCATCATCCATATATCATGCGTATCCTGGGTGGTACCTGTTTTTCCGGCCCAGTCTGATCCGAATCGTATATGGTCTCTTGCTACATTCGCTGTACCTCTTCTGAAGGTATCACGCATCGTATCAATCATCAAATATGCGGTTTGAGGAGAGTAAATCTCAACAGGCTCCACTTTATGCTCATAGATGACATCCCCATCTTTTGTTGTGATGCTTTCGATGAGATAAGGTTCTACGTAATTACCTCCATTAGCAAAGGTAACGTAACCGGCTGTATTTTCTTCTACACTGACCCCAATTGAAGGTGAACCAAGTACAGCTGAGATATTTGCAGCATCTCCCTGGGTCAGCTTTTCAAAGTTTTGCTTGAATAAATATTCCATCGGTCTTTGTGGAAGTATTTCCATATAACCACGTATGGCAGCCAAGTTATGTGATAGCGCCACTGATTCACGGACGGTTTGCAGTCCATTGAATGTGTTGTTCCAGTTGTTTGGAGACCATGTAGGTTGACCTGGAATGTTTACTGTCAAAGGTGTATCAGCAAGTATGCTGCCCGGCTGCAAGGTGCCAAGCTCATAGGCTGGTGCATAACCTAATAATGGCTTCATTGTAGAACCATTATGACGCCATGTATTTGTAGAGAAGTTCAAATCTGATATCTTGAAGTCACGTCCTCCGACAAAGCTGATGATTGCTCCGGTTTTGTTGTCCATCATTAAGGCGCCAACTTGTTCGGCATTTTTAGCAACCAACTCACCAGTATCAGGATCTTTTTCTTCTTCATAAGAATAAACTTTGGTTTCGTTAAAATAAGGGAACTCCTGTGTAATTTCTCTCATCTTTGTATAGATATCTTTATCAATTGTTGTCTTAATGACATACCCTTTTTGCCTTAGCGCAGTATCTGCTAATCGTTTATATTCCTTGTACAGCTCGTCATTATTCAAAAGGTCTTCTTTTTCATATCCATCGTTAAGGGCTAGTTGCTCCGCGATGATTTCCTGTGCTCGCTCTTCAATCTCAAAAGCAACATATGGAAAATCGTCGATGGCACTGCTTGTCGGTTCTGCTAAATCTTTTGTAATGTCATACGCGAGTGCTTCCTCGTGTTGCTTAGCGTCGATATGTCCCATAGCATGCATTCGGTGTAGAACATAGCGCATCCTTTCAAGACCGGGCTCGAGTCCTTCCGGTGTTTTCACTTCTGCTGAACGTGTGAAAGGCGTGTAAGCAAAAGGACTTTGTGGCAAACCGGCAATGAAGGCAGCTTGTGGAATCGTCAATTCACTGATATCGACCCCGAAAATTCCTTCAGCTGCTGTTTGTGCTCCAGCAATATTTCTGCCGTTTGAATCTCTACCAAAAGGTGAAACATTGAGGTATGCTTCCAAAATCTCTTCTTTGGAGAAATAGTTCTCTAATCGTAGGGCAAGGAGAATCTCTTTTGCTTTCCGATCGAAGGATACTTCATTTGTTAACACTTGATTCTTGATTAATTGCTGTGTCAACGTACTTCCACCGGTCTGGTTGGCGGAGTTCGTCACTTCCTGAACAATGGCACGTACAATCGCTTTCGGTACGACGCCTTCATGCTCATAGAAGTACTCATCCTCAGTGGAGATAAGTGCGTTAATTAAATGCTCAGATACGTTATCCAGGGACACTTCTTCACGAAGTAGATCTGCACGATATTTTCCCAGATAGACGTCTCCTGCAAAATACATTTCTGTAGATTCTTCATAGTTGTAAATGTTTGTTCTCATATCTTCATAGGAACGGATAGGCTCTTCCTTTACCAGTGCGGCAAAATAACCGGCACCGGCACCACCGGCAAACGATGCTCCGATCAATCCGATAACGAGAAAAATCAAGATAAGATTCCACACTACCAAATATGTAATGTTGGCGCCTTTTTTCGTCGTATTATTTACGAAAAATCGAAAAAAGGTCTGCGACTTTTCTTTGAACTTGTCGTAGTTTGACATAATTTATCTACCCCCCGGCAAATCATACTAATTATAGCATATTGAGGTTTTATAGCGACAAACTTTTTGTTTTTTTCCAAAATTTTCTTGACCTTTCAGTTGACATGATAGTCTTTTTTATGGTAAAAAGACTTTATATAAATTTTTGATTAGTTATAGAATGTGCTAAGACAGGAATAAGTAGTACAAATAGGCATGCTTTAAGAGAGCTGATGGTTGGTGAGAATCAGTACACCTGTTTGGATGAATTACCTCCTCGAGCATCTTTTGGGAACGGCCAGGAATGGGCCTAGTAGTAGAAGACGGTGAGAACCGTTACATTTTTGAGTGGAAAAGTGGCTATGTCTGCTTTTCAATTAGGGTGGTACCGCGTATAAACTCGTCCCTTCTTTTATAGGAGGGATGGGTTTTTTTGTGTTTAGGAACTGCTAAGCACCGCGGATGCTCTCCGCAAACGGCTTCGCTTTCCGCGGGGCGACCTTGAGCCTCCTCGACAAGCCTGCGGGGTCTCAACAATGTCGCTACTCTCCCGCTGGAATCTGCGCCTTTTGCTACGAGCATCAGCTGCGAAATCCACTTAATTTTATTAACTAAAGTACCATAAAAAGGAGTGTCTAACATGAGTTTATTAGAGGATTTACAGTTCAGAGGGTTAGTGAATCAGGTGACAGATGAAGAGGGATTGACGAAGCTGTTGTCTGAGGAAAAGGTGAAGTTGTACTCTGGTTTTGATCCGACAGGTGACAGTTTGCATATCGGACATTTGCTACCGATTCTTACATTAAGAAGATTCCAGCAGGAAGGACACCATCCAATTGCTTTGGTAGGTGGAGCAACTGGATTAATCGGGGATCCTAGTGGAAAGAAAGCAGAACGTACATTGAACACTTCTGATATCGTAGTGGAGTGGTCCAATCGTATTAAAGGTCAACTATCTCAATTCTTGGATTTTAAAGCGACCGATAATCCAGCAGTGATTGCAAACAACCATGACTGGATTGGAGAAATGAATGTTATCTCTTTCCTTCGTGATGTTGGAAAAAACTTTGGTCTTAATTACATGCTTGCAAAAGATTCCGTTCAATCCCGTATTGATTCTGGAATCTCTTACACGGAATTTAGCTATATGATTTTGCAGTCTTTGGATTTCTTGCATTTATACAAAAACGTGAATTGTAAGCTGCAAATCGGTGGAAGCGACCAATGGGGAAATATCACGGCAGGAATGGAGCTAATCCGAAAATCCGAAGAGAATGCTAAAGCATTCGGTTTGACGATTCCGCTTGTTACAAAAGCGGACGGCACCAAATTTGGTAAAACAGAAGGTGGAGCAATCTGGTTAGATCGTGAAAAAACGTCTCCATACGAGTTCTACCAATTCTGGATCAATACAGATGACCGTGACGTTGTGAAATACTTGAAATTCTTTACGTTCTTGTCTCACGAAGAGATCTTAGAGCTCGAAAAAGAATTGCAAGAAGCACCGGAAAAACGTTCTGCGCACAAACGTCTTGCAGAGGAAGTTACGAAGTTGGTGCATGGTGAGGCTGCTTTAGAACAAGCAATCCGCATCTCTAAAGCATTGTTCAGTGGTTCCATCTCTGTACTTTCTGCTGATGAAATTAAACAGGGCTTTGCTGATGTTCCTTCTTTTACAGTGGAAAATAACGATCAGCTTGCATTAGTGGAATTGTTGGTTGCAAGTAAGATTGCACCTTCTAAGCGTCAAGCGCGTGAGGATATCACGAATGGTGCTATTTCTATTAATGGGGAGAAGGTTCAGGATCTTGCTTATGTGTTAGGTGAGGTTGACCGTATTGAGGGGCAATTTACTGTTGTAAGAAGAGGGAAGAAGAAATACTTCCTTATTAAATATTAATAATTTTATACTAAAACTTTGGGAGGGCTGTCCGTTTGGGCAGTCTTTTTTTCACACTCAAGATTAATAGGTGGTAGACTTAGTTGTATAGTGCATGAACTTTTAGGAGGGGATGGACATTGTATCGAAAAGAGGTTTATGTTTTTGATCAGGACAAGCCGGTAAAAGCAGTTATCCGAAACTATCAGGAGACGGACTTTGAGCATTTGATTCGTGTACAACAGGAATGTTTTCCACCACCTTTTCCATCAGACTTGTGGTGGAATGAGGAACAGTTAAAGAATCATGTGGACTTGTTTCCGGAAGGTGCACTGTGTGTTGAACTGGAAGGGGAGATTATTGGATCCATAACAGGGTTGCGTGTGGATTATGTTCCTGGTGAACCGGATCATTCATGGGAGCAAATCACGGATAACGGCTATATACGTAACCACCAGTCTGAAGGTAACACTTTGTATGTGGTGGATATCAGCGTCAGTCCGTGTTACCGGAAACTTGGTCTTGGGAAGTTGCTCATGCAATCTATGTATGAAGTAGTCATTCAACTTGGGATGGAACGTTTACTGGGTGGGGGAAGGATGCCACACTATCATAAGTATGAAGATAAAATGTCAGCAGATATCTATCTAGAAAAAGTGGTCAGCGGCGAGATTAAAGATCCCGTCATTACCTTCCTTTTACGTTGCGGACGTTCACCTGTAAAAGTGGTGAGAAACTATCTTGAAGACGAAGAATCACGAAACCATGCCATCTTGATGGAATGGAAGAATCCATTTGCAAGTAACTAGATTTCTTGTAGATATTTAATTTTGTTTTTGAGTACTAAATCTAGAGGGAATTTATAAATATCGATCCTAATATAATATTCTTCATTTGTTGAAAGAACCTTTAATAATTTTTTAGATGAAATATCATCATAAGTTGAATCTTTGTCTCTATATACTATTGTGTTTTTCTCATTTACTTTCACAGATTCTGTCCCAATATCTAAATTAGTTAACGTTACTTCTACTTTTCCATCCTGTAATTGATTAATATTTGTGATGGTAACATTTCCTACAAAAGTATAAGACTTTGAGAAAGAATGTAATAGTATTGGAAAGAATATAAAGATTGACATCCATATGTATAACTTTTTTCTTTTAGCTTCCAAATGATGTTACTCCTTTATTTAACAGTTGTCTAAATAATGGTATTTTATTTTTACAATAAAATCAATTTTACAATCTTGTAGTATATAAACGTATAAACTAGAAATTTTAACTCTCCATTAGCTAAGTAGCCTACATAACAATTTTTGATTTTTTATCATGTAGGAAAGTAAATGCAACATAAATCCAAAAGCGAGAAAATTAAAAATCCCTAGAAACCATTGAAGGTTTCTAGGGATTTTATCCATGCTATTTAAATAGCATTTCGCTTAACGAGAGTAGAACTCAACGATTAGTGCTTCATTGATTTCAGCAGCTAATTCAGAGCGCTCAGGTAGACGAGTGAACGTACCTTCTAAAGCGTCAGCATTGAAAGTTATGAATTCTGGTACGAAGTTGTTTACTTCTACAGATTCTTTAACAGAGCTTAGGTTGCGAGACTTTTCGCGAACGCCGATTACTTGACCAGGCTTCACGCGGTAAGATGGGATGTCTACGCGAGATCCATCAACCGTGATGTGACCGTGGTTAACTAATTGACGAGCTCCACGACGAGTGCGAGCAAGACCTAAACGGTAAACTAGGTTGTCTAAACGAGATTCTAAAAGAATCATGAAGTTTTCACCGTGCTTACCTTGTAATTTACCAGCAGCATCGAAAATGCTACGGAATTGACGCTCATTTACGCCGTACATGTGACGTAATTTTTGTTTTTCTTGTAATTGTAAGCCGTACTCAGAAAGCTTTCTACGTTGGTTAGGACCGTGTTGTCCTGGTGCGTAAGGACGCTTTTCTAATTCTTTACCTGTACCACTTAATGAAACGCCTAGACGGCGAGAGAGTTTCCAACTTGGACCTGTATAACGAGCCATGAATGACTCCTCCTTCGTGTTATTATTTGTTGTAAAATAATAACAGATGTGACTAATCTACGATGACCATTTTGTTTTCATGTATCCTCGCTCTGCAGCAAAGAGTTACACGATACACCTCCGTAAAAGCTTACGGGGAACAGAATGAATCAAAATAGCATACCACATAGGCTGCAATATTTTACACAAAGGCTATTATATCGGAAAAATAGATAATAAGTCAAGGATGGATAAGAAAAGTTTTAGGGACTGTGCAGAAAAATCACAGAACTATTTTGAAGTGGAACATATTAAAAGGGATAAAGCAACAGATGATTATGATATAATTTTCACAGAATTAAATCAAGGTGGAATGAAGATGTATAAGGAAACAAGCAAGGAAAAGGTCATTCGATTCTCCATTATTGCAGCAATTGCAACAGTAACACTCTATTTATTTGTAAACCAGTACACTCCCCAGGAAGAATCCGCGACATCTCCAGCCCAAGAAAAAGCGGTAAAACAAATGGCTGTGGTCTTACAGGAGCAAAATCAAGAACATGACGTCCCAAAGCTTACGATGGTTAAAGAACACGAGGGGGAACCGATTCTTGTTACTTATCAGGTGGATACAGAGAACAACTATCGTTTTGAAACTCTGCATGCCGTCAACCTGAAGAATACTCCCACCGATATGCAACAGGATAAAAATACGGATGGAATTTGGTTGAGGGAAGAAAACAATTGGACCTATTACAGTCCAGAGTTGCAGGTAGAAAAAAGATCAGAGGAATTCAGAAAAAAAGCCGAGAAGAATTTTACTACTAATATAGAAGAAATGGAAGCAGGCAAATACATCTTGCAGGTAGATAATGAACAAGGCCCTGTTCTCGAAAAGAAATTGGAAGGGAAACCAGTTTCGATTGTTCGACTTTCTGAGAATGACGATCTTTGGTTGGTTCTTTTTGAAAAAGAAACAATTTTGTTAGTGCCATAAAATAATGCTAGGAAAATGTTACCTGTTACCGTTATAATATAGGTAATAAGTAATGTAAAAGGTGAAAATAATGGAATCCAATAACAAGATGCTCGAAATTAAAAGCAGAATATTTGATTTTTTCCTTTCGTCTTCGGATCTTACACAATCTACTTTTCTGGCTCAACTGCAACTTCTATTGAAAGAGGAGCTTCGTGCCGAAAAGGCAATCGTCACCTTGGAAGGAAACCCTGGAGTACAAAGCAGATCCACTATTTACGAGCAGGCTGTTTCCTATACCATACCTGCGAATAAAGGTAGCAACATGGAAAATGTGGTCGTTCCTCTTTTCACTGAGGAAGATACGATTGGTAAGATAGATTTGCATTTCCTTTCTCCGTTACCTCTTCCAATAGATAGCTTCAATCATATTTCAAAAGAAATTTCAATCATTTTTCAACATTACAATCAATACATACATAAAAGGTACATAGAGAAGCAATATGAAGAATTGTATAAAATCACATCCAGTTTTCATTCTGAGATGAAAGTGGACAGCATTTTATCAGAAGTTATCAAGTTATTGCAAAAAATGTATGAGGACTTTTCTTACCTTCTGCTGCTTACTTCTGATAATGATGATCTACAGCATTTACCTATCAAAAAATTGGACTTTGATGATACAAACCTATGCGCCATGAATGCTTATGTGACAGGTGAGGTCCAATATGAAAATTCTATTAAAGATAGACGGGCATATATCTATGTTCCCATAAAAGGTGAGCAGGGTGTGTACGGGGTTCTCCAAATTATATCCCTTGATGCCGCTACACTACCTAAAACAGAGATAGATTTCATCAAGCTTATAGCCGATGCGACTGGTTCTGCACTGGAAAATACTCATCTCTATGAACAATCCAAACAAGTCATTTCGGATTTACAATTGATAAATGAAACCTCCCATCAATTGAATACCAATCTTAGGCTGTCTGAAGTGACCACTTTCATGGTCAAGAAAATCCTACACTCTTTTGAGGCGAAGGAAGCCGCATTTATCTTATTTAAAGAAAAAGGGGCGGAAGTGTTGCCCGGTTCCACGGAATTCTTCCAACAAACGGACATCAAAAAATACCTGATTCATATGGAGGAGTATCTATATTCAGATGGAGAACCACTTTTTATAGGTGACCTCCGAGTACATAAGCGCTTATCCGATCTTCCTTTCTGTTCTTGTATGATCATTCCGATGCTCGCGCCAAATGGGGTCAAAGGTGCTTGTGTCGTCACGCATCCATTACCCTACTATTTTAGCTTTGAACAGTTTAAGCTGCTACAATCACTGATTCACCATTCAACATTGGCCTTCAATAATTCGATGCTACGGGAAGAATTGGAGCGATATGTAATTACTGATTATCTGACAAAGCTCTACTCCCGAAAATATTTGGACGTTAAAATAGAAAAGTCGATGAAGCATGATTCATATGGGACGTTCATTCTGTTGGATATTGACGACTTCAAAATTGTTAATGACACTTACGGACATCAGGTTGGGGATAAAATTTTGATACAAGTGGCCAATATTATTAAAGCTAATATAAGAGAGTCGGATATTGGTGCAAGATGGGGTGGAGAAGAACTTGCCCTCTATTTACCGAAAGTCGACCTTACTTTAGGAGAAGGCATAGTTGCTAGAATAATAGAAAAGATAAGGGAAGAGACAAGTCCAGGGGTCACTGTATCCTGTGGGATATCATTCTGGAGCAAGGATACACAGGATAGTCCAAGAGATCTTTTTCACAGAGCGGACTTTGCCTTGTATAAAGCAAAAGATCGAGGCAAGAACCAACTGTGCATAGAATCCGCAAAGATGTGTAAGAAAATTAAGAGTTAATTATCTGAAAAGTCAGACCCGCCCCCTCCTTAAAGTAAGTAAGGTGGGGGTTTTATGTAAGGAGGATTTTTAAAAGAAAACGCTTTCAATTTTCTCTTTTTTGCCATATGCTAGTAATGGATGGGAAATTGGAAGGGAGAATTTTTTATGGATGAGCAGAATAAACAGCAGTTTGAGACGGAAGTTATTCACCATGGATATGATAGTTCCATTTATCAGGGAAGTTTGGCGCCGCCAATTTTTCAAACTTCTACCTTTTCCTTTCAAACGGCACAACAAGGGGAAAACAGGTTTGCTGGAGAAGAAGAGGGTTATATATATTCCAGGTTGGGAAATCCGACGGTCAAAATGCTGGAGGAGCGTATTGCAGCCCTTGAAAACGGGGAAGCGGGTCTTGCATTCGGTTCCGGGATGGCAGCAGTGTCCGCCGTATTGATAGCTTTAACTAGAAGCAATGACCATATTCTCTGTTCACAGGGGATTTATGGCTGTACGTTTGGTTTATTGCAGTTATTGAAAAATAAATATGATGTGTCACATAGTTTTTGTACTATGCAAACCGAGGCGGAAATCAGAGAAGCAATTCTGCCGAATACGACCTGCATTTATGTGGAAACGCCAATCAACCCTACGATGGCGCTGATTGATCTTGAACTTGTCGTATCTATTGCGAAGGAGAAAAATATCAAAGTCGTGGTAGATAATACTTTCTGCTCTCCTTATTTGCAGAAGCCGCTAAATATCGGCTGTGACATTGTGATTCATAGTGCAACTAAATATATTGGCGGACACGGGGATGTTATTGCTGGATTGATTGCCGGTTCAAAAGAAATGATATCGGAGATCTCCATGACCACATTGAAGGATATCGGAGGAGTTATGTCTCCGTTTGACGCGTGGCTTCTGATCCGTGGATTGAAGACATTGCATGTCCGTCTGGATCGCCATTGTGACAATGCAGAATACATCTTCGAGCAATTGGAAGCACATCCGATGGTCGAAAAGGTATATTACCCTGGTGATAAGAAAAGTGAAGCTTATTACATTATGCAAAAGCAGATGAAGAAGGGTGGAGGTCTAATCTCCTTTACTGTCAAAGGCGGAAAAGAAGAGGCGCAAACATTATTGAATCAGTTGAAACTGATCAAAATTGCTGTAAGCTTGGGAGATGCTGAAACATTGATCCAGCATCCTGCCACTATGACACATGCTGTTGTGCCGAAGGAAAACCGTGAGCAGATGGGAATAACAGAGGGACTATTGCGTCTTTCTATCGGGCTTGAAGGCAAGGAAGATATTTGGCAGGATTTGAAGCAGGCATTGGATAGTCTATAAGTAACAAAGAAAAAGCGCCAAACCCTAAAACTTAGGGAGTTGGCGCTTTGTTTATTTTAAAAATTAAATGAAACTGTTGATTTCCGTTCCAGGCGCTTCGCTTTCCGCGGGCGGTCCGGGAGCCTCCTCACTTCGTTGCGGGGTCTCCCTTGTCCCTTCCTCCCGCAGGAGTCTGCGCGCCTTCCACTTCAATCAACTTAAACCTGCATTCTTCATAGAAGCATTCTTATGCTTCAGCAAGCAGGATGGAAACGAATTTCTCGAGATATACTTTATCAAGCTCATCAAATCGATCCTTGTTTGGACTGTCAATATCCAAGACGCCGATCACTTTACCGTCTACCACCATTGGTACGACAATTTCGGATTGGGAAGCGGCATCGCAAGCGATATGTCCAGGGAAAGCATGCACATCAGCTATAAGCTGTGTTTCCTGGGTGGAAGCGGCAGTTCCGCATACTCCACGACCGAACGGAATTCTTACACAAGCAGGCAGACCTTGGAATGGACCTAACACCAGCATGTCTTGTTTGAATTCATCAGTCAGGTAGAAACCAACCCAGTTTATATTGTTTAAAAAAACATTTAATAAAGCGGACGCGTTGGAAAGGTTGGCAATGAAATTAGGTTCATCTGAAATTAAAGCTTGCAGCTGTTTTAGAACAAGCTCGTAGTTTTCTTCTCGCGTTCCTTTGTAGTTTTCGACTTGGAACATCATAATCCCCTCGCATTTTCAGAACAAATTGTGGAAAAACAACTTTTTAAGCAGAATACCATTTGAAGTTGTCGACATTTAATAAAAGGATATACGTTCGTCTTCTCGAAATCAATAATTAAGATTTAAAATCACCAGAAAGGGTGAATGAGTATGGAAACGACGAAGCAAAGAATCATTGACGCTGCAATCATTCTTTTTAATACAAAAGGCTATGATGGGACCTCCATTAGAGAATTGGCAAAAAAAGCTAAGGTGAATATAGGGCACATCTCCTATTATTTTAAAAATAAGTCTGGCCTACAAGAACATCTATTATCCAGCTTCTTTGACCAATACGTAAGCATTTTGGAAAACGTCTATAAAAAAATGCCTTCCATTTCAGCGAGAGAGTGCCTATTGGAAAGTGTGGAAAAAACGATGAAGTTTCATCGGGAGAATCGTCAACTCGCAAGGTATGTCTATCGGGAAGTCACGTTGGACACGATGCTTGTCAGAGAGATTATGTCTACTTACCTCACAAAGGAAAAATATTATTATAAAGCCATTTTGGAAAAAGGACATAAATCGAAGGAGTTTATTGTACCTTCTGTATTGCTTGCTGTTATGCAATTGAAGAGCATGATCAGTACCCCTTTTCTGCAATCTCAGTATCTTGCGGAAGTTTGGCATATCATGCCTTATGAGACTTCAGCGGTTGATCAATATGAGAAGGTGATTGTGCAATGGCTGGAGCAATCAGTATTCGTTAAGCAACAGCTTAAGATGATTGCCCTTTAGCTATTCTTTCACCACTTCAATTAACTCTCCTTAAAGAATAAAGCTTTTTCCATATATTCATATCCTTGCGCCAATCCCTTTGCCGTATGGGCATCTGACCCATAGACTAATGGGATTTTTCTTTTGTATGCTTCTTTTGCAACGGACGCTGGCGGGTAAGAATCTTGGCAGAACGGCTTAACAAAGCCCGCTCCATTGTAATCCAGCTCGTATCCTTTTAAGGCGATGGCATCAAGAATTGGAGTAGTATATTCAAGGATTGGCGTGGTGTGTGGAAATCTCTTCTTGAACTTCTCCACCAGAGTGATATGCCCGATCCGGCGGGGTTTGTATGGGCCCAGATTACTTTCAATAGATTTTAAAAGGGTGGAATAGTAACTATCATAGATGGAGGAAAGCCCTCCAAAGATTCCAATCATACGTTCAAACTCATCCTCACTGAAGTCCATGCAGTAATACTTCTCCTCTCTCTTCAGAAAGTGTACAGACAAGATGCTGTCGTCCAGAGAAGGGCCAACCTCATTTAAAAACTCACGGGTTTCTTTTTCATACCCCTCAATATAATCTACTTCCAGTCCGATATTGATTTTAATAGCGGATGCATAGTAGGATTTTATTTTCTGCAATTCCTCCAAATAGAAGGGAAGCTTGGACCAGTCCATAGCACTATCTTTATCCGGTGCCGGATCGTGGAAGCTTTTAGGAAGTGGTGCGTGTTCTGAAAAAGAAATTTCTTTGTATTGTAGGTCTAAGGCATGTTTAATATACTTTTCTATCTTGTCTGTGCTACCATGCGGACAATAGGGTGTATGGACATGTTTGTCGATTATCAAGAAAAACCCTCCGATACTAGAAGAAATATGTAAAAAAATTAAAAATATTGGTCAAAAAATGTCGTTTACATGGTATCATAAATACATTCAAATATAAATAAAATGGGCCAGATGTACATATCGACCCAATTACCCAATTTTATACATAATTTCTTTAACGGAAGAATAACCATTTTTTTATTCGAATTTATGAATATAAACATAGAAGACAGGAAAACACCATCCGGGTAGAAGGGGACTAGGCATGGAAATAATCATTGGGATTTTAGCACTAGTAGTTTTATTTATCAGCGTCAGCTTTTTAAGAAGAAAGAAGATTTACGAGGAAGTAGATCGACTGGAAACGTGGAAGGTTTCGATTATGAACAAGCCCGTATCGGAAGAGCTTTCCAAGGTGAAAGATTTGAATATGACCGGTCAGACTGAGCAGCTATTCGAAAACTGGCGTTATCAATGGGATAATATTTTGTCTACTGAGCTTGTTAACATCGAGGAATATCTCTTTGATGCAGAAGATTATGTAGATAAGTACCGTTTCAAAAAAGCCAAAGAAGTATTGTCGATAGCAGAGGATAAGTTACGGGATATCGAAATGAAAATCAAATCTATTTATGATGAATTGGATGACCTGATAGGTAGCCAGGCAAAGAGCGTAGAGCAAAATGAAAAGCTGGAAGGGAAGTATTCCGGTTTAAAAAAGCAGCTTTTAAATCAACGTCATCAATACGGAAGTACAACTCCTTTATTGGAAAAGGAGCTGGAGCAGATCCAGGAGCTTTTCGTAGAGTTCAATGAGGCAATTTCCAATGGTAACTATTTGGTTGCAAGAGAGATGATTACTAAAATTGAAACGGAACTGTCAGGATTTGAAGTGAAAATAGAGCACATACCAGGGCTTTTGATAGACTGTCAGTCCGTTATTCCTAGTCAGCTTGCAGAAGTGGAAACTGGCTACAAGGAAATGCTGGAAGAAGGATATATCCTTGACCACGTCAACCTGGAAAAAAGTATTTTGGACTTGCAGGATAAAATGAAGCAGTCATCCAAGCTCCTCATGGAAACAAAGGTATTGGAAGCAAAAGAAGGTATTGAAGTTATTAAAGCCGAAATGGATGAATTATACGATCAAATTGAGAAAGAAGTCCTTGCCAAGCATTTTGTCGTAAAAGAGCTTCCGGCTGTTGAAGCAATTCTTTCCGCCTTATCTTCTGCAAGTGAAAAGACAAGGCAAGAAACATATGTGGTACAGGAAAGCTATCAGCTTCAGGAAGAGGACATTCAAACTCAACGCAAAATAGAAGAATCGATGCTAGCGCTTAATGATCGATATGAAAAATTAAGTGGACATCTGGAAGACCAGACCATTGCTTTTACTGTGCTGAAAGAGGAGTTGGAGGATATCTGTGAGCAGATAAATTCCCTCCAGGAAATTCATCAGCAGTACATGGATATCCTGATGGCATTACGAAAAGACGAAATGGCTGCAAGAGAGCAGCTCAACTCATTAAGGAAAATGTTGTTTGAAGTTAAACGCTCTATTGAAAAAAGTAATATTCCAGGGTTACCAAAAACCGTCTATCAAGATTTGTCCTTGGCAAATGATCAACTGAAAGCCGTAATGGAAAAGCTAGAAGAGAAGCCATTGAACATTGTGGATGTCAATGCGATTCTTCATCAAGCCGTGACTAGCGTGGAGAAGTGCCACGAAGAAGCTTTGGAGATCCTTGACCATGCCTATCTGGCAGAGAGTGTAATCCAATATGGAAATAGATATCGCAGCAAGCATCCAGCTATTCATGAAAGCCTGGTGGAAGCGGAGCAACTTTTCAGAAATTATGAATATAAAAATGCCTTGGAAGAAGCTGCAACCTCATTGGAAAAGGTTGAATCTGGCGTTCTGAAGAAAATTGAAAAAATCCTTGAAAAGGAGAGTTGAGCAGGTGAAATTTGTACAGTATGCACTTGTATCGCTCCTCCTCATCAGCGGAATAGTTACATGGTTCACTGTTTACACATCCTTTCAAGAAAAAGAGACCGCCCGTGCAATGACTGATCTGCCAGTAATTGATGAACAGTCTATTTCTAGGGAAGAATTAGAAGTGGAACAGCTCCCTGTAAAACAGAATGTCCATGAAGGACTTACAGAACAGATGGCAAAGGATTGGAACATCGGAAAAGATGGCATTAGTATTGATCGCCTGCTAACGCTTATAAAAGAGCAAGAAAGATAAATAAGTGAAAAAACTGCCCGGAAAGTAAACAACACTTTCCGGGCAGTTTTTTATTTTATGCACTAAAGCTATAAAGGAGCTACATGAAAAAAGGAAACAAAGGAGATGTCACTCTCCAATGTTTCCTTTTATTCAGAAGTTGTATCAAGCAATGCTTTCTTTTTTTGATTGTTTTGCTGTCAGTGCGCCAACAATCATTCCGATCAGCGCTCCGACAATTGCAGGGACCAGCCAACCTACACCTTCACTATAAAAAGGGAGGATGTTTAGGAAGATATCTTGCAGGAATGTAATATTAATTTCTGCGATAGCCAATCCGTCCACTAAACTTACAATCCCGGTGAAAAGAAGAGCGAATCCATAAACGTAGGATTCATTTCTCCAACGATAAAAGGATAAAAGAATCAACACAATTGCTAATGGGTAAATCATGATTAATACAGGTAATGAGAACGCAATCAACTGCTCCAACCCGACATTTGATACGGTTAGACTAAAGACACTTAAAATTGCAACAAATACCTTATACGAAACGGAAGGCATAATCTTAGAAAAGAACTTACTTGTTGCAGAAACCAATCCGACAGAGGTTGTCAAGCATGCAAAAGTAATGGCAAGTCCAAGAATGACCGCCCCGATGGATCCGAAAAGATAATTGGCGGAACCTGAAAGGATCTGTCCACCGTTTCCTGCTGCACCTACTGCATCAAGACTTGTCGCACCAAGGTAAGACAGCCCCGCATAGACAATAGTAAGACCGATTGCAGCAATAAACCCTGCTTTTAAACAAAGGGATGTAATCGTCTTACTGTCCGTAACCCCTTTATCTTTTATTGCAGAAATTACAACAATTCCGAAAACTAAAGCTGCAATGGTGTCCATTGTCAGATAGCCTTCAAGGAACCCTTTAAAGAATGGTGAGCTTTGATAGCTTTCTGTTGGAGCGCCGATTGTGCCCATTGGAGTGACGATACTTTTAATAACTAGAATACCGATGACTGCCAATAAGATTGGTGTAAGTACTTTTCCAATCCTGTCCACAAGTTTTGTGGGATTTAATGCCAGATAATAGGTGATGGCAAAGAATACGACTGTAAAAAGGAAGAGTGCCCATCCGTTTGGGTTAACGCTTTCCGGTAGGAAAGGTGTAGCTCCGATTTCAAAAGCAACAGTACCGGTCCTAGGTATCCCGAAGAACGGTCCGATTGCCAAATACATAATGATAGTAAAAATAATTCCGAAAATTGGGTTTACACGATTGGCAAGCGTTTGGAGATCGCCTCCTGTATAGGCTATTGCCATTACCCCTAGAAGTGGCAGGCCAACTCCAGTGATCAAGAATCCGATGACGGAAATTCCGACGTTATCTCCGGCAGCTTGACCAAGTAATGGAGGGAAAATCATATTTCCTGCACCTAAAAATAAGGCAAAAAGCATTAATCCTAATACCAATATATCCTTATTTGTATATAACTTTTTTTGCATTAAAAGTCCTCCTGATGAGAAATTGAGATGAATACGTTTTCATCCTATCATAATTTTGGTGAAATTTGTCGAATAACTTAAAAGTTCAACAATTCAATATATTAGAAAAACATTTACTAGTTTAACATGTCTATACAAGTAAAAAAAGAGGGAAGAACTGATTTCCTATAATTTCTTTCTTGAGACGACCGCGGAAAGCGAAGCGCGTAGAACGAAGATCAACAGTTAAGTGCAAACTTATAGCTTATAATAGATTTGACTACAGTCTACAGCGTAAAAGGATGATGCTTATCTTTTCCAAGGATATAAAGTATGCTAACATTAATATTCGCTTAGAATAAAAATTTATCTATCCTAAATTAGCTACGAATATAATTCCTCATGGAAAAACGGAGGATGACCATGATCTACCTAGACAATAGTGCAACAACAAAACCATATAAAGAAGCGCTAGATTCATTTCTGACTGTTTCTTCGGATTATTACGGCAATCCCTCTTCGATTCATTCCTTGGGAGGGGAAGCTGAAATGCTCTTGCATCGATCTCGTGAAACGATTGCTTCCCTATTAAATGTACACCATAAGGAAGTTATCTTCACATCAGGAGGAACAGAAAGCAACAACCTTGCCATAAAGGGTTGCGCAATGAGTAAAAAACATATAGGTAAACACATAATTACCACGGCAATAGAACATCCCTCTGTAACCAATGCTATAAAAGATCTGGAAGTGGAAGGGTTTGAAGTGACAGTTCTTCCTGTCAATAAGGAAGGGAGAATTACAACCCAGCAAGTGGTGGATGCCATAAGGAAAGAAACTGTTCTAGTTTCCATTATCCATGTCAATAATGAAACTGGAATCATTCAACCTGTGGAAGAAATAGGTGAAATAATCGCAAACTACCCACAAATAAGCTTCCACGTCGATCACATCCAGGGTGTTGGTAAAGTTCCCTTGAATTTGAAAGCGATTGACCTTTGCTCCCTTTCAGCACATAAGTTCCATGGGTTGAAAGGAAACGGGATACTTATCGTTAAAAACGGGATGAAACTCCATCCGATTTTAAGTGGAGGAAATCAGGAATGGACGCTGCGTTCAGGAACAGAAAATGTTGCTGGAATTGTGGCAATGACCAAAGCACTGAGGATGACACTGGAAAAAAGTGAAAAGGGTATTGCTGATATGTGTGAGTTGAAAAATTTCTGCATCCATGAGTTGAAGAAAATAGAAGGGCTGTTTCTTAACACGCCAGATTTAAATTCAGCGCCACATATCATGAACTTTTCTGTGCCGGGGGTAAAGTCAGAAGTGCTAGTACATGCACTTGGAACGAAAAAAGTATTCGTTTCAACCACCTCCGCCTGTTCATCCAAAAGGAAAGCACCGAGTAAAACATTGATGGCAATGGGGGCATCAAGGTCGAAAGCGGAAAGTGCGATAAGGGTTAGCATGACCTATCATACGACCATGCACGAAATACAAACATTTCTGAACGAACTGGAAACTGCAATTATTACTATAAAAGAAGTAACGAGGTAGAGAACATGAATTATGATCATATATTAATCCGCTTTGGTGAACTATCCACCAAAGGAAGGAACAGAAAACAATTTGTCCAACGACTCAGCTATAATATTTTGGAAAAGATAAAAGAATTCCCTCAGATAAGCATTGAAAAAAGCAGGGACAGGATGTTCATAAAATTAAATGGTGAGCCACACGAACCGATAATTGAACGTCTTCAAAGCATCTTCGGCATTCACTCTTTCAGTTTGGCTGTCAAAACAAAAACGGAAATCGAAGACATCAAAGAAGGGGCGCTTTTCGCGCTTAAAGCACTTTCCTACAAAGGGAAAACCTTCAAGATTACTGCAAAACGTGCCTATAAGAATTTTGAACTTGATACGAATGGACTCAACCATGCAATCGGTTCTCACCTTTTGCGTAACACAGAAGACTTAACGGTCAATGTGAAACAACCTGATATTAATGTAAGAGTGGAAGTAAGAGAGGAAGCGACCTATATTACGTGTAAAGATATTATGGGGGCAGGTGGACTACCAGTAGGAACAAGTGGCACTGGGGTGCTCATGCTTTCTGGAGGAATAGACAGCCCTGTAGCCGGTTATTTGGCAATGAAACGCGGAATCAGACTGGAGGTTGTCCATTTCTTCAGCCCGCCCTATACTAGTGAACGTGCTAAACAGAAAGTGGTTGAGCTGACAGAAAGACTTACAGACTTTGGCCACTCCATCAATCTGCATATTGTCCCATTCACTGACATTCAAGTTGCCATACAAAAACAGGTACCTGAAAACTACACGATGACATCAACAAGAAGGTTCATGTTGAAAATTGCAGATAAGATACGTGAAAAAGAGCAGGGACTGGCTATCATTACAGGTGAGAGCCTGGGGCAGGTGGCAAGCCAAACGTTGCAAAGCATGTCTACAATCAATGAAGTCACTGCAACTCCCATCATTCGTCCTCTGATTACCATGGACAAAATTGAAATCATGGATATTGCAAGAAAGATCGATACCCTTGAAATATCAAACAGGCCGTATGAGGACTGCTGTACGATCTTTACGCCATCATCCCCTAAAACAAAGCCTAAAAAGGAAAAAATCAATTTTTATGAAAGCTTTTTTGATGTCGAGAAAATGGTGAACGATGCAGTTGAACGTACAGAGAAACAGTTAATAACCGGTAAAAAGAAAGAGGATGACAGTATTATTAACGATTTATTTTAACGGTTGGTTACTGTGAAGAATTACCATATTTAAAACATGAATGATGCCATGTGTTTTAACACATTCTATACTCACAAGGAGGTGAAAACACATGGCAAACAACAGTTCAAATCAACTAGTTGTACCTGGTGTACAACAAGCTCTTGACCAAATGAAATACGAAATCGCTTCTGAATTCGGAGTTCAACTTGGTCCTGATGCAACTGCTCGCGCTAACGGATCCGTTGGTGGAGAAATCACTAAACGCTTAGTTCAAATGGCTGAACAAAGCTTCGGTGGCGGTTACCAAAAATAATATATAAAATGGCTACGAGGTGGGGGAAACCCCACCTTTCTTATATTCTCGAATCTTGGAGGTGCTTTTTGGATGAAGGAGCAAAATCAAGTGGAAAAGCAACAGAAGAAGCAAGGCAGAAAACGCCGTAACGAACCGAAGCATGCAGTAAAATCAAATGAGCAATAATTAGACCGTAGGCACCTTCTTTTTAGGAAGGTGCTTTTGCATTTGGGAATAACATAATTAACTTCCACCCCCAGCTTGATTCATTAAAATAAATAAAAATTCCGCAAATTAATTCAATTTATTTAAAAAATTCTGTAATATGGAGGTAGTACTATACAAAGGGGATGACTTCATATGAATAGAGAAGAACTTTTAGCACCGCAAAAGTACAATCTGGTTGAAGAAGTTGAAAAGTACACGAATGATAGTGAAAAGCTTGCATTGATTTGGGAGAGCGAGCAAGGGGAGAAAGAACAAGTAACATATCAAAAGCTAATGAAAGCTGCAAATAAAATAGGAAACGCTTTACTATCAGAAGGGTTGCAAAAAGGGGATGTCATCCTTGTCATGATGCCAAGGCTCATTGATTCCTATCAGGTGTACCTGGGAGCATTAAAAGCAGGAATTGTTGTGATTCCATGCTCTGAAATGCTAAGGGAAAAAGACCTTGCTTATCGAATAGAGCACGGGGATGTTAAGGGGATTATCACTTATCAGCCGTTTGTAGAACAGGCTGATAAACTCGAGGAAGTAGGTAATCTCGTTAGATTCAGTGTTGGAGGACTAGCAGAAAAAGGCTGGTTAAATCTTCATGAAGCCATGGAAAAACAATCGGATGAATTGGAATTTGCTTCAACATCCAAAGATGACATGGCATTCCTATCCTATACATCCGGGACAACAGGTAATCCGAAAGGGGTGGTCCACACGCATGGCTGGGCTTACGCACACCTTCGTACCACCTCAAAGAACTGGCTTGGAATCGAAGACAATGATGTGGTCTGGGCAACAGCAAGCCCTGGCTGGCAAAAATGGATTTGGAGTCCTTTCTTATCAACGCTTGGTTCCGGAGCAACCGGCTTTGTCTATCATGGGAAATTCGATCCGAACACGTATCTGAAGCTTTTGGAGAAATACGAAGTGAATGTCCTATGCTGTACTCCGACCGAATACCGTCTGATGGCGAAGGTGGATAATTTGAATGCCTATCAGTTGCCACATCTTCACAGTGCGGTTTCAGCTGGGGAACCATTGAACCGTGAGGTGATTGAGACATTCCGTAAGCATTTCCAGGTAGATGTACGGGACGGGTATGGACAAACTGAAAATACGCTTTTACTAGGTGTGTTAAAAGGGATGGAAATCAAATCCGGCTCCATGGGAAAACCGACACCTGGCAACCGGGTGACTGTCATTAATGAGGACGCGGAGGAATGTGCCATCGGGGAAGTCGGGGATATTGCAGTTCATTTAGAGACCCCAGCACTGTTCAAGCATTACTACAAAGATCCTGAACGTACCTCAAGACAATTCAGAGGCGACTATTACATTACAGGCGATAAGGCCAAAAAAGATGAGGACGGATATTTCTGGTTTGAAGGCAGAAGCGATGATATCATCATCAGCTCCGGTTACACAATTGGTCCGTTTGAAGTGGAAGATGCATTGGTAAAGCATCCACTTGTAAGAGAATGTGCAGTTGTGGCAAGCCCGGATGAGATAAGAGGGAATATCGTCAAGGCATTTGTCGTTCTGCAAGAAGGTGTGGACCAAGAGGAGTCCAAACTGACAAAGTTGCTACAAGCGCATGTCAAAGAACTGACTGCACCATATAAATATCCACGTAAAATCGAGTACGTGGCAGATCTTCCGAAGACTACTTCTGGAAAAATCAGAAGGATTGAATTAAGGCAACAGGAATTGGCACAATCTAAATAAATCAACAAAGGCAGGCTGGTGGGGAAGTGGAATGAATTTCTTGACCCCCACCAATCTGCCTTTTTCTGATGCGATTTTTTTGTGCCCAACTGATTCATTTGTTAATCTATTAGTAATTTATATAAAGAAGGAGACAGATCAGCATGGGAGAAATTTGGTATGGTGGAACAATCTATACAATGAGAGCGGAATTGGAAAAAGTTGAAGCCATCTACACAAAAGATGGCATCATTCAGGATATCGGTGCAAAAGAAGAACTATTTGCTACATACCCGGATGCTATTAAACAAGATATAAACGGCGCTGTCATGTACCCTGGTTTTACAGACAGTCACATGCATCTGATAGGTCATGGAGAAAAATTACTGCGCCTGGATTTATCAAACTACACCTCTTCGCAAGATGTTAAAAAGGAATTGCTTAAAAAGGTCCAAGAAACCCCAGAAGGTGAATGGATTTTCGGTGAGGGCTGGAACGAGAATAACTTTGTCGACCGTAAAATATTTCATCGAGCAGAACTCGATGAAATCACCGCTTCTCATCCTATGATTTTATCCAGAGTTTGCAGACATGCTGTTTTAGTAAACACAAAGGCATTGGAATATGCAGGCATCACAAAAGATACAGAGAACCCTCCAGGAGGAGTAATTGTAAAGGATCTGAACGGGGAGCCAACCGGCTTTCTGCTTGATCAGGCTCAGGAATTAGTGAAAAAAACGATACCAAAAGCGAGTGAAAGTTATCTATATACAGCTTTGAAGACCTCTATCGAGGATTGTGTACGCATGGGACTCGTTGGAAGCCACAGTGAGGATTTAAGCTATTATGGCAGTTTTACAAGAACATATGGAGCTTTTAGGAACCTAATTGAGCGCGATGGCTTCAAGTACCGCGCCCATTTACTAGTCCATCATGAAGTGGTGGAAGATATGCATGAAGAAGGTCATAGATATAAGGATTCAACGGGGTTTATTACCCTTGGCTCCATGAAGATTTTTGCTGATGGTGCACTAGGTGGCAGAACTGCACTTTTGAGCCGTCCGTATAATGACGCCCCGGAAACTTCCGGTGTGGCTATCCATACCCCAGCCCAACTCGAGGACCTTGTTAAAAAAGCAAGGGAATATGGTATGACAGTTGCCGTACACACAATTGGAGATCTTGCATTCGAATATATGTTGGATGCAATAGAAAAGCATCCTGCGCCAATAGGAGAACGAGATAGATTGATTCACGCCCAAATATTAACAAATGACTTGATAGAAAGAGCAAAACGGCTTCCTTTAATACTGGATATCCAGCCTCGTTTTGTGGCTACAGACTTTCCGTGGATTATCGAACGACTGGGAGAGGAGAGGTTAAACTACTCCTATGCCTGGAAAACGCTATTGGATGAGGGGTTGATTTGTGCTGGAGGATCTGACGCTCCTATCGAGCCGGTGAACCCGCTACTTGGCATCCACGCTGCTGTCACAAGACAAACACCTGGTGATCTGGAGAAGACGGTCTACCAGCCGGAACAGTGTCTATCCATGTACGAGGCAATCGGACTATTCACAAAAGGAAGCGCTCAAGCAATATCAGAGGAACATAAACAGGGCATCATCGAAAAAGGCTATTTCGCCGACTTCACTGTCCTTGACACAGATCTGTTTCATGCAACCTCAGATGATATCTTGAAAACCAATGTCACCATGACAATCATTGATGGAACGGTGATGTACAAAGAGCAAATCGAAAAGTAAAAAAGGTAATCGGGGGACACTGTATTATAAGTGCCCTTCGATTACCATAAATTTTATTTCTAGAATCTAACTTCCTAAGCACCTACCTACAAAAACGTCCTCTTAACCTTTTCCCAGAACGAGTTATCCTTCAACTTCACCGTCTTGATTTTTCTATCTGTCAACTGAATATCCAAACGCTCCACATGCTTTATGCTTAGAGCCTCATTATCAATTCCGATTGTAGGATAGTCGTTTCCATCCTGGATCACTTTCAATGTCAGCTTTCTTGCACCAGCCAAGATGAATGGCGATCCAAGTGTACGGTAGTCGTTATTGTTGATAGATGCCAACTCACTCACCTGGAAACAAGGGAGCATTGGGTCAACGACGGCACCTTGCACAGATTTATTATAGGCCGTGCTACCGGTTGGAGTAGACATGATCATTCCATCACCACGGAACGTTTCGAAATGCAAGTCATCTATGTACACATCTATTGCAAACGTTTTGATGATGGCAGAGCGAATCGAACATTCATTCAAGCATTGGAACTTGGACACGCCATCAATGGATACTTCGATAGTGGGATATTTTCTTACCTCAATTTGTTCAAATGTCATAGCCTCAACCATTTTTTCCGTATCATCAATATGAAAGTCGCAATAGAAGCTGGAAGTATCACCGGTATTAATGCCGGCATACAGACAATCCTCTTTAAAGCCGGTCTTTTGCACCGCCTGAAGAAAAGTTCCATCTCCTCCGACTGCTACAATGATGTTGGCCTCATGATAATCATTTAATATCTCGAAGTTATTTTGTTCAGCCAACTGCTCGAGCTTTTCTACCTTTGCCACTAGCTCTTCTTCCCTTTTATAAAAGAAAAACATTTTACGTCGTTCTGTCATGACTTTTCCTCCTTCAATAATCAACTCTGTAGTAATAAAAAATGTCATTTTAACAAAAAATATCCAAAAATAATTACCCTTTTGGAAAAAATTCTAGTACAATTCTATATTGTGATAAGTTTACCATTTTGATGAAACTTTTTGAAACGATTTAACGTATAGGTACTGTACGAACAACTAGGAGGTTTAAATATGAACGGAAAGCGTTGGGCCGCACTTGGAATAGCGGCATTGTTATTTTTTGTATCAATCATCACAAGCATAGCGACTAGGCCTACTGAGAGCTCTACATCCAATTCATTCTCAAGTTTGTTGGGGGAAGAAGAGGAATTTATTGAAGAAGTGATTCAAGATGGAAGTCCGAACCGGAAGATACTGGTTTTGGAAGTGAACGGTGTTATTCAGGATACTGGCAGTGATGTTACTTCCATATTTCAATCACCTGGCTACAACCATCGTCAGTTTTTGAGAATGCTGGACCAAGCGAAGGAAGATAACTCTGTCCAGGGGATAATCGTCCGTGTGAATACACCAGGTGGCGGGGTTTCAGAGAGTGCAGAGATACATAAAAGATTGGTGGAAATCAAGGAAGAGACGGAAAAGCCGATCTATATCTCGATGGGGACGATGGCAGCTTCAGGAGGGTATTATATAGCTGCTCCAGCCGACAAAATTTATGCATCACCTGAAACGATTACAGGTTCCATCGGAGTTATTATGCAGGGAATCAACTATAAAGAGCTTGCTGAAAAGTATGGAGTAAAATTTGAAACCATCAAGAGTGGTCCTTATAAGGATATCATGTCCCCTACGAAGGATATGTCGGAAGAAGAACGCCAAATCCTTCAATCTATGGTAGATAATATGTATGACCAGTTTGTGGAGGTTATTGCGGAAGGAAGAGGTATGAGCGAAGCGGAAGTGCGCAATATAGCGGATGGAAGAATCTATGATGGGCAACAGGCAAAAGAAATCAATATTGTGGATGAGCTTGGCTACTTTGAAGATGTTATTGATGGCATGAAGGAAGATCATGACATGGGTAATGTAAAAGTGGTTCAATATACCGAAAACCTGGGTTGGGGCTCCCTGTTCAGCATGAATGTCCAATCTCTGTTGAAGCCGGAGTCGGAAATGCAGATGTTGGCAAGGCTGATCAATCAACCTAATTCTCCAAGACTGATGTACTTGTATGCAGAGTAGGAGGGGAAAATGATGAGAGATGAGTCAAAAAGAGAAAATGATCATGAAGCAGTTGAACACGAGAATTCTTATCTTACAAGGGAACAGTCAATGGTGGATGAAAACGGAGGATCACTTGGGACAGAAAGGGAGCAAATCCTTCTATCCTCTGGAAAATTGACTACCCCCACTTATCGATATGCAGGGTTCTGGATGAGGTTATGGGCATTCCTATTGGACTTGCTGATTATTTGGAGCATTGGAGCCATTATTGTATTTCCGCTATTTAGGATGCTGGGGATTTCCACAAGCCAAAGCTTCATACTCTCACCGGCAACTATTGCCACAACGATAATATTGTATGGTTACTTTATTTTAATGACAAAGTATTTTAAGCAAACACTTGGTAAAATGGTGTTTGGCTTGAAAGTGGTGGATTTGAAACATAATCGGCTGTCATGGAAGACAATTCTGTTCAGAGAAGGGGTAGGGCGTTATATTGCTTTGTTCTATTTCCCGCTAACGTATATTGTATTTCTTGTAGTTGCATTTACGAGCAAAAAGCAAGGTGTACACGATTTTATCGCAGAAACCACTGTTGTTCATGAAAATTAGTAATAAACCTGTTGGCCTTAAAGGTCAGCAGGTTTATTTTTTTTCTGCACGGAGATAATGGAAGGGTGAAAGAAAGGGTGTGAAAGTGTGATTTGGACCAGTATTATAGTTGGCCTTATTATAATCCTCCTAATCGTGGTTCTTCTCACTAGGATTACCATCCATTTTTATTACCATCATCAACAGGATAATGACCAGATGACAGTGAAGCTCAGTGCGTGGTTTGGGTTATTGCGGTACACCATCGATGTGCCACTGATTAGTGTGGACATGGACACTGCTTCCATTCATGTCGAGGAGAAAACCAAGGTTGGAGGCGGAGATCCGTCCCAAGGAAAACAAAAAGAAAAAGATTTTTCGCCAAAAGAGATATGGCAAAGCTTCCAGGATACATATGAACTTGTGCGTCATGTTGTTGGAATGCATAAAATAGTTCGAAGGATGCTGGCAAGAGTGGAAGTAAAACAGCTGGAATGGCATAGCAACATCGGGGTAGGAGATGCTGCACATACGGGTATGATAGTGGGAGCGGGCTGGTCCATCAAGGGAGGGATAGCTGGCTTTATCAGCAACTATACTAACTTCCAGACTCATCCGGTTCTCTCCATCACACCTTTTTTCCAACAAGCTGTTTCACAAACGATGATAAAGTGTATGATTCGTTTCCGAATCGGGCATGCTATGTTGGCAGGAATAAGAATCGTTAAATATTGGAAAGGCGGAAGACCGAAATTCAAAACCCGTCCTTTATCCGTGGTGTCCAAAGAACAGGGGCAGAAATCTATGTAATGTTATGAAGGAGGATCTTTATGTCTGAACATCCTATTAAGAGTTTGATGACGACTGCGATGGAAAATTTGAAAGATATGATTGATGTAAATACGATCATCGGAGATCCGGTAGAAACACCGGACGGAAGTGTCATCCTTACTGTTTCCAAAGTCGGGTTTGGATTTGCCGCAGGCGGAAGTGAGTTCCAAGGCGGCAGTTCATCAGGTTCTGAGAGACATGATGGAGGTGGCGGGGGCAATCAACAGAACCAAGGCCAAAAGCTTCCATTTGGGGGAGGTAGTGGTGGCGGTGTCTCCATTACACCAATCGCGTTCTTAATTGTAAGTTCCCATGGAGTAAAAATGCTACACCTTGATGAGAGCACACATATTTATGAAAGACTGTTGGATCTTGCTCCACAGGCGGTAGAAAAGGTGCAGCATATGTTGAATAACAATAAACGCAATAAAGGGAGTCACACGGATCATTCCTATAGTGACCAAAAGCAGGATTTGGATTTCTAATAAAGCTGGCTGCGCTGCAGTTGGCTTTTTTTATTTGATCGCAATGGGATATGATATATCAAGAAAACAAAGGTGGATATCAAGAAATTTTGCAATATATCAAGAAAACTAAGGCAGATATCAAGAAATTTTGCATTATATCGAGAAAACTAAGACAGATATCAAGAAAAATTAAAATATATCAAGAAATCTACACATTTCGACAAACTTCTACCTCCGAAAATATTCACTGATTCCTTCGCCACACCAATAAAGTTTGATTAATTGCAAAACTTCCAGAACATAGCTATTATTACAAGTGTACATACAATATGAGGAGGGAAATTATCATGGCAAACGTTACATTTAAAGGGAACCAAATGACTCTAATTGGCAGTGAAGTGAAAGTTGGGGACAAAGCTCCAAACTTCTCCGTTCTTGCAAATGATTTATCGCCAGTAACTTTGGAGAACTATAAAGGATCCAAGAAATTAATTAGTGTAGTTCCTTCTATCGATACAGGAGTATGTGATGCACAAACTCGTAAATTTAACGAAGAGGCTTCCAAGCTTGATAACGTAAAAATAATTACTGTCAGCATGGACTTGCCTTTTGCTCAAAAGCGCTGGTGTGCTGCTAGTGGACTTGACAATGTTGAGATAGTATCCGACCACCGCGATGCTTCGTTCGGAGAAGCTTACGGCTTATTGATGCAAGAGCTACGTCTACTAGCCCGCTCTACGTTTGTAGTGGACTCAAATGACAAAGTGACATACGTTGAGTATGTAGGAGAAGGCACAGACCACCCTAACTACGAGGCGGCAATTGAAGCGGTAAAAGCTGCAGAATAATACTTAACTCTTTAATATGCATCAAGACGAGCAGACTGTGATAATAGCAGTCTGCTTTATTTTTGCCCGCTCTCCATGTAAAATAGGAATACTGAAATTTGGCGAAAGAAACAGGGGAAAGTATTTTGTTGAAATCAACAGGAGTTCTATAGACTCCCAGACCAAAGTAGCCAATAAGAAAAGGAGTGGCATAATGTCCATTACAAAATTGGAAAATACATTCACATTATTTGATACAACAGCACAAATGCTGCAGGAAGAACTAGACTGTACATATTTAGAGGCACTTGCAGAAACAGCAGAAAACCTTTTTCATGGTTCTGTCATTCAAGAAGAAGTGTCTGAAGTGACAAAACGAAGACTCGAGAAAGAATACAGTAAGCTGAAGATCACATCCCTTCAAAAAGAAGAAATCAGAAAAGGATTTCAGCTCGCAATCCTTAAAGGAATGAAAGATGCGGTTCAAGCCAATCACCAGATGACACCAGATGCCATTGCCATGTTCATGGGATACCTTGTCGGAAAATACACATCACACCTTCAACAAATTACTCTCCTGGACCCTGCTATCGGGACGGGAAACCTTCTAACTGCAGTACTTAACCACCAACCGAACAAAAAATTGGAAGCATTCGGGGTGGATGTAGATGACCTTTTAGTAAAACTAGCTTATAACAACGCCAACCTGCAAGAACAGGCAATCAGCTTATTTAATCAGGATGGACTGAGTAATCTGTTTATAGAGCCGGTGGATGTGGTGGTAAGTGACCTGCCGGTAGGATTCTACCCTGATGACGCAAATGCAGCAAACTTCAAGCTTAAAGCTGCAGAGGGGCATTCCTATGCGCATTATTTGTTCATCGAGCAAAGCTTGCGCTATACAAAGCCTGGAGGTCACCTTCTATTCCTTGTACCAAATTCTATGTTTGAAGAAGAAGAATCAAAACAAGTGAACTCGCTAATAAAAGAGGAAGCCTATATCCAAGGTATGCTGCAGCTTCCTGAAACAATGTTCCAAAACAAAAACCATGCCAAAAGCATCCTTGTCCTGCAGAAGAAAGGAATAGGAGTCGCTCCTCCTAAAGAAGCACTGCTTGTGAATCTTCCGAGCTTCTCCAACATGCAGGCGATGGAAAAAATAATGGGCCAAATCAACCACTGGTTTTCAGAGCAAAAAAGTAAAAAATAACTAGACTATTCTAGTTTGCGATAACCCAGTTGATCGTAGTGGAAGGAGCGAAGACTCCTCGAAAATGCTAGCGCATTTCCTTCGTGCGATGAATCGCTGCCGAAGCCTTACTTGTCCTGCGGGAGGAAGGGACATGGAAGACCCCACAGGGCATAGCCCGAGGAGGCTTCCGGACCGCCCGCGGAAAGCGAAGCTCCTGCAACGAAGATCAACCGTTAAATGCTAATTCAATAGTCTGAAATAACTATGCTATTCTTCAGAAAATAACGAATATAAAAGGTAAGCGTTACCATTAGATGAAGGCTCTTGCAAATGCAGTATGACGGTGTTTAAATGAAAAAGGTATATATAATATCGGAACTTGCACAAGATAGGTAGAGTGTAAAATCATTTAAATCAAGTATCCAAGTGTGACCATATAAAAGGAGTTGTACATATCGTCATGTCAAAAGTTATTGCAATTAACGCAGGAAGCTCTTCACTAAAGTTTCAACTGTTCGAAATGCCGAGTGAAAATGTTATTACAAAAGGATTGGTGGAACGTATCGGACTGAACGATGCCGTTTTCACCATCTCCGTAAACGGTGAAAAAGTAACAGAGATCACTGACATTCCAGAACATGGGGTAGCAGTTAAAATCCTACTAAGCAAACTGATCGATCTTGACATCATCCAAAGCTTCGATGAAATTACAGGTATCGGACACCGTGTAGTACACGGAGGGGAAAAGTTCAATGATTCAGTTCTGATTACAGACGAAGTATTAGGTCAATTAGAAAAGCTTTCAGAACTTGCTCCACTTCATAACCCAGCAAACATTGTAGGCATTAAATCATTCAAGGAAATCCTTCCGAATGTACCTGCTGTAGCTGTTTTTGATACTGCATTCCACCAATCCATGCCGGAAAAATCGTTTCTTTACAGCTTGCCGTACGAGTACTATGAAGATTATGGCATCCGTAAATACGGTTTCCATGGTACATCCCATAAGTATGTATCCGAGCGTGCTGCAGAATTGCTTGGAAGACCGGTTGAGCAACTTCGTCTAATTTCCTGCCACTTAGGGAACGGTGCAAGTATCGCGGCCATTGAAGGTGGAAAATCCATTGATACATCCATGGGCTTCACACCACTTGCGGGTGTAGCAATGGGTACTCGTTCAGGTAATATCGACCCTGCTTTGATTCCATTCATCATGGAGAAAACAGGGAAAAATGCGGACGAAGTATTGGATGTATTGAATAAACGCAGTGGTATCCTCGGGGTTTCCGGATTCTCCAGTGACCTTCGCGATATCGAATCTGCTGCAAAAGAAGGAAATGAGCGTGCGGAGCTTGCATTAGAAGTATTCGCAAGTCGTATCCATAAATACATCGGTTCCTATGCTGCCAGAATGTACGGAGTAGATGCAATCATCTTTACTGCAGGTATTGGTGAGAACAGTGATGTTATCCGTGCAAGAGTTCTTCAAGGACTTGAATTTATGGGCGTTTACTGGGATCCGACTTTAAATAAGGTCCGAGGAAAAGAAGCATTCATCAACTATCCTCATTCACCAGTTAAAGTCATCATCATTCCAACTAACGAAGAAGTAATGATTGCAAGAGACGTAATGAAAATCGCATTATAATTCACAGTCCCCGTCTTCTTTCAAATGAAGATGACGGGGACTGTTTTTTTGTCCCGAATTGCTATGGTATAATGGAGTAAACTAGCAGTTGGAAAAGTGAGGGGAAGAACTGTGTCCAATAGGAAGCATGCAGAGCAATATAAACTTAAACTTTCACAGTGGGAAGAGAAGCTTTATACATATGAACCATCCCAATTTTCTGATACATTGGATCTTTGGGTGGACAAGGCGTTCGACCTTTTGCCGGACGAAACAAAGAATTTATTTTTCACACAGATTGACACGTGGTTGTTTCATTTACATGGCATCATTCAACAATCCTCCTTCCAGCAGCAAGCAGAAAGACGGATTGTCAATATGGCCCAAAGCTATAGTGAAAATGTAGAAAAAATTGAAGATATAAGAGAATTGTCATTATCACAGAAAGCATTTATCGCAGAACAGCAGATAGCCAAGCAAAAGCTGTATGCGGTGGTGCAAGGAGGGATGACTGGTACGGCAAAGCTATCCACCCTTGCTATCGATATTCCGGCTTTTGCAGCCTTGAATATCCGCACGACCCAGCTTGTGGCGATGTCCTATGGCTATCGCGCAAGTACACCGGTAGAAATGGTGAAATCCTTGCAGTTATTTTATGGCGCTACCATTCCGAGGAAGTATCAACGGCAACGCTGGGAAGCTTTGAAGGAACAGATTGGACAGGATACGGATCATTATTTTGATGTGTTGACAGATAAAGATCATCCTACTGTATGGCTACAACAACCACTGATGCACCTTGTGAAACTGTTGTTTGTTGCCATTATTGGACGCAAAAAAGTGAACAATGTCCCATTGCTCGGGATGATAACAGCCTCAGGGACAAACTATTACTGGACCAAAGAGGTTTCCGAGTTCTCCCATTACTATTATATGATGAGACATTTCGTGGAAAATGGAGAGTTGGACGAAGCCGAATGTGAACTGTTTTAAATGATAGGAAAAGCGGAGTTCCACAACGGAGCCCCGCTTTTCATTTAAGAATGTATTTTTGATTGAGATACATGTTGGTTCATTCGGTACCATAGCCATAAATCATTGATAATGCTTGCATATTCAGCAATTTCGGAGTTTAATTGGCAGGATCGTTCAAAATTGGCTTCGTCATTCAGTTGAGCTTGTTTCCAATTAATCTGTTCTTCCAGCTCTTTGATGCGATCAGGAATTCTGCCCCGGATCTTTTCCCATTGCAATAATATTTCCTGCTGCATTTCTTTATTATACTGATTCCATTCCAGCTCAAGTTCTGGCAAAGGAATCCCAAGTCTTTGATCCTTTTCAAAAGAAAACATGGCGACTTCCTTCCTTTTTTTCCCCGTTTTCCCCATTGTATAATAACTCCAATCAACATTCTACGAATACGTCATTTTTTTATTCTAGGAGAAAAAAAAGAATAAAAGGAATTTTTTCCACCATTAATTGTGTGCTACTCGATGCAAACTATGATAGATACTGAAGTTGAAGGGTGGAAAAAATGATGAAGAAAAAGGAACCGAAAGAAATCTTCTCCTATGATGACAATGCAGTGAACGAAGTGCATAACCAAATCACAGATGCCTATTCAAGTGGAGTGGTCGGTGAGCAGTATAGTTCAAACGCGTATCAACCGGTAGAAGAGGAAAGTGAACATACTTCCCACGAATAACAAAAACGGTGCCAAATTTCTGGCACCTATTTTTGTGTTTTTCCTTTTAATAACAAGTAAATGCTTGCTGTGATGATAAATGCCAAGAAGCCGGGAGAAAGAAATTCGGGTAATAAGAAATAAATCAAGATACCAATACCTATACAGATGAATGCAGGGTTGTTATAGGAGGGGAGTCCTTCATCCGGCTCTATGTTCTTCTTTTTAATAACAAGAAAATCAGTGATGATAACAGCAGATAAAGGGATGACAAAGGCACCAATTAGAGAGATATATTGCTTTGCCTCCTCCACCAGTGCAGGAGAAAGGGAAAAGAGAATCCCCACTGCCCCGAAAAGGATGGAGCTTTTCACTCTCCCAAGCCTTGGAATGGAGTTCAATAGACTGAACCCTCCTGTATAGGCATTACTTAAGTTAATAGAGACCATCGATAAAATTGCCGCTCCAAGGATAATTGACGTCAATAGGCCAGAGTCTGTCATTTCGCTTGTTGCGATAAAGGGATTAAGGCTCCCGGTCAAAGCGGCAGTGTAGGCTCCGAAAAACGCAGTCATAATAAAGCCGGCGACATTTCCGGTAAACAATCCCCAAAAGCCCTGTCTGGATGTAACGGCATACCGTGTCACGTCTGCCGATGAAGATACACCGGAAACGTATTGAACAAAGGCAAGGCTTGCAAAAAAGCCCATCATAGGTAGATTCCAACCACCTTCAGTGCCTCCAGAAATTCCGCTCACGGTAACTCCCTGATTGAATAATAGATAAAGCATGAAAAGTTGGCCGACTATTAGCAGGGGCATGAAGTATTTGGTCGCTTTTTTTACAGCATCAAACCCGACAAGTGCAAGTCCACTCATGATGAAAGCTAAGAGCAGTGCAATGCTGGAAAAAGGTAAGCTTATTTGAAAGGTTCGCTCCAAGATGAATTGAATAACCAACGTTCCACCTATCGTCTGGACGGAAAACCAATAGAGGGAGGTGATTGTTCGAATTGGAGAGGAAATGAACCTCGCCCCTTTTACACCGATGATGGACCGGATTGCGTATTGAGAAGGGATTCCCCGCTCTGCCCCTGGTAAAGATAAATAAGAGACGAAAATAAATGCAAGCGTTGCACCCACAATCGTGGAAAAGAATGCGGCAAAAAAACTGAGTCCCCCTTGGATCACTGCAAGAGCAGGCACAAGAAAATTCCCGGCATTCACGGAAAAAGCCATTTGGATAATTGTATATTCATACCATTTGGTTTTTCTTAATTCTTGTGGAACTGCTTCTAATCCGAACCGTTCCATTCGGCTTTGAGCTGGTATTACAACAGGCTGCGCTTTTGCCATGACGAGTGTCGGCTCCTTTCTTTCGTGTACCTAACAATCATTTTATCGTATCTTAACGGGTTAAATGTTGTAAATTTAGTGAAATTACAAGAAAATAGAGAAGTACGTAATTTGATTAAGGGGGAATCCAGTTTGAGACATGCCGTAATTACAGCTGGTTCCAAAGGACTTGGGAAAAAAGTGACGGAACTGCTGTTGGATAAAGGGTGTTCCGTTTCCATAAATTTTAGAAGTGATACAGAAACAATTGAACGTTTGAAAAAAGAGTGGATTGATGTTGATGAGAATAGATTGCACTTTTTTCAAGGTGACGTGACACAAAAAGAGGACTTGTCCCGACTTATCGATGAGGTCTTAGAGAAATTTGGAAGAATTGATTATCTCATTAACAATGCAGGTCCTTATATTTTTGAACGGAAAAAATTAGCAGATTATACCGATGACGAATGGTACGAAATGATAGAAGGAAATTTGAGTGCCGTTTTTCATCTTTTCCGAAAAACAATTCCTGTGATGCGAAAACAGAAGTTCGGTAGAATTATTACTTATGGTTTTCAAGGAGCAGAATCCTCCCCGGGCTGGATTTACCGTTCAGCCTTCGCTGCTGCAAAGGTAGGGCTTGTTTCACTTACCAAATCTATCGCTTTTGAAGAAGCAGAAAACGGTATTACTGCTAATATGGTCTGTCCGGGAGATATTGTCGGCGAGATGAAGGAAGCGACGATCGATCAGGCCAAAGGGTTGGGGGATGCCAAGAACACCCCAGTGGGCCGATCCGGTACAGGAGAGGATATTGCCAGAGCCATCGGATTTCTTTGTGAAGAGCAATCAGATATGATTACCGGGGCCGTGTTGGAGGTAACAGGCGGAGTGGAAGTAATCAACCGTTTTCGTTAAAGGTAGCGAAGTGCCTGTAATGTTAGATTATATTGATAATTCCGTCTGTTTTAAAGCGCTTACAAAAACCTTTAAAAAACTATTTTACATTTTCTAGTTTAATGTTATATTAGTTACGTCTTAACGCTTTGTGATTATGATGAAGGAGGTATTTGATCCATGAAAATTGGTGTACCTAGAGAGATAAAAAACAACGAAAACCGTGTTGCTATGACACCTGCAGGGGTTGTGAACCTGGTAGGTTTCGGACATGAAGTATACATAGAAAAAGAAGCAGGTATCGGATCTGGCTTTACAGATGAGCAATATGTACAAGCAGGTGCCAAAATGGTGGAAACAGCGGAAGAAGCATGGTCCATGGATATGGTCATGAAAGTAAAAGAACCTCTTCCTGCAGAGTATATTTATTTCCGAGAAGGACTGATCCTTTTCACATACCTTCACCTTGCTCCAGAGCCTGAATTGACGAAAGCTCTGATCGATAACAAAGTAGTAGGGATTGCATATGAAACAGTTCAGCTTCCAAATGGTTCCCTGCCATTATTAACACCTATGAGTGAAGTTGCTGGCCGTATGGCTACACAAATCGGTGCTCAATTCCTTGAGAAAATTAAAGGTGGAAAAGGAATTCTACTAGGTGGTGTTCCTGGTGTTCGCCGTGGTAAAGTGTCCATCATCGGTGGAGGTGTTGCAGGTACGAACGCTGCTAAGATGGCAATTGGACTTGGAGCGGATGTTACTATCCTTGACCTGAATCCAGACCGTCTGCGCCAATTGGATGACATCTTCGGAAAAGACATCCAGACTCTAATGAGTAACCCGCTTAACCTTGAAATCGCGGTGAAGGAATCCGACCTTGTGATCGGTGCCGTTCTTATTCCAGGTGCAAAAGCACCGAAGCTTGTATCAGAGGAAATGATTCAATCAATGGGTGCAGGTTCTGTTGTTGTGGATATCGCAATCGACCAAGGTGGAATTTTCGAAACAACAGATCGTATTACAACACATGACGACCCTACTTATGTGAAGCATGAAGTGGTTCACTATGCAGTAGCCAACATGCCAGGGGCGGTTCCACGTACATCTACGATCGCCTTGACGAACGTCACGGTTCCTTATGCGGTACAGATTGCAAACAAAGGATACAAACAGGCTTGCTTGGATAATGAAGCTTTACTAAAAGGTATCAATACATTAGAAGGTTATGTAACGTATGCAGCAGTTGCGGAGTCTCATGAATTAGCGTATGAGAGTGCTAGCAATTTGTTGGTGAAGAGCTGATATAGGTTCAATGAAAAGCCATACATGGGGCTCGGTCCTGTGTGTGGTTTTTTGTTGGGAAGAAAAAAACCAGATACCCTTCACTAGGGTACCTGGTATAGTATTATGCTTTAATGATCTGCAAATCTTTTGGATAGCTTGTCAACAATTCGATTCCGCTTTCCGTCACCAAAATATCATCCTCAATCCTTACGCCACCGACTCCCGGCTTGTAGATACCCGGCTCGATTGTAAATGCCATTCCTTTTTGAAGCTTCATCGTATTTGTTTCATTCATGGATGGATATTCATGTACTTCAATTCCAAGGCCATGGCCGATACGGTGCGTGAAAAATTCACCAAAGCCACTTTCCGTAATGATAGAGCGGGCTGTTCTATCAAGCTGACCGATTTCCACTCCCGGCTTACAGATATCGACTGCAGCAAGCTGAGCTTTAAGTACTGTTTCATAGATTTCTTGCTGCTGCTCGTTCACATTTCCGAAGGCAACTGTTCTTGTGATATCCGAGCAGTACCCATTTAAGACAACGCCAAGGTCGAATAACACAAGGTCCCCATCTTTAACTTGGTCCAAGCCTGGTTTCCCATGAGGCGCTGCCGTCTTCAATCCTGTTAGCGCCATGGTGGAAAAGGACATCTGGCTAATGCCTTTTTTCTTTAGCTCATACTCGATTGTAGCGACAAGCTCTTGTTCGCTAACGCCTTTTTTTAGATGGTGCACACCGACTTCCACTCCAAAATCCGCAAGTTTGGCCGCTTCTTTCAGAATGGAGACTTCTTCCTCATCTTTCACAAGACGGAGTTGATACATTTTATCTTCCGCGGCGGCAAGCCCTACACCCGGGAAAATCGTTTCTAACTTATGTAAACGTGCTACGGTCATATGCTCCTGCTCCACGGCAAGCTTTTCGATGTTAATACCTTGCTGTTTCACATACTCCTGAACCTTTTGCCAAGGGTCATCTGTATCATTGTATCCGACAATGCTATAGGCCCATCCAGTTTTCTTTACTTGCTCCACTTCCATATTCGGGCAGACAATCGCAGGTTCATTGTTTGGAAAAGCCAGAAGCCCTAAGAGTCTTTCGTGTGGATCCGTGTAAAATCCGCTTATGTAAAAAACGTTTGGGGTAGAGGTCAAGAAACAAGCTGATAAATCCTCTTCTTTTAACCAATCTACCAATTGTTGCAGACGATTCTCTTTCAATTAAACCACTCCTTTATTGAACTTACTTCTAGATACGAAGATACGTTTACATTTAGAGTATCAGGGAATCATACTTCTGTAAATTTTATTAGCTCTTTTCGTCAATTTATTAGAAGGGATTTTCTTAAAAAGAGAGAAGATTAACGAGAGTTGAAGAATTTTTGTATGTAAAGGAGAGGTTGGAATGAAGGTTTCGTATCATGGACATTCTGTAGTGAAAGTAGAGGCTAATGGGAAAACAATTCTTTTTGACCCGTTTATAACGGGTAACGGTCTGACTGATTTGAAAGCGGACGACCTAAAAGTGGATGTCATTCTATTAACGCACGGCCACAACGATCACGTAGGGGATACCGTAGATCTGGCTCTCAAAAATGATGCACTAGTAATTGCACCTTTCGAGCTTGCCGAATATTTGGGCTGGCAGGGTGTGAAGGTACACGAGATGCATATCGGAGGAGCCCATGAATTTGATTTTGGCAAGGTGAAGTTGACGCAGGCCTTCCATGGCTCGAGCTATACAGATTATGAAACAAAAACGATTACTTATACAGGCATGCCGAGTGGTATCCTACTGACCATTGACGGAAAAACCATTTTCCATGCTGGGGACACAGCACTGTTTTCCGATATGAAAATGATTGGGGAATTAAATGATATTGATGTAGCATTCTTGCCGATCGGGGATAACTTCACGATGGGGCCGGATGATGCAGTACTTGCTGCGAAATGGTTAGGCGCATGCACGGTGGTGCCAATCCATTTCAATACCTTCCCCGTCATTGAACAGGATCCGCGCAAGTTTGTTTCCAAGCTGCCAGAAGGTGTCGGTAAAGTGTTGGAGGCAGGCGAAGCTATCGAACTATAGGTCATTTTCAAGATTCAAAGAAAAGAAGCGGTTGTGCTTCTTTTTTTTGTTGTTCTGAATATACATGATACAAGCTATCCAGTATGGAAGGAGTGTCATGTGTTGAAGAACAGACTATTATTATCGTTACTATGTATAGTAGCCCTTTTATATGTCGCCGTTCCCCGTTTGCCGATGACCGAAGATGGACTTGCGGGATGGTTTGGCATTGCGTGGCTTGTGCTCGCTTTAATGGCGGTAGGGGGAAACATGGCAGCCATTATGTATCTTCCGAAGAGGAAACGAATGGTGAATAAAGTGAAATTGGCAGAGGTAAAAAAGGTCCGATTGCGCCAATATCAGTAAACACGTTGAATACAAGGCGTGACACCCGTATAATGAGGATATAAATAATTTTGTGGACGGGTGAAGAGTGTGACTAAGCATGAACAGATTCTCCAATATATCGAAGAACTTCCAATTGGGGAAAAAATATCAGTACGACAAATAGCCAAGGCGTTGACTGTCAGTGAAGGTACTGCTTACAGAGCAATTAAGGACGCCGAAAATAAAGGATATGTTAGTACCATCGAACGCGTTGGTACTATTCGTATTGAGCGGAAGAAAAAAGAGAATATTGAAAAGCTTACATTCGCAGAGGTTGTTAATATTGTAGATGGACAAGTTCTCGGCGGCAAGGAAGGACTTCATAAAACGTTGAACAAGTTTGTCATCGGTGCGATGAAGCTTGAGGCGATGATGCGCTATACGGAAGCGGGCAACCTGTTGATTGTCGGGAACCGCTATAATGCACACAAGTTGGCAATAGAGGCCGGAGCTGCCGTTCTGATTACCGGTGGATTTGACACGGACGAAGAAGTAAAGCGGCTCGCTGATGAAATGAAGCTGCCGATCATTTCCAGCAGCTACGATACTTTCACAGTTGCAACGTTAATAAACCGCGCAATATATGACCAGCTGATCAAAAAGGAAATCGTGTTGGTAGAAGATATTTTGACACCGATCGAAGCGACGACCTATTTGACCACAGAGGACACGATTGCAGAATGGTATAAAGTGAATGAAGAAATCAAGCATAGCCGCTTTCCAATCATAGACAAGAATCTTAAGGTGCAGGGTGTAGTCACCTCCAAGGATGTGCTTGGGAAGGATTCTGGGACGCTTATCGAAAAAGTGATGACGAAAAACCCCATCACCGTTAACGGCAAAACATCTGTCGCCTCCGCAGCCCATATTATGGTCTGGGAAGGAATTGAGATGCTGCCGGTTGTGGATCAGAGTCATCGATTACTTGGAATCATCAGCCGTCAGGACGTTCTGAAGGCGTTGCAGATGATCCAAAGGCAGCCACAGGTCGGCGAAACGCTGGATGACATTGTGACCAACCAGTTTGTGGATGTAACGGAATCAAAAGGGGCAGAGGCATACCAGAGTGAAGTGACCCCCCAGATGACCAATTCGGTCGGGACGATATCGTACGGTGTGTTTACGACCATTGTTACAGAGGCTGCAAAGCGTGTTATTCGTAATTTGAAAAAGAGTGATATGGTCGTGGAGAACATCACAATCTATTTCATCAAGCCGGTTCAGATCGACAGTACTATTGAGATCAGGCCAAAGGTGCTGGAGGTAGGCCGCAAGTTCGGGAAAGTGGACGTGGAAGTTTACCATGACGGCAATGTCGTCGGCAAGGCGATGATGATGGTGCAGTTGATACAGTAAGTAGTTGGGGTTTTGGGAAGCGCTCTTACCTTTGGAGGTGGGTGCGCTTTTTGGTGTTGCTTGGTGTTGTTTGGGATTTGGTGGCTGTGGGGGAGAGCTAAGGTCAAGTTCTAGGGCTTGAAGTGTGGAAGGGCTTTTGGTGGGGGAGCCGGGTTGACCCTGTGGATGTTGTCGAAACTTCCCGATTTCCTGATAAAAGTTGAAATTTCATGATATATCTTCGAATTTCATGATATATTCTCAAATTTCATGATATATTCCCAAATTTCATGATAAAATCCAATATTCATTGATAAATGAAATACCTGTCTGCTAAATTCAGTATTTTTAAAGGATTTCATGCCTCTCTATCGAATTATTTCCAACAAACCATATAAAGGAGAGATTAAATGATAAAGAAACCAAGGGAAAAGTCAGTGAGGTTATTGACACTTGAAGCGGCAATTAGAAGAGTGCCTCATGAACATCCAAAATATCGACTAATAGAGAAGGAACACGGCAAATTGCATTACGGTTTTATCGGTGAGAAAGCCCTTGATTATTTCCTCACTTTCCTCCCCAATAAAAATACGCAATTGTTACACGGACTTCGTATAGAGGACCCCCTAAATCGATTCTTTCAAATGGACACACTTTTGATCACTCCCGCGTATTGTCTAATTTTAGATTCGAAATATATTTCTGGTACTTTGGAGTTTGATGAAACAACAAATCAATTAATAAGACATAGGGGTGAGGAGAAAGAAAAGTTTGGAGATCCTTTATCCCAAATTGAGCGGCAAAAATATCAACTCTCATTATGGTTGGATAAGCATAACTTTCCCCCCTTACCGATTGCTGGACAAATAGTTCTTACTCACTCAAATGCCACCTTAATCAACGCTACACCTTCACTAATGAAAAAAGTCGCATTCCATACAAACCTTCCCAACAAACTACAAGATTTAGATAATCAGAAATTCGAACCTCTACTGGATAATCCCACTTACAAAAAGCTTACAAAGGTGCTTATTAAAAAGCATACACCTGATGATTTTTCTTTATTACACCATTATGGAATTCATTATCATGAACTTCGAAAAGGAGTAGTTTGTCCACGTTGTACCTACTTACCTATGCTACAGAAACATGGGAGCTGGATTTGTAGAAATTGCGGGTTGTATTCTAAAACGGCTCACATCGAAAATCTAATGGATTACAAATTATTAGTTGGTAATATCATAACAAACAGAATGATAAGAGATTTCCTTCTTCTGCCTTCACCAAATGTAGCAAACTATCTTTTATCCTCCATGAACCTCCCCAACCAAGGAACCAACAAAGGAAGAAAATACCTATTAAATTATTTTCAAACAATAACCATGCCGGAACATAACAAAAAGCCGCCCCGATAAAAACTCCCAAGGGCGACTCCTCTCAAATATAAAAACAAACCTTAATCCGTAACCGTCTTCTCTCTCATTTCCGCTTCCTTAACCGCTTCTGCTTCTTCAATAGCAAATGGCATGTAGAAACGGTAGGCTTTGTAGCCGGCCCAGATGCTGCCGAGTCCAACTAGTATCAGGACAATCCCTACAATAATTGCAACAGTGGACAAGGGATCAATCAGTGTATTGATTCCGAAAAAGAAAACAAAGCTCCCTAGAGCAATGCTGGATTTCGCGCTCAGCCATTTCTTTTCTGCGGGAAGGCGAGTACGGAAGTATTTTACTTTATACATCAAATAGAACATTAGTGAAAAGATAATGAGAAAAACAAAAATAGCCAAAAGGACACACTCCTTCTTGAATTCATTCATTGCTTATTATTTTAACATAAGCATACAAGCTATATTGTAACGTGTTCGTGAACAAAATTCTACTTTTGCATGATAAGGTTAATTCTTTGAGTTCGACTGAATGTGTGATTAAATAAAAGGTAATATAAGAAGGCTGTTTTCGTAAACTTTGTTGCTATTTCGTATTTTTATAACAACCGTAATAATTGTTGCTGTCGTGCTCTTTTCCTGGTTATTCGGAGAGACTGCATGATATTTTGAAAGTAGATACACTGTGAAAAATCCAAAGGCCGATTTTTCTTGGTAAAAAGTCCAAATGCCGACTTTTTACTAGTAAATAGCAACAATCTTTTAGAAAAGAGCCTATAAGAATCAGGTGAAAGAGGGATACATACAATGAGGCAGCAGATTATAGATGAAATCAAGGCGCATGATACGGTTATTATCCACCGTCATGTAAGGCCGGACCCGGATGCATATGGGTCCCAATGTGGATTGGCTGAGTTGATCAAGGAGAGTTATCCGGAAAAAAAGGTGTATCGCGTGGGGAAAGAGGAGGAGTCATTGAGCTTTTTGAGCAAGCTGGATGAAATACCTGACTCGAGTTATGATGGGGCGCTTGTAATTGTCTGTGATACGGCGAACACTGATCGAATCTGTGACCAGCGCTACAAGCTGGCTGCCAAATGGATTAAAATCGATCATCATCCGAATGAGGACAGGTATGGGGATTTTATGTGGGTGGATACGGATTCCAGTTCCACGAGTGAAATGATTTATGAATTGTATCTTGCCGGGAAAAACCAGGGATGGGTGATGACAAAGGAAGCTGCGAGACTAATTTTTGCGGGTATAATTGGTGATACAGGCAGGTTTCTTTTCCAGAGCACGAATACAAAGACATTCCAATATGCGAGTGAGCTGTTGAGCTACGGGTTTTCCATGACCGAGCTATATGATGAGCTGTACCGCACAAAGCTGCATATTGCCAAGCTGAGCGGATATGTACTTGAGAACTTTTCGCTGCATGTGAATGGCATTGCTTCCATGAAGCTAACACCGGATGTTCTGCAACGCTACAATGCATTGCCTTCTGAGGCTTCACAATTGGTCGGGATGCTCGGACATATTGAAGGTATCAGAGCATGGGTTTTCTTCATTGAAGAATCCGATCAGATCCGGGTGAGACTCCGTTCGAAGGGGATGATCGTTAATGAAATTGCGAAGAAATACAACGGTGGAGGGCATCCGCTGGCATCAGGAGCGTCCATCTATAAGTGGGAAGAGGCGGACCAGGTGCTTGCTGATTTGATAGAGGCTTCCCGCGCACAATTGCAAGGAGAATAGACGATAATAAGTAAAAAGAGGAAGTGTCCTAGAAAACAGTAGACGCTCCCTCTTTTCATTCCATTTTGACAATCAGCAAGTCGATTTCAATGGTCGTATCAACGTAGAGGAAATCGACATCAAAATAGTATTGCTTATCATCAAGAGAATAACTCTTGTTTTCAATTACCTTAATCAACAGTTCTTTGTTGTCTTTTATGCTGGCAATATCTTTTGATACAAGATGGTTCAGGTCTTCTGTAATCCTTGCGACGATCGATGAACGGCTGAAGGAGTTGAGCAAGTATTTCTCATGATTGATGATGGATATTTTGAAATCCTCAATTTTCAGTTGGTCTTTCTCTTCCTTCAGTTTATCATTGTCCTCGGTAAGAATATGGATTCTGTCTTTGTAGCTTTTCACTTCATCCTTGTACTTTTTTAAATCACCGAGATTTTTTTCCAACGTAATGCCATACATCAGCATGAATATTAGCCATCCAGCAATGGCACCTATTACAACTCCGGTAAAGAACCGTTGCCACCCTGGATCACGGTTATACGGAGGAACCCTCATATTATAAAGTCTCCTGTGTCAGCCAGCTGATAATGAGCGCGCCGGTTTGGGCACCACCGGTAGCGGAAATGATCAGAAGCAGTTGTTTGACTAGAAATTTTGTTTCTCCATTAAACAATCCCTTTTCCAGATTATAAAAGGTGTCAAAGGTACCACCGATGGCTGCTACAATTGCCCATATTTTCAAACTTTTGGCCAAACTCCACATTCTACTCAAAGGAGGGTCCCCGACGAGGAAAGCCGCAATGCCCCCAATGATTGCTCCTCCCAGTAATACCCCGACAGCAATGAAAAAACTGAATATCAGGGTAGCGACAAATGGATCTTTTACGTCCATTTTCATCATCCTTTCTGTCCTTAATCATATATATGGACAGGAAGTGGTAAGTATGTTGATGTTAATGGAGAAGTTTTCATGATTGTTTTTGTGACAGTATAGCCCCTATAATGAATGTAATAAATGGAAGCGTTAAATAAGGTGTGATGATTAATGAGTTTTGTTCATTTACATATAAAAAGCAGTTACAGTCTTCTGAACAGTTCTGTCCGTTTTTCCAAGCTGATGGAGCGGGCAAAAGAGATGGGGTTAACCTCGCTTGCACTCACAGATGAAGATGTCATGTACGGTGCAGTTGATTTTTACAAAGCATGCAAGTCTGCAGGCATAAAACCTATTATCGGGTTGACGTTATCTGTTCTAGCAACAGAGGAGGATGAAGAGTCGGCGTACCCTATTCTTCTTTTGGCAAACAATAAACAGGGGTTCACTAACCTGATGAAATTATCGAGTGTTGTGCAGACGAAAGCTCTACAAGGAGTTCCGAAAAGGTGGCTGAAGCATTATGCCAATGGTCTAATTGCCATCCTGTCAGGGACAGATTCCGAATTGGCTCATCTCGAAGAACAGACTTCAGATGTGTATAAAGATATGTTCGGGAAAGATCATGTCTACCTCGGTATCGACAGAAATTCCGATGCAGCAAGAGAGCAGTCTGAAAACACACGCAAAAGACATATAGACTTGCCGATAGTTGCTTTGAGTAAGGTGCATTATCTCCATAAGGAGGATGTGTTTGTTTATGAATGCCTACGCAACATCAAGCAAGGAACAAAACTAGAATCACTACCGAAAGTGGCCCCTGATTACTTGCGTACAGTAGGGGAAATGGTCCAGCTGTTTGAGGATATTCCTGATGCATTGGAAAACACCATTAAGATAGCAAATCAGTGTCATGTGGAAATAGAGTTTAACCAATCGGCACTTCCAAGCTATCCTGTACCTGAGGGGGAGAAAGCGGACACCTATTTAGAGAAGTTGTGTAGGGAGGGACTCAAGGCGCGGTTGGGTGAGGACCTGCCCGAGTATGAGGAGCGCCTGAACTATGAACTTAAAGTAATCAAAGGGATGAGGTTTAGTGATTATTTTCTAATTGTATGGGACTTCATGTATTTTGCAAGAAACGCAGGAATTCTGACAGGTCCGGGAAGGGGATCTGCTGCAGGATCACTTGTGGCATACAGTTTGTTCATTACAGATGTGGACCCGATTCACCACGAGCTGCTTTTTGAACGTTTTTTAAATCCGGAACGAATAACGATGCCTGATATAGATATCGATTTCCAGGATAATAAGCGTGATGAAGTGATTCGGTATGTTGCCGAAAAGTACGGACAGCTCCATGTGGCCCAGATTATCACATTTGGAACGCTTGCTGCCAAGGCGGCATGGCGGGATGTTGCGAAAGTGTTGAATCTTTCGGGAAAAGAACTGGAAATGATATCAAAAATGATTCCTTCGAGACCCGGAATAACACTTGAGGCGGCATTCAAGGAAAACGATAGGCTGCAAAAAGCCATTAACGAGACAAAAGAAAGGCAGCGAGCCTTCCAAACTGCCCAGAAGATTGAAGGATTGCCACGTCATTCCTCCACCCATGCAGCTGGGGTGGTTATCACCGAGAGTCCGCTGACAGAAATGATACCTATCCAGGCGGGACAACAGGATATCTATCTTACGCAATTCACGATGGAAACATTGGAGGAACTTGGACTTCTTAAAATGGATTTCCTTGGTTTAAGAAATCTGACCATGATCCAAAGCATTCGCTATCAGGTGAAAAAAGAAGCCAAAACAGAAGTGGACGTTATTCCAACAGATGATCAAGCGACGTTTCGTATGCTAAGTGATGGGGACACTTCAGGAATCTTCCAGCTGGAATCACCCGGAATGAAAAAGGTGCTGACAAAGCTCAAACCTACTAATCTGGAAGATATCGTCGCCGTAAATGCCCTGTATCGCCCAGGCCCAATGGAACAGATCCCTTTATTCATTGATCGAAAGCATGGACGAAAACAAGTCGATTACCCGCATCCTGATTTGATTCCAATCCTGGAGAAAACGTTTGGAGTTATCGTCTATCAGGAGCAAATCATGCAGATTGCTGCTGTAATGGCTGGCTTTTCGTTGGGGGAAGCCGACCTTTTGCGAAGAGCTGTTGGAAAGAAAAAGAAAGAAGTGTTGGCACAAGAGCGTGCGCATTTTGTGGAAGGGTGTTTAAAGAAAGGCTATGACGAAAAGGCGGCCAATGAAGTCTATGATCTCATTGTTCGTTTTGCCGATTACGGTTTTAACCGGAGCCATGCGGTTGCCTACAGTATGATTTCCTACGAGTTGGCCTATTTAAAGGCAAACTTTCCGAAGATATTTATGGCCACCCTGTTATCGAGTGTGATGGGTAATGAACAGAAGCTCTCCCAATACATTACGGAAACGAAGCGAAAAGGGATTCAGGTACTGCCTCCTTCCATCAACAAAAGCGGAATTGGCTTTCAAGTGGAACAAGAGGGAGTGCGCTTCAGTCTTTTGACAATAAAAGGGGTAGGCGTACAGGCAATAAAAGCGCTGATGGAAGAGCGGAAAAGGAAACCTTTTGCCGACCTGTTCGATTTCTGCAACAGGGCCGCATCCAAGGTCAACCGGAAAACGATGGAGATGCTCATCTATTCAGGAAGCATGGATGAATTCAAAGAAGACAGGGCTACCCTCTTGGCAACTTTGGATGTTGCCCTTCAGCATGCGGAACTTGTCATGCCGTCTGATGATGATCAGATCGATTTCTTCCTCGAAGCGGAGTTTGATATTAAGCCGAAGTATGTGAAAGTGGAGCCATTGCAACTGACAGAACAGTTGCAACTGGAAAAAGAGGCACTGGGGTTCTATCTTTCCAAGCACCCAACAGAACCTTTCACTTCATATTTTCAGTTGGCGGGTGCCAAGCTGATTTTGGACCTTCCTTCGAGTAATCAAAAGAAAGTCCGACTCGGCAGCTTCATTTCAAATGAACGTGTGATCCGTACGAAGAAAGGCGACCTGATGGCTTTCCTCACACTATCCGACCAATCAGGTGATATAGAAGCGGTCGCTTTCCCTGAGCTGTATAAGCGTTTTTCACACCTATTGAAAACGGGAGAAACTTTATTGGTTGAGGGGAATCTGGAAGAAAGAGAAGGGAAAACCCAGCTTATTCTGAAGGATATCATGGAAATAGATGCACTTGTTGAGAAATATACACATCTTATAGGAGATTTGTTTTTGCAGATAGATGAAGAAAAGCATGAAACGGAAGTGTTTTTGCATCTTCAAAAAGTACTAAAGCAGCATCACGGACCTTCACCGGTATATGTACATTATATCCAAGCGAAAAAAACGATAAAGCTGCAGCCGGCGTCCTTTGTGGCACCAACGGAGGAGTGTCTAATCAAGCTTAGGACGTTACTTGGGGAAGGAAACGTCGTATTCAAAAAATCTTTACAATGATTAATATTATGATATAGTTAACAGGGAGGTGGTCAGACCACCTTTCCTGGTTATTTAGTAAGTACTTTTCGTAAGGATTCTAGCAATCATAAAATGTAGATTAATACTGATGTTGAAAAATAGAACCACAAATAGCAGGGGGGACATATATCGTGTCTTTAAAAGAAGAAGCACTACATATGCATAAAATCAATCAAGGGAAATTGGAATCAAAATCTAAGGTTCCTGTCCGTAATGCCAAAGACTTGAGTCTGGCATATTCCCCAGGCGTAGCCGAGCCATGTAAAGCGATTTATGATGATAAAAATAAAGTATATGACTATACCATGAAAGGGAATATGGTTGCGGTAGTATCTGATGGAACGGCTGTACTGGGCCTTGGGAACATCGGTCCTGAAGCGGCTCTGCCTGTAATGGAAGGGAAAGCTGTGCTATTTAAGAGCTTCGCAGGTGTGGATGCATTCCCAATCTGCTTGAATACAACAGATGTAGATAAGATTGTAGAGACAGTAAAGCTTCTTGAACCTACTTTTGGTGGTGTGAATCTTGAAGATATCGCTGCACCAAACTGTTTTGTGATTGAAGAGCGACTAAAGAAAGAAACCAACATCCCGATTTTCCATGATGATCAGCACGGAACGGCAATTGTAACTGTGGCAGGTCTCGTAAATGCCTTGAAACTTGTAGGAAAGAATATCGGGGAAATAAAAGTGGTGGCGAATGGTGCAGGTGCAGCAGGGATTGCCATCATCAAATTATTATATCGCTATGGTGTAAGGGATATCACCATGTGTGATTCCAAGGGTGCCATCTATGAAGGGCGTCCATACGGGATGAATAGTGTAAAAGCGGAAGTGGCGACATACACGAACCGCAACAAAGTGGAAGGGACCTTGGCGGATGTCATGAAGGGTACCGATGTATTCATAGGTGTATCTGTGGAAGGTGCCTTGACTCAGGCGATGGTAGAAAGCATGAACAAAGATTCCATCATCTTCGCCATGGCCAATCCAAACCCAGAAATCATGCCTGCAGAAGCAAAGCTTGCCGGGGCAAGCGTTATCGGTACAGGTCGTTCCGATTTCCCTAACCAGGTTAATAACGTGTTGGCATTCCCGGGGATCTTCCGCGGAGCATTGGACGTCAGGGCGACCCATATAAATGAGCAGATGAAAATTGCGGCAGTCGAAGCGATTGCAAGCCTTGTGGCACCTCATGAGCTAAGTGAAGATTATGTCATACCTGCTCCATTTGACCCTCGTGTGGCACCGGCTGTGGCTGCAGCTGTGGCTAAGGCAGCAATGGAAACTGGTGTAGCGAGAATCAAGGTCGATCCAGAAGAAGTTGCCGAAAAAACTAGACGAACTGCCGTTATCGGAAAAAGTGAATAGTTTATGACCACACCTACTAAAATGTATCTTGAAATTGTCAAAAAGATTCGGGCTATTATTGTCGAGGACGGCTTGAAAACAGGAGACAAAATTCCTTCAGAACGAGAATTGTCCGACAGGTTGAATGTCGGGCGATCTTCCGTTCGTGAAGCGCTTCGAGCCTTAGAACTCCTTGGACTCATTGAAACAAAGCGTGGAGAAGGAACATTTATCAAAGATTTTAAAGAGCATCATCTCGTAGAACTATTAGGGACTTTCATTCTCGAACAGGACAAAACAAAGAATGACCTGTTGGAAACAAAATTGGAAATAGAAAAGTCATGCATACAGCTTTTTATGCAGAAAGCTGCTGCCAAAGACTATGAAAAGCTGAGAGGAATGATAGAATCAGCTCCTTCGAGAACGGATTTCTTCAAAGAGATGGTCACAATTGTAGATAATAGTCTGATGCTACGAATTTGGACTCTTGTAAATAGTTATGCACGTATTATCGTAAAGGATAATATGATAGAGAGTGGTGCGTTTGAGGTTTTGCTAGAGGCGATGAGAGAAAAGCAACCCGAACAAGCAATAAAGTTATATGAAAAACATTTTGCAGAAATTGTCGATAGAAAGTAGACAAGAATCTACAACATCCATTGAGGAGTTTCCGTTACATTAACAGTATGAGAAAAAAGGTAAGTTAAGGAATTTGTTTATTGAAATAATTTTAACAGCCTTACTTGCCTAAATTTTAACCTGTTATTAGTACCAAATACCAAAGCTAAGTAACAAGTTTTCGATTGACCTTTGAATAGTCGCTGAGTAAGGAAATACTAGACACCCGAAGAACGGAGCATGTCATATATATGCAAGTGTCCACGGCTGGTGTGCCTTTTGCTTCCAATACTCAAATAAAGGGAGGTTCTGTTGTTTTGTTAAAGGATTTGTTCACAAAAAAGAAAAAGTACGCGTCCATTCCATCTGAACAAGCACACCAAGATGTGCCGGAAGGAATTATGACCAAATGTCCAAGCTGTAAAAAAATCATGTACACAAAAGAGCTGATGAAAAATTTGAAGGTGTGTCTACACTGTGGCCACCATCACCCAATGAATGCAAAAGAAAGAATTCAAAGCTTACTGGATAAAGGAAGCTTTGTTGCATACGATGTTGAAATGGTCTCAGAAAATCCGCTTAATTTTCCGAATTACCTGGAGAAGCTTGAAGGCGACCAAAAGAAAACAGGCATCAATGAGGCTGTTGTAACAGGTGAAGGGACAATTAATAGTTTACCGCTCGTCATTGCGGTCATGGATTCCACCTTCCGTATGGGAAGCATGGGATCTGTTGTGGGAGAAAAGATTACCCGAGCTATCGAAAAAGCAAAGGAAAAGCGAGTTCCATTCCTTATTTTCACTGCTTCAGGTGGCGCCAGAATGCAAGAGGGCGTTTTAAGTTTAATGCAGATGGCAAAGACTAGTAGTGCTTTGAAGCTTCATAGTGAAAGTGGCGGACTGATCATCTCCGTAATGACCCACCCTACAACCGGTGGTGTTTCGGCGAGTTTTGCATCACTTGGGGACTATAACTTTGCGGAGCCTAAAGCGTTGATAGGATTTGCTGGGCGACGAATCATAGAACAGACGATTCGCGAGGATCTTCCCGAAGATTTCCAAACTGCAGAATTCTTATTGAAATGCGGACAATTGGATGCGGTCATTCCTCGTCTGGATCTAAAAGAAACCTTAACTAATGTACTAGATATACATCATGAAGGAGGGGAGACGAGATGGTAGGAGAAATGGAATTTGAAAAGCCGGTAGTGGAACTGCGGAAGAAGATAGGGGAACTGAAAGAGTTCACGAAAAATAGTGAGATGGATCTTACTAGTGAAATTGAAAAACTGGAAGTCAGACTCGAAAAATTAGAAGCTGATATCTATGGGAATTTAAGCCCTTGGGACCGTGTTCAAATTGCCAGACATCCTGAACGCCCGACTACCCTGGACTATATCGAACGTGTGTTTACAAACTTTCTCGAACTGCACGGGGATCGTTATTATGGAGATGATGAAGCCATTGTGGGTGGAATCGGGAAATTTGAAGGCCACCCAATCACAATCATCGGCCACCAACGCGGGAAGGATACGAAAGAAAACATCCGCCGCAACTTCGGTATGCCTCACCCGGAAGGCTACCGTAAAGCTTTGAGACTGATGTACCAAGCGGAGAAATTCAACAGACCGATTGTCTGTTTCATTGACACGAAGGGTGCTTATCCAGGAAAGGCAGCAGAAGAGCGGGGACAAAGTGAAGCAATCGCCAAAAACCTGTTTGAAATGGCTGGATTAAAGGTGCCAATAATCTGTATCGTTATTGGGGAAGGCGGAAGTGGTGGGGCGCTTGCACTAGGTGTCGGAAACCATGTACACATGCTCGAGAATTCCACTTATTCGGTTATCTCTCCGGAAGGGGCGGCAGCCATTCTATGGAAGGATGCAAGCCTTGCTAAAAAAGCGGCAGAGTCCATGAAAATTACTGCACCTGACCTGTACGATCTTGGAATCATCGATAAAATAATTCCTGAAGCAAAGGGTGGCGCACATAAAAATGTGGATTTCCAAGCCAATGGAATCCGTGAGATCTTGAAGGAGTCCCTTCAAGATCTGATGCCGCTAAGCGCTGATGAGCTAATTGAACATCGCTATGCAAAATACAAACGAATTGGTGCTTTCTCATTCAAGGAGCAACTAAAACCTCAAAAGATTAATTAAAAGTTATGGGACGAGGCACTTAATGCTCGTCCTTCTTTCTTTAGTTTGAAATTTTTTTATTGATTTGGGAAAAATATGGGTATCTTAGAAATAGGCACGGCTGACGGGGAAACAACATAATTGGGAAGCTACTCATCAAAGACTAGCCTATTTAAATAGGTAGGAACAAATACCCGTAAACAATGGAAAAATAAACCACCTCAAATAAAAGCGCATACATAAATATAATCGACAGATTTCAGTTGTTTTCGACATACCTTCGTGGTAATTTTTAATATAGAGACTTTACATGCCACTCGTTTTTCTAATAAAATGTATGTTTGGGTATACGTTTATAGGCAAATTAGCTTAAGAGGTGAAATAAATGAAGCGAATAGGCGTTCTAACAAGTGGTGGAGATGCACCAGGTATGAATGCTGCGGTCCGTGCAGTAGTAAGAAAGGCCATTTTTCACGACATGGAAGTATTCGGGATCTACCGTGGATATGCTGGATTGATTGATGGAGACATCAGAAAGCTTGAAATTGGTTCCGTTGGAGACATCATCCACCGTGGTGGTACGATGTTATATTCTGCGAGATGCGAAGAATTTAAAACAAGAGAAGGCCAGCTTAAAGGAATTGAAAACCTGAATAAGCATGGAATAGAAGCATTGGTGGTTATCGGTGGAGATGGTTCCTATCAAGGTGCCAAGAAACTTACGGAGCACGGTTTTCCATGTATCGGTGTCCCTGGTACAATTGACAACGATATTCCAGGTACCGATTTTACAATAGGCTTTGATACAGCGCTGAATACTGTTATCGATTCTATTGACAAAATCCGTGACACAGCAACATCTCATGAACGTACATACGTAATTGAAGTTATGGGACGTCATGCAGGTGATATTGCACTTTGGGCAGGACTTGCAGGTGGTGCAGAAACTATCCTTATCCCTGAAGCGAAAGATGATATGCAGGAAGTGATTGCAAGGCTGAAGCGCGGAACAGAACGCGGGAAAAAGCACAGCATCATCGTGGTAGCAGAAGGTGTAGGAAGTGGAGTGGAATTCGGAAAGAAGATTGAGGTTGAAACAAGTTTCGAAACGCGTGTAAGTGTGCTTGGTCATATCCAACGTGGTGGATCTCCAACAGCGTTTGACAGAGTGTTGGCAAGTCGCTTAGGTGCTCGCGCTGTGGAGCTATTGATGGAAGGTAAAGGCGGAAGATGTGTAGGTATTCAAAGCAACGTGCTGGTCGATCATGACATTATTGAGGCTTTATCCAAAACCCATTCCATCGATAAGAAAATGTACGACCTTTCAAAAGAACTATCCATTTAGCAATCTAAGCTTATTGGAATCGTTTTCATTACCAGGTTCTTGAGGCTTATGTTGGTGTAATGCCACTCTATTGCTTTATAATATAAAAAGATGAAAAGAACGGTATATAACTAGGAGGAAAATTTATATGAAAAAAACCAAGATTGTTTGTACGATTGGACCAGCCAGTGAAAGTGTCGAGCTATTGATCAAACTGATGGAAGCTGGTATGAATGTTGCTCGTCTGAACTTTTCACACGGTGACTACGAAGAACATGGAGCGCGTATCCGTAACATCCGTGAAGCGGTAGAACGCACGGGGAAGAATGTCGCGATTCTATTGGATACAAAAGGTCCGGAAATCAGAACACATACCATGCAAGATGGTGCGATTGAATTGGAACAAGGAAAAGAAATCATCATTTCCATGGAAGAAGTTATTGGAACAACCGAAAAGTTCTCCATTACTTACCCTGGACTATTAGAAGATGTGACACCTGGTTCCCATATACTGTTGGATGATGGTCTTATCGGATTGGAAGTTCTTGAGATCGGAGACAATGAAATCAGAACAAAAATCCTGAACTCCGGTACATTGAAAAACAAAAAAGGAGTTAACGTTCCTGGAGTAAAAGTGAACCTTCCTGGAATTACAGAAAAGGATGCAAATGATATCCGTTTCGGTATTGAGCAAGGAGTGGATTTCGTTGCTGCATCTTTCGTGCGTCGTGCATCTGACGTTCTTGAGATTCGTGAATTATTGGAAGCACATAATGCAGCGGACATCCAGATCATCCCTAAAATTGAAAACCAGGAGGGAGTTGACAACATCAACGAGATCCTGGAAGTATCCGACGGGTTGATGGTTGCTCGTGGAGACCTTGGTGTGGAAATCCCTGCCGAAGAGGTACCTCTAGTACAGAAAGACCTTATCAAAAAATGTAACCTTGCTGGGAAACCGGTTATCACAGCAACTCAAATGCTTGATTCTATGCAACGTAACCCACGTCCAACTCGTGCAGAAGCAAGTGACGTAGCGAACGCCATCTTTGATGGTACGGATGCAATCATGCTTTCTGGTGAAACTGCTGCAGGTTCCTATCCTGTTGAAGCGGTTCAAACAATGCACAACATCGCTTCCCGTGCAGAACAGGCATTGGCGTACGGGGAAATCCTTAGCAAGCACAGCAAACAGGCAGCACTGACTGTTACAGATTCTATCGGACAATCTGTTGCTTACACAGCAATCAGCCTGGACGTATCTGCAATTGTTACACCAACGGAAAGCGGACATACAGCACGTATGATTTCCAAATACCGTCCTAAAGCACCAATCGTTGCCGTTACTTCTTGTGAAGCGGTTTCCCGTAAACTGGCATTGGTTTGGGGTGTGTATCCACGTATCGGACGTCAAGCGAATACTACAGATGAAATGTTAGAAGTGGCAGTTGAAGAGTCCTTGAATACAGGTATCGTCTCTCACGGTGACCTGATTGTCATTACAGCCGGTGTACCGGTTGGAGAAAAAGGCACAACGAATTTAATGAAGATTCACGTTGTAGGCGACGTCCTTGCAAGTGGACAAGGAATCGGCAGAAAATCCGCTTACGGTAAAGTGGTTATAGCAAAAACAGCAGAAGAAGCTGCAGAAAAAATGACGCATGGTGCTATCTTTGTTACAAATGGCACTGACAAAGATATGATGCCATCATTGGAAAAAGCATCTGCCCTTATTACGGAAGAAGGCGGTTTGACCAGCCATGCAGCTGTTGTTGGATTAAGCCTTGGCATTCCGGTAATTGTTGGAGTGGAAAACGCAACTTACCTTCTGGAAGACGGACAGGAAATCACAGTGGACTCATCAAGAGGCACAATTTATACAGGCCACGCAAGCGTACTATAATAGTGGACATGACCCCCTATATCCCGGCATTTGCTGGATTCTGGGGGTCTTTTTGGGTGAAATTAGAGTAATTCTTTCATTTTTGATATAATTAGTAGGAAGTTTGTTTTTTTATAGAAATGGGGTAGTCCTCTTATGTTTAGGATTTTATTAGCGTTGATTATAGTTGTACCAGCACTTGAAATATGGCTTCTTATTACTGCAGGAAAATTGATTGGTGCAATTCCAACAATTATTCTGATCATCCTAACAGGTGTACTTGGGGCATGGCTTGCAAAATACCAAGGTGTCTCTGCACTTAGAAGTGCACAACAGAAAATGAACAGCGGGCAGATGCCTGGGGATGTAATTATTGACGGTCTTTGTATATTAGTTGGAGGCGTGGTCCTGCTCACTCCCGGTTTTATTACGGATGCCATAGGTTTTGCCTTGCTTTTACCACCGACAAGAAACTTGATCAAGCCTTCCATTATGCGAGCAATCCGAAACAGAATGGATCGTGGGCAATTCATTGTGATCAATAGAAGATAAAAACAAAACAACAATAATATGCAATAACTAAGTTGATCGTAGTGGAAGGCGCGCAGACTCCTGCTGGAGGAAGGGACAAGGGAGTCCCCGCAACGAAGGAGGCCACTGAAAAAGTACTGATTTTTAGTTCTTGGTAAACACCGCTGTTGATTTCCGCAAATAGCTTCGCTTTCCGCGGGGCGACCTTGAGCCTCCTCGGGCTGCGCCCTGCGGGGTCTCAAGATTGTCGCTACTCCCCTGCAGGAGTCTACGCTATTTGCTCCAATCCACAGCTAGAAACCATTAAAAACAATTCGGTTTCAGTTTTTCAATGCCCTCCAACGAAGTGAGGAGGGTCCCGGACCGCCTGGAACGGAGAGCAACAGCTAGGTGTATTTTAGAGTTTATAAGAGTTTACCAACAGTCTAAGGCAGTGGAGGATTTCCATTGCCTTTTTCTAAAATCATGATAATATGAAAAAATAGATAGAGAGCATTGTAAAATTTGTAAAATCAGTTTGGGGGAAATAGAAATGAAGCATTGGTTGAAGTATATGCTTGTATTAACCTTGGTTTTATCTGGACTCAGTTTGACGAATGTTGTACATGCTACCGGTGGAGAAGACGAAGAAGAAAGCATCAATGAAAAGTTTGGCTTGCCGATTGTGGTATATGGTGGGACATTAAATGACGACCAAAAGCAGGAAGTTCGGGACCTTTTAAAAGTGAAAAATCCTGAAATGGTAGAAGAGATTACGGTCACAGGTGAAGACCTTGTTAAATACATTGACGGAGAAGACCGAAATGCCCGTATGTTTTCTTCAGCTAAAATTACCAGAAAAGAAAAAGGCGAAGGCCTTGTCATCGATAGAGCTACTCCTGAAAATATCACACAAGTTACCGATGATATGTATGCAAATGCGTTATTGACTGCGGGAATTGAGGACGCAGAAGTAATTGTCGTCTCTCCTGTGAAGGTAAGTGGACATTCTGCATTGGTCGGTATCTATAAGGCTTATGAGGTAAGTGGGGAAGTGCTTGATAAGGACCGTATGGAAGTGGCTAACGAAGAGTTGAACATTGCCACAAAACTTGCCGAAGAAGAAGGCATGGATAGTGAGAAAGTTAGTGAATTACTGACAGAAATCAAGAAGCAGATTGCAGAACAAAAGCCAGCAACCCGTGAAGATGTGGAGCGGATTGTAGAAGAGCAGCTGGCGAAACTGAACATAGAATTAAGTGAAGAAGACAGACAACTATTGATTGACCTGTTTGAAAAGATGCGTTCACTGAATATCAATTTTGATAATGTGAAACAGCAGCTTGAGGACATTTCTAAGGATATCAAAAACAGGATTGAAGAAGTAGTAGGCGATGAAGGTTTCTGGCAAGGTGTTGCAGATTTCTTCCGTAACCTTTTCCAATCCATTGCGAACTTGTTCAAATAGAATATGATGACCGCTTTCTCCTTTGGAGGAGGCGTTTTTTAAAAATTTATGAAAGTACTTAATACTGTTGATTTCCGTTCCAGGCGCTTCGCTTTCCTGCGGGCGGTCCGTAATTTCTAGCTGTGGATTGTCGCCCCGCGGAAAGCGTAGCTATTTGCGGAAAGGAACAGCGACGATAAACAGAAAAGCAAAAATACTCCTATACAATTCTATTCTTACCCACTACAAACAAATAAATATCCTTAATCACATCCGCCTTCCAAAGCGTATTGAAAATGACCACAATAACCGGACCGACGATCAACCCGAGGAATCCAAACAGTTTGAATCCTACAAACAAGCTGACAAGCGTCGCTAATGGATCAAGGCCGATACTCGATGACAATATTTTCGGCTCCATAAGCTGTCTCTGTACAATCACGATTAAATACAAGACTCCAAGTCCGATGGCGAGAGGTAGATTCCCGCTGATGGCCAAAAAGATGATCCAAGGTACAAATACGAGTCCAGTTCCGAGATAAGGAATCAAGTCGACTAAGCCAATAATCAAAGCGACGGTAATGGCATATTCGACTCGTAGTATCAATAACCCTATCAAAACAATGATGGTAGTGATGGAAATTAGTGTAGCCTGGGCACGCATGAAACCAAAGAATGCTTTTTTAAGACTTAAGAACACTTTTGTAAGACTTCCTTGTGCTTGGATCGGAGTTATTTTCTTCAGTCTTACTTTGAGCTTGAACCAGTCCTTGCTGATGAAAAAGGTTGCAAGCAAGGAAAAAATCAGTACTGTTGCGAAACTGGGAATCCAAGTAATAATTTTGGGGAGATTCGTTAAGAAAGTCTGAATGAATTCTCCAACTGTGCTGGCAACAGTGCCTCCGATATTTTCTATGTTAGTCAACAGAGATTGTTGCTGACCTTCCTCCAAGCTGTGGAACATGGTGCTCATCTGGTTGAAAAATGGGAGTATTTTAGTAACGACGAACTGCTCCACATATACAACCAAGGTTTCAAAATGTCCCGGTACAACCTTTGCCAAATACTCAGTACCAGAAACGATTTCAACGATAAGAAGGGTGACTATACCAGCAACAGTGGCAAACACTGCCATTAAAGCGATGAAAACAGCCAAGCTTCTAGGAAATCTTCCCTTCGCTTCAAGCAGATTGACGAGCGGGTTTATCAAGAATGCAAATATCAATGCAATGATGAATGGATATGCGATGGAGAATAAATAATAGAAAGAGAAAAGACCTATCGCGATGATGAAAAGAACCAGGAGGAGTCTAAAAAAGATGTGTACATAGTTCCAATTCAACAACAACACCCCTTATTACCAGAAATTCCTTATAAATTATTTTACAGCCTGGACCATTCTTTTCATAGTTTTAAATTAATATTTCGGAAAATTCAGTACAATATCAATTCTTTTTCTTTCTCTTTTCATTATGGTAGTATGAAAATTAGGGTCTGGGTTTGGAAGGATGAAACAGAATGTTTAGTCAAGCTACCTTGTTTTTACTGGTACTTCTTTTAATAGGCTTTGTTGCTAAGAATCCATCATTGATGTTTGCTGTTGCAGTATTGCTTGTTATTAAAGTTATTGGTTTGGATAATAAAGTATTCCCTTATCTTCAGTCTAAAGGAATCAATTGGGGAGTAACGATCATTACCATTGCAGTTCTTGTTCCGATTGCTACCGGTGATATAGGGTTCAAGCAGCTACAGGAGGCTTTAAAATCTTCTTATGCTTGGGTTGCACTAGGTGCAGGAATAGCGGTAGCGCTTATTGCGAAAAGCGGTTTGACCCTTCTTGCGAATGATCCACATATTACCACGGCACTTGTGTTTGGTACCATACTCGCGGTTTCCTTGTTCAATGGAGTGGCGGTAGGACCTTTGATAGGTGCAGGAATAGCGTATCTGGCAATGAGGGTAGTGGAGTATTTCACTTAATGGATTTTTCACAAATTGTTTTTCCGTAATAATATTTTTTGCAGGACTTTCCTTCTTTTCATTCACAAAAGTCAGATAATTGTTTATAATAGGGACAAGGACACTTCCTTCCTACTGAGCAAGAGTAACATTGTTCGCCGAAAATGCGCGCACACCCATGAATATAGTGGATAATGCGCTTATTTTTATGAATGGAAATGTAAGCATTTTCTTAGTTTGCTAGATTCTGAATTGATAAATTACTCTAAATAATTATGCAGAGATATGATTTTTATCATTATGTTGAGCAAGCGTTCAAGTGAACAATGGTAGATAAGGATTTGAGGAAATTTTCACATAAAGGAGAGGTTTCATATGACAACAACTAAAGGTCTAGAAGGAATTGTAGCAACGACTTCCGCTATCAGTTCTATTATTGACGACACACTAACGTATGTTGGCTACAACATTGATGACTTAGCAGATCATGCTAGCTTCGAAGAGGTTATCTATCTTTTATGGCATCAAAAACTGCCGAACAAAGTTGAGTTAGCTTCCCTTAAAAAGGAAATTGCAGAAAATGCTGCGCTTCCTGAAGAAGTAATCAACCATTTCAAAACATACCCAATCGATAAAGTTCATCCAATGGCTGCACTTCGTACTGCTGTATCTCTGCTTGGACTATATGATGCGGAAGCAGATAATATGGATCCGGAAGTAAACTACCATAAGGCTGTCCGTCTTCAAGCTAAAATGCCGACAATCGTGACAGCGTTCTCAAGAATCCGCAAAGGATTGGATCCGATCGCACCAAGAACAGATTTAGGGATGGCTGCCAACTTCCTATACATGTTGACTGGTGAAGAGCCTTCTGACGTGGCAATTGAAGCTTTCAATAAAGCGTTAGTGCTTCATGCTGATCACGAATTGAATGCGTCGACTTTCACTGCACGTGTATGTGTTGCGACATTGTCTGATGTTTACTCCGGCGTTACGGCTGCAATTGGAGCGTTAAAAGGCCCATTGCATGGTGGAGCGAACGAAGCTGTAATGAAAATGCTTTCCGAAATCGGGGAAGTAGAAAACGCGGAAAGCTACATTCGTGAAAAACTTGCCAACAAGGAAAAAATTATGGGCTTCGGACACCGTGTATATCGCCAGGGAGATCCTCGTGCGAAGCATCTGCGTGAAATGTCCGAAAAGCTTACTCACCTGACAGGGCAACCAAAATGGTATGAAATGTCCGTGAAGGTAGAAGAGGTTGTCACTTCCGAAAAGCCGCTTCCACCGAACGTTGATTTCTACAGTGCATCTGTGTATCATTCTTTAGGAATTGACCATGATTTATTCACACCTATTTTCGCTGTAAGCCGTGTATCCGGTTGGTTGGCACATATCCTTGAGCAATATTCCAACAACCGCCTGATCCGTCCTCGTGCCGATTACACGGGCCCTGGCAAACAGGAATATGTACCATTGGAAAAACGCAGCTAATTACCTGACAAGCGACATTGCTGCAAACTTTGTTATAATAGCAGGGGAGGGACAATCCCTCCCAAAATACTCACGTAATTATATTTTCTTAGGAGGTTTTTACTTTGACACAAGGAACAAAAATTACAGTTACAGAAGGCGTACTAAATGTACCTAACAACCCAATCATTCCATTCATCGAAGGAGACGGAATTGGTCCTGACATTTGGGCATCTGCATCCCGTGTTTTAGAAGCAGCTGTTGAAAAAGCATATAATGGTGAAAAGGAAATTGTTTGGAAAGAAGTATTGGCTGGAGAAAAAGCATTCAACCAAACTGGCGAATGGTTGCCAAGCCAAACACTTGATGATATCCGCGAGTACATAATTGCAATCAAAGGACCTTTGACTACCCCAGTTGGTGGCGGAATCCGTTCTCTTAACGTTGCTTTACGTCAAGAGTTGGACCTTTTCACATGCTTACGTCCTGTTCGTTATTTCCAAGGAGTTCCATCTCCTATTAAACGCCCTGAAGACACTGACATGGTTATTTTCCGTGAAAACACAGAAGATATCTATGCTGGAATCGAGTATGCGAAAGGCTCTGAAGAAGTAGAAAAGCTAATCAACTTCCTTCAAACAGAAATGGGCGTAAACAAGATTCGTTTCCCTGAAACTTCCGGAATCGGAATCAAGCCGGTATCTGAAGAAGGAACTTCCCGTCTTGTTCGTGGTGCAATCAACTATGCAATCGAGCATGGCCGCAAATCTGTAACACTAGTTCACAAAGGAAACATCATGAAGTTCACTGAGGGTGCTTTCAAAAACTGGGGTTACGAGTTAGCTGAAAAAGAATTCGGCGATAAAGTATTTACATGGGCACAATATGACCGTATCGCGGAAGCGGAAGGTAAAGATGCTGCTAACAAAGCTCAAGAAGCTGCAGAAGCAGAAGGCAAGATCCTAGTGAAGGATTCCATTGCTGATATCTTCTTACAACAAATTCTTACTCGTCCAAAAGAGTTCGACGTTGTTGCAACGATGAACCTAAATGGAGACTACATCTCAGACGCACTAGCTGCGCAAGTTGGTGGAATCGGAATCGCTCCTGGAGCAAACATCAACTACGAAACTGGACACGCTATTTTTGAAGCTACACATGGTACAGCTCCTAAATATGCAGGACTTGATAAAGTAAACCCATCTTCTGTTATCCTTTCCGGTGTATTAATGCTTGAGCACCTTGGTTGGACAGAAGCTGCGAAACTTGTAGTAGATGCTATGGAGAAATCCATCGCTGCCAAAGTGGTAACTTACGACTTTGCTCGTCTAATGGACGGCGCAACAGAAGTGAAATGCTCCGAGTTTGGTGACGAACTAATCAAAAACATGTAATTTTAAAAAGAAGCAAAAACCCTTGAAGGGTTTTTGCTTTTTGAAAATAAACCAGCACTCTAGCTGTTGATTGGAGCACAGGGCGTAGACTCCTGAGGGAGATAGCGGTAGGTTGAGACCCCGCAACGAAGTGAGGAGGCTCAAGCACCGCCCCTAGGAAAGCGAAGCCCAGTGCGGAAATCAACAGCGGTGTAGGAGATGTCCATTAATAGGTTAGGGAGGAATGAACATGACAATGAGGCGTAAAAAAGTATCTGTAATCGGTGGAGGATTCACAGGTGCAACTACAGCATTCTTACTTGCACAAAAAGAACTTGCAGACGTTGTACTTGTAGATATCCCACAAATGGAGAACCCTACTAAAGGTAAAGCTTTAGATATGTTAGAAGCAAGTCCTGTACAGGGATTTGATGCAAACATAACTGGCACATCCAACTATGAAGATACAGCTAATTCCGATATCGTCGTAATCACTGCAGGTATTGCTCGTAAGCCTGGTATGAGCCGTGACGATCTTGTAACTACCAACCAGAACATTATGAAAAGCGTAACAAGGGAGATTGTGAAACACTCTCCTGATTGCTATATCATCGTGTTGACCAACCCGGTAGATGCAATGACTTACACTGTATTCAAAGAGTCCGGGTTTCCAAAAAACCGAGTAATCGGCCAGTCTGGTGTACTTGATACAGCTCGCTTCCGTACATTCGTTTCCCAAGAACTTAACCTGTCAGTCAAGGATGTTACAGGATTTGTTCTAGGTGGCCACGGTGATGACATGGTTCCACTTGTCCGCTACTCCTATGCTGGTGGTATCCCACTGGAAACCTTACTTCCGAAAGATCGCCTAGATGCGATTGTGGAAAGAACGAGAAAAGGTGGAGGAGAAATCGTCAACCTTCTTGGGAACGGTAGTGCGTATTATGCTCCTGCAGCTTCCATGGTGGAAATGGTTGAAGCAATCCTTAAAGATCAACGTCGTGTACTCCCATCCATTGCATACCTCGAAGGCGAGTATGGACATGAGGGAATCTATCTTGGCGTACCGACAATTTTAGGTGCTGGTGGGATCGAGAAGATTATCGAACTAGAATTGACAGAGGAAGAAAAAGCTGCACTATCCAAATCTGTTGAATCCGTAAAAAATGTCATGAACGTCTTAACCTAATATAGAGTAGATGATTCGGGGAATTGTTTCCCCGAATTTTTACCATACTATTGTAACCGTTTTCAAAACAGAGGTTTTTTTCAATTTCATCAGGGGGTGTCTATATGTTACTTGGTAAAAAGAGAAAGCTTGGAAGAAAGCTAGCAGAAATTCAAGTGGGAGAAAAGCTGGAGTTGACGGAAAAAATAGAAGATAAAGATCTACTACTTTATCTTGGGCTGACAAACGACGCGAACCCATTGTATATACAGCACGATTACGCGTCCCAAACTCCTTTCAAAAAACCTATTGTTCCTAATATCATGCTGACTGGAATCATTACATCAGCTGTATCAAAATACTTACCCGGACCAGGAAGCCATGTTGTTGGTCAGGACATTTCATTTCCGAAACCAGTCTATCATTATGCAACTGTACAGTTCCTTTTTGAAGTGGTGGAGGTCAACGAAGATGATCACAGTATCGTATTAAGTGTCCATGGAACAAATGAAGATAACCAGACAGTTGTAAAAGGCTCCATCACAGTCTGCCCGCCACATCGTCTCGAACCGATGGAAAGCAGTGCTATGGAAAACTTTTAAAAAGGCTATTTTCGTAAACTTTGTTGCTTTTTCGAAATTTTACTACAAACGTTATAATCGTTGCTGTCGTGCTCTTTTCCTAGCTGTCCAATATAAATGGCATGCCTTATTAAAAGTAGATAAACGGTAAAAAGTCCTAATGCCGACTTTTTACTAGCAAATTAGCAACACTCTTTGAGAAAAGAGCCTTAAAAAAGAGCTGAAATCAAGCTCTTTTTTTGTTTGGGCATTTTTGCAATGCTTAAAGACTTCTATTCTTCTTTATTGTGATGAATAATGTTTACGTGTAAAATGGAAAAGTAATGATAGTTAAATAAAAAGAGTTGGCTACTGGGTGAATAAATAGGGTTTTCCAAAACAGTTGGTGGAGGAAAAAGATGAATAAAAAGGTTCTTATAGTAGATGATGAACAATCGATTGTGACATTATTACAGTACAATTTAAAGCAGGCAGGGTATGATGTTTCCGTTGCAATGGATGGAGAAGAAGGTTTGAATAAGGCTATGAAAGAGCGTTTTGATATGATTGTATTGGACCTGATGCTTCCAAAGAAAGATGGAATTGAAGTCTGTAAAGAACTGAGACAGCACAAAATTCATACACCGATTCTAATGCTCACTGCAAAAGATGATGAATTCGATAAAGTACTTGGCTTGGAACTTGGAGCGGATGACTATATGACAAAGCCATTCAGTCCTAGGGAAGTGGTCGCAAGGGTCAAAGCGATTCTCCGAAGAATGCAGCAGCATGCAGCGGTAAATGAAGTACCTAAGGAAGCAGAAGATACTTCCGAGAAACTGGTTATCGGAGAAGTGAAAATTCTTCCGGAACATTATGAAGCTTATTTCCGTAATGAACGCTTAGAGCTGACTCCAAAAGAGTTTGAGCTTCTTGTCTACTTATCCAAAAACAAAGGAAGAGTGTTGACAAGGGACCAGTTGCTAAGCGCAGTATGGAATTATGATTTTGCAGGGGATACACGAATTGTGGATGTACATATCAGCCACTTGCGTGAAAAAATAGAAACAGACACGAAAAAACCTACATATATAAAAACAATAAGAGGTCTGGGCTACAAGCTGGAGGAACCGAAGATACATGAATAGGTTCCGTTCCCGACTCCTATTTGCACTCATCACATTAATTATCGTGGTGCTTGTGTGCTTGGGATTGTTACTTGGTCAACTTTTCAAAACCTTTTATTTGAATACGTTCAACCAAAGGCTTGTAAAAGAAACGAACCTTGTGACGATGATGGTAGAAGAGGAGAGCAATATTACCCCTGATATGCAGAAACAGTTAGAAGACGTCAGTAGCACCTTATCTGCTAGAATCAGTATTACCGATAAAAACGGAATCGTCCTCTTTGATACCAATGGACATAATCCAACCGGAGCCGATTCCCATCAGGAAATTATAAGAGATACGATCCAGAACAACAAAGATCGGGATCGAATCTTTTATGAGCAGAATAATGAGCTTTACTATTATGGAAACTCCATTACAAGAGACGGAGTGCGGGATGGTTATGTCATGCTTAGCACTCCGATTGATTCTTTGCAAAGGGTGAACCAACAGATCTGGGGATTGCTTATTGCAAGTCTCGGTGCGGCTTTTGTAGTGATTTTACTGCTTGGTGTCAGAATCACTTCTCAATATACCCGGCCCATTGAATCTGCAACAAAGGTGGCAATGGAGCTGGCCAAAGGTAACTATAAGGCTAGAACCTTTGAAGAACATGTGGATGAAACAGGGATGCTTAGCCAATCCATCAATATTCTGGCAAGAAATCTTCAGGATATGACCAAAGCGCAGGAAATGCAGCAGGATAGGCTTCGCACGCTTATTGAGAGCATGGGGAGCGGATTGATATTAATTGACGGCCGCGGCTATGTGAATCTTATTAACCGGACTTATAAGGATACATTTGATGCAGATCCTTCAGAATACCTTTACCGGTTATACTATGAAGCGATCGAACATAAAGAAATCGTCACCTTGATCGAAGAGATATTCATGACCGAAGTGAATGTCCGCAAACAGCTGCTGCTGCCTCTGAAAATTGAAAGAAGGCACTTTGAAGTTTATGGAGCACCAATTATTGGAATCAATGATGAGTGGAAAGGGATTGTCCTTGTTTTCCACGATATTACGGAATTGAAAAAGCTCGAACAGATGCGTAAAGATTTTGTGGCCAATGTTTCCCATGAATTAAAAACACCGATCACATCCATTAAAGGCTTCTCGGAGACATTGCTGGATGGTGCAATGAATGACCGGGACACGTTGGAGTATTTCCTTTCCATTATTTTAAAAGAGAGTGATAGGCTACAATCCCTGATTGAGGATCTGCTCGACCTGTCAAAAATTGAAAAACAAGGTTTCAAACTGGATCCTGCCTATATCGAAATCAATGAAATTCTGGAAGAAATATTTGTGATTCTGAGAGGGAAAGCAAAAGAGAAAGAAATAGAGCTTGTTTTAGATAGACCTCAAAAGGATTTGTATTTATTTGCTGATGCCTCCAGGGTGAAACAGGTTTTCATTAATCTTATTAACAATGCCATAGCCTATACACCGGCCGATGGAGAAGTGAAGGTAAAAATGGAAGAGGTTGGAGAAGAGATAGTTATAGAGGTTTCGGATACAGGTATCGGGATGGAGAAAGATGAAATTCCGAGAATCTTCGAACGCTTTTATAGGGTGGATAAAGCGCGCAGCCGAAACTCGGGTGGAACCGGACTTGGTTTGGCTATCGTCAAGCACATCGTTGAAGCCCATCATGGAAGTATTTCTGTAGACAGTAAATTGAACACAGGCACCACTTTTACGGTAAAATTGTCTAAAGAAAACAAAGATTTACAATAGCTTTACACACCTTTCATAACACCTTAACAAACCTTTGCTAATATAATCTATGAAAACCCCTTCATCCAAGGAGCCAATTTTGGAAGAGGAGAGAGCCCACCCTGCTCTCTCCTTCTTTTTGTTCTATATAGCCCCCCGGTACCTGACCCCTAAAACAAACAATCCTTATTACTACAACACACATTGCAGGGGTACCGCTCTTTAGAAATCTTCACAAATGATGAAACTTTTTCCCCCCACCAACGTATAAATCAACGAGAACAAAAAAAGGGGAGAGTACAACATTGATAAGTTTAAAAAGCATTTATACGACCGTTTTCCTAGTGGTCCTTGCTGCGTTTATCGGGTCAGTTGCCTTGACATCCTGGTACACAGTCGATCAGTCCGAACAAGCAGTCATCATGACATTCGGAAAAGTGGAAGAGGGAATTAGTGAACCAGGGTTACATTTTAAAATGCCTTGGCCAATTCAACAAGTAGAGAAATTGTCCAAAGAGACATTCAGCTTACAATTCGGCTATGAAGAAAAAAATGGAGAAATAGTTGAATTCACCAATGATACAAAAATGATTACAGGTGACGAAAATATCGTGTTGGCGGATATGGTCGTCATGTGGAAAATAAGTGAACCGGAGAAATACTTATTTAATAGTGATGATCCGCAAGCGGTCCTGTATAATGCAACGTCCGCATCTTTAAGAAGTATTATCGGAAGCACACAGATAGATGAAGCCCTTACTTCAGGAAAAGCACAGATTGAAGTAGAGGTTTTCGATCTTCTTACATCCCTGATGGAAACATATGATATTGGTATTGCTGTCACATCTGTCAATCTTCAAGATGTGGAATTGCCGAATGCAGAAGTACGTAAAGCCTTTACAGATGTTACGGATGCAAGAGAAATGGAGAACACCAAAAACAATGAGGCGAAAAGATATCAGAACCAGCGGATGAATGAAGCCGAAGGGGAAAAAGACGCTCTCATCTCCAAGGCGGAAGGGGAAAAGGCTGCCAGAATTGAGCGTGCACGAGGAGATGTAGCGAAATTCAATTCCATATACAATGAATACGTGAACGCTCCGGAATTAACAAAGAAGCGCCTGATTTTGGAAACGATGGAAGAGGTATTACCATATGCTGAAATTTACATTATGAATGACGATGGAAATACGATGAAATACTTCCCGCTCCGAACGGAAAATCCTGCACCAAAACCACCAGCGAACCCGGAAGGAAGTGGGAACAATGAGTGATCAAAACATAATTAACTTAGAAAAGAAAAAGCCTGATGTACAATGGAAGACAATCATCCGTGGCGGAATATTCGGAGTAGTACTCCTTATAATCCTGGGAGTTATCCTGGCCAATGTGTTTGTAGTTAAAGAAGGCGAATATAAAGTGGTCAGACAGTTCGGTGAAGTGGTCAAAATTGTCGATGAACCTGGATTGAATTTAAAAACACCATTTATTCAATCCGTTACGACTGTGCCAAAATACCAAATGCTATATGATGAAGCGAGTGCAGAAATAAATACACGCGACAAAAAACGGATGCTTATCGATAACTATGTGGTATGGCGTGTGGCAGATCCTCAATTGATGATCAGCAATCTTGCAAGTCTTGTGAACGCGGAAACAAAAATGTCTGAGTTTGTATTCTCTGTTGTCAGAACGGAGCTTGGTCAATTGAACTATGATGATATTATCAATGATGAAAAATCATCAAGGGGAAGTCTGAACGATCGGGTTACAGAAAGAGTGAATGAACTATTGGCAAAGGATAATTACGGAGTTGTGGTGACGGATGTCCGGATGAGAAGAACCGACCTGCCACCGGAAAATGAAGAGTCCGTATTTACACGAATGATTTCTGAGCGTCAGTCCACTGCTCAGGAATACCTTTCACGTGGGGATGCTGACAAGAACAGAATCATGGCTAATACAGACCGTGAAGTAAGAGAGATCTTGGCAAAGGCTGAAGCTGATGCTGACACAATTGTTGGGCAAGGGGAAGGGGAAGCTGCAAAAATTTATAATGACACTTTCTCCAAGGATGCAGAATTCTATGAACTATACCGTACTCTAGAATCCTACAAAAAAACCATTGATGGAGAGACAGTCATTGTCCTGCCATCTGACTCACCATATGCAAAACTGCTAATGGGCGGAATGGAATAAAGTATATGTTATTAGATGGATTAGAGCGGAGGGCACTCGACTCCGGCGGGAGGTAGAGGGAAACGGGAGACCCCTCAGGCTTGCCGAGGCCACTGAAAAAGTACTGAATTTTAGTTCTTGGGTAAACACCGCTGTGGATTTCCGCAAATAGCTTCGCTTTCCGCGGGGCGACCTTGAGCCTCCTCGGGCTGTGCCCTGCGGGGTCTCAAGATTGTCGCTACTCCCCTGCAGGAGTCTACGCTATTTGCTCCAATCCACAGCTAGAAACCATTAAAAACAATTTGTTTTCAGTTTTTCAGTGCCCTCGGCTTGCCGAGGAGGCTTCCGTCCCTCCCCGCGGAAAGCGAGTGCCTGCAGCGAAAAGGAACGGTCAACCTTTAAAGCCAATTACAACAATCTAGAGTCTAAGACTTATAATGCCACAATTTTTGTTTCTATTCTTATCCATGATAGAATAGAGGTAGAATTGTGGCTTTTTAAAGTTGAATTTATACATACGAAAATAGATAGGTTAGAAGGAGGAGTCACACTTGGCAAACAAATTAGTATTGATTGATGGAAACTCTATTGCATACCGTGCTTTCTTCGCACTCCCGCTATTGAGTAATGAAAAAGGGATACATACCAATGCCATCTACGGGTTCACCATGATGCTTATGCGGATACTAGAAGAGGAGAAGCCTTCACATATGCTGGTGGCATTTGATGCGGGAAAGACGACTTTCCGTCATAAGACTTTCGGGGAATACAAAGGGGGTCGTCAAAAGACGCCACCTGAACTATCCGAACAATTTTCTTTCTTAAGAGAGCTTCTGGACGCCTACAATATCAAGCGCTACGAACTACCTGAATATGAAGCGGATGATATCATCGGCACACTCGCACAACAAGCTGCAAAAGATGATTTCGATGTGAAAATTATCTCCGGAGACAAAGATTTAACACAACTTGCAACAGATAAAATCACAGTTGATATCACGAAAAAAGGGATAACAGATGTGGATTCCTACACTCCTGCTTTCATAGAAGAGAAGTACGGCTTGAAAGTAGATCAAATCATTGACATGAAAGGGCTGATGGGAGATTCATCTGATAATATTCCTGGTGTGCCAGGTGTCGGGGAAAAGACTGCCATCAAGCTGTTAAAAGAATTCGGAACAATTGAAACACTTCTCGACTCGATTGATAAAGTCAGCGGTAAAAAGCTGAAGGAGAAACTTGAGGGCAATAAAGAACAGGCGATGATGAGCAAAGAGCTCGCTACCATCATGACGGAAGCTCCGGTTGAAATTACGGTGGGGGAACTGCTTTATGAAGGATACGACAAGAAGAAAGTGCTCGACATCTTCAAGGAGCTCAGTTTCAACTCCCTGTTGGACAAGCTTGGCGAGGATGGCGAGACGGTAACAGAAGATCTGGAGGATATTTCATTCGAAATACTTGAGGAGGTCAAAGAAGAGCACTTTGCCAAAGAGAACTTCTTCATGATCGAAGTATTGGATGAAAGTTACCACCGTGCAGACATCCAAGGAATTGCTCTCGTGAACGAAAAAGGGAACTACTTCATTCCGACAGACGTAGCCTTGCAATCGGAGGAGTTCGTTGCCTTTGCATCAGATTCGAAGAAAAAGAAGACGGTCTTTGATGCTAAGAGAGCAATTGTTGCATTGAAATGGAAAGGAATCGAGCTGAATGGAATCGACTTTGATTTCATTATTGCATCCTATATTGTCAACCCTTCTGACACATCTGCCGACCTTGCTGAAATTGCCCGTAAGAAAGGCTATTATCAGATTGAAACAGACGAAGCGGTCTATGGAAAGGGCGCAAAGCGTGCTATTCCGGATCAGCAGATAGTGGCTGACCATCTTGTGCGGAAAACCTTCGCCATGCAGGAAATGAAGGAATCGTTTATTCACGAATTAAAAGACAATGAGCAGCTCGAACTATTTGAAGAGCTTGAAATGCCATTAACATTGGTGCTGGCGGAAATGGAAGCACTCGGAATCAAAGTGGATAAAGCCCGTTTGGAAGAAATGGGAGCAGACTTAGGTAATAAACTGGAAGAAATCGAAGGAAAAATATTTGAACTGGCTGGTGAAAAGTTCAATATCAATTCTCCGAAGCAGTTGGGCGTCATCCTTTTTGAGAAGCTTGGGCTTCCACCAGTTAAGAAGACAAAAACAGGCTACTCCACTTCCGCAGACGTCTTGGAAAAGCTTGCTGAAAAGCATGAAGTAATTCAACAGATCTTGCATTACCGTCAATTGGGGAAATTGAAGTCCACCTATATCGAAGGGTTATTGAAGGTTATCCATGAGGATTCTCATAAGATCCACACTCGTTTTAACCAGGCACTAACGCAAACTGGACGTCTTAGCTCGATTGATCCGAACCTGCAGAACATTCCGATCCGTCTTGAGGAAGGAAGAAAGATTAGAGAGGCATTCATACCGTCACATGAAGACTGGGTTATTTTTGCAGCAGATTATTCCCAGATTGAGTTAAGAGTTCTTGCGCATATAGCAGGCGATGAAAAATTGATAGAGGCATTCAAGGAAGATGCGGATATCCATACAAAAACGGCGATGGATGTTTTCCATGTTTCCGAGGATGAGGTCACTTCCAATATGCGCCGCCAGGCAAAAGCGGTAAACTTCGGGATTGTTTATGGAATCAGTGATTACGGCCTCTCGCAAAGCCTCGGCATTACCCGGAAAGATGCCAAAACATTCATTGACCGATATCTGGAAAGCTTCCCTGGTGTGAAAGAATATATGGCAGAAAGTGTACTTGATGCGAAGGACAAAGGCTATGTGACCACGCTACTACATCGTCGCCGTTATCTGCCGGAAATTACAAGTAGTAACTTCAACCTTAGAAGTTTTGCAGAAAGAACAGCAATGAATACACCTATACAAGGAAGTGCTGCAGATATCATCAAAAAGGCGATGATTGAAATGGCCTACAGACTCGAAGAGGAAAACATGCAGGCGAAAGTACTTCTTCAAGTGCATGATGAACTTGTATTTGAAGCACCAAAAGATGAAATTGAAAAACTGAAGAAAATCGTTCCAGAGGTGATGGAGCAGGCAGTGGAATTGAAGGTTCCTCTTAAAGTGGATTACTCCTATGGCTCCACCTGGTACGATGCGAAATAAATAAAGAAAAGATTCATAAGGAAACTCAACAAAAGTAAAAAAGCAGTCAAGCTATTAGAGGATGTGTGTTACCATGCCTGAACTACCAGAGGTTGAAACCGTCAGAAAAACGCTGGTTCAGCTTGTGAAAGGCAAAAAAATCAGTGAAGTGAAAGTGTTATGGCCAAAAATGATTAAAGAACCGGATGATGCCGTTCTTTTTGAAGAGATGCTCATTGGCCAGGAAATTGTAGAAATAGGTAGAAGGGGAAAGTTCCTCCTGTTCTATCTGAATGACTATTGCATGGTGTCCCACCTCAGAATGGAAGGGAAATACGGCTTGTTCCAGAAAGCGGAGCCTACCAATAAACATACACATGTTTTCTTCCATTTCGAGGATGGAACTGAGTTGCGTTATCAGGATGTTCGAAAGTTCGGTACGCTTCACCTTTATAAAAAAGGGGAGGAGTTGGCTGCAAAATCACTTGCAAGCCTAGGACCGGAGCCTTTTGAGGACGAGTTCAACCTAGATCTGCTAAAAGAAAGACTTGCAAAAACCAACCGAAACATCAAAGCGGTGCTCCTAGATCAGACCGTTGTGGTCGGACTTGGAAACATCTATGTTGATGAGGCCTTATTCCGTGCAGGAATCCATCCGGAAAAGACGGCTAGCAGTCTGACCGAGGAAGAACTGATCGAACTGCAACGTGAAATAGTCCTTACCCTTCAGGAAGCCGTGGACAAAGGTGGAAGCACCATCCGCTCCTACGTAAACTCACAGGGACAGATCGGCATGTTCCAGCTGGAGTTGTTCGTATATGGGCGCAAAGGGGAACCATGCCGTAAATGCGGCCACGAAATCGAAAAGACGGTCGTAGCTGGCAGAGGAACCCACACCTGTCCAAATTGCCAGCCGAAATGATGCCTGTAGATGCTCGCCCCGCGGAAAGCAACATACGGAACGGAAAGCAACAGGGAGTTTATAAACACACCACACAATTAAAACATTAGCACACATCGAATGGGCTCCTGCCATATACTATCGTAGTGATAGTTAGGGAGGAGCTCTATATGATTCCATACATCTCACTTATCCTATTAGCTTTTGCAGTTAGTCTGGATAGCTTCAGTGTCGGGTTGACATATGGCCTCAGAAAAATGCATATGCCACTTAGATCTATCAGTATTATTGCGTGCTGTTCGGCCGTCTCGCTCTTGCTTGCCATGTTAGTTGGCACCATACTTATGAATTTCCTCTCTCCTGCTTTTGCAGAGACGATTGGTGGAAGCATTCTGATACTACTGGGAATTTGGGTTCTTTATCAATTCTTCCGTGCCAGTACTGCCGATGACACCACATCATTTGTGGATGAACGAATTCTATTCAATCTTGAAATTAAATCTTTGGGGGTTGTTATTAACATCCTTAGGAAGCCGACAGAAGCCGACTTTGACCGTTCCGGTTCCATCACTGGACTGGAGGCTTTTTTTCTTGGTATTGCTTTGTCCTTGGATGCATTTGGAGCAGGTATCGGGGCGGCTTTATTAGGATATTCCCCTGGGCTTATGGCAGTCTCGGTTGCAGTAATGAGTTCTCTATTTGTTATTACTGGGATAAAATTGGGAAGGGTATTCTCCACTGTATCTTGGATCAATAAATTCTCATTTTTACCTGGCGTATTACTTATTGTTATCGGTATTATTAAAATGTGAGAAAGACTAGAGGAGGCTGTTTGGTGCAGTCTCTCTTTTAAAAAGGAGGAATGGACATGCCTTTGATCATAGGTCTAACCGGTGGGATAGCCAGTGGAAAAAGCACAGTGGCCAACATGCTGCGTGACAAAAACATACCAATTGTGGACGCAGATGTAGTGGCTCGTGAGGTCGTCGAAATCGGTACAGATACATACAAAGAATTGATAAAAGAATTTGGGGAAGAAATCCTAAATGATGACAAAACGCTGAACCGACCAAAGCTCGGAAGCATTATTTTTCAAGATCAGGAAAAACGGAAAAAGCTCAATAGCATCATGCATCCTAGCATCAGGGCAAGCATGAAAGAGAAGACAAAGAAATACATAGAAGAGGGTCATAAAGTTGTAGTGATGGATATTCCATTACTTTTCGAAAGCAACCTGACCAACCTTGTTGACAAGACCCTACTCGTCTTTGTAACCGAGAAAACCCAGCTAAAGCGCTTGATGGAGCGGAACGATTTGTCCGAAAAGGAAGCAACAGACAGAATACAATCCCAGATGCCCCTTGCCGAAAAAGTAAAGCTCTCCCACGCCGTCATAGACAACAACGGCTCGCTCACCAAAACAGAACAACAACTAAATGAAATACTAGATGAATGGCAGGTTTAAGATTTTCACGAAGTTTGTTAGACCCAGTTGATTGAAGTGTAAGCCGTGAGACTCCTTGAAAATGCTAGCGCATTTTCTTCGTGCGATGAATCGCTACCGTAGCCTTCCTTGTCCTGCGGGAGGAAGGGACAGGGAAGACCCCGGAACGAAGGAGGGCGCTGAAAAACTGAAAACGAATTGTTTTTAATGGTTTCTAGCTGTGGGTTGGAGCAAATAGCGTAGACTCCTGCAGGGGAGTAGCGACAATCTTGAGACCCCGCAGGGCGCAGCCCGAGGAGGCTCAAGGTCGCCCCGCGGAAAGCGAAGCTATTTGCGGAAATCAACAGCGGTGTTTACCCAAGATCTAAAATTCAGTACTTTTTCAGTGCCCTCCAAAGAAGTGAGGAGGCTTCCGGACCGCCCGCGGAAAGCGAACGGCTGAAACGGAAATCAACAGCTTTACAAAAATAAAATTATGTTTTAAAAAAGTATTAGTGGCATATCCAAAAATAGGGATATGCCCTTTTTTTATTTTTTACATGACATCTAGAAATCAATTATGTTATACTATTTGCAGGATAACAGATTAATAAGTATAACACATATATAGAAATGGGGAATTTGCATGAAGGCAAAGGTTGCAATTAATGGGTTTGGACGAATTGGAAGAATGGTATTCAGACGTGCCATCCAAGAGGAAGGATTAAATATTGTTGCAATCAATGCTAGCTATCCAGCTGAGACGCTAGCTCACCTTATTAAGTATGACACAAATCACGGTCGCTTTGAAGCGGATGTCTACGCACAGGACGATGCCCTAGTCGTAAATGGTAAGCGCATTCAATTGGTGAATAACCGTAATCCTGAAGAGCTTCCATGGAAAGAAATGAACATTGATATTGTCATAGAAGCTACCGGGAAATTCAATTCCCGTGATAAAGCGGCACTTCATCTTCAAGCTGGTGCGAAGCGGGTTGTCTTAACTGCTCCAGGGAAAAACGAAGATGTAACAATCGTTATGGGAGTAAATGAGGAAGTACTGGATATGAATGAGCACTTTGTCATCTCGAACGCTTCTTGTACGACAAACTGCCTAGCTCCGGTTGTAAAAGTACTAGATCAGCAATTTGGCATTGAAAATGGATTGATGACAACCGTCCATGCATATACAAACGATCAAAAGAACATTGATAACCCGCATAAGGACCTTCGTCGTGCAAGAGCATGCGGACAGTCCATCATTCCTACTTCCACAGGTGCAGCAAAAGCATTATCTCTTGTGCTGCCACACTTGAAAGGGAAGTTGCATGGAATGGCTCTTCGGGTACCGACACCTAACGTATCATTGGTAGACCTTGTAGTCGACTTGAAAAAATCTGTCACAGTAGACGAAGTAAATGATGCTTTCCAAAGTGCCTCCATCGGCTCATTGGACGGAATTCTTGGGGTGACAATGGAGCCGCTTGTATCCGTCGATTTCAACACCAACCCTCACTCCGCAGTCATTGATGGATTGTCCACAATGGTAATGGGGGACACAAAGGTAAAAGTTTTGGCATGGTATGACAATGAGTGGGGATATTCTTGCCGGGTAGTGGATCTTGTCCATTTCGTAGCCGAGAAAATGATGGAAACCAACGAGGTTATGGCTGGATAATGATTGAGATGAAGTAAAAATAGAATTTCATTAAATGTAAGCGGTTAACATTCAGTGTTAACCGCTTTTTTTCCATGAGTCGAAATCTATGTTCCGTTAGAACACACTTGGAAGCAAATCTTTTAAAAGAAAAAATACATAGCTTACGAGAAAAAAAGTCAAAAATGCCTGTTGCAAATCTAATATAAAAGCATTATACTATTTTTCGTGAACTTCTTGAAACGGTTATGTGGCTACTTAAAGGGTTAGGACCTCTCTGGACTAACTTTCCCCCGTGGTAGTAATACATTAATCACTCTTTACCTTTGAGGATTTCATGTATTTTAAAAAATGAAAAGGGGGAACGTGAGATGGAAACAGTAGGTCGTCACGTTATTTCAGAATTATGGGGTTGCGATTTTGATAAATTGAATGATATGGATTACATCGAAAAGACATTTGTCGATGCGGCATTGAAGTCAGGTGCTGAAGTAAGAGAGGTTGCATTTCATAAGTTTGCACCTCAAGGGGTAAGTGGAGTAGTCATTATTTCCGAATCCCACTTAACAATCCATAGCTTCCCTGAGCACGGATATGCAAGTATCGATGTTTATACATGTGGAGAATTAGATCCTAATATTTCAGCAGATTACATTGCAACTGCATTAAACGCTCAAACACGTGAAACAATCGAGCTTCCACGTGGAATGGGACCTGTTCAAGTAAACAAAGCAAAAGCTCTTTAAAATTATAACTAAATCGATTAGAATAAAGAGAGGTGTATAGATACACCTCTTTTTGTTATACTCACAATAAATTATACATAAATAATTCACGAGTAAGGGGTTGTCAGGCTAAAGTGGGAGCAATTCAGAAGTTGAAAGGGATATTGACTAATCATTCAGAAACACGGGAAAATCATACGGATGATGAACTTCGCAGTCGATATTATAAAACTACCAATAAAAATGCGATGAAGTCGTTACAGGACCTGTTTAAAAATATGGAAGGGGTAACGGTAAAATCCGTTTCCGAGGAACACGGAGAAATTGCGGTGCAAGTGACCAAAGGCAGGAAGGCTTTTGTCATTGTTACGGTCATTTCTGTCCGACCTTTTGAAACCGCAGTCGATTTTTCAGTTACAACAGATACGAAGCTCTTGCCATTCGATTTTGGATACAGTCGTTTACTGATTAAGCAGATGTATGACCGGGTTGATAAATCGATGATCTATATTGGTTCCGGACTGAATTCGGAAAAAAAGTAGATTGGAAATGGAGTTGAAACCATCATGAAATGTCCTGCATGTCACCATAATGGAACGAAAGTATTAGATTCACGACCTGTAGAAGAGGGCCGCTCCATCAGAAGAAGAAGAGAGTGCGAATCTTGCTCATATCGTTTTACCACCTTTGAAAAAGTGGAAGAAATGCCGCTTATCGTCGTGAAAAAAGAGGGAATCCGTGAAGAATTCAGTAGAGAAAAAGTTTTGCGGGGTCTTATCCGTGCATGCGAAAAAAGACCTGTAGCCCTTAAACAGCTCGAAGACATTGTGATGGAAGTGGAAAAGGAATTAAGGAATATCGGCATTTCCGAAGTGAAAAGCGATATGGTCGGGGAAATGGTAATGGAGAGACTATCAAAAATTGATGAAGTCGCTTATGTCCGCTTTGCCTCTGTTTACCGTCAATTTAAAGATATCAATGTCTTTTTGGATGAATTAAAGGAAATCATTGAAAAGGAACGAAAATAAGTAAGGGCTTCTACTTTTAGGAACCCTAAGTGAGAGAGGAAAATCAGATGCCTCTCTTTTTCGATTATTTTATGAAAAGAAAGGTTTGGATGTTTCATGTCTGATCGCCATTGGAAAGAACTGGTCCCTGTAGATCGGTATATAGTACGTTCAAATGGAGTGCTCCAGCAGTTTGACCGGAAACTCCTTACAATGCTTTACCAGCCATTGCTGGGCTTCAGGGGGTACAGTCTTTATATGACCCTTTGGAGTGAACTGGACCAAGATCGCCTATGGGGTGGGGAGACTACCCATCATGGAATTATGACAACCATGCAATGCAATCTGAAAGATATTCACCAGGAACGGATCAAGCTTGAAGGAATCGGTCTTTTAAAGACTTGGGTTAAAGAAGAAGATCAGATTCGCACCTTCATTTATGAACTTCAGCCCCCACTCTCCCCGGAAGCCTTCTTTTCAGAGCCTATGCTGACCATCTACTTATACAATCGTCTAGGAAAAAATAAATACTCAAGTGTAAAAAAATACTTTTCCGATAAGGTGATTCCTATAGAAGAATTCCAAGAAGTGACCCGAAGCTTCAATGATGTTTTCCAATCCGTCCAATCGGAAAATATGGCCTATGCAGCCAATGAAGAAATGATGGAGGAGCTCCCCTTGCCAGAAGGGGAAGAATGGTTGGATCGAAAAACCGGGAACGAGCCAAGAGTAGAGCAAGAGGTGTTTGACTTTGATCTATTTTTTGCAGGACTCTCGGAGGTCGTCATACCGAAAAAATCTATAACGGCAAAAGTGAAGGAAGCAATTGTAAAACTGTCCTTTATCTATACCATCGATCCGATTTCCATGCGCGATCTGATTATGAATGTGATAGACGTAGATGAAAAAGTGGATCTGGAGAAACTTAGAAAGGCGGCAAGGGATTGGTATCAGCTGGAATATCAGGATACCTTGCCTGGACTTGTGGAGAAAACACAACCGATGAACTTGAGACAGTTTACGGACAAAAAGCCTGCGACTAAGGATGAGCAGTTGATTCAACAGCTGGAGAATGTATCACCTAAGCAGATGCTTACAGATCTTTCAGGTGGATCTGAACCATCCGCCTCCGATCTTCGCATTGTGGAGGATGTCATGTTCAAGCAGCAACTGACCCCTGGTGTCGTGAATGTATTGCTCTATTATGTTCTATTGAAAACAGACATGAAGCTAAACCGTAAATATGTCGAAAAGATTGCAAGCCATTGGGCGCGCAAACAGGTGAAAACCGTAGGCGAAGCCATGGAGCTCGCAAAAGAGGAGCACCGCCAGTACCAGAACTGGGCTGATACGAAACCTGCCGCCAAGGGTTCCAACGCAGGAAGCTTTTCCAAGGCCAAAACGGGCAAAGTAGTACGCAATCGCTTCGTCAGCTCAGACGGTGCTGCCACTGAATCGGAAACGGATCAGGGGCAGTCCGACAAATTCAAGGAAGTGGAAGAGGACGAAAAGCAAAAGCTGATGGAACGTCTGGCAAAAATGAAAGAGAAGAAGATAAGGCTGGATGAATAGATAGGATGGACTTAGCGAACTGCATTTCCCATTTGGGGGGATGCAGTTTTTTTCGAACAACTATAACCAAAAAAGATGTTAATACTACTGAAAAAGGGTATCGTCTACTAAAGTCTAAAAAAAAGGGGAAATACCTTTGAAAAGAGTTGCATTAATAGTAAATCCCAACGCCGGAAATAAAAAACTGATAAATTCCATCGAACAAATAGAAGAGATGCTATTAAGCAAGTTTAAGGAAGTGACCATCCATAAGACAAAAAATGAAGGGGATGGTGCAAAACTGGTGAAGAAGATGGCTGGTGACGTGGATCTCCTTATTGGTGCTGGTGGGGACGGCACCATCTATGAATTGATCAACGCTTTGGTTCCCCTTGAGAAAAGGCCTGTTTTTGCCATCATACCCGGTGGGACCTGCAATGATTTTTCAAGGACATTAGGAATTGATCAGGTTCCTATAAAGGCAGTGAAGCAGATTCTAAAACAGAACACAGAAAAAGTAGATATCGGCCGAAGCGATAATCAGTACTTCTTGAACTTTTGGGGAATTGGACTGGTTTCCAAAGTATCAGAAAACATCGACAGTGCGACAAAGCAGCTGCTCGGAAAGCTATCCTACTACATTAGTGCAGGACAGACGGTGATGGAGGAGGAACCTTTTCAATTGAAGATTGAGAGTGAAACCACTTCCTATGAAGGAGATGCCGTCATGTTGCTTATCGGTAATGGTTCCTTTCTTGGAGGCATACAGTCCTTCTTCCCATCCTCAAGTGTGCAAGATGGCGACCTGGATGTGCTGATCATCAAGCAAACCTCCATCGCCCAGCTATGGACATGGATGCAAACAAGACTTCAAAAGGAGGTTCCGGCAGAGGGGAATGACGATCTCGTCTATTTTCGTGCAAAGGAACTGAAAATAGAGGCAACCCCCAACCAGGAAATTGATACGGACGGGGAGAAGACCTCACACACACCAGCTACCGTTTCCATTCTCCCTGGTCACCTTGAAGTGATAGTAGGGAATTTTCCGTTACAATAAAAGGTGTAATAAGCGCTTGGCCTATTCGGGACAGGCGCTTATTTTTTTTGGCTCTTTTCTCAGAAATCGAATACAGCATTTTTTATTATTTATTCATTTTTCCCCCCTTGCACCCATATACATAGAATCAGGTGTACCAAAGGGGGGACAAACTTGTTTGAGATTTCCTTTCGAAATGAATCGGATGCAAGTGCCATATATGGGAGTATGATTGAAAAAAATCCTGAAAGTGATTCTATCCTTTCTTTACATAAAGAAAAAATCGTCTTGGAATCGAAGGATATTCATTTTTACCAAAACACCATTACCCCGGTGTTGAAGAAATATATTCAACGGACAAAAGAAAAAGAGTGGATTTTGCATGTACTGGAAAATACGTTTTACTTTAAAGAGGCGGAGGAACAGGAACAGATCCTCTGTATCCTGCAGTCCATCCTGCTTGGAGAAAGGTCCGATATCCCGAACCTCCCATCAATTGAACAACGCGGAAATCAGTTGGAAGAGGTAATGGAATCATTTTTTCAGAAACCCATTTCATTTTCTTTCGATTCGTTCCTTACATTCCGGTTAAAGGAGTATTTTGAAAGCCTTCAAGTCTATATTGAAGCGGCAATTGATGAATACAAGCTGGAACAGGAATACCAATCGTTCGTTCACCAGCTCCGTGACCTGCTGGAAACTACCGAATCCAAGATAGATGAATTGCATCTCGTCTATCAATACCAATTCGACTTCTATGACAAATCATTTTCTCATATTCCAAAAAGTCAGCTTATCAAATACATGAACAGGACCCACTTTAACAATTACTCCTATTACATTGATTCTGTCGTGCTGGCTCCATTGGTTTCCATCTCTCCGAAAAAGCTCTACCTCTATACCGATAATACGGAGCATCAATTGGTGGAAACGATCCGGAACATCTTTGACGAACGGGCAGTTGTTTTACCTTTTCACTATTTTGGGCATAATAAAAGTAAAATTGATTAAAGTGACTACTTGATTTTCCTGGATAGGGAGAATATAATAACCTACATAATCAATTTTAATTTCATAGCTCAAAAAGTATCGATGAGGACATGAGTGTTTTAAAAACGGATGTTAGAGAGGGAAGTCACCGGCTGCAAGCTTCCTATCACGATTAAAGCCCTAACCACCTCTGAACTTCAACAGTGAACCTTGCAGTAGCTGTTGACGGGGAAATCCCTCGTTATCGAATAATGAAGCCGTCTTTTGTGTTTTTTAAAAAAGATGGGAACTTGGGTGGAAACACGGATATTAAACTCGTCCCTTATTTTATATAAGGGGCGGGTTTTTTTATTTTGGTTCTATAAACCATTAGTAATTACTTGGAGTAAAAGGCGAAGACTCCGGCGGGAGATAGCGCTTGGTGGAGACCCCGCAGGCTTGCCGAGGAGGCTCCAGCAGCGCCCCGCGGAAAGCGAAGCCGTTTGCGGAAAGTAATTGCGGCGTTATATGAACCAACAAAAATTTTATAGAAGAGGTGACAGGGATGTCTGAATTAATGAAAATCACATTTCCAGACGGAGCGGTAAAGGAGTTTGAGCGTGGTACGACAACAGAAGATATCGCTGCATCCATTAGCCCCGGTCTGAAAAAGAAAGCAATGGCAGGAAAGCTGAACGGAGAACTTATCGACTTGCGTTCTCCTATTGAAATAGACGGAGAGATCAGCATCATCATGCAGGACTCCGACGAAGCGCTTGAAATCATGCGGCACAGTACAGCCCACTTAATGGCACAAGCAATCAAACGTCTGTATGGCAATGTGAAGCTTGGAATCGGACCTGTAATCGAAAATGGTTTCTACTACGATATCGACATGGAGGAATCATTGACTCCAGAAGATCTTCAGAAAATTGAAAAAGAAATGAAGAAAATCGTCAGCGAAAACCTAGATGTTGCCCGTGTGGAAGTAAGCAGGGAAGAGGCCCTACGCCGATATGAAGAACTGAATGATGAGCTCAAGCTTGAATTAATCCGTGAGTTGCCGGAAGGAGAGACAATCTCCATTTACGAACAGGGAGAATTCTTTGACCTTTGCCGTGGAATCCATGTACCATCCACTGGGAAAATTAAAGAGTTCAAGCTGTTAAGCATCGCGGGTGCATACTGGAGAGGCGATAGCAAAAACAAAATGCTGCAACGTATCTATGGAACTGCCTTTTTCAAAAAAGCAGAACTTGATGAGCATCTTCGCCTCTTAGAAGAAGCAAAAGAGCGGGATCACCGTAAAATCGGGAAAGAGCTAGACCTGTTCTTCAACTCCCAAAAGGTAGGGCAAGGCTTACCGCTTTGGTTGCCGAAGGGTGCTACTATCCGACGTGTAATCGAGCGATATATCGTCGACAAAGAAGTAGAACTTGGCTATGATCACGTGTACACTCCTGTAATGGGAAGCGTGGAGCTATACAAAACTTCCGGTCACTGGGACCACTATCAGGACGGCATGTTCCCTCCGATGGAAATGGATAACGAGCAACTGGTGCTTCGTCCAATGAACTGCCCTCACCATATGATGGTGTACAAAAACAGTATCCATAGTTATCGCCAGCTGCCGGTGCGTATTGCCGAACTTGGCACTATGCACCGGTATGAAATGTCCGGAGCGCTCGCTGGACTTCAGCGAGTACGTGGAATGACTCTGAACGATGCACACATCTTCGTTCGCCCTGATCAAATCAAGGATGAGCTGAAGCGTGTAGTGAATCTTGTTCTTGAAGTATATAAGGATTTCGGTTTGGATGATTATTCCTTCCGTCTATCCTACCGCGACCCGGAAAATAAAGAAAAATACTTTGATGACGATGCAATGTGGGAAAAAGCGCAAAGCATGCTGAAGGAAGCAATGGATGAGCTTGGCCTTGACTACTTCGAAGCAATTGACGAAGCAGCATTCTACGGCCCTAAATTGGACGTTCAAGTTCGTACTGCCCTTGGCAAGGAAGAGACTCTTTCCACTGTACAGCTTGACTTCTTATTACCAGAGAAATTCGACCTGACTTATGTCGGGGAAGACGGCAAGCAGCACCGTCCGGTTGTTATCCACCGCGGTGTCGTATCCACAATGGAACGCTTTGTGGCATTCCTGATCGAAGAGTACAAAGGTGCATTCCCAACTTGGTTGGCGCCTGTACAAGTGCAAGTGATTCCTGTATCGCCTGATGCGCATTTCGATTATGCAAAAGAAGTGCAAGACCTTCTGAAATCTAAAGGAATCCGCGTGGAAATGGACGAAAGAAACGAAAAAATCGGCTACAAGATCCGTGAAGCACAAATGCAGAAGATTCCATACATGATTGTGCTTGGAGACAATGAAATCCAAGATCGCGGAGTAAACGTCCGTAAATACGGCGAACAAAAATCCGAGACAATTTCATTGGAGAAATTTGTAGATGACTTGGTGAAAGAAGCGAAGAGATAAGCTTTTCGTGATAGAGGGGATGGCTTGGCTGAGGATGCCAGGGCATTCCCTTTATTTGTTGTTGCGGTACAAACCGGGGAGTAGTGAAGTTGTTGCTCGTTGTCGGAAATTGATGGGATATGTCGTTTGGCATGTATTTCAGTGGGTTTGGACAGTAAATGGCTCACTTTGGCTTGTATTTTTAAAATTCGGACAGTATTTCCCTTAGAACGGACAGTAAATGGATATTTTCCGACAGTAAGCTAAGTGAAAATGTTTAAACAAACTCTCCCTGTCGACTGAAGTGCAGGGTGGTCGACTCCTCGAAAATGCTAACGCATTTTCTTCGTGCGATGTAATGCTGTCGCAGTGTTCCTTGTCCTGCGGGGGATAACGGTAACTTGAGACCCCGCAACGAAGTGAGGAGGCTCAAGCACCGTCCCGCGGAAAGCGACCAACCGGAACGAAAGGAGACAGGGAGTTAACCCGAACACCCATCTTTTAACCTCAATGAAAAAAACTATTGCACAATCCCATTTAATCTGATATCATTTAAAACGTTGTTTCATTTGATACGAATTCTTGACAATCAATCATCATTAATGATATATTATACAAGGTCAAATTGAATACTTGTTTGAGGACAAGAAGAAGCACCCGCTTCTCACCTGATTGACGCAGATCATGCAGTTGGCAGGTTTTACGAGAAAGATTCTATCTTTTACTTATGTAATCGTAAAGTGTGGGTGTACATGTACATCCACACTTTTTTGTTTGTACAAAAGAGTAAATTGTTCGTCAAACGGTGTTCGGAATAAACCTTGGAGGTGGCTAATTATTAGCAAGGATATGATGGTAAACGATGGCATTCGTGCTCGTGAAGTTCGTCTAATCGGTCAAAATGGAGATCAGCTTGGAATTAAGTCAAAAGTGGAAGCGCTGGAAATTGCAGCTCGTGCAAACCTTGACTTAGTAATGGTTGCGGCTAATGCGAAACCTCCTGTATGCCGAATTATGGACTACGGAAAATTCCGTTTCGAGCAACAGAAGAAAGATAAAGAAGCGCGTAAAAACCAAAAAGTAATCAGCTTAAAGGAAGTTCGTTTAAGCCCTTCAATTGATGAACATGACTTCAACACGAAGCTTCGCAATGCAATAAAATTCCTTGAAAAAGGAGACAAAGTAAAAGCATCGATCCGATTCAAAGGACGTGCGATTACGCATAAAGAGATTGGTCAGCGAGTGCTGGATCGTTTCTCTGCTGCATGTGCAGAAGTATCAACAGTTGAGTCCCATCCAAAAATGGATGGTCGTAGCATGTTCTTAATTTTGGCACCTAAAAACGAAAAGTAATTCATATGAGGAGGAACTCCAATGCCTAAAATGAAAACTCATCGCGGATCAGCGAAAAGATTCAAAAAAACTGGATCTGGTAGCTTAAAGCGTTCTCACGCATACACAAGTCACTTATTCGCTAACAAGTCTCAAAAGCAAAAGCGTAAATTGCGCAAGTCAGCTATGGTCAGCAAAGGTGATTTCAAACGCATCCGTCACATGTTAGACAACTTAAGATAATTTTTTTTAAAATAGGAGGTATTCATAATGCCAAGAGTTAAAGGCGGTACAGTAACACGCCAACGTCGTAAAAAAGTCATTAAATTAGCCAAAGGTTATTACGGTTCTAAACACACTTTATATAAAGTAGCTAACCAACAAGTAATGAAATCCTTAATGTACGCTTATCGCGATCGTCGCCAGAAAAAGCGCGACTTCCGTAAGCTTTGGATCGCTCGTATCAACGCAGCGGCACGCATGAACGGTCTTTCTTACAGCCGTCTAATGCACGGATTAAAAGTAGCTGGTATCGAAGTAAACCGCAAAATGTTAGCTGAGCTAGCAGTTAGCGACGAAAAAGCATTTGCTGAATTTGCAACTGCTGCGAAAAACAGCTTAAATAAATAAATTCTTACACAAAAGAGGCTAACAATTTGGTAGCCTCTTTTGTATTTGATAAAATGAATGAATAGACTGAGTAAGACATAGGTCACTAGTCTGCAAAATAAGTTTGGCACACATTCCAACGCTGGAGGATATGATGGAAGTACTCATCGGTTATTGTATTTTTATTAATATAGTAGGCTTCATTATTATGAAAGTGGATAAACAAAGAGCAATCGAGCATCGATGGAGGGTACCTGAACTTCATCTATGGGGAATTGCGCTGCTTGGTGGCTCTCTCGGTGCATGGATGGGAATGCAGACATACCGTCATAAAACAAAACGTCCGCTTTTCCGTTTGGGGCTGCCTTTTGTCACCTTTTTATATATCGGACTCATCGGGTATTTACTCATCGTCTGAGAAGTTAACATAATTCAGTGTAATTTGAATAAGCTTTACTATTACAACTAGGGGGGGCAAGCCATATGGACGAAAAATTGAACGTACTTTTTGTCGTTGTTGAAAGTCACTGGTGGCTGGCTTCTCTCGGTTTTATTCTTTTTCATGTATTAAGACAAGTCCTATTCATACCGGTTGTCATCATTTGCATCGCAGGTGGGGCATTGTTCGGTGGGATTGTAGGAAGTATCTACTCAATAGTAGGGCTGACGTTATCGAGTTTGTTTTTCTATTTTCTCTATCAACAGTTTCCCGGCATCTTTGGCAAAATATTGAGGATGAAAGAAAGGGTGTTTGGATCCCGAGCAAATTTCTCGGTTGGACAAATCACCGTCATGCGTCTCATTCCATTCATTCACTTTCACCTGCTCTCCCTATGTCTGATTGAAACAACCAAAAGCTTCACCAAATATGCTAAAGCCTCTCTTCTAAGTAATATTCCCCTCGCCATCATCTATACGGTCTTCGGTCAATTTATCAAGGAATTCTCCCCAACTGCAATGGTTGTTGTGCTGGCGGTACTTCTTCTTCTCATGCTCATCATGAGACAAAGGGTTGTCGTCATGAAATGGGAACAGTTCTTCCATAAAGAAAAGCAATACAAAAGAGGTTAACGCCCCGCATGGACGTTAACCTCTTTCTTCTTTAATAAACTCTTTTATCGGACTTTTCCAATCAATGAGGGCATCCGGATATTGCTTCCGGACCTCTTTTTGAATAAATTCAAAATCATGCTTTTTCAACCCTTGAAGTTTTTCCGGATTTTTTGGCCAAATAAAAATGGAGATGACTTCAAATGCCTTGTCCGTGGTGCCTAAATATTTTTCCCCCTCAAACATGACGCCTTTGTAAGTGAGAAGAAAGTTTTTACGTACATTGCTCTTCTGATCTAGCATATAAAAATTCTTTTGTTCATGGGCGATCTCCAACTTCCGCTTTGGATTCAGGAGGTACTTGAAAATGGAATAGATAATAAAAGCAACAAGTGCAAGTAAAGCAAGACGAATGAGAATCATAAACATATATTTGCTACTCCTTCGCAAAATTAAAAGTTTTATTATAAAATACCTAATATACGGGTGTAGGTATTAAAAGGTTTCATTTTTTATAAAAAAAATTTAAAAAAGGCGGTACTTATGAATTTACAGACATTATATGACATGCAAAGAGAGCTAGATGCAAAAATTGAATCACAACATGGATTGCGAAAAGAGAATTTGGTTGAAGAAAAGATATTGGCTTTGCTTGTAGAGCTTGGTGAGTTGGCGAATGAAACAAGATGTTTCAAGTTCTGGAGTGTTAAGCCACCTGCGGAGCGGAGTGTAATCTTGGAAGAGTATGTTGACGGGGTGCACTTCATATTATCACTAGGATTAACGTTCGAATATGGTGGAGAAGTATCAATAGGACTTGCGGAGCCTTCGGAGTCCCTTACCGGACAATTCAACTCGGTGTACAATCTTGTATCTGTGTTCAGAAATGATGTTTCTGAAGAGAATTTTTCCGTATTGTTTGAATCGTACATTGCATTAGGGGAAATGCTCGGTTTTTCCTGGGAAGAAGTAGAGCAAGCCTATTTTGCTAAAAATAAGGTTAATCACGAACGCCAGAAGCAAGGATACTGATTTCGTTAGTTAAGTTTGACCTCAAGTGGGGAAAACAACTAATCCTTTTTACATTAGTAAGACTTTTCTGTATAATAATTCTTGGATTGATATTTGTTAAGGGGGGCGAAATACATGACAAAGTTAGATGAAACTTTGACAATGCTAAAAGATTTGACAGATGCCAAGGGGATTCCCGGCAACGAAAAAGAACCGCGTGACGTAATGAGAAAATACATAACTCCATTTGCTGATGAAGTAATGACAGACGGCCTGGGAAGCTTGATTGCCAAAAAAATCGGAAAAGCGGACGGACCAAAAGTAATGGTAGCCGGACACTTAGATGAAGTAGGCTTCATGATTACCCATATCGATGACCGCGGATTCCTGCGCTTCCAAACAGTAGGCGGCTGGTGGTCCCAAGTAATGCTTGCCCAGCGAGTAACGATTGTAACTTCTAAAGGGGACGTAACTGGAGTAATTGGCTCTAAGCCACCACATATCCTGCCTCCGGAAGCTCGCAAAAAACCGGTAGATATCAAGGACATGTTCATCGACATCGGTGCATCCAGCCGTGAAGAAGCACAGGAGTGGGGAGTCCGCCCTGGCGACCAGGTAGTCCCTTATTTCGAATTCACAGTCATGAACAACGAAAAAATGCTTCTTGCAAAAGCTTGGGATAATCGCATTGGCTGTGCTATCGCCATTGACGTACTTAAGCAATTGAAGGATGCAGATCATCCGAATGTCGTTTACGGAGTGGGAACAGTCCAGGAGGAAGTTGGCCTACGTGGTGCGAAAACCTCCGCCAACATGATCCAGCCTGACATCGGATTCGGTGTGGACGTAGGAATCGCAGGGGATACTCCAGGCGTGACCGAAAAAGAAGCACTAAGCAAAATGGGGAAAGGACCTCAAATCATCCTTTATGATGCATCCATGGTCTCTCACAAAGGATTACGCGATTTTGTAACAGGCGTAGCCGACGAAATGGAAATTCCATATCAGTTCGACTCTGTTGCAGGAGGCGGAACAGATTCCGGTGCCATCCACCTGACAGCTCAAGGTGTACCTGCACTATCCATCACTATTGCAACACGCTACATCCACTCTCACGCAGCAATGTTGCACCGTGACGACTATGAAAATGCGGTGAAATTGATTGCAGAAGTGATCAAGAAGCTGGATGCTGATACTGTAAGCAGATTGACGTTTGATTGATATTTTTTGGAGGGCTCGCCGCTCGCATTATTGCGGGCGGTTGGCTTTTTATTTTCGATTTAGATCTTTGGGTATTTTTGGTCACTGGGGGTCGGTAGGATTAAGGTCAAAAAGTGGTTTGGCATCAACTTGGAGCGTTTTGGCATGAACTCGGGCGATTTTGGCATGAACTCGAAGCATTTCGGCATGAACTCTTCATAAAACGGCACGAACTTTCCGGAAATCTCTGCACAGTGTTGTTATATTATGGTACCATTAACCAGAACAAAATACTTGGAGGGAAAGATGATAATAAAACCACTAGAAAAACCGTTAACTATCAGAAAGTTAGAAGCATTGTTGAGAAGAATTGATAAAAATCATCCAAAAAGGCCGCAAATTGAGCAAGATCTAGCAAAAAGAATGGCAGGGTACAAAGGTGAACTTTCTATGGAGTATCATTTATCGTTTTTGGACGAACGTAAATACTATATCTTTCATGCGTTAAGGCTACAATCATCTACTAATTATTACTTCCAAATGGATGTCCTCCTCTTAACCTCAAAATACTTCCTCATCATTGAAATTAAAAACATCATTGGCCAAGTATCTTTTGAAAATCATTTTGCACAATTTATTCGGACATTAAATGGCATAGAAGAAGGTTTTTATAATCCGCTAGATCAAGTGAAAAAACAGAAACTAAGACTAGATTCGTTTATAGAAAATCATAAAATGAAATGTCCCCCTATAAAGTCCTTTGTTTGTTTTACCAATCCCCAAACAATTATTAGATCAGATTCTAGAGTGAAAGATTCCCACTCTGTCATGCATGCACATAATCTTTTTTCGAAAGTAGAAGAGCTTGAGCTTGAACAACAATTCGATACGCCCGTGTTTACTCAAAAAGAATTACTGAAAATTTCACGGAAATTATTAAAGAAGCATTGTGAAGAAGATATAAACATCCTAGAACGTTATGATTTAAAGCCTGAAGAAATTATAAGAGGAGTACAGTGTCCAGGCTGCTCTATTATTCCAATGAACAGGCAGAGTGGGTCATGGTTTTGTAAATGGTGCAATGTTAAATCTAAAGATACTCATATAACAACTTTGGAAGATTATAAATTACTATTCGGTGAAAAGATCACTCTCCAAGAGTTGTAAGTATTTCTGGAGATACCTTCAGATTCAGTTGCTTCTAAAATTATATACTCTTTAGAATTAACGCATTGTGGTTCAAAGTATAGGAGAACGTACAAACTCAAATAAAAACAGCCCCCACAAAGGAGCTGTCCCATCCAATACTATTTCAACCCATCCTCTAAAGTTGAGAGCATTTCAGCTTTGTCCTGCTCAGAAGAATTCTCCCAAATTACTTCAAACAACACGCCCAAACCTGGAAGCATTTTTTCCTCGCCTTTATTGATGGCATCTAAGATAGTCTCTCTAAGCTGGTCTTGGGAATTACCTTCCACATTTTCACGGATCGCATGACGTAAATTTAAATTCATCCTTATCACCTCGTAGGAAAAATAGTATCAACACATAGGATGTCCAACAGGTGGTTTAATTATGTGTGCAAAATGCGTATAATAGCAGTAATGAGTAGCGGAAAAGGAGAAACAAGCATTGAAACATATAGAATCCATCAAGAACAATAAAGTGAAACAGTGGAAAAAACTGCAGAAAAAGAAAGAACGTGAACAGTCCGGAACGTTTATCATTGAAGGATTTCATCTGGTGGAAGAGGCACTGAAAGTAGACAATCTTGTAGAAGAAATCATCATTTCCGAAGATCGCTCCATCCCGAGCGAATGGGATCTCAACCATGTGGAACTAATTTATGCCGTTCCGAATGTCCTAAAAGAAATCAGTGAAACGGAAACGCCACAGGGAGTGGCAGCGATTTGCCGAATTCCCGAAGAAAACGAACGCACTATCCAACCTAACCAAAAAATTCTTTTACTGGATAATGTTCAAGATCCGGGAAATGTGGGCACGATGATAAGAACAGCGGACGCAGCGGGAATGGACATGGTTATTTTAGGAGAAGGCTGTGCAGATCTATACAGCTCCAAAGTGATCCGTTCCACACAAGGATCGATTTTTCACCTGCCAATAACAAGAGGCGACCTCAAAAGCTACATCAAGCAGTGTAAAGAGCTCCATACACCAGTTTACGGAACTTCTCTTCAAAACGGTGTACCTTACCAGGAAGTCCAATCGTCTGAGGGCTTCGCGCTTATTCTTGGCAATGAAGGAAAAGGAATGGCCCAAGATCACCTCGACATGACAGACCAGAATCTTTATATACCTATCCACGGTCAAAGCGAATCCTTGAATGTCGGCGTTGCAGCAGGTATTTTAATGTATTATTTACGCGGATAGAGTTGCATCCGGCACGTGTTTTCAATATAATATAAAAATAGTTACATACAAAACAAAGCAATGAGAGAGGCAAGTAGCTCATTTCAGACCTTACCAGGGAATAGGTGCCGTAGACTGAAAGCATCTTAAAGGAAGAATGAGTGAACATTTCACCTCTTGAGTGACACTTGGACCAGCAGGCCTAAAGCCATGCTGTAAAGGTGGACCGGTTAGATAGCCGTTATCTGGAATAGAGCGAACAAAGAGTAATTTGTCTTTGTTAACTAGGGTGGTACCGCGAATATCTCGTCCCTTTTTTAGGGGCGAGTTTTTTTGTTTATTAATAGGCACTGTTAAACGCCGCTGTTGATTTCCGCACTGGGCTTCGCTTTCCGAGGGGCGGTGCTTGAGCCTACTCACTCCGTTGCGGGGTCTCAAGTCTACCGCTACCTCCCTCCGGAGTCTTCGCCCTGTGCTCCAATCAACAGCTGGAAATTTCAACAACCGTACTCAATAATGAACCAAGGAGGAATAGATGTGGAACAGCGATTAAAGGAATTAGAAACACTTGCCATCGAGCAGGTAGAACAAGCGCAAGACTTAAAGCAACTAAATGAAGTCCGTGTAGCGTACCTTGGAAAAAAAGGTCCCATCACGGAAATTTTGAAAGGAATGGGAAAGCTTTCAGCAGAAGACCGTCCGAAAATGGGAGCACTAGCTAACGTTGTGCGTGGAAATGTTGCCGAGAAAATTGAAGCAAAGCAAGCTGAAATGGAAAAGGCGGAAGTAGCGAAGAAGCTTGCATCTGAAACGATCGATGTAACTTTACCTGGCCGTCCGGCACCAACAGGAAACCCACACCCATTAACAAAGGTTATTGAAGAAATCGAAGACCTGTTCCTAGGGATGGGTTACACCATCACAGAAGGACCGGAAGTGGAAACGGACTACTACAACTTCGAAGCATTAAACTTGCCGAAGGATCACCCAGCCCGTGATATGCAGGATTCTTTCTATATTACAGATGAGGTACTTCTAAGAACACAAACTTCCCCTGTGCAAGCAAGAACGATGGAAGCGAACAAGGAAAAAGGACCAATCAAGATCATCTGTCCTGGTAAAGTGTACCGCCGTGATGATGACGATGCGACTCACTCCCACCAGTTCACACAGATTGAAGGACTTGTTATTGACGAGAACATCAGCATGAGTGACCTTAAGGGGACGCTTGAAACTTTTGCAAAGAAGATGTTCGGTGAAGATCGTGAAATCCGTCTGCGTCCTAGCTTCTTCCCGTTTACAGAGCCGTCTGTTGAGATTGACGTGACGTGTGCGAAGTGTGGAGGCAAAGGCTGTAGCATGTGTAAGGGAACTGGCTGGATTGAAATTCTTGGTGCAGGTATGGTACATCCACGCGTGCTTGAAATGTCCGGTTATGATCCGAAAAAATATCAAGGATTTGCTTTTGGAATGGGCCCTGAGCGTATTGCGATGCTTCGTTACGGTATCGACGACATCCGCCATTTCTACACGAACGATCAACGTTTCGTGAAGCAATTCAATCGAGTTTAAGAGGAGGGGAAACCATGTTTGTTTCTTACAATTGGTTAAAAGATTACGTAAATATAGATGATATTTCCGCAGAAGATTTAGCGGAAAAGATTACAAGAAGCGGAATTGAAGTAGAAGGCGTGGAAGTACTGAACGACGGTATCAAAGGTGTCGTAGTCGGTCATGTCTTAGAAAAAGAACAACATCCAAATGCGGATAAATTGAACAAATGCCAGGTGGACCTTGGAAACGGAGAGACTGTACAAATTGTCTGCGGTGCTAAGAATGTAGACAAAGGCCAGAAAGTGGCAGTTGCAACAGTCGGAGCAGTACTTCCTGGTAATTTTAAAATAAAGCGCGCGAAACTTCGTGGCGAAGAATCTAACGGAATGATTTGCTCCCTGCAGGAACTTGGAATCAACTCTAAGCTTGTTGCTAAGGAATTCTCAGAAGGGATCTTCGTGTTCCCAAATGAAGTTGAAGTCGGTGCAGATGCACTGGAATACTTAAACCGCACAGACAAAGTGATGGAGCTCGGTCTTACACCAAACCGTTCTGACGCACTAAGCATGCTAGGTGTGGCATATGAAGTAGGAGCAATCCTTGGCCGTGAAGTAAATTGGCCATCAACGGAATATGTTGCCAACAATGAGGAAGCTTCTGCTTATATTTCAGTCAATGTGGATGCATCTGAAGATAACCCGTTATATGTGGCTAAAGTAGTGAAAAACGTGAAAATCGGTCCTGCTCCGCTTTGGATGCAAGCTCGTCTGATGGCAGCGGGAATCCGGCCACACAACAACGTAGTCGACATTACGAACTACATTTTATTAGAATATGGTCAGCCATTGCATGCGTTCGACTATGATCGTCTTGGCAACAAGGAAATTCTTGTACGCCGTGCCCGTCAGGATGAGAAAATCACCACTCTTGACGATGCGGAACGTACGTTAACAGAAGACCATCTTGTTATCACAAATGGATCAGAGCCTGTCGCACTAGCTGGTGTAATGGGTGGAGCGAATTCAGAGGTTCAATCTGACACAACGACTATCTTGCTTGAGTCCGCATACTTCAACGGAGTGACTGTCAGAAAAGCTTCTAAAGACCACGGTCTGCGTAGTGAAGCAAGTGCCCGCTATGAAAAAGGAATTGACCCGAACCGGACACGTGAAGCTGCAGAAAGAGCTGTTGCCCTTATGGCAGAGTATGCTGGCGGTGAAGTGGTTGGCGGATCTGTGGAAGTTAACACATTGAAAGTAGAACCTGCAGTTGTGACTACTACTATAGAAAAAATAAATGCTGTTTTAGGAACTTCCATCACTGCTGCGGAAGTGAAGGAGATTTTTACGAAGCTTAAATTTGAGGTAACGGAAGACAACGGAAGCTTTACGGTAACGGTTCCTACTCGTCGTGGGGACATCACGATTGAAGAGGATCTTGTAGAGGAAGTTGCTCGTCTTTACGGTTACGGCAATATTCCAACGACATTGCCTGTAAGTGCTGCGACACCTGGTGTGTTGACACCTTATCAAGCGAAGCGTCGTAAAGTCCGCCGCTATATGGAAGGTGCTGGACTGATCCAGAACATCACATACTCTTTGACAAGTGATGAGCGTGCAAAGCAATTCGCCCTTGAGGATGGAAAGGCAATTCGCCTTTCAATGCCGATGAGTGAAGAAAGAAGCACGTTGCGTCTAAGCCTAGTGCCACATCTTCTAGAAGCTCTACAGCACAATATAGCTCGTTCCTCGCAAGCGAACGCTGTATATGAAATTGGTTCTGTATTCATCGGAAAAGACGAAGCTGTATTGCCGGAAGAAAAAGAGCGCCTCGCTGGTGCGTTAACAGGATTATGGCAGCAGCACCCGTGGCAGGGTGAGAAAAAAGCGGTTGATTTCTTTGTTGCAAAAGGAATCTTAGAAGGCGTGTTCACTATGCTTGGAGTGAGTGAATCTATTACTTACAACCGTTCAGAAAAAGACGGGTTACATCCAGGACGTACAGCAGAAATCTTACTGAACGGTGAGAGCATCGGTTTCATCGGCCAGCTTCATCCAGAAAAATTAAATGAGCTAGACTTACCTGAAACATACGTGTTCGAGCTTTCCTTAACAGCGTTACTTGGAGAGAACATTGGAGAAATCCAATACGAAGCTATCCCACGCTTCCCATCCATCAGCCGTGATATCGCGCTTGTAGTGGATCGTGAAACTCCGGCAGGCGAACTAGAAGCAGTCATCAAGACGACAGGTGGTTCCCTATTAAAAGAAGTAAAGGTATTCGACGTGTACGAAGGTGACAAAATCGACTCATCCAAAAAATCAGTCGCTTTTGCATTACGTTACTACCATCCCGAACACACACTAACAGATGAAGAAGTAACAAAAGTCCACACAAAAGTGCTTCAAGCAGTCGAAGAAAAATTCGAAGCCGTATTGAGAAGCTAATATAAATGAAAAAGGGATTCCTACTGGGATCCCTTTTTTTGTAATCTATTTAAAAATGCAAAGACTAGTTGATTGGAGTGGAAGGCGCGCAGACGCCCACGGGAGAAAGGGACAGGTGAGACCCCGCAACGGAGTGAGGAGGCTCACGGACCGCCCGCAGGCAAGCGAAGCGCCTGTAACGAAGATCAACCGCTAAATGCAAATACAAATCTTAACTCAATCTCTATTTCATTCTAAAAATAGGTATTTGGAAGGAATTATAAGAACATGTGTTCTGTTTTTCTGATAGAATGTTATAATAGAGTGGACAGTATAATAGGAACGGGTGGTGCGGTGAAATCCCTGTGGAGAACGGGGGTGACCGTATGAGCGAGGTGCAGCTTTTCTTGACATCAGGACTATTCCTCTTTGCGTTGGTGAATCTAGTAATTGTGTTAATAAAAGAAATGACAAAAAAATAACCCACCCGTGACTTCTAATTCGCTGTTAGGCAGTCGGGTGAGTTACTTATTACGTTCGACTCCACAGTAGCCGTGCTTCTGCGGAACTTATTCTGTCAAGAGTCAAAGTGCGTCCAACACTTTGGCTTCTTCAATCATGTGTATACACAAATTATAGCACAAGACCTGCTTCTGTAAACGAACTTTCGACTGGTAATGTTATCTTACCAATTTTTTTGCCTTCAGTGTGTTCGCAAAATGGACTTTCGCCACTTTGTTCAGGAAAGCTTCTCCGTGCTTTTCAATCACCCTTGCAGCTGCAGAATCCACTTTAGAACCTGCCCCTTTTGGAATCGTTATGCCGGCAAGCACACTCAGTTTATCCATCTCCTTCAGGAAGGAATACCTCGCGATAATCGATGCTGCTGCCACTGATAGATGCAAGCCTTCCGCTTTCGTGTGAAAATAAACATTTTCACGCACAATATTTTTTTGCTGTGCCACATGGCGGTAGTAGACACCCGACTCGGCAAACTGATCAATCAATATGGCATCAGGCTTCTCAGGTGCTATTTTATCCAATACATGCTGCAACGCTTTATTATGAAGCAAAGCCTTGATTTTCCCCTGAGTCATTCCACTCTGCTGTAGTTCATTATATTTCTCGTTATGTAAAACTAAAAGGCTATACGGGATATGTGGTAATATCGCTTTTGCAATCCTGACAATCTTTTCATCATTCAATGCCTTCGAATCCTGGACACCAAATTCTTTCAATTTTGCCATATGTTCCTTTTTTACATAGGCCGCGCAAACCGTAATCGGACCAAAATAATCTCCTGTTCCCACCTCATCCGAGCCAATAACGGAGAGGGAGACAAAGCCTGCAGGTAAGGAGGATTTCACTTTCGTTCCCGCCGAAGAAACTGTTGTTGCTTTCTTTCCGGACTTTGCAGGTGCATCTGTTGCCCCAAACCCCTTCCATATGTTAGCTTCCTCTTCAGCCCCTTTACCTTGGAACAATACCTTTCCGGATTTATAGGCCGTAATATTGCACTTTGGTGATTTGGCCACAAATACTGCCCCGGTTGGCAGTTTGTCGATTTGATATTTTTCATAAAAGCTTTTGATTTTGCTTAAAATACTTCCTGACACCTGAATGACTTGATATGACAATTAATTCACTCCTACTACAAATTTTTACATTTTTCCATGTTTCTTTTCCACTTTAGAATGTTTCGTGGTATTATAAAGATTAGGATTTTAATGAATGGGGGCATACACGTTGTCAGAGCATAAAACTCGCACAACTGTCGACATATATGGACAGCAATATTCAATTGTTGGTACGGAAAGTATAAGTCACATACGACTTGTTGCTTCCATTGTCGATGAAAAAATGAGAGAAATCAATGGTAAAAATTCAAACCTGGACATCAGTAAACTGGCAGTCCTCACTGCGGTTAACGTTGTACATGATTATATCAAATTAAAAGATGAATACGATATGCTCGAGAAAGAATTAAAGAAAAAGGGTTGAGTACGATGTTAGACTTAATTATTATTTTTCTATTTATTATGGGATTGATTGTAGGGATTCGTCGAGGGTTCATCATGCAAATCGTCCATTTATCCGGATTCATTGCCGCCTTTGTAGTGGCATATATGTTTTATGCGGATCTTGCGCCAAAATTGAAACTATGGGTACCGATGCCGAGTTTCGGGAATGCGGAAGCTTCGATGTTTTTTGAAACGATCAGTCTGGATACCGCTTATTACAGAGCAATTGCCTTTGCAATTTTGTTCTTCAGTACAAGAATTGCCGCCCAAATCATTGGTTCCATGTTGGATTTCCTTTCCCATCTGCCGATATTGAAGCAGGTGAACAGCTGGGCTGGTGCTGTTCTTGGATTCGTGGAAGTTTATCTGATTGTTTTTATCTTCCTATATATCGGTGCATTGGTACCTTTGGATATGGTTCAGACATCAATCAGCGATTCATCCATGGCAAAGGGAATTGTAGAAAATACTCCGATATTCTCTGAGAAATTGCAGGAACTATGGACAGGGTATATAGCAAGCAGGTAGGAAACAACATAGGAAAGCAGCAGACGGAAATTGGTGTCTGCTGCTTCTTTAATTACGAAATAATTAAACGAGCTTATGTCCACAGTTAGCACAAAAGTTTCCGCCTGCGGTTTTCGTTCCGCAATTTGGGCAAAAGTTCGGTTTGTTTTCCGCTGCTGGTTGCCCTTCAGAAACAGGGGGTGCAAGGGGAGTCTTTGCCTGAGCTGGAGTCTGAGGCTCGCTTTGGTCATTGTTCTGATTTTGCTGGTTCATTTGATTCATCATCTGATTTGCCATGTTCATGCCCATCATCATGCCTGCCATGTCGGACGCCGCTCCACTGCCATTCATCTTACCGGATGACATACCATCAACCATGGATAGGCGCTGGTATTTATCCACATCCCCAACCATGCCGTGCGATGCAGTCTTGGAAATCATATCCTGAATCTCTTTTGGATAATTGAAGCTCATGACATGGAAGCCTGTAATGGTTATGCCGTTATCAATGATCTGCATATCCAAATCTTCTTTGATGCCTTTTGATATTTCAAAAGAGTTGGACTGGAGATTGAACATATCTTTGCCTTCCCGGGTAATCCATTTCATCAGTAGCTGATCGAGAACAGAGGTGATACGGATTCTGACATCCTCTACTAGATAGCGCTCCCTGACTCCAGCTATTTTATCGATCAAGGCGATATAATCATCGACCTTGAAATTAAATGTTCCATTTGCTCGGATGGGCATTCCACCAGGTAGACCAGGTGCGGGGATGTTAATGGCATTTCTGGTACCCCATTTTACGGTAAATTCCTTCGTATTGACAAAAAGAACCTCTACGCGCATGCCACTATTGAATCCGAAACGGAAACCTTTCAGAGTAGATAGAAATGGAATGATCTGTGATTCAACATCATAGGTTCCTTCATCACGAAATACCCCTTCTATTTTTCCGTTGTTAAAGAAAATGGCATCTTGACCAGGACGAATGATCAGCTTGCTTCCCTTTTTGATTTCGTTGTTGTTCCATTTATAGAAGATCATGTCTTCTCTGAATTCTTGCCATTCGATGACATTTGCAAATTGATTTCTGAAAAACGACATTTTTCATCAGCTCCTTATTTATTAAAGTTCCTCTTGGCTGCCGCTGTTGATTTCCGCACTGGGCTTCGCTTTCCGCGGGGGGGGGGCTTGAGCCTCCTCACTTCGTTGCGGGGTCTCAAGTCTACCGCTACCTCCCGCTGGAGTCTTCGCCCTGTGCTACAATCAACAGCTAGTGTTTCTGTCATCACGAAATCTTCATCAGCCAACCAAGCGTATTAAAATTCCCCTCGGCTGCCGCAGATGATCTCCGCAAATGGCTTCGCTTTCCGCGGGGCGACCTTGAGCCTCCTCGCTTCGCTGCGGGGTCTCAAGATTGTCGCTACTCCCCCGCAGGAGTCTACGCCATTTGCTCCAATCATCAGCTAGGAACTGAATTAACTTAATTCACCCCGTCCAACCAGGCGTATTAAAATTTCCCTCGGCTGCCGCTGTGGGAATGGCCGCCACCTGTGATACCCCCACCACCTGTGAATCCACCGCCACTTTTGTTGTTATTGGTCGGCTTTTTCACTTTTGTTACGGTCTTCCTGAGGTATCTATCATGTTGATGAAGTACTTTAGAGCTATTGCTATTCATATAGGTCCGGGAGCTTACTGTGATCCTGCCTCCTGAATTATATGCAAGGATGCCCACAACGACTCCGGCAACAATTAAAGAGACCAAAAGCTGGAACCATAATTGGAAAAGGATATTTTCTGAGGAATTTCCACCAGCAAATTGATTATACTCTTCCTCGTAATCCTGATAACCATCATTATTATCAGGATAAGAACCAGGGTTTTCCGCACTCGTTTCCGGTTCCACTCCCATATAAGCATGTGAACTTGAAATAAATTCTGAGAATGCCTCAAAATAGTTCCCTTCAGAGAGGGCGGGCGTTATTTCTTCCCGAATCATATCCAAGCGTTGATCGTTCAGGTATAGTTCCGCCTTCTTGAATCCAGCCAAATAAATATCCCGTACTTCCATGTCAATGGCGAGTATGGCTGTATTCCCGTGAGGCTGGTCATAACCAGGAGCATTTTCGTCATAGAAGTCCCCTACATAGTCCACAATGTCCATACCATCCGTCCCATTGGCCGTGATAATTAGAAATGCAGTATCGGATTCTGCACCAAGCTCATTTGCTAACGATTCTAGTTGTATAACTTCCTGGTCCGTCAATAACCCGGCATTATCGAATACGAACTGCTTCTGGTTAACCGATTCTGCCTGTACGGTGAACCCCCATGTTACCATCAGTAAAAGAGCCATCATCAATGGAAGAAAGGTATAGGCTTTTCGTATATTCCAATTCCAACTCACCAAAAACCGCCTCCCATCATATAGGAGACCGATTTCATCGCCAGAAGGGTACCGCCTGCAACCCCACTGAACCACATCGCCACTTTTCCCATACTGATCGGCGGTTTACCTACCACTTTTCCTGTCTGTCCATTCATGGCAAAAGTATGCTCTGATTGGGCATAATCATAGCTGATCATCCACACAGGCAATAATACATAATGATTACTAACACTATTCGTATCTATCTTTTTTTCCTTGAAGCTGATGGATTGATAGCCGGATAGCGTGGAGTGTATGTAGGAATCAATGTATCCGCTTATTTTATCCTTTGCCCTAGGAAGGAGTTCCTCGTTGTCATAGTTGTATTTTTCCGCCACATATCCTACTAAATATGGGGTTTTGAAATCCTTCAGCTGATCGTAGGGGAATGGTTCTAATTTGTCCATCATTTCATCATTCATCTTTTCAGATGCATCCACCGGGATTTTGACATAGTCGAGGTTGATATCGCGAAAGGCATCATAGTACTTTGTCTCAGTGTAAATGTAATCACCTTGTGTGTAGGTTCGTACCTTTGTGCCCACTGCCGATACCTTGACCTTGCTATTCAGATCATATAGCCAAAAAGGTACGTAGATCCCTGTGATACTTTTGATACGGTCTGCACTCATAAAGCCTTTGGGTGTCAGAAGCCCCTTGCCGCACCATTTTTGAAATGCTGTTCTCGCAGCCTCTTTGTTAATGGTAAAAGGAATGACCTTAGCAGGAGCAAGATTGCCTGACAACCGATCTGCAATTACCACTCCGGCTCCGCAGAAGCTGCAGTTAGTTGCGGTGGTTTCTATTTCCGTCATCAGGACAGCGCCACAGTTTTCACATTGATATTCCTTTACTTCATCCTCTGTAAAAGTTGTGGTAATTAACTGTTCCGGATGTTCTTCAATATTTTCCCTTAGGCCGCAACTTTGACAAGAAAGCTTGCCTGATTCGGCATCAAATCTCATATCGCTACCACAGCCCGGGCATTTGTAATGTAGAATCATTAGATATCACCTCTCACCTTATTGCTCCACGCATATCTGGTACAGACATTTCAAAGCTGTAGCGTGTTTGCTACAGCTTCGTGGACTAGGACTGATTATTATTTTTTAATCTCGCTTTTAATGCTTCAAGCTCACTATCAACATTTGCGGTTTGCTGATCGTATTTGGCTGTAAGGTCTTCAATGTCATCCTTAGGACTCGCATTAAGTTCCGCCATTGCATTGGCTTCATCAAGCGCCTGGTTTACTTTGTCTTCCATTCTGCCAAATGCGGAGATGGTATTCCCAGAGTTTGCACTCTCATTCCCAAGTTTATTTATTCTTTCCTGCGTCTTAGCTACAGACCATTTTGCCTTCAGCATGTTCCTGCGTGCTTCCAATTCGCCGATATCAGAAACCAATTTATCATGCATCTGCTTCATCTGGAGGGAGTTGGTCCTAGCCAGTTGATAGGAGGATTCCAGCTCGGAGAAAGTCGTCTCGAGCGTTCTTTTTCTCTCAAGGAACTTTCTTGCATCATCCTCATTTCCGGATTCCAATGCTTTAACCGCATAGCGTTCCATTTTCTCCAAATCCTCTCTGCATGCATCCCATTCTCTCTTCGAACGCTGCTCCTGGGCCATGACAGATGCTGTTTCCGCTTTTACCTTTCCTAGATCACTGTTCAGGTTCCGTAAATATTGATCAATCATTTTCTCCGGGTTCTCCGCTTTATCCAACAAAGCGTTAATGTTACTGGACATAATATCTCTGAATCTCGCTATGATACTCATTAAATATATTCCTCCTTTTTTCTAATAAAAATAGGAAACTCTTAATTGTTAATACTGTATACAAGGAGGAAAGGTTTCATTTTTTCATGAAAATTTACCCCAGACCTTGTTTTCCGCTTTCCTCAAGCAACTTCGGTTGTACATTTCCCCTATTTATTTGTATGATTCTAATAGGATAAGTTTACATAAGGTCAGGTGAAAAAAATGAACAAAAAACAGATTGTAAAATGGTTGGAGACAATTGCGACATATATGGAATTAAAAGGGGAGAACGGCTTCAAGGTATCCGCCTTCAGAAAAGCGGCCTTGGCCCTTGAAAATGATGAAAGAAGCCTCAGTCAGATCGAGGATTTCACGAAAATAAGTGGAATCGGAAAAGGCACTGCAGCAGTCATTCATGAAATTATGGAAACGGGTAAATCCTCTGTCCTGGAGGAGCTTCAACAAGAAGTTCCAGAGGGATTAATTCCGTTATTGAACCTACCGGGTCTTGGCGGCAAAAAGATAGCGAAACTTTATCAGGAGCTAGACGTAGTAGATATTATAAGCTTGAAAGAAGCGTGTGAAGCGGAAAAGGTACAGGCGCTAGCAGGATTCGGTAAGAAAACCGAAGAGAAGATCCTAGCTTCCATCGAAGAAGTGGGGAAAAGGCCGGACCGTTTGCCTATCTCCTTCATGACGCCAATAGCCGAGCAAATAGAAGAGTACCTGTCGACCGTGGATGGAATTGAAGAATATTCCCGTGCAGGAAGTCTCCGCAGATACAGGGAAACCATCAAAGACCTGGATTTTATCATTTCCACAACGGAACCTGCGAAAGTAAGGGAACAGCTTGTGAAGATGGATCGGGTGACAGAAATCATTGCCAATGGTGATACGAAGGTATCCATTGTATTAAAATTTGATTATGATGTCTCCGTAGATTTCCGTATGGTGGAACCATTAAGTTTCCCTACAACACTTCATCATTTCACTGGATCGAAGGACCATAATGTCCGAATGCGCCAACTTGCAAAAGAACGTGGAGAGAAAATCAGCGAATACGGTGTGGAAGACGTGGAAACCGGGGAAGTCAAGCATTTCAAAACGGAAGAAGATTTTTTCAAGCATTTTAACCTGCCATTTATCCCACCGGAAATAAGGGAGGATGGAACAGAAGTGGAATATGCCCTTGAGAATGGAGAAATCCCATTGGTTTCTCTAAGGGATATTCGAGGAGATCTTCATATGCACTCCACCTGGAGCGATGGTGCCTATACTATCGAAGAGATGGTAGAAGCAAACCGTGCAAAGGGTTATAAATATATGGCGATCACTGATCACTCTCATTATTTGAAAGTGGCAAACGGGCTTACGCCGGAACGCCTTAGACAGCAAAAAGAAGAAATAAAGAAACTTAACGAGAAGTATGACGACATTACAATATTATCCGGAGTGGAGATGGACATTCTTCCTGACGGATCCCTTGATTATGATGACGAGCTGATGGAAGAGATGGATATTGTCATCGCTTCGATTCATTCGAGCTTTTCACAAAAAAGGGAAGTCATCATGGAACGCCTGAAAACAGCGCTTATAAATCATCATGTGGATTTCATCGCCCATCCGACAGGTCGCCTGATTGGACGCAGGGAAGGGTATGATGTCGACGTGGAAATGCTGATCCAACTTGCAAAAGAAACAGATACTGCGCTTGAGCTGAATGCCAATCCGCACCGTTTGGATCTTGCTAGCCATTATGTGCGTCTTGCCCAGGATGCAGGGGTGAAACTTGTCATCAACACGGATGCCCATAGCATCGACATGCTAGACCATATGGAAGTGGGCGTGGCAACAGCAAGAAAAGGCTGGATTAAAAAAGAGAACGTGATCAACACCTGGTCACTGGACGAGTTAAAGAAATTTTTAACACGACACCATACGTAAGACAAGCAAAGAAGGGAGTTATGGTAACGTGCAACCGAGAGTTTTAAAGGTATTGGAATTTAATAAAGTAAAAGATAAATTGGCTACTTTTTCTGCCTCTTCATTAGGGAAAGAAAAAGTGGCACAACTGACTCCCGCTACAAGTTATGAAGAAGTAGTGGAGAGGCAGCAGCAAACAGATGAGGCAGCAACTGTCCTTAGGTTGAAAGGGGAGGTTCCGCTTGGAGGGATTACTGATATCCGCGCGCATGTAAAGCGTGCCGAGATAGGCGGGACATTGAATACCCATGAACTGTTGGACATCGCTGGAACCATCTATGCGGCCCGAAAGCTTGACCGCTTTGTGGAATCGGTACTCGAAGAAGAGATAGCAATCCCCATTTTACAAAATTACATGAATCAGTTGATCATCTACCCTGAGCTCGAACGAAACATCAAAAATTGTATTGATGAATACGGAGGAGTTCTGGACGGAGCGAGTGACAAGCTGCGAGGGATTCGGCAGCAACTAAGATCCACCGAATCCAGGGTGCGTGAAAAATTAGAGAGCATGATCCGATCTTCAAATGCACAAAAAATGCTATCCGATGCTATCGTCACCATCCGAAATGAGCGTTTTGTTATTCCGGTGAAACAGGAATACCGTGGTGCATATGGAGGGATAGTTCACGATCAGTCTTCTTCGGGAGCGACCTTATTCATTGAGCCTCAGCAGGTGGTGGACCTTAACAATGTGCTTCAAGAAGCGAAGGTAAAAGAGAAGCTTGAGATTGATCGCATTCTTGCGGAACTTTCTGCTGAAGTGGCAGAGGTTGCCCGCGATTTGCTCGGAAATGTCAATATCCTTGCTGAAATTGATTTTATGTTTGCCAAGGCTAAATATGGAAAGCATATTCGTGGAACAAAGCCTGAAATCAATAATGATAAATACGTAAGACTTGTTCAGGCAAGACATCCCCTAATCAGTGAGGATGAAGTAGTTCCGAACACGATTGAGCTTGGCAAAGACTACACATCGATTGTGATTACCGGACCTAACACAGGTGGTAAGACGGTAACTTTGAAGACATTGGGGCTTCTAACCATCATGGCCCAATCTGGATTGCATGTACCTGCACAAGACGGATCCGAAGTTGGTGTGTTCTCCGCAGTCTATGCAGATATCGGCGATGAGCAATCTATAGAACAGAGCCTTAGTACATTCTCCTCTCACATGGTTAACATTGTCGACATCCTTAAAAAAGTAGACCACGACAGTCTTGTTCTGTTCGATGAGCTTGGTGCAGGAACAGACCCACAAGAGGGGGCGGCACTGGCCATTTCCATCTTGGATGAAGTGTATCAGCGAGGCGCCTGTGTCATTGCCACTACCCACTATCCGGAGCTGAAGGCGTATGGCTATAACCGGGAGGGCGTAGTGAATGCAAGCGTCGAGTTCGATGTTGATACATTGAGTCCAACCTACCGATTGCTGATTGGTGTGCCGGGAAGAAGTAATGCATTTGAAATCTCCAAACGTCTCGGCTTAGGCACGGATGTCATTGAACGGGCGAAAGAGTTCGTCAGTGAAGACAGCAATAAAGTCGAGAACATGATTGCATCCTTGGAAGCATCCCAAAAAAGGGCGGAAGAGGAATGGAAAGAAGCGGAGCAGATCCGAAAAACGTCACAAAAGCTGCATGTAGAACTCGAACAGCAAATGCAGGAGCTAAACGAGCAGCGTGATAAAATGTACGAAAAAGCGGCCGCAAAAGCGGAAAAAATGGTTGAAGATGCGAAGGAAGAAGCGGAAAAGGTTATTCGCGAGTTGCGTAAGATGCGTATCGAGCAGCATGCCAACGTAAAAGAGCATGAATTGATTGATGCGAAGAAACGACTGGAAGGTGCTGTACCTACTGTTAAAAAATCAGCGGCAACGAAAAAACAGGAAGCAAGTAGCCAAACGCTTGAGCCGGGTGACGAAGTGAAAGTGCTTAGTCTTAATCAAAAAGGTCATCTCGTTGAAAAAACGGGTGACAAGGAGTGGCAAGTTCAGATCGGCATTATGAAGATGAAGGTGAAAACCAAGGAAATTCAATATGTGAGCAGACCAAAGCCTGTGGAGACAAAGCCTCTGGCAACAATCAAGGGGAAGGATTATCATGTCAGCCTTGAGCTTGATCTTCGTGGTGAACGCTTTGAAAATGCATTAATGAGAGTGGAAAAGTACTTGGATGATGCTACATTGGCAGGCTACCACCGGGTTTCAATCATTCATGGAAAAGGGACCGGAGCGTTACGAGTAGGGGTGCAAAATTACCTGAAGAACCATCGTTCCGTAAAAAATTATCGATTTGGTGAGGCATCTGAAGGTGGCACTGGTGTAACCGTTGTCGAACTGAAATAGGAAGGGAGCCTGATATGTCTAGTTTTTGGGAAAACGAATTAGTCAGAACGGCTGCAAATTTCAGCGTGGTGGTATTATGTCTCGTTTTATTTCTGGCTATTTTTGAACTGGTGACGAAATATAAAAATATGGAAGAAATCAAAAAAGGGAATCTTGCCGTAGCAATGGCCACTGGCGGAAAAGTATTGGGAATTGCAAATATATTTCGCTATTCCATCAGTGACCATGACTCCCTGTTGACGATGATAGGATGGGGGGCAGCTGGATTCGTACTGCTGCTGTTCGCATATTTCATCTTTGAGTTCTTGACACCAAGCTTTAACATTGATGAAGAAATAAGGAATGACAACAGGGCCGTCGGCTTTATCTCCTTTGTCATTTCTGTTGGCCTATCATTTATAATAGGGGCAAGTATCGGGTAAGGAGAAGGAATCTGTGGAAACTTTAGCAAAAGTATTAATAGGCTTATGTGTAATTTTTGTCTTGATTGGAATCATTTATCTCGTTATCGCATAATATCGTATATTGCAGGGTGGCGAGGACGGATATTTGTCCAGTCAATTGCAGGCTAAAAGTGTTTTTCTGTTTGAATATACAGTAACCTTGTTGATCGGAGTGGAAGGCGCGCAGACTCCTGCGGGGGAAAGGGACAGGGGAGACCCCGCAGGCTTGCAAGGGCACTGAAAAACTGAAAACGAATTGTTTTTAATGGTTTCTAGCTGTGGATTGGAGCAAATAGCGTAGACTCCAGCAGGGGAGTAGCGACAATCTTGAGACCCCGCAGGGCGCAGCCCGAGGAGGCTCAAGGTCGCCCCGCGGAAAGCGAAGCTATTTGCGGAAATCAACAGCGGTGTTTACCCAAGAACTAAAATTCAGTACTTTTTCAGTGGCCTTCAGGCTTGCCGAGGAGGCTCCCGGACCGCCCGCGGAAAGCGAAGCGCCTGGAACGGAGATCAACAGAAACAACAAATTCTAATGATTGTCTACAGTCTGCGGAGAAGGAGTCGAATCTCCTTCTCCTTTTATTTAGGAGGAAAAAACAATGCAATTTAAAACAACGGAACTGCCCGGGATAGGCAAAAAAATATCCTTTATCACTGCAGAAGGTAATATGGTGGTATTGGTCGTACACCACTCTGGAAAAAGAGAAATGTATTTCTTTGATGACCCGGACGGAGATGAAGCGGATTTTTCCATTTCCATGACTTCAGATGAAACCAGAGAGTTGGGTGCGCAATTATTGGGTGCGATGTACCAGCCAGTTGATATGGATAAAATGAAAATGTTTAAAAAGCAGATTATCATTGAATGGGTTGATGTGAAAAAGGGGTCTTCTCTTGTCGGGAAAACCATTGGGCAATCTCAGATACGTACCAAGACAGGCGCATCTATCATTGGAATTGTAAAAGGTGAAGATAACATCGCCGTTCCAGATATTGATGTTATCCTCCACGAAGGGGATGTCTTGATGATCTGCGGAAAGCAGGCGCAAATTTCCAAGCTCACTAAGCTTTGTGAGGGAGGCGACGCTTCCTGATGGATCATGGAACACCAATACTTTTAAGCATAGGAGTCATATTATTAGTTCTTTTTCTTATTGGTTATATTGGTGGGAAAATAAAGATTCCAGGTGTTATCCTCTATATTGTTTTGGGTATCGGTATCGGTTCCTTCATTTCAGATAATGAGATTTTGCACATCGCAAGCGAAGTGGGAATCGTGCTTCTATTTTTCCTGTTGGGTCTGGAATTCCCATTAGCAAAATTAAAGGGGATGGCCGTAAAGGTCTGGAAGCCGGGACTGCTTGATGTCGTTCTGAATCTGGGGGTATCCACTTTCATCTGCCTATTTTTTGGACTAGACCTCCTACCTTCCCTCATAATCGGGGGTGTCCTATACGCTACAAGCTCTTCCATTTCCGCTAAGCTGCTTGAAAGTACAAAAAGGCTGGCAAATGCGGAATCGGAATACATACTTGCTATTCTCATCTTTGAAGATATTGTGGCGCCTATCATCGTTGCAGTACTAATTGGTATGGCCTCTGATGGTGGAATTACAGGTCTGGATTTTGCTATTTTACTAGGAAAAATAATCATACTGACAGCAGGTGCGATGCTCATAGGTCGCTTTGGATTCTCAAGGCTAGAGAAATTCTTTGAGCGACTGATTGGAAGTGACATGTACATTTTGCTGACAGTCGGAATTGCGTTGACTTATGGAGGACTTGCTTTACTTTTGGGGCTATCAGAAGTATTGGGTGCATTTTTAGCAGGAATCATGCTTGCCGAAACCAAACGCTCGCAAGACATTGAACATGTGACACTGCCAGTAAGGGACCTGCTCCTGCCTATTTTCTTCTTACACTTTGGCACAACGATCAACCTTGGGGAGGGTGTACCTTATATTGGACTACTATTTACTCTAGTCGGTTGGGCTCTGGTAGGAAAGATAATCGTAGGCATGCTTGGTGGAAGATGGTATGGGCTGTCAAAAAGAGTGGCATTAAGAGCTGGGTTTTCCCTTACGCCACGAGGAGAATTTTCCGTTGTCATCGCCGGTATTGCCACTGGTGCTACCAAAGTTTTCAGCGGTATGTTCATTTTAGTATCAGCTATGCTGGGAATCGTGTTCTTTATATTCGCACCATTGTTGACGAATTTAGTCTACGGAAAAAAACAAAAGAAGAAACTGAATTTGAAAGTTCCATCCTAAGTTGAAACCCGCAAATTGCCGTCTGGCAGCGTGCGGGTTTTTTGGTTAGAAAGTGGATACGCAATGTAATATTTTTGCAAAAATCAAAAAAGTGTTATAATTTTCATCGGATTACTGATATACTATAACAAACAGATATGGGCCTTTTGTAGTAGTACAGGCCAAATAAAGAGGAGGGAATGGAATGGAGCAAGTAGTGAGTAAGCCATGGCTATCACTTTATCCAGAAGAAATACCTCATGAGATCAACTTCGAAGAGCGAACACTGCAGTCATTTTTAAAACAAGCAGCGGAAGAATATCCGACTAAAACTGCTATCAGCTTCCTCGGCAAGAAACTGACATTTGAAGAAGTGTATGATCAATCTTTAAAACTGGCAAATTACTTAAAAGGACTAGGTGTCGAAAAAGGTGACAGGGTGTCCATTATGCTACCGAACTGCCCTCAAGCGGTTATCAGCTATTATGGAGTCCTATTCGCAGGCGGAATTGTCGTACAGACGAACCCCTTATATATGGAACGTGAACTCGAGTACCAGGTGAATGACTCTGGTTCGGAAATCATCATAACCCTGGATATCCTTTATCCAAGAGTATCAAAAGTGAAAGCGCTAACAAAATTAAAGCATGTTATTGTTACAGGAATAAAGGACTATCTTCCGTTCCCAAAAAACATGCTATATCCTTTTGTGCAGAAAAAACAATACGGTATTGTCGTAAAGGTGGAACATAGTGGAGAAAACCATCTCTTTACACAAGTCATCAAACAATCCGAAGCTCAGATGATTGATGTTCAGATAGATCCGAACGAAGATCTTGCCCTGCTTCAATATACTGGTGGGACAACAGGATTTCCTAAAGGGGTCATGCTGACACATATGAATCTCGTTTCCAATACGATGATGAGTGTGAAATGGATGTATCAATGCAAAAAAGCACAGGAAAAAGTCATCGGAATTCTTCCGTTTTTCCATGTGTACGGCATGACAGCAGTGATGAACCTTTCGATTATGCAAGCATTTGAAATGGTGCTGCTTCCAAAGTTCGATCCAGAAACAACCTTGAAAACCATTCAGAAAGAGAAGCCCACACTCTTCCCTGGAGCCCCGACAATCTATATTGCTCTTTTGAATCACCCTGATATCCAGAAGTATGATTTATCCTCCATCGATTCCTGTATCAGTGGATCTGCCGCTTTGCCTGTAGAAGTACAGGAGCAGTTCGAGCGGGTGACAGGAGGTAAACTGGTAGAAGGATACGGACTTTCCGAAGCTTCACCAGTTACACATGCAAATTTCCTTTGGGATGAAAGGGTATCCGGAAGCATCGGAATTCCTTGGCCAAATACGGATTCAGTCATTCTATCCATGGAAAACGGAGAATTGGCCCCTATCGGAGAAATCGGTGAGATTGCAGTCAGAGGTCCACAGATCATGAAAGGCTACTGGAACCGAAAAGAGGAAACGGAAGCAGTCCTTAAAGATGGTTGGTTATTGACTGGTGACCTTGGCTATATGGACGAAAGAGGGTATTTTTATGTGGTGGACCGTAAGAAAGACATGATCATAGCTGGTGGATTTAACATCTACCCTCGTGAAATAGAGGAAGTGCTATATGAGCATGAACAGATCCAGGAGGTTGTAGTTGCAGGTGTACCGGATGCATATCGCGGTGAGACAGTGAAAGCGTATATCGTGAAGAAGGCGGGGGCCACTCTGACTGAAGAAGAACTGGATGCATATACCCGCAAGCATCTCGCCGCCTACAAGGTTCCGAGACTCTATGAGTTCAGAGATGAATTACCAAAGACTGCTGTAGGGAAAATCCTCAGAAGAGCATTGGTGGAAGAAGAGAAACAGAAGATCGCAAAGTGATGATATCTGATATGGAGAGGGCGCTGAGAGGAGCCCCTCTCTCTTCATTTTTAGCCCACCCTGAATCGAAGTAAGGAGGCTCAAGCACCGCCCTGCGGAAAGCGAACACCCGGAACGGAAATCATCAGAGACTTTCCCAGAATACTAAGCTGAAAAAGAGTAGTGTTTTGTACGAAAACTATGATAAGATAATGATTGACAGTTCATTCACGGTGCAGTATCATGAAAATATGAATGATTATTCATTCATTTTCTCAAAAGGAGCGAATAGGTTGAAACAACAAAAGCCTAAATACAAACAAATAATAGATGCAGCAGTTATTGTCATAGCCGAAAACGGCTACCATCACGCACAAGTTTCCAAGATTGCCAAACAGGCGGGAGTTGCGGACGGTACCATCTATTTATATTTTAAAAATAAAGAAGACATCCTGATTTCTCTTTTCCAAGAAAAAATGGGACTCTTCGTCGAAAAGATTCGTCAAGAAATTGCAGGAAAATCGACATCAACGGAGAAATTATTAACGTTGATAGAAAAACATTTTTCCATGCTTGCTGCTGATCATCATCTGGCAATTGTAACGCAATTGGAGTTAAGACAATCCAACCTAGAGCTCCGTTTGAAGATTAACGAGGTGTTGAAAGGGTATTTACATGTTGTGGATGAAATTCTGCTGGCAGGTACCAAGAATGGTGAACTTCGAGCAGACTTGGATGTCCGACTTGCAAGACAAATGGTGTTCGGTACGATAGATGAAACAGTGACCACTTGGGTAATGAATGATCAGAAGTACGACCTGGCTTCCATCGCACCCAGAGTGCATGATCTATTGATCAGAGGGTTTGGAGCTACACCTTAAGTAGCTCTGCGCTTTACATATGGCCGTTTCTCAAAGTTTGTTGCTTATATGATAAGTTAAAGTAATGAGAGTTTGCAGCGAAAAGGAACGGTCAAACTTAAAAGCCAATAAGGAGGGATTTTTAATGGAATTCTTGCAAATGAAAGTAGAAAATCGAATTGCATTTATCACCATCAACAAAGCACCGGCAAATGCTTTGTCATCCGCAGTTTTGAAAGAGCTTTCATCATTGATGGATGACCTGGAGAAGCAAGAGGACGTAAGGGTGGTCATACTTCATGGAGAAGGAAGATTCTTCTCTGCAGGTGCTGATATTAAAGAATTCACCACGGTGGAAACCGGTGAAGAGTTCGCTCAGCTGGCAAAGTTCGGCCAGGATCTTTTTGAGAGAATGGAAAACTTTTCTAAACCTATCATTGCTGCCATCCATGGTGCCGCTTTGGGCGGAGGACTTGAGCTTGCAATGGGTTGCCATATCCGATTGGTAACGAAAACGGCAAAGCTTGGCTTGCCGGAATTGCAATTGGGGCTGATTCCAGGTTTTGCTGGAACGCAACGTCTACCTAAACTTGTTGGCTCGGCAAAAGCGTTTGAAATGTTATTTACAAGTGATACATTGACTGGCGAAGAAGCTGTTCAATGGGGGCTTGCGAATAAAGCCGTCGATGAAGAAGCTTTAATGGAAGAAGCTTTGAAGATGGCGAAAAAGATTGCACAAAAAGGACCTATCTCTGTTGCTTCGGTGATTGAGCTGTCCCGCTATGTTAAACATGAAGAATTTTACCAAGGGGTAGAAAAAGAAGCACAACTATTCGGTAAGGTCTTCACTTCAGAAGATGGTAAAGAAGGAATCACAGCGTTTATGGAAAAAAGAGCTCCTGAATTCAAAGGGAAGTAATTTTTTTTATAATATAAAATCAGAAAATTACTAATAAAAATAATGTTTAAACAGGAGGTACTGTGATGAATATTTTTGTTTTATTAAAAAGAACATTTGATACAGAGGAAAGACTTACGGTGTCAAATGGCAGCATAAATGAAGATGGTGCAGAATTCATAATCAACCCTTACGATGAGTATGCAGTGGAGGAAGCAATCCAAGTAAGAGACGCTCATGGCGGAGAAGTCACAGTCGTGACAGTAGGTACAGAGGAAGCGGAAAAAGAGCTTCGTACGGCGCTTGCGATGGGTGCTGACAAAGCGGTATTGATCAATACAGAAGATGATGTCGAAAACGGCGACCAATTTACAACGGCGAAAATTCTAGCTGAGTTCTTGAAAGACAAGGATGCTGACCTGATCATCGGCGGTAACGTAGCTATTGACGGTGGATCCGGACAGGTTGGACCTCGCGTAGCGGAATTATTGGATATTCCTTATGTTACAACTATCACTAAGCTAGAAATCAACGGAGAAACGGCTACAATCGTTCGCGACGTCGAAGGTGATTCCGAAGTCATTGAAACATCCCTACCGTTGCTTGTTACAGCACAACAGGGATTAAATGACCCTCGTTATCCATCTCTTCCGGGAATCATGAAGGCGAAGAAAAAGCCTCTTGAAGAATTGGAACTAGATGACCTAGATCTTGATGAGGACGATGTCGAGGCAAAAACAAAAACGCTTGAAATTTACCTTCCACCGAAAAAAGAAGCTGGTCGTGTGCTTCAAGGGGAACTTGATGCTCAAGTAAAAGAATTGGTTTCCGCATTAAGAAACGAAGCGAAAGTAATCTAATACTACAAAGAGGACATTTAGCGTTTGATTGGAGCAGATGGCGTAGACTCCGGCGGGAGGTAGCGCTTAGGGGAGACCCCGCGAGAGCCTGAGGGCACTGAAAAAATGAAAACGAATTGTTTAATGGTTTCTAGCTGTAGATTGGAGCAAATAGCGTAGACTCCTGCAGGGGAGTAGCGACAATCTTGAGACCCCGCAGGGCGCAGCCCGAGGAGGCTCAAGGTCGCCCCGCGGAAAGCGAAGCTATTTGTGTAAATCAACAGCGGTGTTTACCCAAGAACTAAAATTCAGTACTTTTTCAGTGGCCTCCAAGAGCCTGAGGAGGCTCCACAAGTGCCCCGCGGAAAGCGAAGCCAGCTGCGGAAATCAAACAGCGACGCACGAAAGATTCTCATAGATAGATACATGGACAGGAGGAGACAAACATGGCAAGAAAAGTATTAACATTAGCAGAAGTACGTGATTCCGCATTGCGTAATGTTTCGTTTGAGGCAATTGCTGCAGGGAAAACAGTAGCAGAGGGTGGCGAGGTTGTCACTGTACTGGTAGGGGAAAGTGTAGGTTCGCTTGCCCAGGAATTAATCGCTTACGGAGCAGACCGCGTAATTACAATAGAGCACGCAAATTTGAAAGCGTACACATCCGATGGGTACTCCCAGGCATTAATGGCAGTAATCGACTCGGAAAATCCAGAAGGAATCATTTTTGGTCACACAGCTTTAGGGAAAGATCTATCACCTAAGTTGGCTTCCAAACTGAATTCCGGATTGATCTCGGATGCTACAGAAGTGGAAGAGGTTGGTGGAAACCTTGTATTCACAAGACCGATCTATTCCGGTAAAGCATTCGAAAAGAAAATCGTGACAGACGGAGCAATCTTTGCAACTATTCGTCCAAACAACATCGCATCCCTTGAAAAAGATGATGCTCGTACTGGCGATGTGTCTTCACTTGATGTTGATGTAAAAGACCTTCGCACGATCATTAAAGAAGTGGTTCGAAAAGCAACGGAAGGTGTGGATCTTTCTGAGGCAAAAGTTGTAGTGGCTGGAGGACGTGGTGTGAAATCCACAGATGGATTCGAGCCATTAAAAGAATTGGCGGATGTTCTTGGAGCGGCGGTCGGTGCTTCCCGTGGTGCGTGTGACGCAGACTATTGCGATTACTCCTTACAAATCGGTCAAACAGGTAAAGTGGTAACTCCTGACCTTTACATTGCATGCGGTATATCCGGAGCCATTCAGCATCTAGCTGGTATGTCCAACTCCAAAGTAATCGTTGCGATCAATAAAGATCCGGAAGCAAACATTTTCAAAGTAGCTGACTATGGTATCGTCGGTGACCTATTTGAAGTAGTACCGATGCTTACGGCTGAATTCAAGAAGCTGTTGGTGACAAACTAAGGTATCTTTTACAGACAGCCAGGCGCTTTTGGGTGCTTGGCTGTTTTGGTGTGTTGAATAAGGGATAACGTAGCTGGTGATTGGAGCAAAAGGCGAAGACTCCAGCGGGGGAGAACGACAATCTTGAGACCCCCAAGCGCAGCGAGGAGGCTCAAGGTCGCCCCCCGGAAAGCGAAGCCATTTGCGGAAATTACCAGCGGTGTTTTATGTATCTCCCCTATTAAATAAAAACCCTGAAATTGGGTAAACCTATAACGAAGCAAATAATTAGCGTCACTATGTGGTAAATGCTATACTTTAGCTATAGTAAAACTCTGAAAGATTTTCCATCTGTCAGAGAACACATTAACAGCATATATTGTTAACTGTGAGATAAAAGGCTTAGGAGGAATTTATTATGGCAATTACAAATGCAACTGACCAAAACTTTACACAAGAAACTAGCGACGGTCTAGTTTTAGCTGATTTCTGGGCTCCATGGTGCGGACCTTGTAAAATGATCGCTCCAGTTCTTGAGGAACTAGATCAAGATATGGGCGACAAAGTAAAAATAGTAAAAGTTGATGTGGATGAGAACCAAGAAACTGCCGGTAAATTCGGCGTTATGAGCATCCCGACTTTACTTGTTATCAAAAACGGTGAAGTAGTAGACAAAGCAGTAGGTTTCCAACCGAAAGAAGCTTTGGCTGAACTATTAAACAAGCACGCTTAATGCGTTTTTGCTGAAAGCCTGGTCCTTTGACCGGGCTTTTTGTTTTTTGGGCCAGATGTAGAATTGCTGAGGGACTTTTATCAAGAAACCTGAGAATATATCGAGAAAACTTTGGATATATCAATAAAATTGGAAATATATCGAGAAAACTCGGGATATATCAAGAAAACAGGGATCTCACAAACAATCCACCTCCACCGGGAATACGATCCTGCAAGCACCCACTTCAACTACCCTAAAACCTACAAATGGAACATACGTACGAAACAAGGTATAATGGAAACGTACATAAAATCTTTGGTTGGGAGGAAGAACCATTGAACGAATCATTAAAAGAAAAATTAGCTATCTTGCCCGACCAACCGGGATGCTATCTGATGAAAGATCGCCAAGGAACCATTATCTATGTTGGAAAGGCGAAGGTGCTGAAAAATCGAGTCCGTTCTTATTTTACCGGAAGCCATGACGGTAAAACGCTAAGGCTCGTAAATGAGATAGTTGATTTTGAATATATTGTTACGTCATCAAATATCGAAGCACTGATACTTGAGCTGAATCTAATTAAAAAACATAACCCAAAATATAATGTCATGTTGAAAGATGACAAGCGTTATCCCTTCATCAAAATAACAGCGGAGAAGCACCCACGTCTTCTGATAACGCGTAAAGTCCAGAAGGATAAAGGAAAATACTTCGGTCCATACCCGAATGTCCAGGCTGCAAATGAAACAAAAAAACTGCTCGATCGGGTCTATCCCCTCAGAAAGTGTATGACACTGCCTGACCGTGTCTGCCTTTACTATCACATGGGACAATGTCTGGCTCCTTGTGTGGAACATGTATCGGAAGAAACGAACAAGGAAATGGTCGATGGAATTGTACGGTTCCTGAACGGTGGTTATAAGGAAGTCAAAAGTGAACTAACCGAAAAGATGATGAAAGCATCAGAGAACCTAGAGTTTGAAAGGGCACAGGAATTCAGGGATCAGATCATCAATATCGAAGCGACGATGGAAAAACAGAAAATGGAGATGAACGACTTCGTCGACCGAGATGTATTTGGATACGCCTTCGACAAAGGGTGGATGTGCGTTCAGGTCTTTTTCATCCGTCAGGGGAAACTGATTGAGCGTGACGTGTCCCTATTCCCTATTTACAACGAGGCGGAAGAGGATTTCCTCACGTTCCTCGGGCAGTTCTATTCCAAGCAGAATCACTTTGTTCCAAAAGAAGTGATGCTTCCGAGTAAGATCGACCTGCCCGTTGCACAACAGCTTCTTCAAACCAATGTGCTACAGCCACAACGGGGGAAAAAGAAGCAGCTTGTGGACTTGGCTAACAAGAATGCAAAGGTCGCGTTAGGAGAGAAATTTTCTCTGATAGAGCGGGATGAAAGCAGGACCATCAAAGCGGTCGAAAACCTCGGAGAGATTCTTGGCATCATAACCCCTCACCGTATCGAGGCGTTTGATAACTCCAATATCCAGGGGACTGATCCGGTTTCTGCCATGGTGGTCTTCATTGATGGCAAACCGGAAAAGAGGGAGTATCGAAAGTATAAAACAAAAAGTGTCCAAGGTCCTGATGACTATGAATCCATGAGGGAAGTGGTCAGAAGACGGTACACCCGAGTGCTTAAGGAATCGCTGCCACTGCCTGACCTGATAGTCATTGATGGTGCAAAGGGCCATATGAGTGCAGTAAGGGATGTTCTTGAAAATGAACTGGATTTGTTTATCCCGATCGTCGGACTTGCTAAAGACGACAAACATAGAACAAGCAACCTCCTTGCAGGGGAGGATGCGGTGATCGTACCGCTAGAAAGAACGAGTCAGGAGTTCTACTTGCTCCAACGGATACAGGATGAGGTTCATAGATTCGCGATAACGTTCCACCGTCAGATCAGAAGTAAAAGTGTTTTCCAATCCATACTGGATGAAATCACAGGCGTCGGTGCAACAAGGAAAAAAGCATTGATGAAGCACTTCGGTTCCGTTGCAAAGATGAAAGAGGCGACTGTGGAAGAAATACAGGCTGCAAAAATACCTAAGGCGATAGCTGAAGAAATTTTTAAAAAACTTCGTGAATAGGTGTTGTAAGGATTCTTATTGTCTGATATAATCACTATTAATTTCATAATGTGCCACTTCAAATCGATGAAGTGATGATAGAGGTGCGAACTTCAAAAGTATGTAATCGGAGAAGATAGAGCTTCCGAGATGATTACGGAAAGGGGAGGATCGCCGAAGTAAAAAAAAGTCTCTTTTTCTTTTTTTTACTGGTTCTGCGTTTAAGAAATGTAGGACTGTCAGGTTGTCTTTGTGCTGCCTGGAGAGCTATCTCACCGCGTGAACGGATTCTTAATTTGACCAATCACAGCAATGAGACATTAGCTCATTGCTGTTTTTTTATATCCTCACAATGCTGCTATGGCAAAATGCGTACTGAGAGCTATCTAACATTATGATGAAATTAATCAATGAAAAGGGAATGGTGCACATGTCAACGATTGTTGTACAAAAATTCGGAGGAACATCAGTGGGCTCTGTGGAAAGAATTCAGCACGTGGCACGTCGGGTCATCAGTGAAGTGGAAAACGGACATAAAGTGGTGGTCGTGGTTTCGGCTATGGGAAAAACGACAGATGAGTTGTTAAAATTAGCGAATGCGATTAATCCGCATCCAAGCAAACGGGACATGGATATGCTTCTGACAACTGGCGAGCAGATTACGATCTCTTTGCTTGCAATGGCATTGCAGGTAAGAGGGCATGAAGCAGTTTCCCTAACAGGCTGGCAGGCGGGAATCCGGACAGAGCCGGTACATGGAAACGCAAGAATCACTCATATTGAAACAGGCTTTCTAAAAAGCCATTTGGATTCAGGAAAAATCGTCATCGTTGCCGGTTTCCAAGGGATTACGGCTAACAACGAAATCACAACACTTGGACGCGGTGGGTCGGATACTACTGCGGTAGCATTGGCTGCTGCACTAAGCGCGAAGAAGTGCGACATTTATACAGATGTTACTGGTGTTTACACAACAGACCCACGTTTTGTAAAAGAAGCCAGAAAGCTTGCTGCTATTGCATATGATGAAATGTTAGAACTGGCAAACCTAGGAGCAGGTGTACTCCACCCGCGCGCGGTAGAATTTGCAAAAAATTATGGAGTGCAGCTTGTTGTGCGATCCAGTATGGAAGAGGAAGAAGGAACGATTATTGAGGAGGAAGTATCCATGGAAAAAAATCTAGTTGTCAGAGGAATTGCATTCGAAGACCAAATCACCCGTATCACCGTTTGTGGACTGCCAAATGAGCTACATACATTATCCACAATCTTTACAACACTGGCTCAGCACAGCTTGAACGTCGATATCATCATCCAAACAAGTATGGATAAAGATACAACTAATATTTCTTTCTCTGTCAAAACAGTGGACGTGAAAGATACTATTGAAGTATTGGAACAGCACCAAGGCCGTTTAGGGTTTACAGCCATCGAGCAGGAAAGCGGTCTGGCGAAAGTATCCATCGTGGGCTCTGGTATGGTTTCCAATCCTGGGGTAGCAGCCGAAATGTTCCAGGTGCTTGCTACAGAAGGAATCCATGTGAAAATGGTGAGCACTTCTGAGATCAAAGTTTCCACAGTAGTCGATGTTGCCGAGATGGTTCGTGCGGTGGAGGCGTTGCATGTGGCATTTAAGCTAGGCGAAGAGTCTGTTGAGAGAGTATTAAGCTAAGAGAATAGTAGTTTTGTTTGTGAAGTGCCCTTTTCTAAGTGAAGAGGGTGCTTTTATGTGGGGTGTGGGGAGTGCTAGTGCGCATTTACTTTCCGTTAGATAGAAATACGAGCCGAACTGACCAACATACGAGCCGAACTGACCAACATACGAGCCTAACTCATTAAGATTCTTTCCGTTAAAAGAATATACGAGCCGAACTCACCAAAATACGAGCCGTCCGACAAAAAAACACAAAATCCCCCATCCCCCTCCCCTAAGTACATCCCACACTACTCCCAAAATCCCCTAAAAAAAGCCGACCACCCCAACAGGGCAATCGGACATCAACTATTATCAAATTAGCAAGCGGGAAAATTAACCATCATTAGGTTGCCACCCGTAAGGTAGTCAGAAGCCAAGCCCGCACGAATCCACCTGGAAGTGCACTCGGTAGCTTGCTGCCCGCTAACCACCCTGGAGGCAGCAACAAAATGACATCACTTATCCCACTGTACTGTAATTGTAATCTCTTTTCGTTTTTTCTGCTCTTCAATCGCTTCTGCAGTTTTCCCTTTTTGACGTTGTATCTGTTCGGCTAGGAATCCTGCTTCAAGTTGGAAGGTTGCGTCTTTGTTTAGCTCTAGACGGCGCTGAACCATTTCACCGCGAATGAGGTATTTTACCTCATATTTGCTCTGTTCTATCAGTTCAAGCTCTCCCCACCCAGCTTCTCTGAAGAACTGGACAATTTCCTCTTGGATATCAATAGTGAATTTGCGTGCCAGCTGTTTTCCAGCCCAGTAGATGATCTGGGTGTGGTCTTTCCCCAATAGATTAGGAAGGAGCATGTCACGAATCAATTCGTACCCAAAGATAGGGACTTGGATTTGTGTGTCGATCACTTGTTGTTGGTTATTTGATTCTGTCATTTAATTCCCCTCTTTCTCTATGTTCATTATATACCATCCTGGCCCTTTAATAAATGTAACGTATGGAGGATTTTATTCTACTAATATATTTTTATATTTTTCTGATAATTGAATTGTTATTTAGAGTTTTTTTAAAAGTTCAATTTTTGTTCGCGTTTTCTTGACGCTACACATATAGGGGAGTAAAATAAATATGTCACATATTTGTCGATATATCTGCAAAGGCTTTCATTTTATTGAAAGTTTCAAAAACGAGATGGGGAGTTCCATGATTTTCTACTATAATAGATAGTGAAAAGCAGAACTTACAAAACATCTAATCTATTTTCTTATCTGAAAAAGGGGGTTAAGTGATGGCAACAGAACGTGAATTTTTACTTCGTAGACTCCACTCATTACTAGGAGTCATTCCTGTTGGTCTCTTCTTGATTCAGCATTTGGTTATAAACCACTTTGCTACAAAAGGACCAGAATCTTTTAACAAAGCGGCACACTTTATGGAGAGCCTGCCGTTCCGTTATGCGCTAGAAATTTTTGTAATCTTTCTTCCGATCCTTTTCCATGCTATCTATGGCTTATATATTGCTTTTACAGCAAAAAACAATGTAAGCAACTATGGATTTGTTCGTAACTGGATGTTTATGCTTCAGCGCTTTACAGGAATCGTTACATTAATTTTTATCGTATGGCATGTATGGGAAACGAGAATTGCAGCAGCACTTGGAGCGGACGTTAACTACAACATGATGGCAGACATCTTGTCTAGCCCGTTTATGTTCTGGTTCTACATTGTTGGTGTAGTTGCAACAATCTTCCATTTTGCAAATGGACTTTGGTCTTTCTGTGTAAGCTGGGGAATTACAGTAACTCCTCGTTCTCAACTTATTGCAACCTACGTAACTATCGGTATTTTCTTTGCATTGTCTTTCGTAGGGGTACGTGCAATCCTAGCATTCGTCTAATTAGCAACTATTAAGGAGTGAGTTACATATGAGTAAAAAAGTTATCGTGGTCGGCGGTGGATTAGCAGGCTTGATGGCAACCATCAAAGTCGCTGAAGCCGGTGTACCAGTTGATCTATTTTCATTAGTACCGGTTAAACGTTCTCACTCAGTTTGTGCCCAGGGTGGAATAAACGGGGCAGTAAACACTAAAGGAGAAGGGGATTCTCCTTGGGAACACTTTGACGATTCCGTATATGGTGGAGATTTCTTAGCAAACCAGCCACCTGTTAAAGCGATGTGTGATGCGGCGCCAGGAATCATCCATCTATTGGACCGTATGGGAGTTATGTTCAATCGTACTCCAGAGGGATTATTGGACTTCCGACGCTTTGGTGGAACGCAGCATCACCGTACAGCATTCGCTGGTGCAACAACAGGTCAACAGTTATTATACGCATTGGACGAGCAGGTTCGCCGCTTTGAAGTTTCCGGTCTTGTTACAAAGTATGAAGGTTGGGAATTCTTAGGTTCTGTTATCGACGACGAGGGCATCTGCCGCGGGGTTGTCGCACAAAACCTTACTAGCATGGAAATCGTATCATTCCCTGCAGACGCAGTTATCATGGCGACTGGTGGTCCTGGTATTATTTTCGGTAAATCTACAAACTCTGTCATCAATACTGGTTCAGCAGCATCGATCGTATATCAGCAAGGTGCCTACTATGCGAATGGTGAGTTCATCCAGATTCACCCGACAGCAATACCTGGAGATGATAAGCTTCGTCTTATGAGTGAATCTGCTCGTGGTGAAGGTGGACGTGTTTGGACATATAAAGACGGTAAGCCGTGGTACTTCCTTGAGGAAAAATACCCAGCTTACGGAAACCTGGTTCCTCGTGATATCGCAACTCGTGAGATTTTTGACGTGTGTGTTAACCAGAAACTTGGTGTTAACGGTGAGAACATGGTGTATTTGGATCTTTCCCATAAGGATCCAAAAGAATTGGATGTCAAACTTGGTGGAATCATCGAAATCTATGAAAAATTCATGGGTGACGATCCACGTAAAGTACCAATGAAAATCTTCCCTGCTGTTCATTATTCCATGGGTGGAATCTGGGTGGATTATGACCAGATGACAAACATTCCTGGACTATTTGCTGCAGGTGAATGTGATTATTCTCAGCATGGTGCGAACCGTCTTGGAGCCAACTCCCTACTATCCGCAATCTACGGTGGTATGGTTGCAGGTCCAAAAGCGGTAGAATACATGAACGGATTGGAAAAATCTACGGATTCCCTTTCTTCCTCCCTTTTCGACCGTTATGTAAAAGAAGAAGAAGCAAAGTGGAACAAGATTATGACAATGAACGGCACAGAGAATGCTTATGTGCTTCATAAAGAGCTTGGTGAGTGGATGACAGACAACGTAACAGTTGTTCGCTACAATGACAAGCTGAAGCAGACGGATGAAAAAATTCAGGAGCTTCTCGAGCGTTATGACAATATCAATATCCATGATACAGCGAAATGGAGCAATCAAGGAGCGGCGTTCACCCGTCAGCTGCATCACATGCTTCAATTGGCTCGTGTTATCACAATCGGCGCATACAACCGTAATGAGAGTCGTGGAGCACATTACAAACCGGACTTCCCGGAGCGTAATGATGAGGAATTCCTAAAAACTACAATGGCGAAATTCACAGGTCCTAAATCTGCACCTGAATTCTCCTATGAAGAGGTAGATGTTAGCTTAATCTCGCCACGTAAGCGTGACTACTCTAAGAAAAAAGGGGGTAAAGAATGATGGCTGAACAAGCAAAAACTGTAACGTTTAAAGTGAAGCGTCAGGACGGTCCTGAGGGAACCCCTTATTATGAAACATTCGAATTGGCTTACCGCCCGAACATGAACGTAATCTCTGCACTTATGGAAGTTCGTCGTAACCCTGTTAATAATGAAGGGAAAGAGACGACTCCTGTAAACTGGGATATGAACTGTTTGGAAGAAGTATGTGGAGCTTGTTCCATGGTAATCAACGGCAAGCCGAGACAATCCTGTACGGCGCTTGTTGACCAATTGGAGCAGCCTATCGTACTTGAGCCGATGAGTACTTTCCCGGTTGTACGTGACCTTCAAGTCGATAGAAGTCGCATGTTCGACTCCTTGAAAAAGGTGAAAGCATGGATTCCGATCGATGGCACTTATGATCTTGGACCTGGTCCTCGTATGCCGGAGAAAAAGCGTCAATGGGCATATGAACTTTCCAAATGTATGACTTGCGGAGTATGTTTGGAAGCTTGTCCTAACGTTAACAGCAAATCAGAATTCATCGGTCCTGCACCACTTTCCCAAGTGCGACTATTCAATGCACATCCAACCGGGGAAATGAACAAATCCGAGCGTCTTGAAGCGATCATGGGAGACGGAGGCCTTGCAAACTGTGGTAACTCACAAAACTGTGTGCAGTCCTGCCCTAAAGGTATCCCTTTGACTACTTCCATCGCAGCGCTTAACCGCGACACGACGGTTCAGATGTTCAGAAGCTTCTTTGGTTCCGACCAGGGCTAATAAACAACTTACAGAACGCCTCTTTGCTGAAAAGAGGCGTTTTTTTACAAAAATTCAAGTGTGAAAATAGAAAACGGTTGATTTCCGTTCCAGGCGCTTCGCTTTCCTGCGGGCGGTCCGGGAGCCTCCGCGACAAGCCTGCGGGGTCTCCCTTGTCCCTTCCTCCCGCGGGAGTTTCGCGTCTTCCACTACAATCAACAAGGAGAATACATTCAATCTTTGAAAAAATTTATTATTTTAAAAAAAGTCCCCCTGGTGACTGAAGTGCAAGATGTGAGACTCCGGCGGGAGGTAGCGGTAGACTTGAGACCCCGCAACAAAGTGAGGAGGCTCAAGCACCGCCCCGCGGAAAGCGAACATCTGGAACGGAAGTCAACAGGAGTTATGCTAGATATCTATCAATCCATTTCAAGGAGATTTGATAATTCAGGGAGGAATAAACATGAAAAAGTTAGCCTATATAGAAGACCTGCAACAATGGATGAATGAGTTCTCATTCAGTCACGGAGTCAAAGTAAGATTTTCCGAAACAGACATGTTCGGTCATATGAATAACACGGTGCCGTTTGTATATTTTGAGGAAGCTAGAATAGAATTCTTCAAAAGCCTAGGGTTCATGCAAGAATGGACACAAGCAGGAAGCAACACCATCCCTGTCGTAGCAGACTTACAATGTGACTTTCTACAACAAGTCTACTTTGGGGAAGAACTGGAGATCTGTGTAAAAACGAATGAAGTGGGAACCTCTTCTGTTGACCTGCATTATCTTGGTAGAAAAGGAAATGGGAAGCCTTATTTTGTGGGGAGAGGACGTATGGTCCAACTGAATAAACATACCGCTAAAGGTGAAGCTTGGAACGAGGAGCAGCGAAACCTCTTCCTTTCTAGAGAATCAATGAAAAAATAATGAAAATACGTCTAATTACGTGGAACTCCCGTCTGCCTTCTAACATATTATACCATGACTAAATATACACCCATCCGCTAGTTCAGCTCTGGCTAAGGCAAGGAGGGTTACAATTATTGAAGGAGAAAGAGTTTCAACCAAAGCCATTGCTTACCAAAAGAGAAAGAGAAGTATTTGAGCTGTTAGTTCAGGATAAAACAACGAAAGAAATTGCTGGTGAGTTGTTTATCAGTGAAAAGACAGTTCGGAACCACATTTCCAATGCTATGCAAAAGCTGGGAGTAAAGGGGCGTTCCCAAGCAGTTGTCGAGCTTCTTCGCATGGGAGAATTAGAGCTTTAACTTAACCTGCCGACTATCTTCTAACAATACAGTTAAGAGTGGTAGTCGGTTATTTATTATCTTATGTACAAGTTTTACAGTTCCTAGCTCCAAAAAACGTTCAAACCCAAGTATTTCTATGTGGGTAAATATATTTAAAAGCCTTTACATCTTGCTTTTTATATGAAAACATAAGAAAATAAACATAATAGACACAATGATTACATGACACCTTATGTTCAGATAAAAAAGAAAAAGGGAAGAAAGAGGGTCGAGAATGACGAATCAAAATGAAGCAGTATTGCAGGATCCGCAACTGGTTGCAGATATAGAGAAATCATTAAGATACATAGCGACTTTGGTGAAACAGAAAGGTCGCGAAATATTAAGCAATTACACCATCACACCTCCGCAATTCGTTGCGTTACAATGGTTGCTTGAAGGTGGGGATATGACCATCGGTGAATTGTCCACGAAAATGTATTTAGCGTGCAGTACGACTACTGACCTTGTAGACCGTATGGAGAAGAATGAACTCGTCCAGCGTGTAAAAGATCCAAACGACCGACGTGTTGTACGTATTCACCTTCTTGTAGAAGGAGAACGTATTATCGCGGAAGTGGTGAAAAAACGTCAGGACTATTTGCAAAACATACTAAAGAACTATTCCAAAGATGAAATTTTCATGTTAGAAAAGTGTTTAGCACGATTACATCTAGAAATGAAAGAATGAGGGATTTAGTTGCTAAGACCAATAGGAGTTATTGATTCTGGAGTAGGAGGCCTGACGGTTGCAAAAGAAATCATGCGTCAGTTGCCGAAAGAGCGCATCATATACTTAGGAGACACAGCTCGGTGTCCGTATGGACCAAGGCCTGTTGACGAGGTGCGGCTTTATACTTGGGAAATGACAAGGTATCTGTTGACCCATAATATAAAAATGCTTGTTATTGCCTGTAATACAGCCACTGCGGTTGTGTTGGATGAGATAAGGGAGCAATTGGACATTCCTGTGATAGGGGTTGTGGACCCTGGTGCCAGAACGGCGTTAAAGGTTACATCAAATTATCAGGTAGGTGTCATTGGTACAGTGGGGACCATCAACAGCGGTGCGTATGCCAATGCCCTTAGAGCCATTAACAATGAAGTGCATGTAGAAAGCCTGGCGTGTCCAAGCTTTGTGCCGTTAGTAGAAAGTGGGAATTTCGAAGGGGAGCGAGCCAAGGCTGTCGTCGAAGATACTCTACACTTGTTTAAAGGATCTAATATAGATACTTTAATTCTGGGTTGCACCCACTATCCTCTGTTGCGGCCTACCATCCAGGAAGTGATGGGAAAGGATATTCAGTTGATCTGTTCTGGTGATGAGACTGCCCGTGAGGTAAGTACCATCCTCAATTTCAAAAAACTTTTGAATAAACAGCAGGTAACGGAAAACCATCAATTTTACACAACCGGTTCTAAGGAGCTATTTGAGAAGATTGCAAGCAAGCTTTTTGAACAGCCTATCGAGAACGTCAATACGATTGTGTTGGATCCGATCGGGATATAAATGAATCACAGGTGTGAACCAAGTGAATTCCAATAGTAAAACAGGGCGGTGAATTTTCCCGCCCTGTTTTTTTGTGTAAAGATAAGAATATATATAATTCTGTTGATTTCCGTTCCAGGCGCTTCGCTTTCCAGTGGGCGGCAACCAATATGGGACAAAACTTTTTCCAGAGCTCGGTCTATTTTTAGGAATAGCTCGTATATATATTAGTACAAACCGTCTTAGGAGGGAAACCTATGTCTCATAAAAAAGTGAAAATGACAGCTGCTGCAGTGCTTGCTTCTTCCGTGCTTTTATCCGGATGTGGATTATTTGGAGGTGACGAGCAAGCAGGATCTGAGCAGGAAATTCCGCAAGATGTCTCATATGTAGATGATGCTGCAAACGAAAATGGTGCTGACAGTGATGTTACTGGGGAAGAAACGGATGGGGAAGAGGCTACTGTATCTGAAAACGTACAAGGGGAAATATACTTAATTGATAGCAATGGCTATGTGGTTTCGCAAACACTGGAGCTTCCGAAAACCAATGAAGTGGCGAAACAAGCATTGGAATACTTAGTTGTGGGAGGACCAGTGGATGCGATGCTGCCAAATGGATTCCGTGCAGTAATACCTGCTGGAACGGAAGTGGATGTAAACCTTAAGAAAGACGGCACAATTGTTGCTGACTTTTCCAACGAATTCATGAACTATGATGCTGCAGATGAAGAGAAAATTCTCCAAGCAATCACATGGACTTTGACTCAATTTGAAAATGTGGATAAAGTGCAAATCATGGTGAACGGACATGTTCAGACCGTGATGCCTGTCAATCAGACACCTATTGGCGAGGGTGTGAGCAGAGCAAACGGAATCAACTATGACACTGCAGAATCCGTCGATCTAATGACTTCAAGGGCCGTGACGCTTTATTTTATGGCAGAAAGCAATGATGGGGATCCGTACTATGTACCGGTAACTACCCGATTGAGCCTGGAAGGGAAAGATAAGTATTCGGCTATTGTAGAGGCGCTTATTAAAGGTCCATCCCACAACTCGGGCTTAACGAACGATTTAACTAATGAAATCGCTCTTCTAGATGAACCGGTAATGGAAGATGGAAATCTTGTATTGAATTTCAATGAGGCGATTCTCGGTCTCGAAGGACGTATTGTGTCCAAGTCGATTGTTGATTCATTGGTTCTTACATTAACCGAGCAGACAGGCGTTGAGAGCATTGCGATTACGGTGGACGGGGAAGGCGACCTGATGGCAACGGATGGCACGAACATCTCGGAACCTGTGGTGCGTCCTGAAAAAGTGAACACAGGCAGGTTTTAATGTGTAAAATTTGATATACTAATAATAGAAAACAAGAAGAGGTGAAACACTGCCTCTTCTTTCTTTTTTTACTGTTAAATTTGATTGTGAAAATTTTAGACATTTTAGCTGTTGATTGTAGCACAGGGCGAAGACTCCGGCGGGAGGTAGTGCTTAGGGGAGACCCCGCAGGCTTGCCGAGGAGGCTCCACAAGCACCCCGCGGAAAGCGAAGCCCAGTGCGGAAATCAACAGCGGCGTATAACAGAGCCTTTCTCTTAAATATATGGCTACAAAAGGAGCTTTTAAGAATGTCCAGAGCAGATGGAAGAGAGCAAAATCAAATCAGAACGATTGAAATATTGACAGACTATATCACTCATCCCGAGGGTTCGGTTTTAATTTGTGTTGGAAATACGAAAGTTATTTGTTCAGCAACTATCGAAGACAGGGTACCGCATTTTATGAGAGGTGGAGGAAAGGGCTGGATTACAGCAGAGTATTCCATGCTTCCACGGGCTACAGAAAAAAGAACCATGCGAGAGTCTACAAAAGGCAAGGTAACAGGTAGAACAATGGAAATCCAACGACTGATAGGACGTGTGCTCCGTTCGGTTGTTCAATTGGAGAAGATAGGTGAAAAAACAGTTTGGATAGATTGTGATGTCATTCAGGCCGACGGGGGAACAAGAACGGCATCAATCACTGGAGCGTATGTTGCCATGGTTCTTGCTTTTCAAAAACTTGTGGAGGCAAAGAAAATCACAAGCCTTCCTGTCACAGACTTTCTGGCAGCAACCTCTGTTGGAATAATGGAGAATGGGCAGCCTTTGCTCGATTTGAACTACATGGAAGATTCAAGCGCTATGGTAGATATGAATGTGATTATGACGGGATCCTTAGACTTGGTGGAGCTGCAAGGTACCGGGGAAGAAGCGACATTTTCAAGAAAACAGCTAAATGAACTATTGAACCTAGCTGAAGAAGGAGTCCTTCATCTGGTCGAGGCCCAAAGAAAGGCATTGGGTCACTTGGCTGATAGTATTATTGAAAAGAGTAAAGGAGTCAACTAACGTGACAGATATTATTATAGCAACCAATAATCCAGGAAAAGTGAAAGATTTTGAAGTGATTTTAGAACCAAAGGGATTTCAAGTGAAGTCTTTAGCAGATTTCCCTGACATTCCTGAAGTTGAGGAGACGGGAAGCACCTTTGAGGAAAATGCACTACTAAAGGCAGAGGCAGTTTCAGTTCATCTAGGGAAAATAGTGCTTGCGGACGATTCCGGTTTGGAAGTGGATGCACTAAATGGAGAACCAGGTGTGTACTCTGCACGCTATGCGGGTATGGGAAAAGATGATGGTGAAAATATTCATAAGGTACTAAGTAAACTGCAGGAAGTTCCAGAAGAAAAACGATCGGCACGTTTTGTCTGTGTATTGGCAGTCGTGGATCCAGAAGGTGAAAAATTTACCGTTCGTGGGACGTGTGAGGGCACTATCGCTTTTGAGCCTGCTGGGCAAAACGGATTCGGCTATGATCCCATTTTCTATGTGAAAGAAAAACAGAAGACAATGGCCCAACTCTCTAAAGAAGAAAAAAGTGAAATCAGCCACAGAGCCAACGCCATATGTCAATTAACCAATCAGTGGGAGCTGCTCTCCCGCAACAACTAGGAGTGGAAGTATGAAAGTTTTAATTGTTAGTGACAATCATGGACACGCAGAGGTACTAAGGCAGATAAAAGCACGTCATCAAGACGAAGTAGATCTTTTCATTCATTGTGGCGATTCTGAGATGCCATATGCGAGTGATGAGATGAAGGGCTTTTATGCAGTGAGAGGAAACTGCGATTTTGATGATGATTATCCACAACAATTAACCAAGGAATTTCCAAACAATCGACTTTTCGCAACACATGGTCATCTATATCAAGTCAAATCCTCCTTGCTGCCGTTGAAATATGCAGCAGAAGAAAAGGAAGCGAATATTGTCTGCTTCGGACATTCACACATTGCTGGTGTGGAATTGCTGGAAGGAATCCTCTTTATTAACCCTGGTAGCATAGAACTTCCCCGTATGACACGAAATAAAACCTATGCTATACTTGATACAAACGATACATGTTATTTTGTACATTACTATAATGAAAAGGGAGAGAAACTTTCCTCCCATACATTTGAGAAGTAGCAGGAGAGGGGATTCTCCTCTCTCTATTTTGATGAGAAAATTATATGAGAAAAATTTTTAAAAAGTGTTGACTTTAATTTCTGTATCTCATATAATAAATCTTGTCGCTGCAGATAATTAGTAAATATTTCTTATCGAGAGTGGCTGGTAGATACATAACTTGCATTGTAATGAGCAAGCCTTAACTCTTATATTATCCCAGTAGCTCAGCTGGATAGAGCACGATCGAATACGCTTCTTGTAAAAGCTTCAGCGTACCGATTTTGAATACTTCCCGAATTAACTTTCCAGCAAAATCGGGACGACGGTAGTACAGAATAACCATAGCAAGCCTTAAAACTTATAATGTCCCAGTAGCTCAGCTGGATAGAGCAACGCCCTTCTAAGGCGTGTGTCGGGGGTTCGAATCCCTCCTGGGACGCCATTTACCTAAAGTAACACCATGTACATTTTTATGAACACTTTCTAGAAGAGTGCTGATAAAAATGCTTGCATGGTGTTTTTTGTTTAGTATTGAGGCAGTGGCTTTTGAGGTCAAAAGAAATTCTTGAGTATAAACACCGGACCTATTAACATTCTCCCTTCCCCCTATCGCTTGTGCTCCCCCAAAAACATTGATAAACTTGTTTCAAATATTTCAACTATAAAAATAGGGCGGCTACATACATATGAAAAAAGAGAAAAAGATAGTTGAGTTCCCAAATTTAAAACAGAGGCTTCTGGAAAAAGCGATGCAGACGATGAAAGAGAAAAAATTCTCGGAGGCACTCGGGCTTTTTGAGCAGGCTCGAGAAAAAGAGTATGCTTATGCAGAAGTGGAGCTGGGGATGGTTGTATGCTACATGGAACTAGGACAACTTACCGAAGCAAAGAACCGTTGCAAGAAAATGCTGCGTGAGGATATAGGCGATTATTTTCATGTGCTCCAAATCTACATCACCATTCTGATCCAGTTAAAGGAATACGGAGAGGTCAAGTCGACCATTGAAGCAATCCTAGAGGAGGATAAGCTTCCCGCCCAGTATGCCCAGAACTTTTATCAGCTTTTGGAGTTCGCGAGAAAAATGCTTCCTTCAGAAGAAGAGAATGCGGAGCAATTTGAACCTGACTTTGGGCAGCCGAACTCCGACTTCGATGAAATGGTCCAGCTTCATGAAGGCTCTCTTCAGAAGCAGTATGAGATAATTCAGTTGTTAAAGCACCGAAACATTCGGCCGCTCATAACGGAAATTGAAAAATACCTGATGGATGAACTGAAACACCCGGTATTAAAAACCTTCCTACTCCACATTCTCAAAGAGCAGGGCTGGGACAAAGAAATAGAAATAGTGAAATTGGGTCAGCAGCTTTCCATTATACCAAGCAGCTTACAGAGTGGAGAAGAAGATTCATTTTTAAATAAAATCATTACCATATTAGAAGATAAAGTAGAAAGTGATAATCCCACTCTTTTTCAGAGCTTGAAAGAAATGCTCGTTCGATTACATACAGTACAATATCCGCTTCCATTCACACCGGATAAGCCGAGAGTGTGGGCGGCAGGACTGCATTGTGCAGGTGGGGATCTGTTTGGTTTAAGTTTGGATATGGAGCAATTGGAAGAGGAATATGATGTTTCCAAAATGGAAGTAAAGTCGATTGTACGGGAGATCAATAAGCTTGAAGATTTTTCATATTTGCGATTATGAGGCTATGTGTTGAACTCACCTGGGATTATGTTATAATGTAAGGGTTGTAAACTGTATATACCATATAGGTCTTTAGATAATCCTCTTGTAAAAGGGGTGTTTAAGACTGTGTACTTGCAGCAAAATGTTGAAAACAACAACCACCTCGTGTGGTTCATCAGATTAGATGGTGTATGATTCATTGTCTTATTTGAAAATAGATGTTGGAGGGAAAATTATGTCTGCTAAATGGGAAAAGTTAGAAGGAAATCAAGGCGTATTAACGGTTGAAGTTGATGCTGACACTGTTAACAAGGGTCTTGACGCAGCATTCAAAAAAGTAGTAACTAAAGTAAACGTACCAGGATTCCGTAAAGGGAAAATTCCTCGTGGAATGTTCGAGCAACGTTTCGGTGTAGAATCCCTATACCAGGATGCTCTTGATATCATTCTTCCTACTGCATACTCTAACGCAGTTGTGGAAACTGGAATCGAGCCGGTTGACCAACCGGAAATCGATATCGATACAATCGCTAAAAACGAAAAGCTAGTATTCACTGCTAAAGTGATCGTGAAGCCTGAAGTGAAACTTGGCGAGTACAAAGGATTAGAAGTTGAGCGCATGGATTCTATTGTTACTGACGAAGATGTAGAAGCTGACTTAACAGGTCTTCAAGAGCGCCAAGCTGAACTTGTTGTGAAAGAAGAAGGAACTATTGAGAACGGCGATACAGTTGTAATGGACTTCGAAGGATTCGTAAACGGTGAAGCGTTTGAAGGTGGAAAAGCTGAGAACTATTCTTTAGAAATCGGTTCTAACACTTTCATCCCTGGCTTTGAAGAGCAATTGATAGGTCTTGCAGCTGGAGCGGAGAAAGAAGTGGAAGTTTCTTTCCCTGAAGAGTATCATGCTGAAGAGCTTGCTGGTAAGCCTGCAGTATTCAAAGTGACAGTTCACGAAATCAAAACAAAAGAACTTCCTGCACTTGACGATGAGTTCGCTAAAGATGTAGATGAAGAAGTTGAAACTCTTGAAGAGCTTAAAGCTAAAACAAAAGCTCGCCTAGAAGAAGCGAAGAAAACAGAAGCTGACAACCACCTACGCGACACGCTAGTGGACAAAGCTGCTGCTAATGCAGAAGTGGAAGTTCCTGAAGCTATGGTGAAAACAGAAACAGATCGCATGGTTCGTGAATTCGAACAACGCCTTCAAATGCAAGGTATGACAATGGATCTTTACTTTCAATTCTCTGGTCAGGACGAAGAAGCTCTTCGCACTCAAATGAAAGAGGATGCAGAAAAGCGTGTGAAAATGAACCTTACGCTTGAAGCGATTTCCAAGCTTGAGAACATCGAAGTAACGGATGAAGAAGCAAACGAAGAAATCGAAAAAATGGCTGGCATGTACAATATGTCTATTGACCAAATTAAGCAAGCATTAGGAAGCTTAGAAGGTCTTAAGGAAGATTTGAAAATTAGAAAAGCAATTGATTTCCTTGTAGAAAACAGTAAAGATGTTGCATAATAGAGTATAAGAGACAAGGCGCGACTTGATCGTGCCTTGTTTTGTACCATCCGGGACTTTTTTGAGACTTGGCATGCCTGTTTCTATAGGTATGGCAAGTAAAGATTTCCGCTATTTCCATTCATCGCTGTGTTAGTAAAACGAAATCATGGATACAATAGTACGGACTCTTTCTCTAAAATATCCATACATAACCAAAGTATAATTGTTAGAAATGTTAGGCTAAAATGTGGTAAAATGCAGTACATAACTATTCGTTTTTTAATGAGGATGTTCCACTAATAAAACATGTGGAATTGGAGACTATGGCAGGCTTGAAGCTGCAACAGTTTTTCTCATTTTTAGAATACCAGCTGATGGATGGGAAAAGAGAGAAATGATAAGGGGTGAAATAATTTGTTTAAATTTAATGACGAAAAAGGACAATTAAAATGTTCTTTCTGTGGAAAAACTCAGGATCAAGTGCGTAAACTTGTTGCTGGACCAGGCGTATACATATGTGATGAATGTATTGAACTTTGTACGGAAATCGTAGAAGAAGAGTTGGGGACAGAGGAAGAAGTAGAATTTAAGGACGTTCCGAAGCCGAAGGAAATTCGCGATATTTTAGACGAATATGTTATTGGCCAGGAGTCTGCCAAAAAATCTTTATCCGTAGCGGTTTATAACCACTACAAACGTATCAATTCCAATAGTAAGATTGATGATGTAGAGCTTGCGAAGAGTAATATTGCCATGATCGGACCGACTGGTAGCGGTAAGACCCTTCTTGCTCAAACACTTGCAAGAATATTGAATGTTCCATTTGCGATTGCAGATGCGACTTCTTTAACTGAAGCTGGTTATGTTGGGGAAGACGTCGAAAACATTCTATTGAAGCTTATCCAAGCGGCTGACTATGATGTGGAGAAAGCGGAAAAAGGTATCATCTACATCGATGAAATTGATAAGGTGGCACGTAAATCGGAAAATCCGTCCATTACGCGTGATGTTTCAGGTGAAGGTGTGCAACAGGCACTATTGAAAATTCTTGAAGGAACAGTGGCAAGCGTCCCTCCTCAAGGTGGACGTAAGCACCCACATCAAGAATTCATTCAGATTGATACGACAAATATTCTATTTATCTGTGGTGGTGCATTTGATGGTATCGAACAAATCATCAAACGCCGTCTAGGTAAGAAGGTTATCGGTTTCGGTACTTCTGAAACGAAGGCTGACGAAATGGAACAAAAAGAATTACTGGGTAAAGTGTTACCGGAAGATTTGCTTCGTTTCGGATTAATTCCAGAGTTCATTGGTCGTCTTCCAGTGACAGCGAGCTTAATGCCGCTTGATGAAGATGCCCTGATCGAAATCCTTACTAAGCCTAAGAATGCACTTGTGAAGCAATATCAAAAGATGCTAGATCTTGATAATGTGGAACTTGAGTTCGAGGAAGGCGCACTAACTGAGATTGCGAAAAAAGCGATCGAAAGAAAAACTGGCGCACGTGGATTAAGATCCATCATTGAAGGAATCATGCTAGATGTTATGTATGAACTTCCTTCCCGTGAGGATATTAAGAAATGTGTGATAACTGCAGAAACAGTTGCAGATAATGTTGCACCTAAATTGATTTTAGATGATGGGTCTGAGTTGAAAGAAGACGAAAAGACCTCAGCATAATATTAACGATAAAGAGCACTTTCCTTCAAGGGAGAGTGCTCTTTTCGTTTGATATCAATCCTTTAATTGAAAATGGCATATTACATGAAGGACAGCAATTTCAAGTATGGAGATGGGACATTCTTCTGGATATTTTATGGTATAGGTTGGTCTTGGAAAAGATTTTCCCCTAGTGATTTCAGTTAGTAGAATCCCTTCCTTTTTTATGTAAGTGGTACCGTCCAATATGTTTTTTTCGAGGGTGAAATGTCGGTCATTTTTCTTGTATATAAACCTTCCATGGGTTTTTATTTTAGTAACATCTTGAAAGAAATAGGTTTTTTCTTCTCCTGGGCTTTTAGTGTAGTGAACATCCCATTTGGGCTTAAAAAGGTTCTCCTTAAATGTGCGCTCCTCTACTTTTATCGCTTCTCCAATATTTGAAACTCCCATTAAATCTTTTTTTTCGAAAAAAGCTTGTACACCTTCCGATAAAATGGGGATCGGCAGCTTTGAAACAATTTCTACCCACTTTTTTCTGTATGTTCGGTTAATAGATGCAACTTGGTTTTCTGCTGAATCGAGTATTGGAATTGGTTTAGAAGAATGTTTTAGTAGAGGGAGGGTGAAAGTTAGTTCTATCATAGGTTTACTCCTCTTTTTATATTTTTACGAAGAAATACCTAGAAAAGTTTCATATTTCTCAATTTTAGAAATAATGTTATACCCTCCAATCTTTTCGAAAAGAGCCTAATTTAACCAAATGTTTTTTGTTGGTTTATTCCCCAATCTCACGGAGATACTACCATATAATCACATCAAGAATGCAGGAGGGTTTCTATGTCTTTCACAGGTATAGCACTGTTCATACAGCTTTTCTTCGGGGTCATCATTGGTCTGTATTTCTGGAACCTACTTAAGAACCAACGGACGCAAAAAGTGACGATTGATAAAGAGTCGAAAAAGGAAATGGAACAATTAAGGAAGATGAGAAGTATTTCATTGTCAGAGCCACTCGCTGAAAAAGTAAGACCTACAAGCTTTAAAGAAATAGTAGGACAAGAAGATGGCATCAAGGCATTAAAAGCTGCCATATGTGGACCGAACCCTCAGCATGTCATCATCTATGGCCCGCCTGGAGTAGGGAAGACTGCAGCTGCAAGACTTGTTCTCGAAGAAGCGAAAAAGAATCCGAAATCACCATTCAGAGGCTCTGCCGTATTTATTGAATTGGATGCAACCACTGCTCGTTTTGATGAGAGAGGGATTGCGGATCCGTTAATCGGGTCGGTGCATGACCCGATCTATCAAGGTGCAGGGGCGATGGGACAAGCGGGAATCCCTCAACCGAAGCAAGGTGCTGTAACGCATGCGCATGGGGGAATGCTTTTCATTGATGAAATCGGTGAGCTTCATTCCATCCAAATGAACAAATTACTTAAAGTCTTGGAAGACCGGAAAGTGTACTTAGATAGCGCGTATTACAGTGAAGAGAACAATCAAATCCCGACACATATTCATGATATATTTCAGAATGGCCTGCCTGCTGACTTCCGTCTTGTTGGAGCAACCACAAGAACACCAAATGAAATTCCACCTGCCATCCGTTCGAGATGTATGGAAGTATTCTTCCGTGAATTGGATCAGGAGGAACTGGAAGCAGTCGCAAGAAATGCTGCATCCAAAATTAACATGTTGGTGGAGGAAGAGGGTATAAGCCTGCTTGCCTCCTACACAAGAAACGGTCGCGAAGTCGTTAATATGATGCAGATTGCGTGTGGACTGGCTATTACAGAGGACAGGGATACGGTAGATGTGGCAGATATTGAATGGGTAATCCACTCCAGTCAACTGGCGCCAAAATATGAAAACAAAATCAAAGAGGCAGCTCAGCCTGGACTTGTTAACGGTCTTGCGGTATTCGGACCGAACTCAGGTGCACTCCTTGAAATAGAAGTGACGGCAATTCCGACCGAAGAGAAAAAAGGAACGGTGAACATCACGGGAATCGTGGAAGAAGAGAGCATAGGCAACCAAGGTGGAAAATCCATACGCAGAAAAAGCATGGCTAAGGGTTCAGTTGAAAATGTCATTACTGTTCTAAGAAAGCTTGGCGTACCTGCTGCAGATTATGATATCCATGTGAATTTTCCTGGTGGAATTCCGATTGACGGGCCTTCCGCAGGGATTGCAATGGCAACGGGAATTTATTCAGCTATTTTCAAGATTCCAGTCAGCAATCTTGTGGCGATGACCGGGGAAATCAGTATCCATGGAACCGTCAAACCGATTGGTGGGGTGATTCCGAAAATTAAAGCCGCAAAGCAGGCAGGGGCCGAACGAGTGATCATCCCAGCTGATAACATGCAATCGATTATAAAGGAAATTGATGGAATTGAAGTGATTCCGGTAAAAGAGTTCCAGGAAGTATTGGATCTTGCATTAGTAAGAGAAAAAATTACAGAAACAAGCTTTGAAAATATCCTGCAGGCACCGATCAGTATTCCGAAAACAGAATCCATGTAAAGGATAGGCAGGCCATGTAAGGTCTGCCTGTTTACATATTGCAATACTTTCCCTTTGCACTTGCATCCCGAAAAAGGTAAAATTTTTACTACCGGTTTCCTTATTAACTGAGACAAACTAGTAAAAGATAGTAAAAGAAAACTCTTTTCCAACCCAAACTGTCTCTTTGATTAGACAGGGCAATTTAATTAGGATAGAATTGTACAAAGATACACAAAGGAAGAGCGTACGGGGGTGTTACCATGGCAACAAATAAGGAGTATCATGTTCCATTATTGCCTTTAAGAGGACTGATGGTTTTTCCGACAATGGTTTTACATTTGGATGTCGGAAGGGAAAAGTCAATAGAAGCGTTGGAACAAGCGATGCTTGGAGATGATATTGTCGTTCTTTCTACCCAGAAAGAAGTGGGAACGGACAATCCAACAAAAGACGATCTATATGAATGGGGCACTTTGACAAAAGTGAAACAGATGTTAAAACTCCCTAATGGAACGGTACGTGTTCTGGTCGAAGGGCTGGAGCGTGCAAAAATAGAAGAATTCATTGAAAAAGATACGCACTGGGAGGCCAAACTTCTGACTTATCCGGATACGGAAGAGAAGGACCCGGAAGACGAAGCGTTAATGAGAACTTTGCTGGAATATTTTCATACATACACAAAGCTCTCCAAAAAGACGACAATCGAAACATATCATACGGTAGTTGATATAGTAGAGCCTGGTCGTATGGCTGATATCATTACGTCTCATTTACCTGTCAACATGAAGGAAAAACAGGATATCCTCGAAACGAGAGATGTCAAAGAGCGCCTGAACAAGGTTATCAAACATGTGAACAATGAAAAAGAAGTACTGCAGCTGGAAAAGAAAATCGGTTTGCGTGTGAAGCGTTCCATGGAGCGAACACAAAAGGAATACTACCTGCGCGAACAGATGAAGGCAATCCAGAAAGAGCTTGGGGATAAAGATGGAAAAGGCGGAGAAATCCAGGACCTGAAAGAGAAACTTGAAAAGATTGGGATGCCGGAAAATGTGAAGAAAACCGCATTGAAGGAAATCGACCGCTACGAAAAAATTCCATCCAGTTCAGCTGAAAGCTCCGTCATCAGAAATTATATTGACTGGCTATTGAACCTTCCATGGAAAGAAGCGACAGAAGATCAGCTTGACATTATCAGGGCGGAAGATATTCTGAATGAAGACCATTTTGGATTGGAAAAAGTCAAAGAACGCGTTCTCGAATATTTAGCTGTTCAGCAGTTGACGAAGTCGCTCAAAGGACCGATTCTCTGTTTAGCAGGACCACCAGGTGTGGGGAAAACTTCCCTTGCTCGTTCCATTGCGAAGTCCCTGGATCGTAAGTTTGTCCGAGTCTCTCTTGGTGGAGTAAGGGATGAATCCGAAATCCGAGGTCATCGCAGAACCTATGTTGGTGCGATGCCGGGACGCATCATTCAAGGCATGAAAAAAGGTGGAACTATTAACCCAGTTTTTCTGTTGGATGAAATTGACAAAATGTCCAATGACTTCAGGGGGGATCCATCATCCGCATTGCTGGAAGTATTGGACCCTGAACAGAATTTCAACTTCAGTGATCATTACATTGAAGAACCATATGATCTATCAAACGTCATGTTCATCGCAACGGCGAACAACTTGGCGACAATTCCTGGACCGCTACGTGATCGTATGGAAATCATTACGATTGCCGGATACACGGAAATTGAAAAACTAAATATCGGAAAAGACCACCTGCTGCCACGTCAGGCGAAGGAGCATGGTCTTCAGAAAAACCTGCTGCAGATAAGAGATGAAGCATTAATGTCCATTATTCGCTACCACACACGTGAAGCAGGCGTGCGTAGCTTGGAAAGACAACTTGCCTCTATTTGCAGAAAAGCTGCAAAGATTATCGTATCCGGTGAGAAAAAGCGTGTGGTCATTACGGATAAAAACCTTGCAGACTTCCTTGGCAAGCCGAAGTTCCGATATGGACAGGCAGAGGTGGAAGACCAGGTTGGCGTTGCAACAGGTCTTGCTTATACAACGGTTGGTGGAGATACTCTATCCATTGAGGTATCTTTATCTCCAGGTAAAGGTAAGCTGATGTTGACTGGTAAGCTTGGGGATGTGATGAAAGAGTCCGCTCACGCAGCGTTCAGTTTTATTCGATCACGTGCTAAGGAACTGAACATTGACCCTGATTTTAACGAGAAAAATGATATTCATATACATGTCCCAGAAGGCGCGGTTCCTAAAGACGGCCCGTCAGCTGGAATCACGATGGCTACAGCGCTCATATCAGCACTGACTGGCAGACCGGTCCGAAGAGACGTGGGCATGACAGGGGAAATCACCTTAAGAGGACGAGTATTGCCAATTGGCGGATTAAAAGAAAAATCACTCAGCGCTCACCGCGCAGGCCTAAAAAAGGTTATACTACCTAAAGAGAACGAAAAAGATTTGGATGATATTCCAGAAAGTGTGCGAGAAGATTTAACGTTTGTTTTAGTATCACATTTAGATCAAGTGTTAGAACACGCATTAGCAGGAGAGAAAAAATGAAAGTAACACAAGCAGATATAGTAATCAGTGCCGTTAAACCAGAACAATATCCAACTGAGCAATTACCTGAATTTGCGTTAGCGGGTCGTTCCAATGTGGGGAAATCATCTTTCATCAATAAGATGATTAACCGCAAAAACCTAGCTAGAACATCTTCCAAACCGGGAAAAACACAAACATTGAACTTTTATTTGATCAATGAAATGCTTCATTTTGTGGATGTTCCTGGTTACGGATTCGCGAAAGTGCCAAAGTCTGAGCGCGATGCATGGGGCAGAATGATGGAAGTTTATTTGACAAACCGGAACCAGCTCCGTGCTGTTCTACAAATTGTTGACCTGCGTCATCCACCGTCCAAAGACGACGTAACGATGTATGAGTACTTGAAGCATTACGACCTACCGGTAATCGTCATTGCAACCAAAGCAGACAAGATTCCAAAAGGCAAATGGCAGAAGCACCTTAAGATTGTACGAGAAACTCTAGGCATGGAAAAGGAAGATGAAGTAATTCTATTTTCTTCTGAAACTGGCCAAGGTAAAGATGAAGTCTGGGGTATTTTGCAAAAGAGAATGAAGTAAAGTGGAAAGCTGTGTTCAGAGTGGAAAATGACTCTGAGCGCAGTTTTTTTCAATAGGCTACCATGGGGGAAAGAGGATTTATCTGCTTAACTCCTGTAGATTTTCGTTCCAGGTATTCGCTTTCCGCGGGGCGGTGCTTGAGCCTCCTCACAACGCTTCAGGGGTCTCAAGTCTACCGCTACCTCCCGCCGGAGTCTCAGGCCTTGCACTACAGTCTACAGGGGTATTTTATATAACAAGATAAACTCCATTTTCATTCGAAATGATGTGAATCTCGTTAAATAAACAGCGGTGTTTACCATAGTGCTTTTTAATGATGAAGGAGTGAAAAGAAGATGGAAAACAAATTATATTATCGTGACCCTTACATACGAGCATTTAAAACCATCCTGAAAAAGCAGACACAGGACGATTCAGGGAAATGGTATGCCATTTTGGAGGAAACCGCTTTTTACCCAGAAGGCGGAGGACAGCCCTTTGACACCGGGACGCTGAACGGTCATACGGTTTTGGAAGTTCAAGAGATCGGAGGGGAAATCAAGCATTATCTTGAGCGGCCACTTCCGGAAACGACAGAGGAAATAACGGGGGAGATCGATTGGGAACGACGCTATGACCACATGCAACAACATGCTGGGCAGCATCTGCTTTCGGCTGCCTTTGAGGAATTATTTTCCTATAAAACCAAGAGCTTTCACTTGGGAAAGGAAGTATCCTCAATCGATCTTGATACCACTGATTTGACGGAACAAGAAGTTCTGGAGGCGGAGGCACTTGTTAACAAGATAATCCTTGAGAATCGAAACATTGAAACGAAATGGGTGACAAAAGACGAGCTTTCGGACTATCTATTAAGAAAAGAACTGACGGTATTAGAGAATATCCGTCTCGTCATCATTCCAGACTTCGACTATAACGGTTGTGGAGGGACTCATCCGAATTCGACAGGAGAAGTGGCAACTCTTAAAATTCTCTCGTTAGAAAAGCAAAGAAAAATGCTCCGTGTCACGTTTGTTGCCGGGTCTCGTGTCCTAAAGCAGCTCCATGAAAAGCAGAAGGTTATCTCTAATTTATCGATGCAATTGAATGCGCCGCAGCAAAACATGGGCGAAGCGGTTGCAAGACTTATAGAGCAGGCAAAGGCATTGAAAGAAGCAAAAGATAGGATGCTTCAATATGAAGCATTTTCCCTTGTGTCAAATTTGAAGATGATAGATGGACGGACCGTTATTAAAGCGGTGTTCCTTAATAGATCAATAGGAGAACTGCAAAGCATGGCGCGGCATATTACGCAGGAAGTAGAAGATGCGAATGTCTTTCTCGTGGTAGAAAATGAAGATAGATTGGCCTTTGTAGCTGCTCGTGGAAACAAATCAGAAGTGAATATGAAGGCTGTCGCCCAAAAAGTTCTGCCTGCTATTAATGGAAAAGGTGGAGGAAGCGAAAGTTTTGTCCAAGGTGGAGGAGAAGCAAATGTCACTGGTGATGAAATGTTGAAACTGCTTTATGAATCAATGTAGAGAATGAAAGTGTTAAAGGCGTTTGGGTATTAACTTGTTTCAGGTTGATATTCTATGCGTCTTTTTTTGTTTTACAGATTTTCCGAACGGGAAAGCCCACTCCTTCAGGTGTGGGATGGTAGTGAGGTCAAATACGAGTGCCACTGGTAACCGAAGGTTTGTGGTACTTCAAGTATTTGAATATTTCGCTACTTTTTTAATCTACACATGCAGTTTATTTATTAAACTGATAAAATTATATATATGAATGGATATAGAAGAACTTAAACAACCGTTTCGTTATTAAACTATCATTTCGTTTTTTTGCCCTCGTTATAGAAGGAAAATTTTTCTTGTGGAGGAGGTAGAAAAACGTTTTAAAGAATTGGTGCAAGAGATCTGTGAAGAGGTGGAAATACAAATTGTTGCTATTGAATGTGACAAGGACCACGCACATATGTTTCTTAACGCACTACCCAAACTAAGTCCGTCGGACATCATGGCGAAAATTAAAGGATACACATCAAAAAAACTTAGAGATGAATTCCCTCACCTTCAACACTTGCCTAGCCTTTGGACACGTTCGTTTTTCGTGTCCACTGCTGGTAATGTTTCTAGCAAAACTATTAAACGATACGTTGAAAATCAAAAGAAAAGGAACTAGAGAGGAGTAAAAATCCTATGGCAAGAAAAACGAAGCCAACTTATACCATTGAATTTCCTCTACATATTCCACCTTGGCAACAAGACCGTTTGGAAAAGAAATTCAAAATTGCTAAAACGGTATATAATTCTTGCCTAGGTGAAGCTCTAAAACGTCACAAAGGGGTAAAGTCGGATAAAGAATATCGTAAATTTCTTAAAGAACCTAAGTCTAAAGAACGTGATAGTCAACTTTCAGATATTCGTCTAAATTATGGCTTTTCCGAATATGGAATACATAACTTTGTGAAGTCTGTACAAAAAAAGTTCAAAGAACACATCGGAAGTTTCGAAGCGCAAAAGCTTGCAACAAGAGCATTTCAGGCGGTGGAGAAACTCCATTATAGGAAATCGAAAAAATGTCACTTTAAAAAAACCATTGATGATATTTCAGTTGAAAATAAATCAAATAAAACGGGATTAAGGTTTGTAGATGGCAACATTCTTTGGGGAGATAAACCAACAAAGAATAATCCTAGACCCAAAAATTGGCTCTCTATGTCTGTTTCGCCGAAACGTAACGATGAATATGCACATTTAGCTTTAATGGATAAGACGAAGTACGTTCGTATATTAAAACGTGAAGTGCGCGGGAAAGTTCGCTACTTTGTTCAACTTATTCAAGAAGGTTATCCACCAACGAAAAGAAATCGTGAGATTTCTAACGATGAAACTAAACGAGTAGGTATAGATATTGGTACGTCTACTATTGCGATATGTAGCGAAGATAAGGTCCAACTGCAAGAACTCGCACCGGAATGTAAAACCAACGAAAAAGAACTAAAACGAATTCAGCGTAAAATGGATAGGTCTAAACGAAGTACAAATTCTAATAATTTCAACGAAAACGGAACAATAAAAAAAGGTAGGCAAACTTGGATATACTCAAAAAAATACGAGAAACTACGCAAAAAAAGAAAAGAACTTTATCGTAAAATCACTGTTCAACG